>NZ_JBHUHR010000025.1:13195-101345 GCF_042682445.1 Belliella marina
ATATCTCAAATCTCATATCTAATGTCTCACGTCTGTCCCGTCCTGAATTTACTTGACACTTTTTTTATACTTAACTCCTCGTTTTATAGGCAAGTCATTTCGAACCTGTCTCACTTTAGGGAGGCAAAGGGAGAAATCTCGAACTGAATTTCACACCCCAACTTCAATTTTAACTTTCCAGTTTCAAATAGGGACGAGACCTCTCCTGCCGTCGAGGTGACGTAGTCGTAGAAAGCATACTTTGTCATATCTCAAATCTCATATCTAACGTCTCACGTCTGTCCCGTCCTGATTTTACTGGACACTTTTTTGAATTTATGAATTTTAAACTCCGAATAATGAATCAAGAATTCAGCCTCTTGATTGTAATCCAGCATCTACTATCCCCAGCGTACCTCTGCGTCTTTGCGATCTCTGCGAGACCTTTGTCCCGAACTGAATTTCACACTCCAACTTCAATTTTCACTTGCCTTCTTCAAAGACGGGGCGAGACCTCTCCTGCCGTCGAGGTGACGTAGTCGTAGAAAGACATGTCACTTATCTTGTTTCTCGCTTCTCGTATCTAGTTTTACTCGCTTCTCCTCTCGGGTCAATGGTTCAGGAAATTGATCAGGTAGCCTCTGTAGTCATAATAGTCCGGGTGTTCCAAGACATCCTTTCTGTTTCTCGGCCTATCAAAAGGGATGGCCAATTCATCCCCGATTTTGGCATAAGGACCGCTGGTCATCATGATAACCCTGTCAGCTAAGAATATGGATTCATCCACATCATGGGTGATGGCCAAGGCGGTGATTTTCTCCTTTTGCCAGATCTCCAGCAGCACATCTTGGAGCTCTCCCCTGGTGAGGGAATCGAGCATGCCAAAGGGTTCGTCAAGCAGCAGAATCTTGGGTTTCAACGCAAAAGCCCTGGCAATCCCAACACGCTGTTGCATGCCTTGGGAGAGTGAACTGGCTTTTTTATGGAAATCGTTGCCCAAGCCTACTTTGTCCAGGTAATATTTGCAGATATCGGTTTTTTCGGCACTGCTGGCATGTGGAAAAACCTGCTTGACACCGATCATCACGTTTTGTATGGCCGTAAGCCAAGGGAGTAGGCTGGGGGATTGGAAGACCACGGCACGGTCAGGACCTGCGCCTGTGATTTCTTGCTGGTCTACATAGACTTTTCCCCCGCTGATTTCATTGAGCCCTGCGATCATGGTGAGCAATGTGGATTTTCCACAACCTGAGTGTCCGATGATCGATACAAATTCCCCCTGACGGACAGCCAGGTGGAGATCGTCAAGTACCACATAGTCCCCTTTGCCGGTGGGATAGACTTTTTTGAGGTTTTGGCACACCAGCATGTCGGGTTTGCCTTCGAGATGCGGAATAGTGTAGGTGTTTTTGTCTAATAGTGCTTCCATGGTCTTGCTGTTCTAAAGTTTCAAACTTGGTTTTTCCTTGCTTCCCTTTCTGAAAACTGATCTGTTGGGGAGCTTGGGCTGCAGGTTTGGGAGGATGTATTTCTGATCGCTTACCTGTCTTCTGGTAGCCCCTACTTCTATGAGGTATTCCAGTATGTCATTCCTCAAGATCTTGTATTCCCTGTCTTTGTTGATTTCCGTGACTATCCTGGGCCTTTCGAAGTTTACTTTGTATTCCGGCCCGAGTGTTGCTTTGGGACCTGGTGTCAGTGGGATGATGCGATCAGCCATCATGATTCCCTCGTCCACATCGTTGGTGATGAGGATGGCTGTTTTTTTGTCCTGGCTCCAGATTTTTACGATTTCTTCCTGCAGGGTTCCCCTGGTCAATGCATCCAATGCACTGAGTGGCTCATCCATCAGCAGGATCTCTGGATCCATAGCCAGGGCCCTGGCCACAGAAACCCGCTGCCGCATGCCGCCGGAGAGCTCAGAAGGCATTTTGTCTATGGCCGGACTGAGGTTGACCATATCAATGTACTTTCTGATATGGGTGTCTTTCTCCTTTCTGCCAAGCTTGGGGAATACCTCGTCTACAGCCAGTTTCACGTTTTTGAATACGGATAGCCAAGGTAGCAGGGAGTAGTTTTGGAAGATGACCCCCCGGTCTGGGCCCGGTCCGGTGATGGGCTTGCCATGCAGCAGGACTTCTCCGCTGTCGGGAAGCGCTAGGCCATTGATCAGGTTGATCAGGGTTGTTTTTCCGCTGCCTGAGAATCCTACGATGGCTACAAACTCCCCTTCGTTGACGGAAAGATTGATGTCCGAGAGTACCTCCACTTTTTTGGAGCCGGCTCCATAGGATTTGGAAACATTTTTTAATTCGAGTAGTGCCATGGTATTATGCTTTGCTGAATGACATGAGATTTTGAAGGGTGAGCATGATCCTGTCCAGCATAAAGCCAATAAGTCCGATCACAAACATGGCTACGATGATTTTGGCATTGGAATCATTGGCGCCGTTTTGGAATTCCTCCCAAACGAATGAACCCAAACCGGGACTTTGCGCCAGCAATTCTATTGCGATCAATACCATCCAGGCGACCGATAAGGTAATCCTCAGTCCCGTGAAAATCAGTGGGAACGATGCCGGGATGATGATTTTGAATATTTTTTGGCCTATGCTCAAGTTAAGTACTTTGGACACATTCATATAGTCGTTGGGTACACTGGATACGCCCATGCTTGTATTGATCAAGGTGGCCCACATGGCGCACAATCCTACACTGATAAAGGAAATGATAAAGGATTTGTCCATATTGGGATCCGTGATCAGGGTCTTGACGATCATGAATACCAGCAGCAACCAGACTACAGGTGAGACAGGTTTGAGGATCTGGATCAGCCAGTTGAAGGAGTTTCTGAGCACCTCGCTCAGTCCGATGACGATCCCGATCGGTACTGCGACCACCAGTGACAGAAAGAATCCAGCCGCCACCGTCTTTAGGCTTGTTCCGATTTGGTCCAGAAAAGAAGGCCTTCCGGTATATTTGATGGGGGGCAGGCCCTGTGCTGCCCTTTTGGAATTGGTCTGTACGACTTTCTGTTTGAAGTCCGCCTTCTTTCCCGAAATCTCCAGGTGGTCTCTCCAGAGGGATTGGTAGGCTGCGAATACCTGTGAAGGGGAGGGAAGCGTGTTTGGTTGGCAACTGACATCTCCTGATTCGATGCAGGATTTCATGGCCAAAGCCGCTTCTTCCCCTTGTTCTGTTTTGGCTTTTTCTATCCTTACGGCTGCTTCCTTATTGTATAGATAGGAGGCGCCCATATGCCATAAGGCTATGAAGATAAAGATGGATGCCAGCGGGAATATAGATTTCTTGATAAATATTGCCATATTCTTTTTGGTTTCTTCTCCGCTGACCATTCGGATCATGGGTTCCAAAAAGCCCAGTCCTACAAACCGCAGTGTACTGATTGATTTCTCTTTCATTTGTAAATTCATTCTGTTGAAGTTGGGGCAAGGGCCGGGATGATTTCCGGGCCCTTGTCTGTTCTAATCCTTGTTGCCGATTTTAAAGCTGTTGATATATCCGATCGGATCTTTTCCATCATAGGAATTTCCGTCGATAAATGCGGTGGTAGGTGCTTTGTAGCCATCCGTGTCGGGAATGTCAGCTGGTTCAAGATGGCCTTCCTTGACCAATAATTCTGCTGCCTTCATCCAGATGTCCGGACGGTAGATGTCCTTGATGGTCTCTGCATACCATGCCGCGGGTTTGCTTTCGGGGATCTGTCCCCATCTTCTCATTTGGGTCAGAAACCATATTCCATCTGAATAAAATGGATAGGTGGCATGGTACCGGAAGAACACGTTGAAATCAGGTGAGGGTCTTTTGTCTCCTTTTTCGTATTCAAAGGTTCCAGTCATCGAGTTGGCGATAACTACCGAATCCGCTCCCACATAGGCTGAGTTGGCCAAAATACCTACCGCTTTCGGCCTGTTTCCTGGGGTGTCTAGCCATTTTCCTGCCCGTATCAGGGCTTTGGTCACAGCAATGGCGGTGTTGGGATTTTCTTCCATAAACTTTTTGGTCATGACAAATACTTTCTCGGGATTGTTCTTCCATACATCGTTGTTGGTCGTCACGGGAACTCCGATACCTTTGAATACTGCCTGCTGGTTCCATGGCTCACCTACGCAGTATCCATAGATGGTTCCAGCTTCCAGGGTGGCAGGCATCTGTGGTGGAGGGGTTACAGAGAGCAATACCTCTGCGTCCACTTGTCCCTGGATATTGTCGGCGGTATAGAATCCAGGGTGGATCCCCGCTGCACTCAGCCAATACCTGAGTTCATAATTGTGGGTGGAGACAGGGAAAACCATCCCCATTTTGAAGGTTTTTCCTGCATTGTTGAATTCCTTGATAACAGGTGCCAAGGCATCTGCTTTGATGGGGTGGATAGGCTTGCCTTCGGCATCTTTTGGTACGTTAGGCTTCATTTTGCCCCATACTTCGTTGGATACAGTGATCCCGTTGCCGTTCAGGTCCATGGAGAATGCCGTGACCAATTCGGCCTGTCTGCCAAACCCGGCACCGGCGGCGATGGGTTGCCCCGCCAGCATATGCGCCCCATCCAATTGTCCGTCGATAACCCTGTCCAGGATGTTTTTCCAGTTGGACTGGGCTTCTATGGTTACGAACAGCCCCTCGTCTTCAAAGTAGCCAAGTTCTTTGGCAATGGCCAGAGGGGCCATATCTGTCAGTTTGATAAATCCGAATGTGAGTTGTGGTTTTTCTATGTCAAGTTGGACGGTGGAGGAGGTGGCAGATTCCGATGTGCTTGCGCTATCGTTGGCGGTATTGCCTCCGCAGCTATATAGGGTACAGAGGAAGGCTGGGATAGCTATGGCCTTGATGGCTTGGTTTTTTATGGATATCATATGTTTTTTCGTTTATCGATGTTTTTGGAATACTTTATTTTTCTGAAGTGAAAAGTGTAGGGGAAAAGGTGATCATGGTCCAGGCCCAGTTTTGGATCGAGGTTTTGTCACCACCTCGGAGTGCCTGCATGGTGTCAGTGGCAAACATCTGGGAATATCCTAGGTGCCAGAGTACTCCCCCTTTAAGTTTTTTGATGAAGACCAAATCGATCTCCGTGCCCATGGCTTTGTCCAGTTTTGCGCCGTCATTGCCAGTTTGTGTGGATCCTGTCAGAAATTCGTGGATATTCATTTTCAGGGCACCTCCTGCTACATTGAAACTGGTTTTGAAATACATATCCGTGACCCCAACTGCTCCGTTTTGTGGTCCGACATAGAAATAATCCATAAAACCGTTGTGGGCATGGTTGGTGCCGAAATCAGGACTGAAGCTGGTGATTTTGGACCCGGTAGGATCATTGTCTCCAGAGATGTATTCTACCCCAAAGGTCAGTGGGGTTACCTTTGTTTTGAATGTGGCATTGATGCCTGCCAAAACAGCGCTGATGCTCCTCTGTCCCTGTTTTCCGGTTTGGTAGTAAAAGTCCCCGCCTATTTTCACTCCGGAAAGGCCCGTGTGTCCGGTGAAGCCCAGTGTCTGCTTCTGGGATACTGTCGAGTCGGCGTTTTGGTAGCCATTGTTCATGGCGATCAGTGAAAGGCTGCTTGTCTTGGAGGTTTTGTTGAACCAGCCGTACTGCATGGTTTTATAATTGCCGTTGACATTGTAAAACGAGGCGCCTGGCGCTTGTAGGAATGCGGGCTCCGGTACATCGCTGTCTTGGTTGTAGGCCAGTCCTACATGGAGCTTGGTGTTGTTTTCCAGACCTTCGTACATCAGGAGCATGGCGTCGTGCCTTCGTCCCTGCTGGGCCCATTCCAGGCCGCCCAAGATCCGCTCGTTGTCATAGGAGATGATCTGCCGACCGACTTTCACTGAGTAGACAGGGTTTAGGTAATATTGACCCCAAGCTTCATTGATAAAGGCTTTGCCGTTCTCTTGCTTGAATATCTGGGGGCTTTCCCCCCAAATCCTGATGTCCTGGAAGGATACCCTTACTTTGATGGCTTCTGATGCATAGTCCAGGTATAGCCTGGATCTTTGTTCGGTAAAGAGTGCCGGGTCTTTGGATTGGTCGGTCAATGTCTTGAACCCGTTTCTGAATTCTGTTCTGGGCCTGACTTCTGCAGACAAGGTGATCTGTGCCGAGACCTTTAGCGTGGTCAGGCAGATGAGCAAGGTAGATAAGTAAATGATTTTTTTCATGGCTGGTTTTTAAGTGTTGAGAGACTGTGTTTCAATGATTATTAAGTATAAGTACTTAATTATTGTTGCAAACATACGTAAGTGGAGGTTTGTGTTTTATGGGATAGGGCAGGTTGAAACAATCTTTTATACCATAAAAAAACCTGCTATTTAGCAGGTTTGTAAGATTAAAAAGCTTAAATACAGGTGTTTGTGGTGTTTTAGCTGTCTAGGAAATGGTTGTGTTCCGAAATCTCTTTGCTAAGTATATTTACGTTTTTTATGCCAATCTTTTTGCCAGCAGCAAGGATAAGGCCTTCTTTTTTCAGGGATGAGATGGTTCTGATCACTTGTTCGTCGGTTGTCCCCGCAAAATCCGCGATCTCCTTCCTGGATAGCTGTAGGTTCAAAAAGCCTTTGTGTTGGCCAAATTTTCGGTTGATATATAGGATGGCGTCAATGATTTTTTCCCTCACGGTCATCTGTGCGAATTTCTTTACCTTGGTTTCGCTCCTATTGAGTTCTTCGGCATAGAAGATCATCAAATCGTAGGTGAGGGAAGGGATGGTGAGCAGCATTTCTTTCATTTCTGTATTGGAAAAATTGCACAATATCGTGTCTTCAAGCGATACTGCACTGATTTGGTAGAATTGCCCTACTCCAAATCCCCGATGGCCTATGATCTCACCGTTGCCCGCCATCCTTACGATCTGTTCCTTGCCGTTCAGGCCTGTTTTCGCAACTTTTACCTTCCCTTCCATGACGAAATACAGCCCATGCACAGGAGCGCCTTCTATGATGAGGTTCTGGCCTTTTTTGCATTGGACCATGCTTTTCCTGTCGATAAATGATTTCATTTGGGCGAGATGCCTGTTTTTCTTGATGATGCAATGGTCGTTGTGGCAGCTCTGGCAATCTGATTTTAGAATAGGCATGATACCAATTGTTTTAATTTCGTAATTAAGTAAAAATACGTAAAAATAATATCAATTCATAGCCGTTACTTAGAAAGACGTATTTGGACTGGGTTTTTTACAAGATTAATTCTTCTTACTTTTGCACCCGATTAAACAATTGACTATCATTTTGGTATCTTATTTTTATCTATGTTAGAAACACTCCAAACAAAACTATTGCAGATCATTTCCAATAGGTGATAGTAAGGGCAGTTTACGACAGTCAGATGGGCTTTTTTTTTTAGATTTTCTGATTCTTCAAAAATGAAGATGGTAAGAGCAGGGGTGTCGATGTTTGTTTTGGGTGCATACTTATTTTTTTGATCACAGTGAGAGATCTGGGAGGTCATCATAAATTCAATCCCGAATACAAAATCAGAAGTAGCCTGCTCGTCTATGCAATGGTGGTGGGTAGGTATTCCATGTTTGTAGGAAAACAAATCACTTGGGCCAGCTCCTAATGGCTATGTGAGTATCCCAGAGGGAATATTTTGATTATTTTTTTTTATTGGATGTTTTATTTCGTTTACGCAAACCTTTGCATGGTGATAGTTTTGCGTTTCCTTTTTTTATTAAATATTTAGCTGTTGTATTGTGATATCAAGCAACGCTAAAAACGAAAGGTCCAGCCAAGGAATTATGATGGCGAATGTGGATTTTCAGCTTTCTGGGGATGGGCTATCGTAGGTCTTTGGAGTCATTGAAGCCGCAAATGCCGTCAACTCCCCAGTGGTCATTCAAACCTTGTCGGTGACTATACCGGAAAGGGAATGGAAGTCAAAATCCATAGATGATGCAGGCAATAGCTTGAAAGAATACCAAGATAGGCAAAGGGACTCTACCAGGGTTTTTGCCTGAGTGACCTATTACCACAATCAATAACCCAAAAACCAAATTTTAATGACCCTGACTGTAATAAGTTTTGTGAGTTTCACCCTATTTGTGGCCTGGTACGCCTGGTACAAAACGAGAAAAGAAGACCTTTCTACCCAAGAAGGGTATTTCCTTGGGGGAAAGAGCCTCACCGGGATAGTTATTGCGGGATCCATGATCATGACGAATATTTCTACCGAGCATTTGGTAGGCATGAATGGATCGTCTTATAAAAACGGCTTTATCATCGTGGCTTGGGAGGTGACTTCTGCTTTGGCGTTGATCTTGGCAGCGGTATACTTTGTGCCCAAGTACCTAAAGATGGGGCTGACTACAATCCCCCAATATTTGGAGATGAGATTTGATGCTGGGACTAGGTCAATGGTCGCTTTTTTTCTGTTGGTTTCATTTGCAGTTACTTTACTTCCAATAGTTCTTTTTACCGGTGCGATCAATTTAGAAAGCATATTCGAAGTATCCTCAGTGCTGGGGGTGACCCATCAGGAAGGCCTTTGGGTTACGGTTGTCTGCGTTGGGATACTGGGCGCTGTCTATGCTGTTTTTGGAGGCTTGAAGGCTGTGGCTGTTTCGGATACGATAAATGGCTATGGGCTATTGTTGGGAGGGATTCTGGTCCCATTGCTTGCCTTGATCATGATTGGTGAGGGCAATCCCCTTTCAGGTATTGCCAAGGTGTTTGAAAACAGCCCAGAGAAATTCAGTGTGATAGGTGAAAAGGATTCGGTGCTTCCATTTGAGACACTCTTTACGGGGTTGATTATCAACCAGATTTACTTTTGGTGTATGAACCAGACCATCTTACAACGGGCTTTGGGGGCAAAAAATCTAAAAGAAGCGCAAAAGGGGTTGTTGTTGACAGGGGCTTTGAAATTATTGGTTCCGTTTATCATCATTCTGCCCGGTGTGATTGGTTTTTATTATTTCGGGGATTCATTTATGGATGATCAGGATTTGGTGTATCCCGCTTTGGTCAAAAAGGTCCTCCCGGTAGGTCTGAAGGGTGTTTTTGCCGCCATAGTAATGGGAGCGGTATTGAGTACATTCAACAGCGTATTGAACAGTGCATCCACCATCTTCAGTATTGATATTTACAAAAGAATCATCCAGCGCTCTGTGTCTGACAAAAAATTGGTCAGAATAGGGAAGGTCTCTGCGGCGGTATTGGCAGTAAGCTCTATTTTGGCAGCACCGATGGTGGCAAGTGCACCCGAAGGGCTCTTTCAGCTCCTGCAGCAGCTGAATGGTATTTTCTTCATACCTATCGCATCCATTATGTTGGCTGGTTTTTTTACAAAAAAGGTGACCCCAACTGCTGCCAAGTCAGCTTTGCTTGTAGGCTTGGTATTCTACATCATGGCGACCTTTGTCCTTCAGGTAGACATCCATTTTGTACATATCTGGGGGATTGAGTTTTTGCTCAACTGCCTGGTGATGTTCTTGGTGTCTTATCTCTGGCCTTATACAAGTCTTACAAAAAATACTTATAAATACAGTGATTCCCAAATGAAGGGTTGGCGCTTTGCTGGCTTGGTGTCTGCGGTCTTGGTAGTCATTACAGTCACTGTTTATATCATCTTCGGATCCATCTAAATTACTATTCAATATCATGGAAAAATTAAAAAATTACATCAATGGGAAATGGTCTGAGAGTTCGGAAAGCCAGACTTCCCCGGTAATCAACCCCGCCACCCAGGAAGTCTTGGCACATGTTCCGATGGGAGCAAACACTGCCAAGGATTTGGATGCCGCCATAATGCACGCACAGGCAGCCTACTTGGAGTGGAAAAACGTGCCGGTAATGCAGAGGGTGCAGCCACTTTATAAACTCAAATCACTTTTGGAGGAGCATAGGGAGGAACTATCCAGAATCATCACCCTTGAATGCGGGAAATCAATAGCAGAGTCCAGGGCAGAATTGCAAAGGGCCATTGAAAATGTGGAAACAGCCTGTGCCACGCCTACATTGATACAGAGTGAGTTTTCCGAAAACATAGCCAGGGGCGTTGATGAATTTATGATCAGACAGCCATTGGGTGTTTGTTGCTGTATTTCGCCTTTCAATTTTCCGGGAATGATTCCGTTTTGGTTTTTGCCATATGCCATTGCCTGTGGCAATTCCTTTGTGTTCAAGCCTTCCGAAAAAGTGCCATTGACCATGGTGAGGGTATTTGAACTGATGGAAGGGATAGGATTGCCGGACGGATTGGTGGGGTTGGTCCACGGGGGCAAAGATACCGTAGACGCAATGTTGGAGCATCCCAAGGTGAAGGCTATCAGCTTTGTGGGATCTACCCAAGTGGCTCGGTATATCTACAGCAAAGGTGCCGCCAATGGCAAGCGTGTCCAAGCCCAGGGAGGTGCCAAAAACCCAGTGGTAATCATGCCCGATGCAGATCTGGATGTCACTTCCAGGATCATTGCCGACAGCGTCTATGGCTGTGCCGGCCAAAGGTGTCTTGCAGCATCCAATATCATTACTATTGGAGACCAAAGTGGGGGCATCAAAGAAAGCCTTTATGAAGCTGCAAAACTGAAGGTCACTGGCTTTGGCTTGGATGAGTCCGTAGAAATGGGACCGGTGATTTCTTCCCAGAGCAAAGGGAGGATTGAGATGTTGATCGAGAAGGGGAAACAAGAAGGTGCCAATCTGCTGCTGGATGGCAGGAACTGTAAAGTGCCAGGCTATGAACAGGGGAATTTCATTGGCCCGACCATATTGGAGGGACTTCCACTGGAAGGGGATGTGGTGAATACCGAAATCTTTGGTCCTGTGATGAGCTTGTTGCCTATGGATAGTCTAGTCCAGGCATTGCAATTTATCAATTCCAATAATTATGGGAACATGGCCTGTATTTTCACGGGTAGTGGTGCCAGTGCAAGAAAGTTCAGAAATGAAGCTGATGCGGGCAATATAGGGGTCAATATTGGAGTGGCAGCCCCAATGGCCCAATTTCCCTTTAGTGGTTGGAATGACAGTTTCTTCGGCGATCTTCATGGACAGGGAAGGCATGGGATAGAGTTCTTTACCCAGACGAAGGTGGTCATCGAAAGATGGCCAAAGGAATGGACTAGGAAGTTCTAAAACCAAAATTGGCAGTAGGGCTTCCATGCCAGGGACAGGTTGTTTAGTCCTGAAAGATCTTCATATAGCCTGCTTACCCTAGGTGTTGATTCGCCATTCTGCAGCTGGGCTTTGAAACAACAGTGGAAGGCCTATTATGTCCCTATCCAAGCTTTATTGAAATAGTATGTATGTACCAAAAATCATAACAATGGAAAAAATAAAAATCGGTGTCATCGGAATGGGAAGGATTGGTAAAATCCATTTCGAAAACCTGAAAAACCAAATTGAAAATGCAGAAGTGGTAGCGGTTTCGGACCCCAATTTAAAGGAGGATCTCGGTGTACCCAATATGGAAGCCTTAGATTTGATCCAAAGCGGACAGGTGGATGCAGTAGTCATCTGCTCTCCCACAGACACGCATGCTGATTACATCTCCGCATGTGCTGCTGCTGGGAAGCATGTTTTCTGCGAAAAGCCACACGACCTCTCCATCTCAAGAGTCATCGAGACCCTGGAGGAAATAAACCAGGCTGGTGTAAACCTAATGCTTGGGTTCAACAGGAGGTTTGATCCCAATTTCCAAAAAATCAGAACGCTGGTTCAGGAAGGGGAGATAGGGGATGTGCATATGCTGAAAATCACAAGCAGAGATCCTGCGCCTCCTTCTTTGGAATACCTGAAAAGTTCAGGAGGGATGTTTTTGGACATGAGTATCCATGACTTTGATATGGCCAGGTTTATTATGGGAAAAGAAGTAGAGGAGGTATATGCGGTTGCCGCGGCATTTGTTTCTGATGATGTCAAGGAGGCTGGGGATTATGATACGGCTGTGGTTACATTGAAATTTGAAGATGGATCCATGGGGGTGATAGACAACAGCAGAAAGGCGGTATATGGGTATGACCAGCGACTTGAGATCTTCGGGTCCAATGGGATGGCTAAGGTGGACAACAACAAGCCTGATACCCATGTGCTCTATAACCAACATGGTGCCCATGGAGCTTTGCCTCTGAATTTCTTTATGGAAAGGTACACTTTGTCATATCAAATCGAGATGCGAAGATTTGTCGAATCACTTACCGGTGGGAGCCAAATGCCTGTCTCTGGTTTTGATGGCCTCCAGGCTATGCTGATCGCTCTTGCTGCGCAAAAATCAGTAATGGAAAAAAGGCCCATAAGACTCAAGGAAATAGAAGATAAGGTTGGCATTTTATTGTATTGAAAAGAAAATAAAGGTTTTTTGTAAGGGAAAAACCTTTTAATTGGGCTAATTATCCTTTGCAAACCTTTGCATAACTAATTTTGTGACCCATTGAAATTATATCTAAATTAGGACATGAAAATTAAAATATTTGAATGAATAGAGCTGTTATTTCAAGTGAATATTTGGCGTCGATAGATTATTTGTGATCAGCTTCTATAATTATCCAATCATTACCCCCCAGTTAGTTTAATTGCTTAACCTTTGTTAGATAAAGGTTTAGTTAAAAGATCTCTGTCTTTTAAGCTGGAAGGATTTTGTCAAAAAAAAAACGTTAACAATAAACCCCAATTAATCCCAATAAACCCATGAAAACAAAAATACTGTATTCATTTGTTACTGCCTGTCTCTGCATGACAGCGGTAATGGCAAGTCCAAGCCACAATGATCGGAAGGACTATTTGGTACATAGTGAAGATACTATGGATATGCCCGCCAATGGGCAGGTGATAGGAAAAGTATACGATGGTGATACCGGGGAACCACTAATAGGGGCCACAGTACGTATCGAAGGAATGGGCTCCAATTTTGGTACTGTGACTGACAATACCGGGAGTTACAGGCTTCAGGGTGTACCAGAGGGACCGCAGGTACTGATTTTTTCCTTTATTGGATTTGATACGGTCACCAAAGAAGTGGTCGTGGAGCCCAATAAGTCGGTGACAGTCAATATACGCCTGGAGTCTGGAATGGAAGGGATGGATGAAGTTACGATTGTAGCCTTTAGGAAAGGCCAATCGAGATCCATCAATGTCCAAAAGGAAGCCCTAAATCTTAAAAGTGTGGTTTCATTTGAGCAGATTGAGCGTTTTCCTGACCTCAACATTGCGGAATCCATCAAAAGAGTTCCAGGTGTAGTCACTGAGCCTTCTAGGGGAGAAGCGGAAAGCGTAATGATCAGGGGACTCCCTTCCGGGATGCACACAGTGACGCTCAATGGGCAAAGGATGTCTGCAACAGGTGAGGATAGGGAGACGGATACTAGAATAATCCCTACAGGTATGATCAGCTCTATGGAAGTGATCAAATCTGCTACCGCCGAAATGGATGCAGATGCGACCTCTGGATCGATCAACCTGATCACCACAAGACCGGTAGGTGACGATGTCTTTGTAAGGGGGCAGATTGCAACCGGATACAATGCCATGTCTGGTAGACCACAGTGGTTGAGCTCTTTGACTTATAGCAAGAGGGTTGGCAAGTTGGATTTTGTGTTGAGTGGAAACTACCAAAAGGACAACCGTGCTACGGAGGATATCCGACATGACTGGGATGTGCGGGACTTTGGGAATGGCAACCAGGATGTTTTGGCAGGACTTCGGCCTTCACTTTATGAGACTGAGAGGATCAGGGCAAGTGTTGGTACACAGCTAGATTATAGCTTCAACGAAAGATCTTCGCTCTACTTAAGGGCTGTCTACAATAGGTTTGACGAATACGAACTTAGAAACGATGCCAGGCATGGGCTTGACAATGGGAATTACACTGCCCCCGGTGTCTCTGAGAGGGCCAGGTTTGAAAAGGTAATGCGGGAGTACAACAGGATTACCAATCTGTTGAACCTGAATTTTGGAGGACAGCACGATATAGGCAGGAGTACGTTGGATTATAACTTAGGCTATTCCAGGGGAACATTCAATGTGCCATTGAGAGAATACTATGCTTTCAGGCACAGTGAAAGGCCAAACTATAGCTATGATATTTCCAACAGGGAATTTGGCAGCTATGAAGTGACCAACAATGTAGATCTCAACGATCCCTCCAAAATGGATTTCCGATATTATGAAAGAAGAAGAGATGATATTTTGGACACGGATATGTTTGCCACCATCAACCTTAAAACACCGTACAACCTTGGTACAGGAAAGGGTTTCTTTAAAGTTGGCGCCAAGGCTTGGCGAAAAACAAAGGATAGGGATATGGTTGAGCAAAGATGGACAAGTTATTCAGGTTCAGAACCACTTACCTTCAATAATTTTTTTGTGCCAAACAACTCTGCGCTGGTTGGAGGAAGATATCCTATAAGCGGGAACATGGACTGGGTAGCAGGGAAAAATTTCTTCAATCAAAATGAAGCTAATTTTGGATTGGATGAAGATAGGACCAGGGCTTCTTCAGACCCAAACAACTTCAACGCAGTGGAGGATATCTACGCCGCATATGCTATGACTGACCTCAAATTTGGAAACTTGAACCTAAATCTTGGCTTGAGGGCTGAGCAGGTGGATAATTACTATAGAGGAAATGAGGTCGAATTTGATAGGGATGGAAACTACGTGAGAACAGTGCCTGTAGAGGTTGATGATATAGGTTATTTCAATCTATTTCCAATGATGAATGCAAGGTATGAACTCAGTAAAATGACCAATATACGATTTTCATATACTGAAACAATTGTAAGGCCGGACTTTGCTGCATTGGTGCCGTTTAGGTTGATCAACCAGGACAATGAAATCATCACCACCGGAAATCCCGACCTAGCCCCAAGCAATGCCCAGAATATCGATGTCTCTTTTGAAACCTATTTCAAAAGCGTGGGATTTGTCTCGATAGGTGGTTTTCACAAAAGCTTTAGAAATTTCATTTTCAACGAAGTGACTGTAATCCAGGATCCGAATTCAGTCTATGATGGTTTTATGCAGGTGACACCCCAAAACGGTGAGAGTGCATCCATTACAGGGGTAGAAATAGCATGGCAGCAGAAACTGGACTTTTTGCCTGGTTTTCTTAAGAACTTCGGCGTCTATACCAATTATACTTATGCGGTATCTAAAGCAAATGTGAGCGAACCGGAAATGAGGACCGTAACCCTTCCCCTCCAGCCCAAGCACATCTTCAATGCTGCGCTACAGTACGATAAGGGAGGCTTTTCTGCCCAACTCTCATACAATTGGAGAGAGACATGGCTTCAGGAGGTAGGGGCTACTACAAGTCTTCCTTCCCTAGAACAAAACCAGGAGATTTACATGGATAGGTTTTTCCAAGGGTTTGGCCAGCTTGATTTCAGTGCATCCCAAAAGATCACATCCCAATGGAATGCATTTATCAATCTCAACAACCTTACGAACAGTTCCCATGCCCATTACTTTGGGAATCCAATCTACCCTTACAGAAACTCCATCCATGGTTGGTGGGGGATGGCGGGCTTGAGATTCAATCTTTAATCTATAAAATCATTCTATGATGTTGATAAGAAAAGAGTTTCTGAAATTCTGTAGCCTTTTGTTCCTGTGTTCTTGTGGATCAAATGGCCATCAAGCAGGTGTTGGGAACGGAACCCCAATAATTATTCCCAAGGTAGTAACTGAAGCGGTAAGGTTTGACAGCGATGACCCGGCGATCTGGTACAATAAGGAGGAGCCTGAAAACAGTTTGATACTTGGGACGGACAAACATGAAGATGGAGCCCTCTATGTGTTTGACTTGGATGGGAATATCATCGAAGATAAAACCATCAGGGGACTAAAACGTCCCAACAATGTGGATATCCGAAAGGTGAAAATGGGAGGCGAGAAATTCCATATTGCCGCAGTCACCGAAAGAATGGCGAACAAGTTGAGGGTTTTTAGAGTGCCTGAGATGGAGCCGATTGACAATATGGGGATCGAGCTCTTTGAAGGAGAGGAGGATCGAGATCCAATGGGTGTGTCGCTTTATGTGCGGGAATCCGATGATCAGGTTTTTGCAATCGTGAGTAGGAAAACCGGTCCTTCCGGGAAATATCTTTGGCAGTATAGCCTAGACCTTGATGATGATGGGAATATCGTTGCTGAGAAAGTCAGGGAATTTGGAACCTTTAGTGGGAACAAAGAAATAGAGGCTATTGCTGTCGATGACGAATTGGGATACCTATACTATTCTGATGAAGGTTTTGGGGTTAGGAAATACCATGCCGATCCGGATATGGGCGATGGGGAGCTTGCAGTATTTGCCACTGAGGGATTCAAGGGAGACCATGAGGGTATCAGTTTCTATAAGTTGGAAATAGGTACAGGGTACATACTGGTATCAGACCAGCAGTCCAACAAGTTCCATGTGTTTCCGAGGGAAGGCACAAAAGATAATCCCCATGAGCACACGCTGCTCAAGAGCATAGAAGTACAGGCCAAGGAAAGTGATGGCTCGGAAACGACAAGTTCGAGCTTTGGGGATAAGTTTCCCAACGGATTGTTTGTTGCCATGTCTACGGATAAGACATTTCACTTATATGATTGGGCAGATATTGCTGGAGATGAGCTGAAAATTGCCCCTGATGGCGTCCCCTTGCATTCAAAAAATGCCATAGAACCAAAAGTCATTACTGAACAAGTCGAGTTTGACTCTGATGATCCGGCTATATGGATCCACCCGGAGGATCCGGAGAAAAGCCTGATAGTAGGGACAGACAAGTTAGAAGGTGGTGGACTTTATGTATTTGACCTTGATGGGAAAATCGTCAACAAAATCACCAGCATGGGTAGGCCCAACAATGTGGATGTTGCATATGGGCTTAAGCTTGGCGGCAAGTCTGTTGATATTGCAGTTGCCACAGAAAGGAATACAGATATGCTCAGGGTGTTCAGTATGCCAGATTTGAAGCCGATTGACGGTGGGGGATTGCCAGTTTTTGAAGGGGAAAGTATGCGGGATCCCATGGGGATAGCGATCTACACAAGGCCTTCAGATGGGGAGATTTTTGCCGTAGTGGGCAGAAAGGATGGCCCCAGTGGGACATATATATGGCAGTATCACCTCAAGGATGCTGGTAATGGCACCGTGACGATGGAAAAAGTCAGAGAATTCGGAGAATACAGTGGGGTAAAGGAAATTGAAGCCATTGTGGTAGACAATGAATTGGGATATATCTATTATTCAGACGAAGTGTTTGGGATTAGGAAATACCATGCAGACCCCGAAAAAGGCAATGAAGAACTGGCCTTGTTCGGTACGAAGGATTTTGGAAGGGACATCGAAGGGCTCAGTATTTACAAACTGCCTGATGGTACAGGGTATATCCTTGCGTCTGACCAGCAGCTGAATAAGTTTCAGATATATACCAGAGAGGGATCCGAGGAAAACCCCCATGACCACAAATGGCTCAAAGAGGTAGAGGTGAAGGCACTTCATAGCGATGGCTCCGAGGTAAGTTCCACTGCATTTGGCGGGAAATTTCCCAATGGCCTTTTTGTAGTCATGTCTACGGACCAGACATTCCATTTATACGACTGGGAGGATATTGCTGGTGCCGAACTGAAGGTTTTCCAGAAATTGAAATAACAGGAGATTCGATATTTATGGAATGTGATTATCCGCGATTCTGCCTAGGGTTTCAAAAAAACTTGTATGTGTGGTGGGATAATCGCTGAAAATCACCGGTCAACTGTACAGATGAAGATTTGGAAATCACGTACACGCATGGCAGGTGGAAGGGAAGTGGATTTGCATATTATGGGATCAAGAAAGAAAATAACCACCAATATCTTTGTTAGTTTAGTTTGTTTTGGGTTAGTGATGGGAAGGGTAGCTGCGCAGCAGCTACCCCCTACCCAAACACCATACTTTCAATACGGTAAAGGTTTGGAGATTACTGCACCTGATAGCTTGTTCCAGATGAACATCAGGTTTAGGATGCAGAACAGGTTTGCATTTTATACTCCCTTGGCTGATAAGTTTGGGATTGAGGAGATAGAAGCCAGGGTAAGGAGACTGAGGCTGCGGCTGGATGGGTTTGTTTATTCCCCCAGATTGACCTATGTCATTCAGCTTTCCTTTACCAGGGGAGACATGGATTATGATGTGACCCAATTTCCCAATATCATTCGGGATGCCTTTGTGCGTTACCAGGTCACCGATAGGTTTTCACTGGGTGTTGGACAGACCAAATTGCCGGGGAATAGACAAAGGGTCAATTCATCCGGTGATCTCCAACTTCCAGATAGGTCGATTGTAAATGCGACATTCAATATAGACCGCGATTTTGGAATCCAGGCATATTTTATAGAAAACGTGTACGTATTGAGGGGAGCGATCAGTACCGGGGAAGGGAGGAATGTGCTTAGTACGGATGCAGGATTGGCATATACCCTTAGGGGTGAATTTTTGCCATTTGGGCATTTTACCAATGGGGGTGATTACTTCGAGGCAGACCTGATGAGGGAGCCGAGTCCAAAATTGTCCATAGGTTTTTCCTATAGTTACAATAACAATACGCTGAGGACTGGGGGACAGTTGGGGCATTATCTACATGAAGGCAGGGATTTGAAGACTGTAATGGCAGATTTTCTTTTGAAATATAATGGGCTTTCCATCAGCAGTGAATATATCAATCGCCAGACTCCTGATCCATTGACATTTTCTCCCCAGGGGGAAGTGAGATATATCAGGGCAGGTCAGGGAGAAAATTATCAGGTAGGTTATCTCATGCCTTCGGATTTCGAATTGGTAGGGAGGTATTCCAGGCTTGTGCCAATGCCGGAAATCCGGCAGTTTGAGCGTGATGTAAGGGAATTTACACTGGGGCTCAACAAATATGTAAAAGGACATCGGGTAAAATTACAAACGGATATTACCCTACAACAACAGGAAAGTTTTCTGGATGGCAAGGACAGCAGAAGACAATTGATAACCAGGTTTCAGATAGAAGTTGGAATCTAATTGAATTTGATATGAAAAGAAGATTATTTTTCAAAAGAGGCCTTTTGGCTTCGATTGGTACAGCAATGGCCCCATCCTTCAGTTTGTTGGGGAATACACTAAAGAATCAAGGAAAAGCGAAGAATGTCATCTTTATGGTAAGCGATGGCATGAGTATGGGGACATTGAGCATGGCAGACCTACTGCATAGACGAAAAAACGATACCCCCTCAACTTGGGTAAGTCTTTATCAGCAGGGGAAGGTGGCCAGGGCTATCATGGACACGGCTTCCGCCAACTCCATAGTCACAGACTCGGCGGCAGCAGGATCTTCCTGGGGTGGGGGGATGCGTGTCAACAACGGAGCCATCAATGTCGGCCCCATGGGTGAAAAACCAATGCCAATCTTACAGAAGTTTAAAAATGCAGGCAAGTCGGTGGGTTGTGTAACGACAGTCCCGGTCACGCACGCCACCCCTGCCTCCTTTTGTGTAAATGTTCCCGACAGAAATGACCAAGCTGGCATTGCCGAAGAATACCTGAAACTCAGATTTGACCTTTGGCTCGGAGGAGGAGCCAAATATTTTGACTCCCAAAAAAGAACCGATGGCAAAGATATGTTCGGGCAATTTGCTGCAGCCGGATACCAGGTAGTGAAGGATAAAGATGCCTTGAAAAAGCTCAACCCCGGTTCAGGACCGGTGCTGGGGACATTTGCAGAGGATGCGCTCCCATATACCATAGACCGCAACAACCAACAGTTGCTTGGGGATCAAGTACCAAGTCTTGCAGAAATGACACAAAAGGCTATTGGGCTTTTGGGAACAAACGACCGTGGGTTTATGCTACAGGTAGAAGGTGGAAAAGTGGATTGGGCTGCACATGGCAACGATACACCGGCGCTTCTATACGATCAGTTGGATTTTGACGAGGCTGTAAAAGTAGCCATGGATTTTGCGGAGCAAGATGGTGAAACACTCGTCATCATCACAACAGATCATGGGAATGGAGAGCCTGGAGTCTTTTATGGTGATAAAGCAGATGATAATTTTGACTCTCTTTTGGGGGTTGGCTGTTCAAACGAATGGGTGTTGAATCAAATCGACAGTAATTTCAGCCCCAAACAAGTAATAGAGCTTTTGGATGTACACCAGCAAGTGAGACTGGCTGTTCCGGAAGCGAGGTTGATTTTGGACAAGTATCAAAATTTGGAAAAAACAGGCCTATACAATCCCCGGAAGTTGCCTTTTGAATTGTTGGCGACCTATCAAGAACGGGATTTTTCCGTACATTGGGCGAATAATGAGCATTCAGGTGTGTTTGTGGAGCTGTCTGTTTTTGGACCGGGTTCCGATAAACTACCTGGAATGATGGAAAATTATAAATTGCATGATTTTATACTCGAAACTGCTGAAATTTAAAAATATGAATAAGCAAAGAAATTATTTGCCAATGTTGACAGTAATGCTGTTGTTGGTATTGGCAAGCGCCCAGTTCAAAGGTGACAATGGAGTAGAGGCGGCATCAGGAGTGAAGCATCTCCGGGTTGTATTTACGGAAGATCCCTCCAGCCATGCAATTGTGAGTTGGACATCATTTTTAATGACGGAGGACAATGTGCTTTTTTACGATACGGTTCCCAGACAGGGAGAGCTGGGAAAATACAATTTTGAGGAAAATGAGGTGAGAAACGGAAAAATCACCATGACGGCCATGGATAAGACTGAGGGGGTGCCTCAGGGCTTTTATAACCATGCAGAAATAAAAGGGCTAAGTCCGGGTAAGAAGTATTATTTTGTTGTGAAGAGTGGAGGGAAGGTTTCAGAAGAGCATTATTTTGTCACGGGTTCGGACATTGCCAATTCCCACAAATTTCTATGGGGAGGAGATTCAAGGTTGGGTGGTGAAAAACCACGGTATGCGGGAAGAACCCCCCATGTAGATAGACAGAATATGAATAAGCAGATGCGAAGCTTGTTGGAGTCCAATCCAGAGATTATTGCTTTGTTTCATGGGGCGGATTATGGGTCTACAGCCAATTGGAGACACTTGTATTGGTGGTTTGAAGACCATCAATTGACTACCACCAAAGACAATAGGGTTTTGCCACTTGTGATTTCCAAGGGAAACCACGATGAGGAAATAGGTTTTATTGAGAATTTTTGGCTTGGGGAAATCAATAGTGAAAACATCAATTCATATTATTACACCACCAAGCTAGGAATGGATGCAGTGGTCTTGACACTCAATACCGAAACGATCATCGGAGGCAAGCAAAAAGAATGGTTGATAGAGGAGCTTGAAAAATATCGCAGTACCAAAAGATGGGTGATTGTCAACTACCACAGGCCTGCATATCCTGTAGCCAAAGATTTTAATGACTTTACCTTTGCAAGGGTAAGGCAGACATGGACGCCGATTTTTGATAAGTACAGGGTGGATTTGGCTATGGAGTCTGATGGGCATATACTCAAAAGGACGGTGCCAATCCTTGACGGGAAAAAGCACGAAGACGGAATCGTATATATAGGAGAAGGGGGATTGGGTGTGCCCCAAAGGAAGGTGGATGCCAGTTTGTGGTTTATCCAGCCTCCGGGGATGGGAGCCAGTATCAACCATGTCCATTTGATCAGTATGAGTCAGGGAGAATTGAAGTTGCAGGCAATTGACGAGCAGGGTAGGATTGTGGATGAATATTCAAGAAAGCCCCGAAAACCATGAGAAAGCTTGGGCTGCTTGATCCCCTTGCCATTGGACGGGCTTGTGTGTTTGTTTATACCATTGGCCTTTTTCTCAATCTACAGACTGGAAGCGTACTGGGTTCGGTACTCTTTATGGATTATGCTTTGCCGATAGATCAGGTGAAGCATATTGAAAAAGTCTGTGGGTTTATATTCCTGATCTTGGGCTTTCTGTCCCTAGTCCCAAAATTATGGTTTGCCATGCTCCCAATCGCTTTGGGAGCATTCGGTTTTGGCTATTTGGCGCAGGATTTTGGGGGAAACTTCTTTTCAATGTGGTCATTGGCTGGCCATGCCCCAAGATACCTACTTCCGATTGGTTTGGTGTTTTTGTCATTTGATCGGACCAAAGCAACAGGGGGGGTGGCCCTAAGGATGGGTTTGGCTTTGGTGTTTTTTATACATGGGGTTGAGTCCTGGTTGGGACATCCATATTTTGCGGAATATATATTGAACAGTTTTGATGTTCTGGGACTGTCTTTGAAAGAGGACCAAGCATTGTTGATGATGAAGATTATTGGTGGAGTGGATGTTTTGGTGGCCACACTTATACTGGCGTACCCCGTCAAATATGTGTATATGTGGGCATTATTTTGGGTTTTGGTGACTTTTGCAGTGCGTTTCCTAAGCTTTGGCTGGCTGATGCACAAAGAAGTTTTGGTGAGATGGCCGAATATTGCCTTGCCGGTGGTTTTGCTTCTTTTGGTGATTATGAAAGAAAAGAAGGCAAGTGGGGAATTGTCTCCGACTGTAGCCCAAGAGGGTTGACACAAATGACCATCAGTCAATGATTTGGGTGGTGGCTATAGCCATTGTTTTCCATGGGCTGACCTCAGGTGCAGGGTGGCTGAGATGGTGGTGGATCTGGATGGGGAGTTTGTACTCCCGCTGTTGAGAACTTTTCTTTTTAACCTGAGTTCGATTGTTATCACAAAGTCAAAATCAATAAAAATATCCAGTTACAAGGCAAATTTTTGAGGGATAGCCTAAGCTATCGCTCAGAAATTTAACGCAGTAAATGGGTGTTTTTATTGACTGAGCCGACTATTCGGTTTTAAACGGCAATCTACTTCACTTTTTCAATCCACAATATGCCAATATTACTTCACGCACCTTCTTTTCGTAGTTCTCACCATTTAAAACCGTTCCTGCCTGCCGGCAGGCAGGTTGACAAAGTGAGAATAGTCGAACTCAGGTTTTTATTTCAGATGTCGGATATGATATAAAAAAATATGCATATCCGTTTTTTCTTTTGGAGCAGTCCGTTCCAAACTTTCATCTTGGCTTGGAAGTTGTAATAGCAAGCAGGGATGTGGCTTGCTGAGGTGATTGGGCTAAGGGAATTTTACTTCATACTACACTAAGGGGACAAAAAACTACCAGGTTATAATTATAGCGCTAATAGAAGGCAAGATATGGATCATAAGAAGTATTCCGGAATGGGGGCGGTTTTAGGGCAGAATGGGGTGACTTTTAGGCTTTGGGCGCCCAATGCAGAGCAGGTTTTTGTGTATGGTTCTTTCAATGGTTGGAACGATTCCTCATTTCCTTTGGAGCATGAAGAGAATGGGTTTTGGGCTTGCCATGTCCCGGATGCGACAGCAGGGGATGAGTACAAATTTATCATCCACAACAATGGCAACATACTGCACAGAAACGACCCGTATGCACTGAAAATGACCCATAGCAACGGGAACAGTGTCGTATATGATCTTTGGAAAGATTTCAATGACCATGGTTTTCGCCCACCGGCGATCAATGAAGTGGTGATCTATGAATTGCATCTTGGGACTTTCAATAGGGAAGGCAAAGAGGAAGGGCAGGTCGGGGATTTCTATACAGCCGCAAAAAAGCTGGATTACCTCAGGGATTTGGGGGTCAATACTATTGAAATCATGCCTGTGGCTGAATTCCCAGGGGATTTTTCATGGGGATACAATCCCTGCAACCCCTTTGCCGTGGAGACTTCTTATGGTGGACCAGATGGCCTAAAGCATTTTGTTTTTGAAGCCCATATCAGGGGGATTGCCGTTATCCTGGATGTGGTATACAACCACCTGGGACCTTCGGATCTGAATCTCTGGCAGTTTGACGGATGGGAGGAAAATGGGATGGGGGGCATCTATTTTTACAATGATGAACGGGCCAATACCCCATGGGGCAATACAAGGCCAGATTATGGCCGACCGGAAGTGCGCAATTACCTTAGGGACAATGCGATGTTGTGGCTGGAGGCATTCCAATGTGATGGGCTGCGGTTCGATGCTACAGCTATCATTAGGTTGCTCGATGCCAATGACCATATTGGAGGGGCGGTGTTGGAAGAGGGGGTAGGTTTTTTGAAGAGCTTGAACCAGGAGATAAAGGAGAAATTTCCCTGCAAGATCCTGATTGCGGAGGATCTGAAGTTTGATGCGGCTGTTACGGCCAGATTGGACCAAGGGGGACTTGGTTTTGACTCTCAGTGGGGAATCGGTTTTTCCCAGGTATTGAGGCAAGTCTTGACGGTGGGCAAGGATGCGGACAGAAGTATCCATGCAGTGGAGGAGCTACTTTTGGGTAAGTTCAACGATGACGTTTTTGAAAAGGTGATCTATACAGAATCCCATGACGAAGTAGCTAATATGGGTTCCAAAAGACTTCCCGAGGAGATCCAGCCAGGGGATGCAGAAGGGGAATATGCCAAGAAGAAATCTACCTTGGGGGCGATTGTTATATTTACCGCACCAGGAATCCCAATGGTTTTTCAGGGGCAGGAGTTTCTCACCTTCGAACATTTTCATGATTCTTCAGCATTGGCTTGGGGTCGGTTGGGGTATTTTGGGGGAATTATGACCCTGTATCGGGATTTGATTCATCTAAGAAAATCATCCGAAGGTTTTGCACGTGGGCTGAACGGACAGGGGATCGAGATCCTCCATCGGGATGATGAAGGTTTGGTGTTGGCATATACCCGCTACCACTATGATGACCCCGGGAATCCTGTTGTCGTAGTAGTGAACTTTGGTGTGGAAACGAAAATCGGCTACCGGTTTGGTATTGATCAGGATGGAGTGTGGAAAGTGGTTTTCAATAGTGGCTGGTCTGGATATGATGAGGTCTTTTCGGAGGTGGATCTCAGTGAACTACATTCGGGAGAGGGCATGAATGGCAAGCGATATTCCTTGATGATTGATATACCTTCTTATGGAGGGGTGATATTGTCCAGATAAAACCTGCGTATGGTGGGAGTATCGTCCTGAAAGGAGTCAGTGGTTATGAGTCTACAGATTAAAAAAAAACATGTATATACGGGATGATGCCTGTAATGAAGTAAATACCTGCTTTTTGATTCAGCCCGAAATACATTGATATTGGATCCACCACGCCTGTGGTGTAGCGGGCAAATTGCTTGTGGATAACCTGTCTAGGTTTATCGGGATTGATCCTGTGCAACTACCAATGAAATGCGACAGGGTCATATCGAATTTACCTCACCATAGGGAGGCAAAGTGAGATATCTTCCCGCAATTCTGCGGGACAGGCCCCTTGCGGTCGATACTAGAAAATCACTGGTCAGGGGCGTTAGCCCTGTACTCTTCGTAGGAAATGGTATGGTGTAAACCTTAGAGGGGCGTAGCCCTGACCTCTTGAATGCCTCACCCTGGGGGAAAATCCCTCGTCTTTAGACGAAGATTTTAGTGTTTTTTTTCTTTGTGAACTCGGCGTTTTTTTTGTGATCATTGTGGTAAAAATTATAACCACTAAGATCACCAAGTTTTTCACCAAGAACACGAAGTCTCGGATGCACTTTAGTCGCCTTTAGGCGAAACCAAACCTATCGGTCTTCAGCCGATAGGTTTGGTTTTTGGTGGAGCTATGTCGTTAAAACCAGATTATAGGATAATCCCCTTGATCTATTGTCAAGGGATTGGTCCTGGTTTGCCGAATTTTCATTTCCATTTGTTGATATGCTCTACTTTGTCTTCAAACTGTGCCGCCAAGGATTTTACCCTTGACTTCAAAAGCAGTTTTCTGCCCTCTATTGTCCTGGTGAAAACCAATTCGCAGCTGCCGACAAGCTTTTCCCACTGACCCTTGAAATATGTCGCCAAGTGCTTGTTCCGTCCGAGTATTTCAGGGACGGAATGATAGTCCTTTTGCTTGGTCAAAAGCATAAACCTATTCTTTCTGATAATCACATAACGTGGATTGTCAATGGGCGCAATGACCTCTTGCAGTGCAAGGATGAAAGTGGATTTCTCAAAGGTTGTTCCCCCTTCCAAATGGCAAAACACCGCGCCCCACTTATCAACCGAAGTTTCGACCTTCAAATTTGAATGCTCGGTATGGATGGATCCTGCTTTGATCAATGCGTTTAGCAGGGCATCGCCGATTTGTTGGAGGTCTTTAGAAATGTCCCGGTATTTGAAATACAGTCTCAGTGTTAAGAATGTCTGCCTTCCGAAAATCACCATGCCAATGGTGCCAATTACCGCAAGATATACATACAGGTCTTTTGCAGTTTTTATATTTTTCGATGCCCGGCCAAGAATTTCAAGACTTTCCAGACCATAACCCAGCAATCCTGACCCCAAGGCTCCCAGGAGGTTTCTGATAGTTTTGTAGAGGTACATCGATTTGACTGCCTTGTATTCCCTTTCTTCGGGAAAGGGGATTTTGATCTCCTCCACGAGATTGACACCAGTCGCCAATGCCTCTTTCCAACGGAGCTTTAGGCTTTCCCGGTCGCCTGCATGCCCAAACATTTCAGTGTTTTTCTTTTCGGCTTCCTCCCTGTGGTGGATGTTTTCCGGCAAATCCAACCTTCCAATACCATTTTCTATTGCGGGTTCATCTCTGAACGAAACACCTAAGAAACTTCTGAAACGTCTTTTGAGCAACTCAAAATCGTCACCGCCTGTCATTGAAGTGGGATCAAGGCATACCAAATGCCAAATATTCCCTGTTTTGTCACCATTCCCATTTTGTGTCCTGATCGCCCTGCCTCGCATTTGGTTGGAAAGCACAAAGGAGCCTACGAAACTTGCCAGGATGAGGGCATTGATAGCTGGGGCGTCCCAGCCTTCGCCCAGCAAAGATTTTGTCCCTATCAAAACCTCTATTTCCCCAGCTTGGAAGACTTGGGTGACAATATGGACAATATCGTGCTTGAGTTGGGCAGTTTGGTTGATCAGAATATAACTGCTGTCAAAAGGAACTGGGCTTGAATTGATCTGGGTAATGCCATATTTCGCAGCCTTTGCCTCAAATGCCGCATAAGCCGTAAGGGGAATGATAATCATAGAACCTGTGAGCACGGCGATTTTCTTGTTGGCTCTGTTTTCCCTTCTTAATTTCTCAAAAATGGGAATGACGCCAATCTTGTTCAGTTCTAGGTTGTTTTCAGGTGCATTGATGAAAAATTCTTTCCGGATAAAGTCAGACAGGATGACCAGACGCAAGTCTTTGCCCAGATTGCCATATTCAAAATCAACAATTTCCTTGATGCCATTCAGTTTACTGATACTTGAGGTCAAGAATCCCGTGATACGCCTGTTGTGCAAAAAGTTGATCTGCCTCCTTTCAATAGCTCCATACCTTCTTAATCGCTTTTCAAGTGTCTTTTGATGTGGTTCAAAGGCTTTGAAATACTCTTTTTCTTTGTAAAGGTAGAAGTCCAATAAGATTTCGATCCATTCGAAATCGAGCTTGGGGATTTGAAAGTTTTTGTCTCCAATGACTTCAAGATGTGTTGCGGGGATCTCTATTTTATTGTCATGGAGAAAAATAAGGCAAGCAGAATAGGAGGACAGATTGTTATAGATCCAGTCCAATTGTTTGGACGGCTCTTGCCAAATGGGATGCTGCTGAATGGCTTCTAGGATGGTTTCGTCAGTCTTTATTTCCCCAAAAAGCTTTTCAATATTGTTTCTGAAATCGAGTATGCTCTGGTTTTCCTTTGTTGTTGGCAATGAGAAATACACATAATCTTGATGTGGGCAAAGGTCACCCTCAACCACCAATTCGGGCACGGAGATTTCTGTGTCTACTGGGCCGTTCAATGCAACGTACCGTTGCCATTCTGTAGCGGATACATCGTAGGGTGGTGTAGCTGTCAGACCAACGATGACGGGGTCTAACTTTTCTTTTACCTTTGTCAGTGTTTGCCACCATTCATTCTTTAGGTGATGCGCTTCGTCTACAACAATGGTCTTGATTTGCTGCGATTTCAGTCCGGATACAATGCTGTCAAGGTTTGGGTTTGTAGACTTTTTGATTCCATTTTCTGCCTGTCCTTTAGGGAAATCCTCCTCCTCGTCAATTTCCTCTTCATCAACCCTCCAGTTATTGCATGCGGCATGAAGTCCCTGGTAGGTTACTACAGTCATGAATTTTGGGTTTCTGATATCTCTCGAAATCCAGTCGGGGGTCAGGTTGCTTTGGAGAAAAAGTTCGCAAAAACGTTGGATCCATTGGTTTCGGATGGCAATTGTAGGGGCAAGTATCAAAGTGGGGCTGTTCAGCCGAAGAGCGACTTCAAGTCCCAGGACAGTTTTCCCAGAACCTGGCGGGGCGATTATATGCAAATGCCCGTCAGTGAGGTGTTCTTTTAGGTCGTCAAGAACCCGCTGTTGGTATTTTCTCCAGCTGTATTTGAATTCAATGTCTTTGGGGTATTCGGTCAATGTATTGATGTGTTTTAATTCCCAAGAACTCCCAATAGTTTGCTTTTCATGCCCCCAGGTCTCAAATGTGACCCTTTTTCCAGGATCACTCCTTCTTGGTCAATCAAAAGATAATACGGGATTCCCTGTATCTCGAAAGCCTTTCTCATGGCTGTACTTTGCTCATTTGTCAAGTAGTAATGTTGGCCGCCAATTTGGAAATTTGCTAAGTCTGCTTTCCACAATTCTTCCTTGGAGTCAATGCAGATATATACGAAGGCTACATCTTTTTCTTTCATTTCTTCCATCAGCCTTTTTGAATGGGGAATTTCGGCTTTGCAGGGACCACACCAAGTGGCCCAAAAATTTACATATACAACCTTTCCTTTGTTGCTTGTCAGGACGGAATCAAAGAGCTCCTTGTAGGTAGCATCTTCAAACTTCTTCAGGTAGGCATCTGTCGCTATTTGAGGGTTTTCTATACGATTCTTAACCTCTTTGTATTGTTCAAATAACGGCTCCCTTAAAAATGGTTCAAGAATATAGGTGTCCACAATGTTTTTATACTGCTCATATATATCGATTTCTGAGTTTTCTAAATTCTGTTGGAAAAATTCTGTTAGAACCATTTGCCGCAACAAGGTGTCTGGTGTATGTTTTATGATTCCATAAACATTGATGGAATCAATGATTTCTTTTGGTGCGACTATATGACCTTCAGGTGTTTTATATTTTTGGATTAACTCTTCACTCCTTGTTTTTTTTCTTGAATAATTGTAGTGAAAACTATTGATAAAACCTGAGATTGCGTATCCGCTGACAAGCATGTTTCTTTCAATTGGCAATCTGTCCAAAAGTTTGTCGTAGAAGTTTTCAGGTACGCTCCATTCTTCATCCTTTAGGTTGTTGGCCCTTGCATGCTCCCTGGGGTACATGGAAAGTGCGTCGTAATATTCTTGTTCAATAAAGGTTTTTGCCCAGATTTTTACATTTTCATCAGGCTGGACTTCAACCAAGAATCCATTGTATAAGTCGGTGAATTGATGCCCTATTGAGTCCAGATGTAGTAAATAATCTTCATGGTCATAATTTTTTATTGCCAACATCTTCGCATCCCAATCATGGTAAAGTGTGCTAGAGAAGTACATTGACTGGAATTTTGCAGCATCTTGGTTGGTTTTGCTGCCATCCCCATCAAATTTAATTGTTTCGAGTAATTGGGGACGGTCTTTATGTTTGCCATCAAACTCCACATAGATACTGTCTCCAGGCTGTACCATGACAAGAAAATTCGTCTTGTAAATTATCCATACATCAGTGGGGATGTAGGTTTCGAAAGAAGCGTGAAAGTTGCCCAGGGAATCCGCTTTGGCATAAACAGCAGCTTGGCCTAGCGCAAGCTGGTTGACAGCTAATTTTACTTCGAGATTGTTGGGATCCATATTTTTGACTTTGCCAGCAATGACCACCCTTTTTGGGTTGCTGTGATCATCACTGCCAGCATAGGCAGAGGATATCAATAAGGCGAATGTCAATAAAGCTACAAGTTTTTTCATGTTGGTTTTGGGTCATGCTGCGTGTCAGGCTCAAAATATTAGATGTCCACGCTATTTCAATCAATATGTAAAAGCGAGGGTATCGTTTTTAGACTGCAAATCTTTCGAGGGTTACCTTGGTTTGTGTCGCTACAGACCAATTAAAGGCCAACTCTAAAAGAATTCTTCTCTTTGAAACTGTTAAAGGTGATTTTTCTGAAATAATACTGCCTCAATTACCTTCTTTCCAAACCTAATTAATTAAGTTCAAAATAAAAACTAACTTAAGTAATAAAAACAGGGTGCTTTTCAATACGGACAGATAGCGTATCTTCTTCTGAATGGATCATATACATTATACTGCAATCTCAAACCTGTTTCCAAATCAATGTTCTGTACCATTATAAATCCACATCGGCTCTGTTTTTCCGGCTCTTGCAAAACCTGTTTTTTGGTAAAAATCAATGGCTTCCCCATCTGCTGTCAGCATTTGCATATGAAAGTCCTTATACCTTTCCTGCATTCTTTCCATGATCAATTTTCCTATCCCTTTTCCCTGATAATCGGGGTGTACAAGTAAGTGGGGATAATATACAACCAGGTGCCCATCAGAAATGGCATTGCCAATCCCTACCAATTTTCCATTGTCCCATGCAGAAAGGAGTGTGTGGGAATTGGTCAAGCCATTATAGAGTTCAGTGGGTTTGTCGGCAGAGCTCCACTTATTGGCTCTATACAGTTCTAAAATATCTTCAATCTTGATGTCTCTTCTGTCTGATATGTTTATTTCCATTTGTCTAATAGGTTTGTGATTTGCTGGGCTTCTTTAATGTCTCACTCTGGGTGAAAATACCTCGCTTTTAGGCGAAGAATATAGTGTTTTTTTCTTTGTGAACTTGGTGTTTTTACTTGGTGATTTTTGTTGTAAAAATTATAACCACAAAGATCACCAAGTTTTTCACAAGGAACACTAGTTCTCGGATGCACTTTAGTCGCCTTTAGGCGAAACCAAACCTATCGGTATTTAGCCGATAATAGTTTAGTTGATATTATACTGGAATTTTATTCCAGTTTCGAAACCGATGTTTTTTGCAGTATTCCTGAACCCTTGAAATCCATATTGATCATATTTTTTCGGTACATTTCTCATACCTACAGCACTTCTGATATCTAATGCAAGAGCCATTTTTTCTTTCAGTGGCAAGTTGATGCCCCCGCCCAGTATTAGCCCAGAATCAAAGCGGTTGGCGTATGACACTGTAGTCCAACTTTTATCTTCTGTTGTCCCTAAATGATTTCCTGAAGGGTCAAATGTTTGTCGATTTGTTGTTACAAGTGATTCTTTGATTAAAAAATCAACAGCTACAGAACTGTAAATGCCTCCGACAACATAAAACCGCTCTTTCTTGTCTAACTTATATTGAAAGGTAATGGGGATCGAAATGTAATCCAATCGAAATTCACGTCTAAATTGGTGAAATGATTTCACGGTATTGTTGTCAGAATTGACAGTAGTGGAATGTAGGCTATATTCTATATCAATTCCTCTTTGCGTATAGCCAAGTCCAATTTCACCAGAAAGTCTTTTGGTAATTTCATAATCCACATATATATATGAAAATAAACCAATTCGCATGTCTTGAATAAAACGGGTTTCATAATAATGCGAGTTGACTTGACGTGTATCCTGCCCTGACAGTATATGTCCCGATGGGTTTTTTACAATTTGAGGACTTGGTTTCTCACCTGGGGCGTTATGTGAATACAGATTACTGAAACTGACACCACTTCGAAATCCTATATTGACTTTCTGTCCATATCCTGGGATATAGACAAACAAGAAGATCATGAATACAAAATATCTCATAAAATCAAATTCAGTATGGCGGAAAGATGGGTTGGTTATCCAATATTCCGTACCAATAGCTAGCGAATGGCAACAAAAATAGTCTAATTTTTCAAAAAAAATGATGTGGACTATAAAGTTAGAACAGAATCAACACCTCAAGCTTATGGCCTTTGAGATGCTTGGGATTTCTGTTTAGCAAGTCACATGGTGCTTACAGGTGAGTTAAATATATAAAAAACCTTTCCTATCTGTATGCTATTTGATACCTTTCGGGTTCTTTAATTGATATGGAGAATAGATTTTTCGAAAGTCCCGACGAAAAGATCTTAAGGATCAGGAAATTGTTTGACCTGAATAACAGGATTATTCAGGTCATCAGTGTATTGGCCTTTGGGATGTTGATGGTTGATTTAGGCTTCAGGGATGAAGTCCATTCTGGATTGGTTGGGAAAATTTACTTTTCCCTTTTATTGCTCTTGTCTTTGGGCTATACCATCAGGTTGTTTTCCAAATCGGAGAAATTTAAGACTGCAAGGTTTGTCGTAGAAATCGGCATCATCCTGGTTTTGCTATTGGCATCCCTGGTCAATTTTGAAGTTGTTGAATTGAAAAGTTCAATGACGGTGGGGAATCTCCAGATCAAGGCTTTTTTTGTGAATCTATTGGTTTTGATCCTTTTTTTGATTGAGCTGAGTAAGTTGAGCTTGGTAGCCAATCAGCTAAAGATCCATCCAGCAATGGTTTTCATTCTCAGTTTCTTGCTGGTGATATTGCTAGGGACAGGCTTATTATCCCTTCCCAATGCCACTGTCAATGGAATCAGTTTGATAGATGCCTTATTTACTTCCACATCGGCAGTCTGTGTGACTGGACTTATCGTTTTGGATACCTCCTCCGATTTTACGTTTCTTGGGCAGTTTATCATCATGATATTATTTCAGGTAGGTGGTCTGGGTATGATGACCTTTACATCGTTTTTTGGGTTCTTTTTCAAAGGGTCCTATTCCCTGCAAAACCAACTTTTCCTCAAGGATTATATCAACGAAGATAATATAGGTGCCATTAATTCTACTTTGCTCAAGATCATCCTCTTTACCTTGCTGACAGAAGGGGTGGCAGCTTTATTGATTTCTTCCATCATTGACAGCAATTTGTTTGAAAATAGTGGAGATCAGCTGTTTTTCTCTGTATTCCATGCAATTTCCGGATTTTGCAACGCAGGCTTTTCGACTTTGGGGAATGGGCTTTATGAGGTAGGGTTTAGGGAGGAATACACCGTTCACCTTATCATTGCCATAGTGATCATCTTGGGAGGGATAGGTTTTCCGGTGGTTTTGGGGTATTACAATTACCTCAAGCATGTGGTCGTTGGGACCAAAAAATCCATCACTGGTGAGGAAGAGTATCGGCATTCCCCCAGGGTAGTCAATGTGAATATCAGGTTGATAGTCTATACTACATTTGTTCTGTTGTTTTTGGGTTTTGTCACCTATTGGATTTATGAGGCAGAGCACACTCTAAAAGGACTTTCGGGCTATGGCAAATTTGTGACGGCCTTTTTTGGGGCAGTAACCCCAAGGACAGCTGGGTTCAATACAGTGGATATGTCTGCTCTGGCCATGCCGACAATCTTAATCTACCTGATATTGATGTGGATTGGGGCTTCTCCAGGATCTACGGGAGGTGGGTTGAAGACCAGCACGATAGCAGTGGCCGTACTGAACGCGATCAGTATCGCCAAAGGGAAAAACCGGGTCGAAATATTCAAAAGACAAATCAGCAACGATACGATCAGAAAAGCATTTGCCGTGATCCTATTGTCATTTTTTGTCATTGGCTTGGGCGTGTTTTTGGTTTTGCTCTTTGATCCACAATTACCGTTGATCAGTGTTGCATTCGAGATTTTCTCAGCATTCTCTACCGTAGGGCTGAGTCTTGGGGTTACAGGTGATTTGTCAACAGGCAGTAAAATTGTCGTTACGGTCATCATGTTTTTGGGAAGGGTAGGCACATTGACTGCTTTGGTTGCCTTTATAAAAAAGGCCAGGACTTTGAGGTACAAATATCCGGAAGAGGGAGTGTTCATTACTTAAAAAGTAAATATCATCATTATGAAATATATCATTGTAGGTTTAGGGAATTTTGGGGGGCATTTGGCAGCAAGGCTGACCAGTTACGGTCATGAAGTGATCGGGATTGATGCGAGTGAGGCTAAAGTCGAAGCCGTCAAAGATAAGATTACCCATGCCATCGTGATGGATGCGACAGATGCCCAGGCTGTGAAGAACCTTCCCTGCAAGGAAGCGGACGCTGTGATTATCGCCATAGGGGAGGATTTTGGTGCATCGATTATGGTTACCGCCATTTTCAAGCAGCTGAATATCAAAAGACTGATCAGTAGGTCTATCAACAAAATACATGAAACGGTCATCCAAGCCATCGGGGTAGATGAAGTCCTGCATCCTGAAGAAGATTCTGCAGAAAGAATGGCCAAAAGCCTTCAGATGAAAGGTGTGATCGACTCTTTGGATGTGTCTGACGATTACAATATCATTGAAGTCAAGACCCCCAAAAGGTATGTTGGACTGACTATTTCTGAGACAAAAATCCGCCAAGACTATCATATCAATATATTGACGGTGATCAAGATGGTGGAGAAACCGAATATTTTTGGAGTCAAATCAAAGAAGAAAAAAGTGACAGGTGTAGTCACCCCCGATACAGTCGTGGAGGAAGGTGATATTTTATTGCTCTTTGGACATATCAATGATATTCAGAGTATCCTGAAACTTGAAGATTAGACTAGTAATAGCCAAGTGGATTAGGTGATATGGGGGACTTCTTGGCTAGTTGCCAAAGTCAGTGAAGCTGGTTGTGAACATCGGTAGATCGCACCAATGATTGCGGCTCATTTGAATTCCCCCAGATTGTTTCCTTGGGTTTGACCCAAAATTTGTTTGAATGTTTTTATTAAATTTGTGGGTCGGTTTATTTTATTGAAAGGGAGTCCCATCACTAATCCAGTAAAATGGATTGTCAGTTTTAATATACAATGTTGATATTTTTACCATTCATTCGGAAAGTGACTTTACTCATAGGGCTATTTGCTTTTGGTCAAAATGCCCTTTCCAGAGATTTTGCCACAACTTTTGGAAGCGTTGTGCCAGGGTTGGTTTTTGGTTCCAATACTTCGGCTCAGACTGGATTGACTGTCAAAAATGATCAAACAGAGGAAATTGTCTCGGATGGCATCTCGACCCAAGATTTGCTGGACAGTCTCTACCGCCATGGTTCAAAACTGATGCAGGAGAGAAAATTCGAAGAAGCCAGTCTTCACTATGCTTCGGGACTTTCATTGGCAACAAAAACGCAGGATAGCCTCTATATAGGGAGGTTTTATAATGGCATGGGAGCAGTGGCACAATATGAGCATGCCCCGGAAAAAGCCATTGAAATGTACCATAAAAGTATGTTGTACATCAAAGAGGATAGGTATCCGGAGGAAGTCAGCAAAGTATATATCAATTTAGGGGCATTGTATGCAGGTTCAAAGGATTTTCCCAATGCCCGAACTTACTTGGAGAAGGCGCTAGGAATGTTGGAAGAAAGCAGTGAAGTGAGGCTTCACGTCATGACCAACCTGGTGGCTATGTACTTTGACTTGGGAGATTATTCCGAAGGTGAAAAATTGGCGAAGGAAGCCATTCCGATGGCCGAGGAGAGAGGTAACCAGTTCGTTTTGTCAGCACTCTATACAAACCTGAGCAAAATATACTCGGAAGATTCCAGGTGGGAATTGGCTATCGAAGCTGGAAAAAAAGCCCTGTCAATCAAGGAAAGCACCCAACAGGGGAAGCCATTGGCGGCCCTCAACAATATAGGACATGCCTATCAAATGTCTGGACAATACCAAAAGGCAGAGGAATACTACCACGAAGCCTTGGGATATGCCGAAGGGGAGGAAAAGCTTCCGATTCTTATCAACCTCAAAAATACGGCAACTAAACAAGGTGACTTCCGCCGTGCTCTAGGATACCTGGAAGACTATTCCCATATAGATGATTCACTCTCCCAGCTACATCTCAAAGCACAGATTGCAGAAATCACCGAAAAATACGAAGCAAACAAAAAACAACAGCAGATAGATATCCTACAGGCTGAAAATGAGTTGCAGGAACAGCTGATTAGACAACAACGCATATTAGCAATAGGTGTATCTGTACTGGTCTTGTTATTGGGAGGATTGGTTTATATCTGGTTCAAGCAAGTTCGAACCAAGCAGGCACTTGATCGGACCGCATTGCAGCAGCGCTTCCTGCGCTCGCAGCTCAACCCACACTTCATATTCAATGCCTTGCAAAGTGTCCAGAATTTCATTTATAAGAATGACGGCAAAAAATCAATGGAGTACCTCAACAGCTTCAGTAAGTTGATCAGGACTGTATTGGAGACATCAGACCAAGAGGAAATCTCCCTGGCAGAAGAAATCCAAATGACGAAGGACTTTCTGAGACTCCACCAGCTAAATGCCAACAACTCGTTTGCCTACGATGTCTCCACGAGAAACATCGATGACCTAGACGGTGTATTTATCCCTGTGATGTTGGTGCAGCCGTTTGTGGAAAATGCCATTGTACATGGTATCAAAAACAGAATGGATGGACTTATCAATGTTTATTTTGAAATAGAAGAATCCCATCTGATTGCTGAGATCACTGACAACGGCAATGGGATTCGGGCATCAAAATCACAGGCACACCGCTCCATGGGAAAAGAAATCATCAATAAACGTATACAGGCTTACAATACTTCCCACAAAGAAAAAATCACCATTTCCTATTCCGCTTGCTGTGAAGATGCCGATTTCCCGGGGACGAAAGTCCGCATTGCCATTCCCTTGCTAAATTGATCGAATACAATGAAAAACAACCAACCCAGGAAGTGTACCGTAATCCATAAAAGCCAAACGATAGCCCCATAAGACCCTGATATGTATCAGATTTCTGAGAAAGACAATGCCGACAAGCCAAAAATCTCTTGCCTCATCATCGAAGATGAAGCGCAAAGCCGCTCCTATGTAAAGGATATCCTTGTAGGGAGTGATGAATTTTCCGTCATATTGGAAGCCAAAGATCTGAAAGAGGCAGAGGTGATGATTACTTCAAACAGCCCCCAATTATTGGTTATGGATATCAACCTTCCAGATGGCGATTCATTTGAGCTGTTGGACAGGCTAAGGCAAACCGCTCCCGGCAAGGAATACAAGATAATATTCACAACCGCATATGCTACCTATGCAGTAGAAGCTTTCAAATACAGCGCTTTGGATTACTTGTTGAAGCCCTTCACACCAGATGACTTGCTCAATGCCGTACACAAAGTGCTCAGGCAAATGGATATGGGGCAATTTCAAGAGCAATTGGAGACTTTCTTCCTCAACTTTAAAGAAAAGGAGCATGACAATAAAAAAATCGTCCTGAAAAGTACGGACAACATCCATATTGTCAAGGTGATGGATATCTTTCAGGCGGTGTCAGACAACAATTATACAATATTCCATCTTTGTGATGGGGAGAGGATCACCGTTTCCCAACCGTTGAAATCCTACGAAACCAAGCTGGCACCCTGTGGATTTATGCGGATACACCAATCCCATCTGGTCAACCTTCGCTATATCAAATCATTTCAGAAAAAAAACAATCTTCTAGTATTGGAAAATGACATCACTGTCCCGGTGTCACAAAACAAGCGGGCTTTGCTGATGGCTTACTTTGAAAGCCTAAGCTAAAAGCTTCAAATTCTCAATAAAACAAGGCGAATTCTAAATAGGTACTCTTTTCCGAGAGTATTCAGGATACATTTTTATAATTTTATATATTGAATATTAGACTTATCCACGATTACTATACTTGTTTATGAAATTATACGTAATTCCATTTGTGTTTTTGACGATGGTTTTTCTTTCCTTCGGAGCTAACGATGTTTCGGCCCAGATATTAAAGAATATCCAAAAATCTGTTGAAAAGAAAATTGAGAAAGAAGCTGATAAGGTCATCAACGGCAGTCCTACAGACAAAAACAAAAGCGTAGGCGAGGAATCTTCTGCGGGGATCTTGGGTGATTTACCTGAAAAAATCTATGATTTCAAGCCGGGAAGTGCATTAATATTCGAAGATGATTTCAGTTCCGAATCAATTGGCGGTATGGCCAAAAAATGGAAAAGCAGTGGAGGTGGCTCTGTAGTTGAAGTTCCTGGGGTACCAGGCCGTTGGCTTCAGTTTCATAACAAGAACAATTATAAAATTGCAGAAATCGAAGAGCTTCCAGAGAATTTTACCATCACATTTGATGTCCTGACCAGGCTGGAAAAAGCATCTATCAAAGATGATTTTTACTTTGGTTTCCACCGGAGCAACCAACTCAATGATACGTGGTATAGTGCTGTTTCTGGCGTAAAACTCAATTATTGGGGGAATTACAGCAATATCAAATTCGTCAGTGAAGTAGGTAAAAAAGATAATTTTGAATTTCCATTGGGCAACTATGCCCGTAGGACAATGCGTGTGGAGATAGAAGTGACCAATGGAAGCTGGATGAAAGTGTATATTGACAAATACAAAGTGCTGGATACGGAAATGATGTATCCAGAATCAGCCAAGTACTTTTTTATCAATGCCCCGGGAAGGAACATGGAACGAAATGACCGTGTATATATCGGCAATGTGAAAATCGCATCCATAGATGTAGGTATAGACGATTGATTTCGGGTAAAGACTAAACTTGGGGATAACACTTGCCCTAGGATAATAAATTGGGATGGTATTGCCGTCCCAAACTTATGGCACCCCAGCGAGGTGCCTTCATTGCGTATTACCATCTTTAAACAAACCAAACCAATTATGAAAAAGAATCTACTGATGCTGTTTACAGTATTGTTTTTTGCATCATGTTCAGACGAGGACAAAGTCCCTACTGTTGACCCTGTCCAAGACCAATTTACCGAAGGGAAAATCGATATCGATATTTCTATGGAAGGATCTCCAGCCTTATCACTGCTGATAGAAATCTACCGGCAAATAGATCCCTCCAGGGATATGGATGAGCAGATGGAGGAAATAATCGCTGGTTTTACGGAGGAGGAGCTTGCCGCCTTGATGGAGTTTGAAGATTCATTTGATGAAAATGGAGACGGTTTGGGCCAACTGGGATATATGATGTCTATCATGTTCATGCCACTGATCGACAATGTAGTCTATGTCAAGGGTGATGAAGCTTTGGCAAAATTTGAAGCATTGACTTACCGTGGGGAAAACAAGATAAACAAGAAGACCTTATTGGGGCAGTATTACATGCAGTCCCGCTGGAATGAAGCTAACCAGCTCAGCTTTACTTATACTGAGGAAGATTTTTCGAAAGATTTCGCACAGACGTCCATCGATGGGGGGCTTTACAATATCCAGCGTACCCAAGAGACTGAGTTGGTGGCGGGATACCTGTGCAGAAAACATGTGTATACCGGAAAATCGGTAGAAACGGCACCCTATAAACTGGAGGTCTGGACTTCGGAACAGATGCCTGCTTCAGTCAACTTCCTACATCCATATTATCTTGAAGAGGATGGGGGGATCATGAAAATCAATGCATACCTCGTGAATGGCCTCGCTTATCCAATCGTGTATCAATTCACCGAGGTGACACCAAGAATAGTCACTGCACAAGAAATGTCTATCACCGAAACCGAGCCAATCTACAGTTACAAGGATGATGAAATGACCATCGCCTTTCAAATGTTCGCAATTCTCTTTGGGGAAGGAGAAGATTAAACTCTAGGTAGCTGCTTATACCTGAAAAAATTGATTGAATCGCATTCTTATTGCGTATCTAAAATCTTGATTAAAACAACAAGTACCTTAAACTACAAATTATAAGTATTATGAAATTAAAATTAACTATTGCTGTCTTTTTAGCCTTTGTATTGGGAGTGTCACTACAGTTTGAGAGCCAAGCACAATCATTTCAAAAAGATGACTGGGTCATTCAGGCAGGGTTGGGACTTGGCAATACCTTTTCTTATGGTGGTTCCTGGGGATTGCCTTTGGGCGCTGGTGTAGAGTACGGCATCGCCAAGTTGGAAAAGGGGGCTATAGGGATCGGTGGAGATCTTGGTTTTGTCTCACTCAGTGGGCTCAATGTATTGTTTGTAGGTGCCAAAGCTTCCTACCATTTTAACGAATTGTTTGAACTGACAGATGACAGATGGGATATCTACGGTGGCTTGGGGCTTTACTTCCGCCAATTCAACTTTGAAGGAATGGGAAGCATGTATTCTTTTAACAGTGGTTTGTATCCTGCTGTCCATGTTGGAGCCAGGTATTACTTTACCGAAAACGTTGGGATGTATGGTGAGCTGGGAAATAACTGGGGATGGCTGAATGTAGGGGTTGCATTTAAACTCAAATAGGTTTCTATTTGCCGAACGGAGACTGTTATCTGGCTCCGTTCGGCAATAGTGTTACTTACCTCTCATTTTTTTGCTTGGTTTATGCCAAAACATAGATTCTTTTACGCCGGGTTTTCCAGGTTAATCAAAGTCAATCCCGTACTTTTTGCCCGAAATCAGGGAATCCACTTTCCGTCCATTTGATGGCTCTTGCCCTGGTTGCCCGGTTGGGATCGGATAGCTCCTCACCTTGGATTTCCTTATAATCCCTTGCATGATAGATCATGATGACGGTCTCATTGTCCTCTGCCAATGTGAAGGAGTTATGGCCAGGGCCAAATCTTTGGTGATCTTCATTGGAATAGAATACTGGACCGGGAGACTTACTCCAATTGGAAATATCCATGATGTCTTTGTCTTCGTCTATCCAAAGCAAACCCAGACAATAGTTGTCATTGGTGGCACTTGCGGAATAGGCTACGAAGATTTTCCCATCTCTTTTGATCACAGCCGGACCTTCGTTCACATTGTATTTGACTCTTTCCCAGCCAAATTCCGGTTCCGTGAGGATTATCTCAGGACCTGTCAAGGTCGTAGGGTCTTTCATTTCAGACATGACCAAAGCTGTTCCATGGGCACCTCCCCGTACATTTTGCGCCCAGATCATATATCTTTTGTCATTGTGCTCGAATACTGTGGCATCAAGGGAAAAAGAATCTATATCCGTCTTGATTTGGCCTTCTTCCTTCCAATCACCTTCCATGGGGTCTTCTGAGGAATTGGACAAAGCCCACATCCTGATATTCCAGATGTTTTCAGCCTCTCCTGCTGCAAAATAGATATACCACTTCCCATCAATTTTATGCAATTCGGGTGCCCAGATATGATGTCCCATCACACCTTTGTCATGCTTGAGCCATACTGTCTTTTCATCGGCATTCTTCAATCCATTGATGCTCTTGGATTTCCTGATCACAATCTTGTCATACTCCGGCACGGTAGCAATCAGGTAGTAGGTACCATCGTCATTTTTGTAGACCCAAGGATCTGCACGTTGCTCTGCTATGGGGTTGTTGAATGTCAATTCTTGGGAAAACAGGGGGGTGGAAAAGGCAATAGCCAATACTATTGCCAGGCAGATACTTTGTAAATACTTCATCGGGGTTTTTATTGTTTTTTGAAAAAGGGTTTATGTAAATTCATGTGATATAAAATTAGTGTATTTTTGACATTTAAAAAATTTCCAATCAAATTATTCTGATTTCCAGCTAGGGGTGGTTTGAAAAGTATTGAAGGTTATGCCACTGAGGGCACTAGGGTCGCAAAGGAAAAAGAATAAGGTTGACCGATCTGTACCAAAGGGCGTAGCTCTGCAATCTTCGTAGAAAATAAGTAATAGTAGAAACCCATAGGGGCGTAGCCTTGACATCTTCAAGTGTTTTGGAGTACATGTTCCCTATTCGGTTTGGCAATGGTTTCAGAAGCGGGTTCTGGGTTTTCTTTTCGCTTCATTTTGCAGACAGTCCAAAGAGAAATCAAAGAAGTGAGCAGCCAAAGCATATCCACTGTGAATAGTTGGATTTGATCACTGTTGAAAGTGTTCCAAAACCAATTCCCCGTTACCAGGCCGTTGGCAATAGGGATTGCGAGTCCGATGATGGCTCCCGTCAACAAGCTGTATTTGGTGATCGAGCGGTTGTCCCTGAGTGCTGTTAATAATATGGTAATCCCCAGCCAGCTGTAGAAGAATACCTGGAATATAAACCTCATGCGATCAGGGCTAAGTTCTGTCAAAAATACTTTGACAGCAAAGAATACAATTGCTGTAGCGGGATACATGCCCAAGCATATAGCCAGATAGATCCACACCAGCCAAGCATTGAATTTCCGCTTGGTGTCCGGAGTGCTTTTTTTGTCCCTTGCCACGAGCCAAACCATGACTCCTGATAGGATTACCACACAGGAAACCAAGCCAAGGATAAAATAGATAATCCTTAGCCCCAAGCCGCCAAAGTCGCCAAAGTGGAGCTTTCTCAATACATCACCGGATGCGTGGAGGTAGCTGGTATTGCCGTATGGATCCATGTGATAAATGGGTTCCTGATCATGGGCATTGAAGATTATCTGGCCTTTCCCAGTGAATTTGGACTTGGTGGAAGGTGCACCTTCAATGGCAATGTGCATGTTCTGATCACCGTAAGAAAATAACGAGATGGATTTTAATTCAAAATACCCCCAGTTTTCGGTCGCTTTTTTTAGCGATTGGTTGATGTCTGGGATATTTTCGAGTTTTTGGTGCTTAAGTTCGTAGGCAGGGGGATTGGAGCCCATGTCTTCGTAGAGCTTTTCCTGGTCGCCACCATAAATCAGCGAGAGAACCGGAGGTGCCATCACGGTAGTGCCGATGATCAGAAAGACACCAGTGACAGCAAAAATAAACTGATAGGGGAGTCCCAAAATCCCCAATGCAGTGTGTGCATCAGTCCATAGGTTTTTGAGCTTGGCTTTGGGACGGAAGAGATAGAAATTGGAGATGATCTTGTCCCAATGTATCCAAACACCGGTAATCAACGCAAAGAGAAAGAAAAATGAAACAAAGCCCGCAAGGATGTAACCGGAGCGGCCATATAAGTTCAGTTGTGCAAAAAAATGAAGCCTGTACAGAAACTCACCCAGTGTATAAGAACTGTTATAGTCTGTGGAGCTAAAGTCTTTGAGATTGGTGTAGAAGAAACTGCTACGTTCACTAGTTGCGCTTTGGGTAGTGTCTTTGGTGGCGGAAATGTTTACGTTGGCCCGTTGGCTGAGCTTATATTGGCGGATGGTGATATCCCGATTGGCCAGTTCATGTTGGGAAGCCAATGTATCCAATAGCCGATTGAAGTCGGTTTCCAAAAATATGCTTTCCGTAACTGGTTCATTTCTCTCCCATGCCTCTATATCATCCCTGAAAAAAGAATAGGATCCTGCGAAAAAAATGACATACAGGGCTGCACTGATGATGATTCCACTGATTGTATGGGTGTGGAAGAGGATGTTGTAATTTCTGATATTCATGGTATTGGTCTATATATTTGTCCAAAGTAGATGGCGACCGCAAATACTGCAGTAACCAACAGGTAGATTCCCCAGGTTTTCCAACCGTTTTTGGAGAGGAAGGCAAAAACCATCAAGAAAGCCCAAACTATAAACCCGGCAAACCTTAAACTCATGACCATATTGATATGGTCAGTCCAAAAGGCCAAGGCAATAAACATTGATGCCGAGACCAGATAGCCTCCGACAAAGCCTGCACTGATTTTGGCCAAACGCTGTGTCCAAGAAGAAAGGTGTTTTTTATTGGCTGGCATAGGGCTTATAGGTACAGTTCGAGACTCAGGCTGATTGCGAAAACCAATAAAAGGGATTTGAAATTGAATACATTTAGTGGATAGAGGAGTACGACAAGGCTTCCTACAGTCATCAATGTCACCAGATATGAGAAGATACCAGAACCAAGGCCTAAATGCATGATGTGAAGGATCAGCCCAATAGTTAAGGCTGCCAAACCCAAGCCTTTGCTTTTGAAGGTATTGGCATAAGCCCATGTTCTTAATCCAGTCTGTGAGGTGAGGATTACCCGTTTGGAACTGAGGTAGTTTAGGATAAATCCTAAAGTTGTAAACCCGATTATAATTGTATACATGTCTAGATCTATTGTTTTTGCTTTCGGTTTTAGTAATAAAGAACATCCCGTCAGCAGTTCAGACTGGCGGAATGTTGAAAAAAAACACTATACAATCAAAAAATTAAATCAAACCTATAGGTTGCGCATCTCCATATGGCCTCATACGTATTGTCGTGGTGCTGGCCAGATTCCTTGATACTCTTGGTGGCTTCGAGCAGATATGCTCCTTCCCAGGGAGTTTCGATGGTAACCATGCCCAGCTCATCGGTGGTGAATACCTTTGACCAACCTGTAGGACCTGCCAATTCTACAGAAATGCCTGAGGCAACTTGGCTTTTGTAGAGTACAATGTAGGAATTGTCGCTGTGGGGGATGATTTTCAAGTCGTTGGCGATAGATTCAGCTGGTATAAAGCTGTCGGTTTGCCCTACTTTGACAGAAGCCGAGGTGTTGAATTGATAGAGGGTTTTTCCACCCAAATCTTTGGCTGCATGGCTGATGTAGAGGGAGTATTCACCATCCTGTTCAGGGGTGAAAAAAGTCTCAAAATACTTGTCATGTGGAGTCGTCGCAAGCTTTTGTTTTTCTCCAGAGGGAGAGATCACCCACAATTCAAATTCCTTGGTATCTGAATACCAGTTGGCCAAGGCTTCGGTATTGCCTTCTGCATATTCGCCATAATGGACTTTGATTTCATGCTTTTCACCCTTTTTTCCTATCGGGGAAGTTTCTATCCAAAGGGCATGGGACCATGCAGATGTGATGGTGAAAAGAAATGTTGCCATTAGTAATAGTTGCTTTGTATTCATAAGGTTGATTGTCTATTTGTTCGGGATATTTATAATGGTTGAAAACTCATTGCTTCAGGAGTTCTGCGATCTGCAGATGCATTTTGGCTTCTTGGAGGTAGGCTTTTAGCATGTAAAACTCTTCTTCCATCAAAGTGAATTGGATATCTGGATGGTAGGTTTCCAAAACGATCCTGTCGATTCCGTCATAAAATGGAAAGTAATGTGACTCAAATTCCATATGCTCTATATAGCGCATAAATGCACCAAAGTCCTGGGAGTTCAACCGGATCATGAATTGCTGGTACATCAGGCAAATCCTGTCACAATGCTCGCAACGTGTAAGGATAAATCCATCTTTCATCAATATTACTTCCGTATTGCATTCACTCATCTCAGTTTTGTTTAGACCTGTTGAGGTATGAAGACTTGGTTTTATTTAGATTAAGTTTTAATAAAAACAAATATAGAAATATCCTTTATTGTTGCTTTTGTTATTTAGAATTATTTTAAATAATATTTTTCTATGGAGTTTGAAAGATCATAGACAAAAGGGTTTTATATAATATGAGAGGGAAGAGAATTTATTGAAAATATTTTGGTTCTCCCTACTGCATTTTTAACTACAGTCCATATCTAAGGATACTTTTGGGACAGACTCTGTCACTTCCTGAAAATACTTGACACTTTATTTAATTGTTTTTCTTTTGTTTTCAATCTTCATTAATGCCACTTAGTCCAAGTAAAGAGACCTCTCCTGCCGTCGAGGTGACGTAGTCGTAACTCAAATTTCAGGACATGACACTTTGTCTTGAATCTTGCCTCTTGTCTCCCCGATATTCACCGGGGCAGGCTTCGCTTCTTGCTTCTATCTCTAAAACCTAAGGCTTAGGTTTGCTGCAAAGTTGGTAGGTGCCTGCGCTACTCCCCAAAATGACCAATATTTTTCGTTGGTGATGTTGTTTAATTTTAGCCCAACTCTCCAATTCCCTTGGTCATAAAATGCAGTGGCATTGAGTAATGTATAGGAAGGGATAGCAAATACATTATCGCTGAACATGTAGCTCTGTCCGACATGGTTGCCTCCAAATCCTATTCCCAAGCCTTTCAACTTGTGCTGGAAAGTGTAAGAAGCCCAAAAGTTTGCGACGTGTTCCGGTGCATCAGCGGCTTTGTTTCCTGCAATGGATTCATCACTTGCTTGGATTATCCTGTTGTCGTTATAGGCATAACCTGCGATTATATTCAAGCCTGAAAAAGGGTTGGCAATGATTTCTACATCAAGTCCTTTGCTTACTTGTTTTCCGTCTTGCATAGCAAATCCATCGGCATTGACACGTACGGCATTGTCTATGGCTATATGGTAATAACTGAATGTAGTGGTCAATCTGTTTTGGAAGGATTCTACTTTTACACCACCTTCCGATTGTGTGGCAAATATCGGGTCTATCGCCATTTGTTGACCGTTTGGTTGTGTCCTTGGTGCCTGATTCTGAAATCCACTCATGTAGTTCCCAAATACAGATAGTTGGTCTTTTACAACTTGATATACCACACCTGCTTTTGGAGCCAGTGCAGTTTGCTCAAAGCCTGCCACAGAACCGTCATCAGGTCTTTTGAAATGATCCAATCTCAAGCTTAGCATTGTGGATAAGCGGTCTGTTAGTTGAATGACATCAGCAATGTATGCGCTGTAGGTAAGGTCATTGTGACTGTGCCATCCTGGATAAAAGTTAGGAGTCAGATGGGCATCCATTTCCTCTCTTCTGAGTGGTCTAAATTCATTGGTGACGTTGACAGTGTCAATAAAACCTGCCCCCTTGGCTTCACTTCTGCCATCGAAGGCCCTTAGGTTAATACCTACAAGAACTTTGTGGTCAATGCTGCCTGTTTTGACTTCACCATTGAAATTTTGCTGGAAGTTGGTGTAGTTTGCATAGATTGGTCCCCACATACCTACAGATCTGGCGACTTCTGTAGGGGATATCCAAGTGGGTTGGGCCTGGTAACTATGGTTGACATCCTCATTGAGGAAGGAAAATAAGGTGGTAGAAGTCCAGTTGTTGTTCAATTGATATTTGGCTTGGGCAAAGAGCTTAGTTGCGTCAGTCTGTGAGTCTGCATCTTCATGGAAGAGGGCTTTTTGGTAATCAATTTGAAGTTGTTTGGGACTGGTGATTCCTGAATTGGGTGTATACCTGGAATATTGGGGTCTTGTGCTGATTGCATTGAAATATTCCATATCCAAGGTTATAGTCAACCGGTCTGAAGCTTTGAAAAGTAAGCTTGGGGCTATCATAAAGGTATTGTTGAAGCCATAATCCATGAAACTTTTCTCCCTGTTTAGGGCAGTATTAACCCGCAATAATACTGTGTTATCATCATTGAGTGATGTATTTACGTCTGCAGAGATTCGGTGGAGGTTGAAGCTTCCCGTTGTATAGGAAATTTCAGTTCGTCTTTCTTCCAAGGGGACTTTGGTCACCAAGTTGACAACTCCCCCAAAAGAAGAGACATTGGCACCAAAAAGCGTGGCTGAAGGCCCCTTTAAAATTTCGATCCGCTCTACATTTGCGATGTCAAGACTAGAGCGGCCAGTGGCAGCTTCCATACCATTTCGGGCGTTGATACCTGTGCTGAATCCCCGAAATGTCGTTCCGAATCCCCCAGATGCGTAGATTACAGGGACTACACCCGATGCATTTCTTACTGTCTCGCCGATGTCAGTGATGACCTGTTCCTGCATCAGTTCTTTGGTCACCACACTGTATACCTGCGGGTTTTCCAGATTGTCCAAGGGCATCCTTGCCACATATACTGTCTTTTTATTTCCATAGGGATTGATACGTTTGTCAGTAACGGTGAATTCATTGAGATCGCTGCCATTTTCCTGGAGTTTGATGTCGGGAACGGTAAGTGACTGTCCATTGGAGAGCTTGATTGGGATTTCCCTCTTGGCAAATCCCAACTGGGAAATTACCAAAAGGTAATTCCCGGCGGAGAGTCTGTCGATGGAGAAAAAACCATCTTCATCCGTCAGTTCTCCCTTGTTTTTGCCTTCCAGATATACATTGGCAAAGGAGACAGGTTTGCCTGATTCGTTGAGGATTTTTCCCTGGATTGAGGCAGTTTGTTGCTGGGCGTGTACTGATTGCACCATACCTGAGAGCAGTATCAAGCAGGATAGTGTGTGGATGATGCTGAGTTTTAGATTAAAGGTCAATTTCATGGTAAGTTTATTTTATGAATATCATTGAAGTTTGTTGTTAAATATTGACAGGCTATTTCCGACAATGTCCTTTTTGGAAAAGCATGTTTATGGTGTTTGGAAATCCAATCATGTTTCGATGCTGGGCAAGTTTTTGGATTTAAATTTGGAAGGTTTTCCCATAGCAGGTTTTTGATGGTCTCTACTTTTCTTTTTTCCATACACCCGATTATACCAGATCATGAAACCCGTGATGGGAAGGCTTGCTGCTATCAGACTGGCAAAAAAAGCGAGGATTTTACCGGGCAGACCCAAAATGCTCCCTACATGGATGGGGTAGTTCATGCTTCTTAGTTTTTCCCCCTTGGTTTTATCCGCATAGGTAAGCTGCTCCAGGGCTTCTGCCGTTTCGGGATGATACTGGTAAATGTCAAACCGGTGTCTCTGGTAGCTATTTTTATAAAGTGTCAGCCCCTGAAAGAGAAATGTTCCTTCCAATTTCCGTATCTCATATCGATGGCCATCTGGATTTTTTTGTTTCAGGTCATACAGAATGAGATCCTGAATTCCTTCTTTCTTTGGGGCCTCTGTAAAATCCGCATATTCAGAAATCCTCTTTGGGGAATTTTTTCCGCCATTTGCCAACCAGTCTACCCCTTGGTTAAACCAGGGAAATGCCCAAACCAGTCCGGTAAGTGCAATGACGAGACCAAGGCTGAATAGGTAAAAGCCAAGTATATTATGGAGGTCATAGTTTTTCCGCTTGGATTTTGTGGTGGATTTCCATCGGAACCAATACCGTTGTTTGGCGGCGGCTTTGTTTTTGGGCCACCACAGGACCAATCCGGTGATCAACAGTAGGATGAAAACTACGGTACTCCAACCGACTATTTGCTTTCCGACATTGCCTAAGAGCAGATTGTAATGGAGCCAAAGTACAATTCGGAAGAATTCCAGACGGGTATTTTCTACCGCCAATACCTCTACGCTGTAAGGGTTTATATAGGCAGTAAGGTGATATTTGGAAGTATTGAAGTAATTCCAGCCTTCGGGATCACTCTTGTAAGTTGAGAAATGATAGCTTTTTCCGGATTCGGAAGGTATCCTGATTGTTATCACTGGCTTATCCTTTCCCAAGGCCTCCTGTGCTATTGGGAGCAATTCTTCAATTGGCAGGGGAGCATGCCCAGAGTGATTGACATTGTAGCGTTGTCGGTATACCAATTGCTTCAGTTCTTCCTCAAATACATAGATGCAACCCGTAATACCGAGAATGACTACCACCAGTCCTGAAGTGATTCCGAGCCAGAGGTGAAGCTTTTTGATAAGGGTTTTGATTGGAATCATGGATTCAGATTTATGAATTACATATTGTTCATTTCAGTAATACATGAGTTAGAACCTAAATAAAAAGTTGGTCACAAAATTCCTTGTAAACTGGTGGTTTCCTGAAATGTCCCAGTATCGCTCGTTTGTGATATTATTGAGCTTAAGCCCCAATCTCCATTGGTCTTTCTCATAAAATGCCGTGGCATTGAGCAGGTGGTAGGAAGGGATTACCATGGTATTGCTGGCATTGTAGTAAGTTTCGCTTACCTGGTTTCCACCCACACCAAGGCCTATCCCCTTGATGGATTTGATGGGCATTCGGTAACTCACCCAGTAGTTGATCATGTGCTGAGGTGCTCCCTGTACCAGATTGCCTTCGAAGCTTTCCGCCCGGACGATTTTGTTTTCGTTGAAGCCATATCCTGTTACGATGTTCAAGCCGGGGATGGGGTTGGCTATCAATTCCACTTCAACTCCCTTGCTGACCTGCTTTCCATCTTGAAAAGTAAATTGGTCATCACCCATTCGGATGGCATTGTCGATGCTTATGTGGTAATAACTGATGGTCGCATTCAGCTTGTTGCCCATAAGTTCTGTCTTGACCCCTCCTTCCATCTGGTTGGCAAATACTGGGTTGGGAATAAAAATACTGCCATCCGGTTGATCTCTCGGAGCTTGATTTTGGAAGCCATTCATGTAATTGACAAACAGGGATACCTGGTCTTTTACAGGTTGGTAGATCAGTCCAAGTTTTGGAGAGAAAGCAGTTTGGGTAAATGGGCTTCCTTCCGTTCTTTCAAAGCGGTCCCAGCGAACACTGAGCATGGTAGATAGGCGATCAGTCCACTTGATGACATCCGATATATAGGCACCAAGGGAATTTTGGCCCAATAGGCCTGATGTTACAACCGATGGATCAGCCAAAACCTGATCGACCTTGGTTTTGCCGATGTGCCGGTAGGACTGTGGCATGGCAAGTGTATCAAAAGAGAAACTCCTTCGGCTGATGGTAGATTCGTGGAGGTATTCATAACTTAAGCCCACCAGCATGTTGTGATGAAACTGACCAGTGTAAAAGGTGCCGTTGAAATTCTGTTGGAAATTCGCAGAAGTCCTTTCTCTGGGGCCAAAGTTCACCACGTAGGGAAGTACTGTTGTTTTGTCTATCCATTGGTGATAGGGCTGGTAACCATTTTCGTTGTATTCGTTGATATGGGAAATATCTGTAGTGGAAGTCCAGTTGTCACCTAGCTGATACTGGATTCTTGTAAAGTATTTGATCGCTTCCGAGTCACTTTGCAGGTCATTTAGAAAAAAGGACTTTTCAAATTCCATAGGAATATCCTTGAAACTGCCAAAATCAGCACCGGACTCCAACAGTGTCATTGGTAGACGGGTGGACAGGCTCTTCATATACTCCAAATCAAAAAGGATTGAAAGACGGTCATTGACCTGATAAGAGAGACTTGGTGCTACGGCAAGCCTTTTTCCTCTTCCAAATTCATTGAAACTGTTTTGTTGATGGTGAACCGCATTCAGGCGGAAAAGCAAGGTCTTTTCCTTGTTGAGTGGGGAATTTACATCCACATTGAACCTACTCAGGCCAAAACTTCCAAGGCCATAGCCTAATTGTCCATCAAATTCGGAATGTGGCTTTTTGGTAACCAGGTTGATGGCCCCTCCAAATGAAGAGACATTTGATCCGAAAAGTGTTCCCGAAGGGCCTTTGATCAATTCTATTCTCTCAAGGTTTGCAATCTCAGTCCCAGATCTCCAAACCGAGGTGGCCAATCCATTTCTGGCATAACTCCAGACCCTAAACCCCCTAGACACGATACTGAACATCCCTGTAATGTAATCCGCCGGAACCACCCCGGGAGCAGAACGCAATGGTTCTTTGATGTCTGTCATAATCTGCTCCTCCATCAACTCCTTATTGACAATACTGAACACCTGTGGATTCTCCAGGTTTTTGAGTGGCATCCTTGCCACATATACTGTCTTTTTATTTCCATAGGGATTGATACGTTTGTCAGTAACGGTGAATTCATTGAGATCGCTGCCATTTTCCAGTAGACGAACAGCAGGGACGCTTAGTGCCTGTCCGTTTTCCAGTTTGATCTGTATTTCTTTGGTTGTATAACCCAAATGGGAAATGACCAACAAATATTTTCCCGCTGACACTTGCTCAATGGAGAAATGGCCTTTTTCACCGGTCAGTGCGCCTTTGTTTTTGTCTTTGAGGTGAACATTGGCAAAGGGGAGAGGCAGGCCTTTTTCAGTAAGGACTTTTCCTTGGATGCTGGCAGTGTTTTGCTGGGCTTGGGTGGTTGAAAAACAGGAAAAAGAGAGTAGGATAAATAAGTATGTTGCTAGAGACTTTTGATCTCTAGCTATTGGATTGTACATGTAATTTTTCATTTTGTTTGTGGTAGAAATTATTATGTTATTGAATAGTGGCTTTTGGGTAATCGTATGTGGATTTTTGATGATCTGGTGAAGCTAGAAACTCTTTTGTCCGGAAAACTCCATGGCATTTCCTTTGCCGATTCCATAGCTGATTCCCAATGTCACAAAGCGCCCCTGCATGCCCAGTCTGTTGAACTCTAGCCCTTGTCCGGAAGAAATGGCACGGTATCTCCTGCTGGCAAATACATCACGTACGCTGAGGTTTATTACAGATTTTCCCTTCAATAGCTTTTTTCGTAGACCGAGGTCGAAGTAGTAGTTTTCAAGGATATCCAGTTGCAAGGTTTTGTAGGCGGATTCGTGGTTCCAGGCAGCTTCAAGGTCGAAGTCTTTGGGGAGTTTGACTTTTGTCATCATCCTTGAGATCCATCGGTCTCCGCTGAAGTCAAAAGATTGCTCGTTGTAGTCTCCCTTTCGGGAAAAAGCATTGTAATTCAAATCAAAATCAATCGAAGCCCATTCCCAGGGAGTGTACTTTCCGTTGAGTTCCAGGCCGGTGGTTCGGCTGAAGCCTACATTGTCGGGTTTCCTGATACTCACATTATCCTGGACAGTCAGCACCTCTTCTATCACATTGGTGGTTCGTCTCTGGTAGACCCCCACATTGAGGGATATTTTGTCCCAATGGAAAATGGAGGTCACTTCGTAGGAATCTGTGTATTCAGGACTGAGGTTGGGATTTCCTGTATAGATGTTGAAATTATCCTGTAATGCAAAGAAAGGATTCAATTCCCAAAGACCGGGTCTGAAAATCCTTGCCGAATATCCTGCTTGGATGGAGTATTGGTCGGAAAACTTGTATGAGGTGTGGACAGTTGGGAAAAAGTCACCATAATGCTGCCTGTTTTTTTCTCCGGTATTTTCCAATCTTGTATCCAGGGAACTGTATTCATACCTTAATCCAAGTTTTGCACCCCATTTATCCTTTTCCTTGGCCACGGTGCCGTACATTCCCAACACATCTTGGTCAAACAAGAATATATTTGTGAAATCCATGTTGGGAACCCATTCGTCTTCCCTCAGATCAAGAACTCCGTAGTCATTGGAAACCTCATTGATGACATACTGCGCCCCCGTTTCCAATTCATAGTATTCTGCCAATGGTCGGGTATAATCCAGCTTGAATGTATAGATGCCTTCTTTGAAATCTGTATTCAGTTTCTGAAATGCATTTGGGGAGTTGCCGACTGTGGTTTGGTTTTGGAAATCTGATACCTGATCCTTGCGGAAGAATGCTCCCGTACCACTTATCAGCAAAATATGGTCTCCAGAATCGTCAAAATCCTTTTTCAGCTGCAATTCGGATTGCCATTTGGGATTGTCGGCATAGGAATCCTCTTTTCGTGACCAGGCATCGGTCAGGATTCCTTCTGGGTTTTTGAGTGTGTAGTCATTGTTGGAATCGGTGGTTTCCTTTTCATAAGCAAACTGGCCCGATAGGCTAATAACCGTTGAGTTGTTGATTCTGTAATCAGTTCCCAAAATCAGGTTGTAAAACGCCTCATTGAAATCCCTGTCACTCAATGTATTAAGCTCATTATTGGTAGACAGATCGTTGCTGAAAGTCTCATTGTGCCTGGGGAATGTACGGTATCCTATTCCCAATTGGGTGAATAGATTCAGTCTGTCAGTCCTTTTGTTCAGGCTTAAGCCCAAACTGTGGTTGTTGGGCATGCCGGTATTGACTGTGATGGATCCACTCAGACTTTGTTCTCCTTCTTTTTTTAGGACGATATTGATGATCCCCGAAGTACCCTCCGCCTCGTATTTGGCGGAGGGATTGGTGATGACTTCTATCCGCTCGATCATATCGGCAGTGATGGTACCCATGATATTCCCCTGCTCGCTGGCCAGAACGGATGGCTTTCCATTGATCAGGATACGAACTCCCTGACTTCCCCTCAGGCTGATCTGTCCTTCTATGTTGACACTTACCGAGGGGATGTTGTTAAGAATGTCCAGTGCGCTTGCCCCAGTACTGCCAATGTCCTGCCCAACGTTGAAGACCCTTTTGTCCAGTTGGAATTCTGTGCGGGATTTTTCGCCCTGAATCACCACTTCATCCAAGGTTTGGCTATCTTCTTCGAAAAAAATGTTGCCCAAGTCTAAATGTGCTCCTTCGAATTCAAAATCCGTAATTTTTTTGGTGAGATATCCCATAAAGCTCAGTTCGACGTAGAAATCCCCATATGTTGTATATAACTCAAATTTCCCATCATCATCAGTGGTCGTTCCATCTATCATTTGATCGTCAACCTTACCCCTAAGCATGACAGTCGCATAGGCTATGGGTGTTTTTTTGCCTGCTTCCCGTACAGTTCCAGAGATGGTGATACCGGAACCTTGTGCAAGCAATGTAGGACTGCCCAAGAGTAGACAAAGAAGGAGGTAGTATGTGGTTGTTTTCATGTTGGTGTTTTTTTTGAGCGAAGTATTGATGCGGCCTTACAGGGCTGTGCTTGGCACAGAAACCAAAGGCATCTTTTTAGCTCTACCCAATTGATTTGCGAGAATGGGCCATTGTCAGAATTACTGTCAATGGAAATTGTGAGGTGTTTTTTCTGTTAAAACTTGAAAGCTAAAGTCCCTAAAATCCTCCTTGGCATCTGCGGTTCCACAGTTGTCCATCCGCCCCAATATTGCTTGTCGGTCAGGTTGTCTACCTTCAATCCAATCCTGTAGGCCGGGGTGTCATAAAAGAGTGTCGCCCCAAAGACGGTGTATGCCGGAAGTGCAAATATGCCTGTGGCGGCGGAGTTGGTGATCAGGTTTTCGGAGGCGAAATTTGCCCCTGCCCCTGCCCCCAATCCTTTCAATGCAGTGCGTTCGACCCTGTAACTAGCCCAGATATTGGCCAAGTGTTCGGGACCGGCTGCGACTGGCCTTCTTCCATCTATACCTTCGGCAGTCCTGTCGTTTTTGCTTTCGTTGAAGCCATATCCTGCGATGATATTGAGTCCTGGGATAGGGTTTGCGATGATCTCGGCTTCTATGCCTTTGCTGGTGATATTTCCGTCCTGTATGGAGAATCCAACCCTGTCTGGGTCAGGTCTGGTGACATTTTGCACATAGATATCATAGTAGCTGACACTGCCTGTCACCTTTCCGTCAAACAGCTCCGTTTTTATTCCAATCTCCCACTGGTTGGCATGCTGGGGGTCGAATATGTCTATGGATCCGTCCGGCTGGGTGATAGGTGCTACATTTTGAAAACCGTTCATGTAGTTTCCAAATACGGAAGCCCTATTTTTCAATATTTGGTAGACTGCCCCGAGCTTTGGAGAGAATGCGGTCTGTGCAAAATCGCCTGAAGTGGCATCGGTACGCTGATTGTATGAGCCCTTGTTGTCAAATCTGTCCACACGCAAACTGACCATGGCCATCAACCGATCTGTGATGTTCAATACATCCGAAAAATAGGCGCTGTAGGTGTATACATTGGTTTCGTTTTTGGTAGGGTTTGTGTTTTGTCCCAAGCGGGCATCTACAGCAGATCGGGTTAGTTGTGTATATCGAGGATCCACCCTGGCTGTACTGACTGTGTCGAAGACAATGTAGGCAGAGTTGTTGTTGAAAGCCTGTTGGTGAAACAGGTCAAGACCTACTACCAGCCTGTTTCTCATCCCGGCAATTTTGAAGTCTCCGATAAAGTTTTGCTGGATGTCGGTCACGATATTGGTTGAATGCTGGTTGCTCACGTATCTGTTCAGCAAAGAGTCTCCCGGCATGATAAACATGACATATTGGTAATAGCCGTTTGCCTGTCTTACACTTCTGGAAATATTGGTCTGGGAAACCCAATTGTTTGACATTTTATAGTTGGCCTGCCCATAGATATTGACAGTGGGGTTTTTGATGGTGATGTCATCACTGGTAAAGGATCGCTTGTATCCGATTCCTAAATCCTTTGGGCTGTTTACCAACAATTCCCTGCTTCGGTTTAGGAATAGCATCAGGGGATTGGTGCTTTCAGAATCGAAAAACGCCGTATTCACCATAAAGGATAGGCGGTTATTTACCTGATAGGAGATGGATGGTGCCACAAAAAAGCTTTTTCTAAAGCCGGCATCCTGAAAACTCTTTTCTTGGTGATAGGCAGTGTTGATCCTGAAGTGGATTTTTTCCGCCTTATCCACAGGCGTATTGATATCTGCGGTGATTCGGCTGAGACCAAAAGAACCAGCGGTGAATGTAGCCTCCCCACCAAAACCTTCATATGGTTTTTTTGTTACCACATTGATCAAGCCTCCAAAGGAAACCAGACTGCCTCCAAACAAAGTCCCAGATGGTCCTTTGATAGTTTCTATGGCTTCGATATTGGCGGGGTCTGGGCTTCCATTTGAAATCCCAGCTATGCCATTCATCAGGCGGGGTTGTACGCTGAATCCCCGCATCGAATAAAACCCCGCTCCATCTCCACCTCTTCCGGTGGAGCTCCACAGCTTGTGTACTCCGGGTGCATTCTTCAAGGCATCATCAAAACCGACAATGACTTGGTCTTCCATGAGTTCTTTGGTGACTACATTGTATACCTGTGGGTTTTCAAGGTTTTCAAGCGGCATGCGTGCTGCATAGTCTGATTCTTTGCCATCAAAAGGATTGATTTTCCTATCGGTGACAGTAACCTCCTGGAGGTTGCCTTCGCTGTTTTTCAAAATAACATCTGAAATCGTCAAAGTTTGGTTGTCAGATAGCTGTACAGCCCTTTCTTGTGTGCCATATCCTATGTGTGAAATTACCAACAAATGCTGGCCTTTTTCCAAGTTGCTGATACGGAAAAAACCATCCATCTCTGTCAATGTACCTTGGTGTGTGCCTTTTACCAAGATGCTGACATGGCTTAGTGCTTGGCCCTGTTCATTCCGGACCTTTCCTTGTATGGCTGATTGATTTTGGGCTAATAAATCCATGGATGTCGAAAACCAAACCATGATGAATATTGTGTACAACCGTACATTTTTGGCGTACCCGTGAATTGATAAATATGTTCTCATTACTTAATTGGATTAAATCTAAATTAATACAAAAGTAGAGTGAACCAGTTTGTGTTCATATGTTATTTAGAATTATTTTAAATAATATTTTTCTATGGAGTTTGAAAGATCATAGACGATGGGCTGCTAGGCTAGATAAGGTTCTGAAAAATGGTCCTTGTCTGTTTCATATTATAGGGACTTATAATTTTCACATATGAAATTCACTCTGTTTCTGGATTTGAGTTTATCCATTCGATTTTTGAATTGACTATGGAATCCTAAAAACGATAAATATTCTTTATTTAAATTAAATCTAAATAAAGATTGAATTATAGATTTCCGTTCATAGTTTTGCAGTTATCAATAATCAATCTAAATAAAATGAATAAAGCATTTACTATTATGATTCTTTGGGTATTTGCCTGTCAGGCAAGTTTTGCCCAGTCCAATTACACATTAAAAGGGAAAGTCAACGGTATGGATGGAAATCCCATAGTAGGTGCAAGTATACAGGTGGTAGAAACCCTTTCTGGAACTGTTACCGGTTTGGATGGGGGTTTTGACTTGGATTTTTCTGAAGGAAAAACCTATACGATCAAAGTCTCATATCTGGGTTTTGATCCGGTTATTGAAAAAATAGCCATCAAAGGTGGACATAATTACAGGGAGATTCAGCTTCAAGAATCATTTTCCCAACTTCAGGCAGTGGAAATTATCGGAAGAAAAGAAGATGGGTATAAAAACACTTCCACTTTCCTTGGAAGTAAAACCCAAACCAACATCAAAGACCTGCCGCAGTCTGTGTCTTATGTGACCAAGGAATTGATCCATGACCAAGGTCTGATGCGGACAGGGGAAACTGTCAAAAACTTCAGCGGTGTCAACCAATTTACCTTTTATGATGACATTACTATCAGGGGATTTAGAATCAACGGATCTTCAAATACACAGCTCGTCAACGGCATGAGGACCACCACAGGTTTTTGGAAACAGCCTTTGATCAATTTTCTGGAAAGGGTAGAAGTTCTCAAAGGGCCCTCTTCAGCCCTGTTCGGGAATGCGAGTCCAGGTGGAGTGGTCAACCGTGTCACCAAAAAGCCCTTGGATATTACCCGCAACAGCCTTTCTTTTTCAGTGGGGAGTTTCAACACATTCCGGGCTTTGGCCGATTTTACAGGACCTGTCAATGACAGCAAGTCTTTGCTTTATAGGCTGAATGTCGGCTATGAAGATGCCCAGACTTTCAGGGATCTCCAATTTGACAAGAACATCGTCATCGCACCGTCATTCTCCTTTATCCCTTCAGAGAAAACAAGGGTAAACTTGGATATGGTTTTCAACAATTCGAACAGCAGGTTGGACAGGGGGCAATCGGCATTCCAGGATGATATATATGCAACCCCCATTTCCCTTTCCCTCAATACAGCAAGCGATTATTTAAAAGAGCAAACCTACACCGTTACTACTTCATTGAACCACAGATTCAACCATTGGGCCAGTTTCAATGCTTCTTACATGAAAACAGGTTACAATGAAGACCTCAGTGAGCATCGCTCAGCCAATGCCTATGCGTTGGATGGAAATGGGGATACCATGGGCGATATGGTTGCCCGACAGATCTTCATCAGAAAAAGAAGCCGTTATGTGGATAATTTTTCAGCATTTTTCAACATTGACAGAAACACAGGTCCCCTAGAACACAAATTGGTGGTAGGCTATGATTATGCCCAGGAAATCCAGCCCCCTGGAGGTTCGCAACTAACGGCATCTGGCTATAGGAATGCGGACGATACAGGTTCAATCAATGTTTACAGACCTTCGGAAAGAGAAAATTATCTATTGGATAATTTTGGCAATCCAGTGCCAAACGTCCCACATTTTGACCTGAATGACCCCATTGCTTCCCAAAGAATGCTCGACGTGAGCAAGTATCACTATTTGACCAGAGGCTTTGATCCAACGCTTTACCATCTCAACGGTGTCTATGTACAGGATCAGATCACATGGGGTAAGTTTCAGGCAATGCTTGGGCTTCGCTATGAATTCTATACTGATTTTGAGGAATACAAAAAGCCCACAGAAACCAAGGTAACCCAAAATGTGCTGTTGCCTAGATTTGGGTTGGTGTACTCAGCTACTGAAAACATCAATGTCTATGGGACATATGTGGAAGGCTATAATCCCCAGACTGCTTCTGTGATCTCCAATCCCAACGCTGGAGGTCCTTTTGACCCATTGATCAGCGACATGGTGGAATTCGGAATGAAGTCTGAGTGGTTCAACAAGCGACTTGAGGTCACAGCTGCAATCTATCAAATTGAGCAGAGAAACACATTGTATCCCGTTCTTGGAGAAATAGACCTGCTTGAACAAATAGGAAAAGAAACTGCCAAAGGGATTGAATTTGATGTGACAGGGAGGATTTTGATGAACTGGAGCGTACTGGCTTCCTATGCCTACAATGATGCCAGTATCACAGAAAGCCCCAATGAGGGAGATCTTAACCGTCAGAAACCCAATGCCCCCAGACATCAGGGGAATCTTTGGACCAAATATGAATTTGACAAGGGATCATTTCAGGGATTGGGATTTGGATTCGGAACCAATTTCGTAACAGAAAGAAATGTATCCCTCAATGCAAGCCAGACCATACCGGGCTATACATTGCTCAATGCGGCTGTTTATTATACCAGTGGAAATATGCGCTTGCAGCTTAATGTCAACAACCTGAGCAACAAAACCCATTGGGTGGGTGGCTATGATTATATCCGGTTGTTCCCGGGAGCGCCTAGAAATGTTTTGGGGACTATCAGCTATACCTTTTAAGTCTAACTGCAATATTTGTGTCCCAGACAAAACCAAAAAATATCCTTTGGAAAATCCACAACTGGACAGGTCTGTATGTGGGTATCGTGATAGCTGTCTTAAGCCTGACGGGAGCTTTAGCTGTATTCATTCCTGAAATAGACCATTTGCTGGAAGCAAGATACCATCAAATAGATAAAGGTGAAAATTACACCGATGTGGCTGTAATGTTGTCCAATCTACAAAGCCAGTATCCGGGTTTTGTCTTGCTGAATATAGTTCCACCACAAAAACCGGACAGGGCTTTGGTTTTTGATTTCTATAATCCAAATGGGATTTTGGGCTCATCGAGGTATAGGATATTTGCTGACCCATATACTGGAGAAATTCTTGCCGTCAAGGATCACCTTAACAGCTTGGTGAATTTTCTCCGTCAGGTACATGTCCGGTTGTTGGATGGATGGTACGGAAGGCAACTGGTTGGGCTGGCTGGGTTGGGGCTGGCCCTGACCTGTATCACCGGATTGTTGATTTATGGAAAATTTATGAAAAAACAGCTTTTCGGCACAATCCGGCAGGGAAGAGGCATCCGGATCCTCATGGCTGACTGGCACAAACTGATAGGTATGGCAGCGCTGTTGTTCAATTTGGGCATAGCACTCACCGGAGCTTGGTTGGGTCTGCAGCCCAAGCTGATGAGCTGGTTGGATATCAAAATCCCCAATAATTATAAAAGAGCAGAGATTCCGATTTCTGCAGATGAGGACAAGGGAGCATCTTTTGATTACTATGGTTTTTTGGAGAAATCACGGGCCAGTATTCCTGGGTTTCACCCCGTGATGGTCATCCCTTCAGTGGATGGAAGCCAATCTGTGGAAATCCGCGGAGATCTCGCAGGATTGCCTATCGAACCCCATATCAACAAGGTGGTACTGGACAAAAAAAGCGGAGCGGTATTGTTTGCTTATGATATACGGGATCAGGAATGGGGACATTGGCTTTATTTTTTGCAGGAAGGCTTGCATTTTGGAAGGTTTGGAGGGTTGGGGCTTAAAATAGCCTACGCTCTTTTGGCTTTGACTTCGGGATTTCTGTCAATCAGTGGTTTTGTCATTTATCTCTCCAGAAAAAAGGGAAAGCAGGTTCAATCTTCCATGGCATTGAAAAAGACAATCGTATTCACACTTTATGGTATAGGTGTTTTGATCATACTCGGATTTGGTTCTGTTTGGGTCGGGTATGTATACATGTCAGTTTTGGTTACACCATTGGTGTATCTCACACTTGTCGGGATTCTGGTCTATTCTGGGATCAAAATGGTCAAGAAAAGGATGAAAAAGCATTCGATTTATAAAACCAAGGTATGAAAAATCCCCAAAAAATCTTGGAGCATTTTCTCCTTCCTTTCTATTCCTGCGTACTTCTGGTCAGTATAATTCTGATGTTGTATCAGTTGGACATGTATTTGATTTATGGCCGAAAAATGGTCAATCTGAACTTGTTGATTGTATCTTCCATTCTCGCTTTGCTGGTGCCATTCACATTCAAAATCAGAAAACTTTATTTCCACCTGCTGCTTTTATTTGTTCTATTGCTGGTTGTTGTATTTAGTTTTTTCTAGTCTGATGATGAAATGGTTTTGACTGTCCGCTCTTGGTTTTTGCGAAATTGCTACCGGTATTCGGTGATATTGTATTGCTGTGATATCCAAAAGTTTAGATAGTTTTAAATGTTCTTTAGGTAATATTAAATTGGACAAAACCATAAATGGGGTTTGCCAATATAAATTGCTTGAAATTAATCATGTTATCAGCTCATTAAACTACTATGACTATGGAAAAGATCAATTTTTCGAATCTACAAAAAAAAAGCGCCGTAATTTTCACCATAATGCTGATGGCTCTATATTCCATCAGCTGTACTGAACAGATACCGTCCGGACCTGAAGTCGGAGACTTGGAACCAGATTCATTGGAAATTTATGTACCCAATGAATTTTCAGAAATGGATTACAATGACGATTCCAGTACGTGGAGTTTCCAGAGAAGTAGGCAATCAGATCACTTTATCGTGTTTTGGGACAAAAAGTACGAAGGAAACGATCCCAATTCCCAAGAAGTCCCCGAGTTCTACAGGGTGGATATCGACGACTTGCTGGCCAAAGCGGAGACATACTATGAACTCAATGTAGATGAGCTTGTCTTTGCTAAAAGAGGGGTGGGCGAGTCGAATCTGGATAAATATAAAATGATGATATTCTTGTATTACCAAGAAGAATGGATGGCTTTTGGGGCAGGGTATGATGATGTCATTGGTGCAATCTGGGTAAATCCGTCAACCTGTAAACCCGTAGGGGCAACCATTGCCCATGAAATCGGACACAGTTTCCAGTATCAGGTTTTCTCTGACCTAAAGGGAGGCAGTGGTTTTCGCTATGGTTTCGGAGGAAATGGCGGGAATACATTCTGGGAGCAGACTGCCCAGTGGCAGGCATGGCAATCTTATCCAGAACAGGTTTTTACCACCCACGACTTTCAAGTTTATGTAGATAACTATCACAGGCATCTTTGTCATGAAGCCTATAGATATGCAAGTTACTTTATCCATTATTACTGGACAGAAAAACATGGGATAGACATTATTGGGAAGATATGGAGGGAAGCAGTCAATCCCGAGGATCCTATCCAGGCGTACATGCGGCTGACGGGGGTATCTGTAGAGCAATTCAACAATGAAATCTATGAAGCGGCAAGTAAAAACGTCACATGGGATTTAGATGGAGTGAGGCAGCAAGGAGCTGACCATATTGGGAAGCAGAGGTTCAATTTTCAAACCTTGGAAGATGGAAGCCATCAGGTAACTTATGATTTCACACCGGGTACTACAGGCTATAATGTAATTCCTCTTAATGTGCCTGAAGGTGGGGGAACAGTTTCTGCGAATTTTACTGGATTGGTCAATGCCTCAGGTTACAATGCTGTAGCCGATCCAAGCAGGGCTGGATGGAGATATGGCTATGTGGCACTTCTCGAAAATGGGCAAAGGGTCTATGGCGATATGAATCAGGGGATGACGGGAGTTGCGAGCTTTGAAGTACCACAAAATTGTAGCAAACTTTGGTTTGTGGTGACAGGTGCTCCCAATACTTATCAACCGCACGCATGGGATGATGATGAATCCAATGATGACCAGTGGCCTTATAAGGTCAAATTTTCGAATACCAATATATTGGGAATGGTGGATTTTCCGGAAGATGCTGTTCCAAGTGATCGAACCATAAGCATTGATGTGGAATTTCCAGTTAGTGGCACTGACTATGTTGGTCCTACCATTACTTTGAACATGGCCGAGTTGGCGGAGGCTTTTGTGTTGCAGCCCAATGAAATCATCAGCAGTTTTGGAGAAAGTATCCAGTTTTTTGGTGTGGAGGGTGATGGCACGCTCAATGCCACCAATACCGCCAATGGATATGGCCACTGGTTTGATGCCGATGGTAATATCTGTAACTGGGGTGAGGATGCTAAAGTCTTTTCTGAGTTTAGTGAAAGTAATTTCACATTTACTATTGGCCAGTATCCAGGACACAGCCAGCCTGGGGATACCTATGAGATCAGTCAGGCTTTTGTTTACACATATTTGCCTGGCCAGACAGTCCAGGTGACCGTGAAATTCAATATCACTTTGATCTGATACAAATTAGGTTTTGGGTGGGATGAGGTAGGGAAAGCTTGTTTATATCATAATAGTGGCATAGGGAAATTTTAGAAATCTTGGTAGGCTCAAATTTTTGAGCCTACCCTTTTTTGTGATTTTGAATTATGAATACTCTTCCTTCCTATGTTTTTAATAGGTATTGGATTTGTTATTTGAGCGATGCTTAATGTTGGAGAAATTTAAGATTAGAGGTTTCTTTTGTCGCAGATTTTAAGTGTGTGGTAAACTTTGTCTATATCTGATAAATTCAATATTAAATAATGTAAATACAGTGTTAAGAGAGAAATTATTTCTAATTTCTATACTTTTAGTAATCTAGTGTCATTCATGGTTAATTTAGTGTTAAAAATACACTTAAATACTTTTTAAATTTATAAAATTCAAAATCCAGTCTCTTTTATGAAGATGTCAATGTGTTGTAAAAGAGTTTGTTACACGGGTTTTGATTGATGCATATATTTCAAACCAAACATACAAACTATGAAACAAATCTTTACCAATTGGTATGCCCGGAGTATTCTGATAATGCTCTTGGCAACTTTCATCTCTCATGGAGGGTGGGCACAGCACATCGTCAAAGGGACTGTGTATGATTCGGATTCCAAGGAGGCTTTGATAGGAGCCAATATCCTGATAAAAGGGACGTCCAATGGGACGGCATGTGATGTTGATGGGCGGTTTACACTAGAGATTAAATCGGGAAACCCGGTATTGGTCGTGTCAGCCATCGGCTTCAAGAAGAAAGAGATTACCGTAGGGAATCAAACGCAGATTGAGATCTACCTGGATCCTGACTTCCTTCAAATGGAAGACGCAGTAGTCATAGGATATCAGAATATCGAGCGGGATCTCTCTACGGCATCCATATCCACTGTACAATCCCGGGATATCGAAAATTCCCCCTCGCCGAGTTTGAACATGGCCTTGCAGGGGAAGGTGGCCGGACTTACAGTATTGGCTTCATCAGGTGAACCAGGAGCTCCCAATACGGTAAATCTAAGGGGGGTAAGCAATCTATCTGGACCAAATGGGAACAACTATCCGCTCTACGTAGTGGATGGGGTACTCTTGGACCTCAATGAGATGGGTTCGGCGGCATCTGGAGTGGATCCCATAGCCATGCTAAATCCTAATGATGTCGAGTCCATCGATATTCTGAAAGATGCATCGGCGGCGGCCATTTATGGATCGCGTGCTGCCAATGGGGTGATCATCATCAAAACCAAAAGGCCAAAAGACGGTAAGCCTCAGATCAGGATCAATGCCTATACGGGCCGGAGCAATATCCCCCGGATGATGCCTGTGTATACAGGTGCGGCGGAGAGAAGGTACAAAATGGACCTGATCCAGAAATTTGCCCCGCGAGATGAGAATTTCTGGCATAACTTGAGTCCTTATCTGACAGATAGTCTAAACAGCTCCTTCAACAACAATACTGATTGGCAAGGCATGCTGTTACAAAATGCAACCATCAGCAATATGGATTTTTCCATTGCCCAGATGAATGAAAAAAGCAGCTACAGGGTTTCGTTAGGCTACTTCGATGAACAGGGGACTTTGCTGAATACGGGCTTTAAAAGATATCAGGGGACAGTGTTTTTGAATGCTAAACCCCATGACAGGTTGAATTTCGACCTTACGCTGATGGGATCTTTTTCGGATAGAAAAAGGGGAAATGGATTGGCGGATAACTACCCTTTTTCCCCTTGGGGTTTCCCTTCCTCTTTCTGGAATCTCACCGACGATGAGATCAACAGATACAAGGGAGCGTATAACGATATCCGTGACAAAAATGTCGATAATTATATTTCCGCCAATTTGCAGGGAAGGCTTCTGTTGACTGATTTTCTTTCATTCAATGTCAATGCTACTGGATTTTTGACAAGTAGCAGAAGGGAAGAAGCAAGGGCTTCTACGATTAGTAATTCCCGTACACCGGAAGCCAGGTTTAGCAGCCAAAGCAACTCCAACTGGGAAGTAGAGAACTACCTGATGTATGCACAGACTTTTGGAAGGCACAATATCAGTGCGATCTTGGGACAAAGTGCAAAGGTATTTCAAAGTAAATCGGAAAACTTCGGAGCCACCAACCTCCCTACGGATTTCTATAAAACCATCCAGGGGATCAATACGGATTTTGTAGACCGCTGGAGCAATACCTTTGTTTCTGATTATTCAAGATTGGCTGTTTTTGCCAGAACCAATTATGACTTTGCTGCCAAATACTTATTCTCAGCTTCTTGGAGAATGGATGGGTCTTCCCGCTATGCACAGCAGAATAAATGGGTGCATTTTCCCTCGGTGTCAGTAGGATGGGTAATGACTGAAGAGTCCTTCTTTCCGCAGAGCAATATTGTTGACTTTCTCAAAATCCGGGGAAGCTATGGGATGACAGGTTATGATCCTGGTGATCCTTATGCTTCTTTCCGAAGACTGACAGCCATAACCCAAGGTGGGGATATGGGCTATGGACCAAGGCCCGTAAACAGCTATGGAGGAAAAGCCTTTATCTATCCCGATTACAATGCAGTCGCTACAGGGGGCAGCTTAACTTGGCAGACAGATCCTCAATGGAATATTGGTTTTGACCTCCGGGCTTTCAAGGATCGGATCAATTTGACAACAGAAATATACAATAGAGAATCCAGAAATATCCCATTCAATGTCATGGTTCCGGTGACCACAGGATATACACAAGGGTTTGGCAATGTTGCCTCGATTAGAAATGAAGGGGTTGAGTTTACATTGACTACCCAAAATCTCAAGCCGGGAGGTTCCCTACAATGGTCCATAAATTTTGTGTTGGCTATCAATAGAAACATGATCACCGAGTTGCCCAACGACAACAGGGATTATAAAGTTGGGCCACCTTGGTTACAATATGTCTTGACCAAAGGCCGTCCGATATATGAATATAGTGTGTGGATGGTGGATGGAATATATGACTATGATGATCAAGTGCCTGTCAACCCACTTACCGGTGAGCCGACAAGATGGTATGGAGGGAATTTTTTCCGTGCAGGGGATCCGATTAGAAGGGATATCAATGGAGATTATAATATTGATGATCAGGATAAAGTTTTACTTGGAAATCCGCACCCAAAGTATTCTGGAGGTTTTAACAACAACTTTATCTATAAGAACTGGACTTTTGGAGTCTATGCATACTTTGTTGCCGGTAGAAAATTATGGAACGGGTTTCTTTCAGACAAATTGAATGGATCTCAAAGATATTGGGCTGATTGGGGTACAAATTCCGGTCCTGCATCAAATTTCGATAATTTCAGTTTTTGGACAGAGCCGGGTTCCGAAGCTGTGTATCCAAGGATTCTTGGAGCCCAAAACACGGTAGACAACTACCACATCGCCCAGTCTTACTTTATCGATGATGGCTCTTTTTTCAGAATTAAAAATATACAAGTAGGCTACAGACTTCCCCAAAATATATTGGATAAGGCCAAGCTGAGAAGTGTTCGGCTGTATGGCATGTGGGAGAATGTATTCCTGTGGCATCAAGCAAACCTTCCCGATCCGGAAGTGGGTGATCCAGGAGGGTATACAAGGGGAGATGGCTATCCATTGCCTCCCAAGTTTACACTTGGCGTGGATATAGAATTTTAATTCAAGATAATAACTGAAAAAAGAAGGAATTATGAAAATGAACTATATTAAAATATCTGTCCTCTTTGCAGCATTGTTTGTGCTTGGGGCATGCCAAGACTTTTTGGACAGGGAGCCAATAAGTGTGGCGGTAGATGAGGCTTTTTGGAGCAATGAAAATGAGGTGGAAGTTGCAGTAAATGGAGGTTATAGCTTGTTGAGAAATGCCATGACACAAGCGAGTAGGTATTTCACTTATGGGGATGTGACTTCAGATCAATTCAGCAACTGTGAATGGGATTTTAACTTCGCCAGGCAATTTTCCTTGGACTATTCCTTTGCGGCAAGCGAAGTATGGAGACCGCAAGTAAAACATAGAGACTGGACTTCATTCTACCGGGTGATTGATTGGTCCAATAGCATTGTAGAAAAAGTGCCGGCAATACCCGTAGGCAATTTTAGCAATGAGTCCGTCAAAAGCCATTTGTTGGGCGAGGGCTACTTTCTGAGAGCGTTTACCTACCTATATATTACCAAAATATGGGGTGATGTTCCAATGTCTACTGAAGTGGTGAAAGATGTGATTTTGGCAACCAATATTCCCAGATCACCAAAAGAAGAAGTATATGAGCTTATCCGAAGTGATATAGACAAAGCGATTGCGCTTCTTTCTACCTCTTATAGAGGGAAAAGAGGAATAAGGGCCAATAAAGCGGTAGCCTATGCCTTGAAAGCCCATTTCGAAGCTTGGTTGGGCAATTATCCTGAAACTATATTGGCGCTTGATCAGATGGACGCCAACGGCACTTATGGCTATGGTCCTCGTGGGGAAAGTGATTATATAAACAGGTTCTATTCAGGCAATACCCCCGATAATGTTTTCTTCCTTCCAAGGCTTTTGGAAGATATGGAAAATACTTTCGAATCGGGGTTGGATAGTGATATCGCTTGGGTGACTGGGGCTACCCCTTATCACAGGGATCGTCCAGAGCCCTTGTTTGCCATTAGTACAAGCCGTTTGAATGCCCTGTTTGAGGACCAAGATGATATCCGATTCAAATATGGCTTTCAAAAAGTGGATCAACCAAGACCTATGATCATGAAGTACCTCAACTTTAGTTGGGAAAATGAAGGGGACAGAATTGGACCAAGGTACTCATACGTGATCAATATCTATAGGTATACAGGGCTGAGATTGCTGAAAGCCGAAGCACTTGCTGCTGTCGGGCGCAATGCCGAGGCATTACAAATTCTCAATGAGGTAAGGGAGGTGAATGAAATCCAGCCCCTGACCAATCCAGATGATGTTTATCAGGAAGTCATGGAAGAACGGGCCCGGGAGCTGTTTCTGGAAGGACACAGGTTTTTTGATATGGTAAGAATGGCCCGACACAAGCAAATTTACAAATTTGAGTTTATTACCCCGGCTGATTTTGAGGGTGGAAAAAGTTATTGGCCAGTTGATCCCATTTTGTTCAACAACAACCCGATTTTGACACAAACCCAATTTTGGGATAGTAGACTCTAAACCAATACTATTATGAAAAAGAAAAGCAATTGTATAACATACATCATGGCTGGTATCTTGGTGATATCCTTGCTGCCTTCCTGTGCATATGAATATCTCACAGAAGACGGGATACATAATCCGAAAGTGAACATGACGACCTATGATTATTTGAGGACAGAACGATTCTCAAATTTTGATACGCTGGTCATGCTAATCGACAACCTGGGAATGAAGGAAGAGGTCAATGCAGCAGGTACTGTGTTGGCAATCACTGATTATAGCATAGGCAGGAGCATGAGAGCAAACTGGACTTTGGATTCCCTGTTTACATATACCACACGAGACTCTCTGAGAAATTACCTGTTTGATCCGGTTACCACTTTGGAATCCCTGGATGTGGAATCCAATATCATAGAAAGTAAAGGGGGGAAACGGTTTGATTTACACAAGGAACTTCAAACACAGTTTCAGTACACGCAATGGACTACACAGCCTGTTTACAGACTCCGCGTATTCAGAATCGTAGGGGAGTCTGATTTTGAAATGGGGATTCCTATAGATCAAATACCTGTTAACGAGCGAGACAGAAGTAATTATGTTCAGACCAGTAATATTTCGACCACAACTGGAACTGTCCATATTCTAGAAAACCTCCATTACCTTAATTTTAACTTCCAATAATATGAGACTTACATACGTAAATATATGCAGTGTCCTTTTGGCTGTTTTTGTGTTGACAGCTTGTGCAGAAGTTCCTGAGGGATTTATAAGCGACAATATTTTCTACTCACAGAACCCATTTTATGTTCCTCAGGGAAGGGTTGTCACATCCAACACTATTCAGGGTGATGGGTCTACTTTGCCATTGAAGGTAATCCCTACGGAGATTCGCAACAAAGTTACAGGGGAAGTGGTGAATGACTTGTTCTTTAAGGAATACTCGACATCAGTTTATACCAGTTCGATTTCCAAAACCGATACCTATGAGTCTATCAATGAGAAAGTATCAGAGAAGTTGATGCCTATATTTTCCGTAGTGGAGTCAGGTGGTTCCATGTTGTTTTCCAACCAAACGTTCAATATCCCGGTGGGAGAATATACCATGGATGTAGAAGTTTCCAACGGGGCAGGGACCAGGGTGGTCAAAGATATCTGTACGATCATTATCCACGAAGCCAACCCACTTCCCGATGTACATGGCGGTGCATCAGCCTTCAGAACAGTGAAGGATGAAGAGGGTAAGGATGTTGTACAAGAAATATTCTTTGGATTTGGATCTTCTACAGAATGGGACTCATCTGGAGAGAACAAAGTGACATTCAAATTTGTGGACAAGGATGGTGAAGTAATCAATCCCAGCAAGTATGGCTTTCAGGAACAAAGGATTTCTGACGGATATAAGTTTAGCGATTCTACTCCTTGGGATGGAGAGGTGCCAAGTGATGTAAGCGATACCAAGGTTTCCTATTCTTATCCAGTTACACCCTTTCCTTATTCTTGGATTGAGCCTTGGAGAAATTTCGGGTTTTCTTTTAGTCCCACTGGAGATGTGGCCAAGGAGTTTGAAGCAAAAGCAGGGTTTAATAGCTTTAATGTCAGGATAAACAGTTATATGAAATTCAATCTTCCTGGTACTTATAATATCACTATCAAATGTGATTTTATAGATATCTAAAGTAAGTAAGAGAAGTAATTATGCTACTTCAATCTTAGGTCAATTGAAGATATAAGCATGTAGTCAAGTTAAATTGTTTAGGGTTTATTTATAAAAAAGGAGAGAAGATCTTTTTCTCTCTTTTTTGTCATTATAGGACAAAATGCCAAATGGAAATGATATTAAAATTAAGAAATTAACTGTCATATTAATATGAAAAAAGGATTAGTAAAAAGATTGTCAGATATGCTGTCGATATTGTTTTTGGGGATGATCGCTTTTAGCACTTTCTCCTGCGACACTTCGGTCGATTCCCAGATTCTCGGACTGTCTCCAACTTTTAGCCCCGAAAAAGACAGCCTGAATGGATGGGAACGGGAGTACTGGAGTCCAAAGGAAAATTATAAAATCATCCCTTCGGAAAGTTCTGCCCTTGGGGTTTTGGCGATTGAGGCAGATTCGTTTTCTATATCCAGGTGGTATAGGAAGGTTCAACTGAAGCCTTACAGCACCTACAAAATCACAGCAAAGATCAAAGCAGAGAATGTGGTGAGCCAAGGTGGAAAAGGTGGTGCTGGAATCCGGCTGGGACAAATAAAGATAGACAATGACACCATACTGGTCGGTACCTCGGATTGGATTTCCTTTGAGCAGGAATTCAATACAGAAGGTTTTGATAGCTTCCTGATAGAAAGTGTCTTGGGAAAGGAAGGTCCTGCAAAAGGAGCCATATACCTCAAAGATGTGGAGGTTCGGGAAATTGCCCTTGCTGAGTTGAAACCTGCTGTCAATATTGATTTGACAGTCCAGAAAGCTCCCATGGAAGCGTATATCTATGGTCAATTTATCGAACATATGGGCAAATGTATCTATGGAGGGATTTGGGCTGAGTTGTTGGAAGATCGGAAATTCTACTATGCCCCTGGCGCAAAAAACAGCCCATGGAAAATATGGGGATCAAAAATATCCCATGACAGCAATTACAAGTATTCAGGGAATCCGACACCATTGTTGGATTTGAGTGCCGACCAAGAGCAGGGTTTGGAGCAAAGGAACCTGAAATTTAAGGCGAAAGCTTACGAGGGTTACTTTTTGTTGGATATTCCTGACAATGTAGAGCCTGAAGTATTCTGGCTGTCCGGAGACCAAAAGCATGCAGCCGAGATTACTTCCAAAGAAAAATCAGAAGGACATACCAAAGTGGCTTTCTCCTTCCAGCCTTCGGGTGAGGTGGAAGCCGGTGGTTTGGGGATTACAGCCAAAGGCTTGGGAAAGATGCGTTTGTTGGCAGCCACATTGATGCCTTCGGACAATGTGAAAGGGTTCAGACCAGATGTTTTGGCATTGATGAAAGAGCTGAATGCGCCTATCTACCGTTGGCCAGGGGGCAATTTTGTGAGTGGCTATGATTGGAAAGATGGTTTGGGTGACCGTGACGTGCGACCTACCCGCTACGAGCGTGCCTGGGATGGATTGGAAACCAATGATGTGGGAATCCATGAATTTATGGAATTGTGCAAGTTGTTGGATACCGATGCAAACATTGCGGTCAACACAGGGCTGGGAACAGCAAAAATGGCTGCAGAGGAAGTAGAATATGTCAATGGGGATGTCTCTACAAAAATGGGTAAATGGCGAGCTGATAACGGCCATGAAGCACCATACAACGTGAAGCTATGGGCAGTCGGCAACGAGATGTTTGGCGATTGGCAATTGGGTAATATACCAATAGAAGAATATGTGGTTAAGCATAATGAAGTGGCAGAGGCAATGATTAAAGTTGATCCCAATATTGAACTGATCGGGGTAGGATTCCCAGGGCATTGGAATGACATGATGTATGAGCATAGTTTGGACAATATGGATTACATCAGTGAGCATATCTATAAGCAGGATTGGCATTCCGGGGGATTGCTGACACATGCCCGGCAGCTTGCAGATCTTATCAAAGAGGTGGCCGAAGAGCATAGGAAAAGAAGTGGTGATCCGGAAAAACCAGTACTGAGAATTGCCATGGACGAGTGGAATTACTGGTATGGCCCACATGTCCATGGATTGCTGGGAACACGCTATTTCTTGAGGGATGCTTTGGGTATTGCTGCGGGATTGAATGAGTTTTCGAGACAATCGGATATTTATTATATGGCCAATTACGCACAGACAGTCAATGTGATAGGTGCTATCAAAGCAACCCAAACAGGCAGCTGGATGGAAAGTACGGGCCTGGTCTTGAAGATGTATAGGCATCATTTCGGTACTATTCCCGTAAGTTTGCAAGGGGATCACAGGCCTTTGGATGTGGCTGCTGCATTGACCGAGGATAATGGATTTCTGACCGTGGCGGTGGTAAATGCCAACTTTGAGGATTATGAGCTGACGATTGGGCTGGATGGAAATGGGGTAAAGAATAATGGTGAGATGTATATCATCACCTCTTCTGATGACATGGATTTCAACGAAGAAAAAGAAGAAAAAATCACCCTTGAATCCAAGATGGTCACCATGGATGGAGGAAAGGTAAAAGTGCCTAAAATGAGTGCCGTTATTTATAAATTCCCTGTAGAGTAATACCAAAAGCCAATTTATTTTCTTTGGCCTTCAAATACTGATAGAGTCCGATTGAACCCAATCGGGCTCTATTTTTTTTAATGCCACACTCAGGGGGTAATTCCCCCGTCTTTAGACGAAGATTATGTTTGGTGTTTTTATGTTCTTTGTGTATTCTGCCGTGTCCATTGTGGTTAGGTTTTTTTCACCACCAAGTCCACAAAGCCCAGGTTTTGTCTTTAGTGTTGGAAAAGTAGCATAAATGGCTAATTGTCAGTGGAAAAGTTGAGGTGTTTTTGTGTGAAGAAATATTGAGCTTGACTCAAAAGCAAATACCGATATTTTCATGCCAAAGGTTGTTTTGTGGAGTTTCTCTAATAATGAAATATGTATATACGCTTTCTTGCAAGTAGACCTTTAAAATGTTCCCAACAACTGTTGTGTCCAATCTGTTGACCGTAGGCTGTTGACACTCGTGCGCCGTGGCGTAGTTGACGATTATCCGCAACATGATGTTTTGCTTATTTACTTACTGGCAAAGTAGCGGATAATCATATAATGAAAATAGGATAGGAGAAAGACAAAGGGAGTTGTCCCTTCGATCTTTCTCCTATCTCTTTTAATGAAGTATCGACGTGCAGAATTTCCTTTTGGTAAAGACCATTCTTTTGACCCAATCTCAATATTTTTGTTGGGTTTTGGATCTATCTATCTGTGGGGGATGTCAAGATTTTCCAAAAACTTCCAGTTGGTAGTATAGTTTTTCTTCACTTCCTCTCCGCTCAAGACAATTCGCAGGATTTCTATGGGGATGCTGTTGTTTTGGAGGATCAGGTCGTGAAATTCCTTTTCGGGCATTTTTCCACTTTCTACCAATTCATCCTTGAGCGCATAGAGCTGTAGTCCTCCTACCATGTATGCGATTTGGTATAATGGGCCATAACGCCCCTCAAAAGACCTCCTTACTTCTGCTTCTGCATTGGCACGTTCGTGACCGACTTTGTCTACCAGGAAGTCTATGGCTTCTTGGGGGGACATTTTCTCCAGGTGGTAGTTCAGGCTGAAGATGATTCTTGCGCAGCGATGCATTCTCCAAAACAACATCCCTACTTTATCTTCTGGGGATTTCGGGAATGATTTGTCCCAAAGTGCAATTTCCCAATAGAGCGCCCAGCCTTCTATCCAAAACGGGGTGGAGAAAAGTGATCTGTATGGCTTATGTCTTTGCATCATGTAGCCCTGCAAATGGTGTCCAGGGATCAATTCATGTTGGACGGTCGCCCTGGAAAAGTGCGGGTTGTTTCCCCTCATGCTCATCATTTTTTCCTCATGGCTCATGGTGGATGTAGGGTAAGATATTTGGATCACTTCACCACCAAGGAAGAAAGGGTTGATCCGCTGGGCCTCGGGAGACATCATGCGCATTCTCCAAGTTTCTTTTGCCAATTCGGGGATCGTAATCAGGTCCCTGTCTTCAAGGAACTGGATCGCTTCTTCTGCCAAAAAATAGATGTCCTCTGGCCAGGTACCAGGTGCCACATAGGTGTTTTTGACGTATTCAATCGCAGCTTTCCAGTCATTTCCGTAGCCAAGTTCGTTGGATGCTTTCAGCATTTCCTCCTCACACCAAGCGAATTGTTTCTCAGCTTCGGCTATCAACTCCTCGGGAGAATAGGGGATATACTCGAATTCGAGCTCTTTTTCCAAGGCTATTTTTCCAATAGGTTTTCCGATGATCCCACTGCCATCGTCTTTTACAAGTGTATTTTGATAATGCTCCTTCAAGAACGTTTTGTAGGCAGTCAAGCTTTCGTTCAGCTCTTCGAAAGGCATCTTCATCCACCATGAAAACTCCGGGTCATAACCATTATAGAATCCAAAGGCTTCTTCAACATTGCTTTGTAAGCTATGGATGGCATCACTTGCCAGCTCAGCTTTTTGCCAGCTGTCGAATGGACTGCTTTTTTCCAAGCTTCGGTGTAGGCTTTTGACTTTTTCTGTTGTTTCCTTGAATACACCAGCCAATTTCTGCGCATCAGGTTTGGTGCCTTTTCTTCTCTGGGTGTAAAAGTCAGACAAAGGGCCTGAAAATGAAGCGACATGCATGACATCTTTGTAGGAAGCGTAAGACTGCTGGTGAAAGTATCGATCTTTAGTGAGTTTGTTTTTAAAGATAAGATAGTCTATTTGGGCATCCCGATCCAGATCCCCGAAATCAATCTTGTCGAGCTGGTTCAGCCAGTCTGAATAATGTCTGTCGATGCGCTCAAAGTACTCTTCAGAATGTCTGTTGGTGTATTTTCTGTTCAGGGTAGACAGATCTGCCTTATAGGATTCCAATTCGGTATAGAGACTCTGGGCATTTGAGAAAAGGGGAGTCAATATACAGACAAACAGGATTGCCAGAATCCTTGCCTTGGGCAGGGTTTGAGATAGGTGTGGGGAATGGGTTTTTACATTTCCGGGTGTTGGGGACATTGGTTTTCTGTTTATGTATTATAGATATTCTGTGTATTAGTCACTTTGCCAGTGAATGCAATGGATTTTAAAATCAGCCTCACTATTAGTCAATCTGGGGGGATATCCCTCGCCATTAAGCAAAGACTTTCGTGTTTTTCTTTGTGAACTTGGTGTTTTTACTTGGTGATCTTTGTGGTTATAATTTTTACCACAATGACCACAAAGGTTTTCACAAAGAACACTAATTCTCGGATGTACTTTAGTTGCCTTTAGACGAAACCAAACCTATCGGTCTTTAGTCGATAGTATTGGATAGAATCTATAGCGTTTTTATTGTTGAATTTAATAAAATAATCTATCCAAAATTGTAATTGCCAATATTGTATAAGCCTTGACTAATCTGGTGCAATATTATTGGGGGCTGATGTCGTAATTTTGAAGAGGATCAAAATATACAAAAAATGAATTGGAATGGAGTTTTGCCTGCCGTGACAACAAAGTTTTCGGTAGATGGCAGCATCGATTATAAGCTGTTTTTTATAAATGTTGAAGAGCAGATAAATGCCGGGGTTGCGGGGATTATTTTGGGAGGAACATTAGGGGAGTCCAGTGTATTGGAAGATGAGGAAAAGATGGAGCTTACCAGCAAAACCATTGCATATGTGAAGGGTAGGGTTCCGGTGATATTGAATATCGCTGAAGGGTCTACCAAGAAGGCGATAGCCTGTGCCCAAGCAGCTGAGAGTATGGGTGTGGATGCGTTGATGCTGTTGCCGCCAATGCGCTACACTACAGATCATAGGGAGTTGGTGACGTATTTTGCGGACATTGCCAAAAGCACGACTTTGCCGATCATGATCTACAATAATCCGATAGATTACAAGACTTATGTCACACTGGAGGTTTTTGAGGAACTTTTGCCTTACGAAAATATCCAAGCGGTCAAAGAATCGACAAGGGATGTGTCCAATGTGACCAGGATGATCAACAAGTTTGGGGATCGATACAAGATCCTATGTGGGGTAGATACCCTGACCATGGAGAGTCTGACCATGGGAGCGGATGGGCTTGTGGCAGGGTTGGTATGTGCCTTTCCCAAAGAAACGGTGGTTTTGTTCAAGTTGATCAAAGAGGGTAAAACCGCCGAGGCATTGGAGATATACAGGTGGTTTTTGCCATTGTTGGAGTTGGATATCCATCCCAAGTTGGTGCAATACATCAAGCTGGCCGAAGAGATGACTGGTATAGGTTCGGCAAAGGTAAGGGCACCGAGATTGGAACTGGTCGGAGAAGAGAGGGAAAGGGTAGTGAAACTGGTCCAAAAAGGAATAGACAATAGGCCTGTATTGGAAGGTTATACCGTACTGGCAGCAGAATAGTTTAGGATATGACCCCTATCTCGGGAGGGGGTGCTTCTTCCGAGATGGGGGATGTATTAGATGAGAGCATAGTGTTTTTGATGGACTGTCAAAAAAGTATTGATAACCAATAAATCCACCTTGTTTTTTACTATGTATAACTGTCTCTATTGGCGACCCATTGTTGAAATTTCATTTTCAAATTTTAGTAAATGAAATTTTTGTTAAATCAAGAATTCTATACAGTAAAATCAGCAAATAATAATTGTATAAATTGTTATTACGAAAGTAATTATTTTTTGAATTATTTTGGTTTTAAATTGAATAATTCCGTTTCATTCTGATTTTAACATATTATCACTTACGGAATCGATTTCGAAACTTTTTATCTATTATTCTTAAATTATATTTTTTTTAAATTAACTTTTGAAAAATAAAAGTTTATGTTAAAACTGATGGGAGAAATAATATGAATATTTCTTTATATAAAAGGAAATGTTTTAAAATAAATTTAATGATTAAAAACTTATAATATGATACTACTTTGAATGCTGCTGTCCCAGGCAAATGCGGGCAATGCATAAGTGCATGAATTGGAGAAGGTTTATGTTACACTAAAGACCAAAAATGCACCAGTCAAGGTGTTTTAGGTGAGATTGGGAAATTGGCAGCCTGTAGGTTTGCTTGGGAGGAGAGTATGCCGGTTGGGGTTAAGCCCAATTTGTTCAGACAGAGAATCAGAAATTCTCGGAAGACGTTGCATGAAGATTTTCCATTCTGGAGGAAGTTGTTGTTATAGACATATTCAATGTGGTGAAAAAAAACGAACATGTTAGGAGCCGCTCAAGGTGTGCTTTGAATACTGATAATTTTCAATATTGCTAGTTTTTGATTTATAAGTTTATTTAATTTGGGCAAATTCTATTTATGACGAATTTAATATTGCAAATCATTAAATATAAAGATGAATTGAATAATAATAATCAAAAATTGGAAATTTTTGTGTCAATTAACCAAGCCTAAAATGATACCGGGATTAAATGTAAGTAAGAAAAATGAACATGGGGAAGATAGTCCTTTAGTAGATTCAAGGGGTTTTGGGAGTTCGGGGCTAGTTGTGGAATCTACAATATGGCTGGAATTCCAGCAGGGGAGTGATGCCGCTTTGGCCAAACTCTTTGAATTGTATTCCAATAAATTGTATGCATACGGACGGCAGTTTACCCGAGATAAAGGATTGGTTCAGGACGCAGTCCAGGATGTGTTTCTCAATTTGATCCAAAGGCGTACCGAGATTGGGGCTGCGTCTTCGGTGAAGTTTTATCTTTATGCATGTTTTAGAAGAAGTATGATCCGATTGCTGAAGAAACATCGACAACTTAATTTCATGAGTGAATATGCCCGGGAAGATGGGTTTCAGATCAGTGTTGATCCAGAATTGGTTCAAATCCACACCAGATTCACCATAGATGAAAAGAAGCTTTTGGAAAATGCCTGTAATCGATTGCCTGCAAAACAGCGTGAGATTATTCTTTTACATTATTTTGAAGGACTATCCTATGGTGAGATTGCCGAGATAATGGGGCTTTCACATGTAAAGTCAGCCAGAAACCACCTCTACAAAGCGATCAACAGACTGGCTGAATTGCTGGGTCAATACAAAGACGTGTTACAATTGCTATATTTCTTACCCATACTGATGTGCTAGGATATTTTGTGGCGGATCAGTGAGAAAAGTCCAAATATCCAATTTTTGTTTTTTTAAGTACCTACCAATTGGTCGTTGACAGCTGTCATTTTCTATTAAGGTATCTTTTAGATCATTATACAAATCAAAAATATTGTTTGATTCTGGCTGTTTGAAGCTGTTTTTGATTTTTTTTTTGAAAAAACACAGATTTTGACGATGTCATTTTTAGTGTTTATGTCTCTATACCTTCCAAAACCAAAACCGAGATTAGTTTTAACCTATTTAAGTATTGAGAAATATGGGCTTCGATCCCCAACACGAATCAGACTTTCTAAAGAACCCATTTTTCACCAAATGGGTACATTCTCCCAATGAGCACACCGACAGGTATTGGATGGAATGGTGCCGGAATAACCCGGGCAAAACCGACATGCTCCAAAGTGCCAAAAACATATTGCTTTCATTTAGGCCTAAAGAGGAACATGTGATGGATGCCCAGGATTCACAGAGGATCTTGGATCAGTTGATACTGGCAAACCACAGGAATATGCCCTTGCCAAAAAAGCACCATAAGGTATCCAAGAGGAGGTTTTTGGTTTGGGGAACCTCAATAGCGGCCTCTATATTATTGCTGGGTGTGTTGAAGGGATTGTTCAATCAAGGAAATGTGGGAGAGGGAATTACAGGTTCGGAGATAACATGGGTAACGAAGTCTGTCCCAAGAGGCATGAAAAAGGCATTTCTATTGCCTGATGGATCCAGGGTGACCTTAAATGCAGATAGTGAGATCCGGTATCCCTCCACGTTTATGGGAAGCCGGGAGGTAGAGTTGAAAGGGCAGGCATTTTTTGAAGTGAAAAAGGATAAAACCAGTCCCTTCATTGTAAAAAGTGGCGAGGTGGAAACCAAAGTTTTGGGGACATCTTTTGGGGTGAGGGCATATCCAGATCAGCGTTACTTTCAGGTGGCTGTAGCTACTGGATTGGTAGAAGTGGTTGCAGTACAGGGAAGTAAGTTTCAGATTTCTCCCAATGAAGCTGCCAAATACGACAGAACTTCCGGTTCATTGACCGAAACCGATTTTGATTACGATGCCATGTTGGGATGGAAGGAAAAGGTACTGAAATTCAAGAATATCCCCATCAGCGAAGTGTTTGACATTCTGTCAAGGTGGTACGATGTGCAGTTTGTAGTTCCAGAGGAGATATCTCTGGATGGAAGATACAGCGGGAGATTTCATAGCCAAACCCTAAGTAATGTGCTGATTGGCATGCGCTACTCATCTGAATTTGATTTTACAATCAGGGATAAAATGGTATATGTCAGTAAGAAAAATAATCAATAGCTTAAATATATATGAAGATGCATTAACCGATTGCATCAAAAGGTAATGCCAAATGAAAACCACCTTAAGATTTATTAATATGTTATACCCAAAATTTATATGATGAAAAAACAAGTACCCACCAATTGTCGGCAATCGATCGGCAAGATTATGATACTCCAAATGGTACTGTTTTGTATGTTGCTGTCCCAAGTAAAAGCGGGCGATACACAGGTACATGAATTGGAGAAGGTTTTTGTTACACTAAAGATCAAAAATGCACCAGTCAAGGTGGTTTTTGATGAGATTGAGAAAAAGACATCCTATGGATTTGCCTACGAAGAGAGGAAACTGGCCGGAGTAAAGCCCCAGACCGTTCAGGTAGAGAATCAGTCCTTGTTGGCGGTATTGGAAGAGCTTTCCAAAAAGACTAATTTGAGGTTTAAGAGTGTCAATAAGACCATCCACGTTACGAGTGACCACTCGCCAAAAAGTGAGAAGATGGAAGATAGGGTTGTAAAAGGGGTAGTGATTTCCTCAACAGACGGTTTGCCTGTACCAGGGACGACAGTCATGGTGAAAGGCACCCAAACTGGTACGGCGACGGATGTAGATGGAAATTATGTCCTTGCTGTCCCTGATTCGGAAGATGTTGTATTAAGATTTTCCTTTGTGGGATTTGAGACCCAAGAGATTCTTTTGGGGGCACGCACACAGGTCAATGTGACTCTTGTCGAAGATTTGTCCAGTCTGGAGGAAGTTGTTGTTACAGACTTTGGCAATGTGGTGAAAAAAACGGACATGATAGGTGCCGTCCAGGGTGTTGCTGTACGGGACTTGAAGATTCCCAGTAGTAATTTGACCACAGCATTGTCAGGAAGGGTCGCAGGGATGATTGCCTACCAAAGAAGTGGAGAGCCTGGGATGGACAATGCCGATTTCTTTATCCGTGGCATCACCACCTTTGGAGCCAATATTGCCCCGTTGATATTGATAGATAACGTGGAGGTTACCACTACTGATTTGGCCAGACTCCAGGTGGATGACCTGGAGAGTTTTACCATCATGAAAGATGCCACAGCCACAGCAATCTATGGCGCCAGAGGAGCCAATGGAGTGGTTTTGGTAACGACCAAAAGAGGTGTTGAAGGAAAAACGACTTTGGACATACGTTTGGAAAACTCGATTTCGGCACCTACCAGAAATGTAGAACTTGCAGACCCTGTGACTTATATGAGATTGACCAATGAGGCAATTTCAACAAGAGATCCATTGTCTCCCATCCGCTACCCACTAGGTAAAATAGACCGTACTGCCGCCGGTGGTGATCCTATGCTCTACCCAGCGGTAAACTGGATGGATGAGCTGGTCAAGCCCTATGCTGTCAACCAAAGGGTGAATGTGAATGTTAGGGGTGGGGGGAAAGTCGCCAGGTTCTTTGTTTCAGGTGCTTTCAATCAGGACAATGGGGTACTGGAAGTGCCCAAGAGGAGTAATTTCAATAATAACATCAGCCTTAAAAATTACTCGTTAAGGTCGAATGTGGATATGAATTTGACCGAAACTACAGAATTGTTGGTAAGGTTGAACGGTTCCTTTGATGAGTACACTGGACCAATGAGAGGGGGAGCGGATGTGTACAAAATGATTATGCGTTCCAACCCAGTTTTGTTCCAGCCTTATTATCCCCCAGGAGATGAGCAGCAGCATTTGCGCCATATCATGTTCGGGAACGCAGAACTAGGCCAGTTCCTGAACCCATATGCAGAATTGGTAAGAGGCTATAAGCAAAGTTCCCGCTCCATGATGTTGGCCCAAGTGGAGTTGAGGCAAAACCTATCTTTTCTTACAGAAGGGTTGAATTTTAGGTTCCTGGGAAATACCACCAGAAGGGCTTTTTTTGATATAAACCGATCTTATATGCCTTTTTACTATTCCATGGCAGGGTTTGATCAGTTTACAGGAAACTACAGGTATGAGCTGCTGAATGAGTTGTTCGGTTCAGATTTCTTGGATTATTCAGAAGGAAACAAGGAAGTAGAAACCCTGTTTTATATGGAAAGCGCCTTGAATTATAACCAGACATTTAAGGAGAAGCACAATGTCAGTGGGATGATGGTTTTTATCCTAAGGAACTCCTTAAGAGGAAATGCAGGTAGTCTCCAAGAGTCTTTGCCGTTCAGAAATCTGGGCTTGTCTGGACGTTCTACATATAACTATGACAACCGCTACTATGCCGAGTTCAATTTTGGATACAATGGTTCGGAGCGTTTTCATGAGTCAAGCAGATGGGGCTTTTTCCCTTCTGCCGGACTGGCATGGAGTATTTCCAATGAAGAATTCTTCTATCCTGCCAAAAGGATCATTTCTAAACTAAGGGTCAGGGGTACCTATGGTATGGTAGGAAACGATAGGGTTGCCAGGGATAACGAACGCTTCCTGTATTTGTCGGAGATCAACATGAATAATGCTGATCGGGGAGCCATTTTTGGTCTCGATAGGCTATATGGAAGATCGGGGATTTCAGTTAGCCGATACTCTAATCCCTATATTGGATGGGAGAAGTCTTATAAGACCAACATGGCTATAGAGTTGGGTTTGTTTGATAAGTTTGAGATTATCACGGACATATTCAAGGAGCACCGTACCAATATCTATATGAATAGGGTGGATATCCCGACCACCATGGGTTTGGCGACACCGATAGCAGCCAATATCGGAGAGGTAATGGGTAGAGGGATAGATGTACAGTTGAATGGACAGCATAGCATCAACCATAAGACATGGATACAGATGATGGGTAATTTCACCTATGCGACCAGTGAGTATTTGGTCTATGAAGAACCGGATTATCCTCATCCTTGGTTGAGCCGTGTAGGGCATAATTTAAGGCAAGAATGGGGTTTTGTTGCAGAGCGCTTGTTTGTAGACGATCAGGAAGTGGCCAATTCCCCCCAGCAATTGTTTGGAAACCAGGCTACCATGGGTGGGGATATCAAATATTTCGATACAAATGGGGATGGAAGGATTACGGACTTGGACAGGGTGCCGATAGGACATCCTACTACACCGGAAATCAATTATGGATTTGGCCTTTCGTTTGGGCGGGGAGATTGGGATTTTTCCTGTTTCTTCCAAGGTTCAGCCAGATCATCCTTTTGGATAGATTCCCGTGCTACCGCACCATTTATACCTTATTATTACCAGAATGAGACACTTCCGGGGATTCCGGAAAATGCCTTGCTGCAGGCTTATGCCGACAGCTATTGGTCTGAAGAGAACCGGGATATCTATGCTTTATGGCCGAGATTAAGCCCTACCCTGGTAGAAAACAATATGCAGAGGAGTACCTGGTTTATGCGGAATGGGTCTTTTCTACGTCTAAAACAAGTGGAGGTGGGATATTCACTGCCTTCAAGGGTGCTTGATAAAATCAAGATGAGAAACCTCAGGATCTATGCCAATGGCACTAATCTAATGACTTGGTCTAAGTTTAAACTGTGGGACGTTGAGATGGCAGGGAATGGATTGGGATATCCAATCCAAAGGGTAGTCAATTTAGGTTTACACGCATCTTTCTAAACAGGTAACATGAAAACTATGAAAAGGTATTTGATAATATTATATGTCATTCTGCTAAGCGGATGTGATTATCTGGATGTGGTCCCAGATGATGTGGCCACTATTGACCACGCATTCTATATGCGGGCCTCCGCCGAGCGGTATTTGTTTACCTGCTATTCTTGGATGCCAAATCACGCAAGTCTTTCTACGAATCCGGGTTTCTTGGGCGGTGATGAGATGTGGGCAGTCCCCACTAGTGGAATGTCATCCGTCAGACTGGCCAGAGGGCTGCAGAACCAAAATTCTTCCCTGCTGAATTATTGGGATGGAACTGAGGGCAGGGCCATGTTCCAAGGGTTGAGGGATTGTAATATCTTTCTGGAAAATGTAAGGAATGTTCCCGATCTGGAAGAATCTATGAAAAATGTATGGGAAGCTGAGGTGAAATTCCTAAAAGCCTATTATCATTTCTGGTTGATGCGCATGTATGGACCCATTCCGTTGATCAAGGAAAACTTGCCTATTGATGCAACAATAGACCAAGTGCAGGTGCATAGAGAACCGGTGGATATGATAGTGGATTATATTGTGGAGTTGATGGATGAAGCCATAGAAGTACTTCCTGAGGAAGTAGACATGCAGGCTATGGCCGGACGGATCAACAAGCCTATCGCCATGGCGGTCAAGGCACAGGTATTGGTGACTGCGGCAAGCCCCTTATTTAATGGAAACCCTGATTATATCGGTTTTAAGAACGCAAGAGGGGAAAACTTATTCAATGCCGAACATGATTTGGGTAAATGGAAAAGGGCAATGGATGCCAGCAAGGAAGCCATAGATCTATGTAGTTCACTGGGATATCAATTGTATAGGTATCTTCCCGGTATAGGACAGACGGGCTTGTCCGAATCCACTTTGATTCAAATGAGTATCCGCAATAGTGTCACGGAAAGGTGGAATTCAGAAGTGATTTGGGGGAATTCCAATTCCTTAATCGACCAGCCTGCTCTTACTCCCCGCACCTGGGACCCCAGCCGTAATCATAATGCCGTAGCGGGGGCATTCGCTCCCACTCTCAAGATTGCGGAAATGTTTTACTCCAAAAATGGAGTACCCATCAATGAGGATAAGGATTATGACTATGCCAACCGGTATGATATACAAGTTGCCTCAAATGAAGATCGACTGAATATCCGGGAGGGGTACACCACTGCCAAACTTCATTTTGATCGGGAGGATAGGTTTTATGCCAGCCTGGGTTTTGATGGAGGGGTTTGGTATGGACAAGGGAATTTTGATGAGAGCAATAATTTTTACATTCAAAACAGGATGGGAGGGGCGGCCGGTTTGCAGATTTTGTGGGCTTACTCTGTCACTGGATATTGGCCTAAAAAGCTCATTAACCCCCAAAACGTCATTCAAACCAACTCCTATACACAACGCTGGTATTCCTGGCCGGTAATCCGGCTAGCAGACCTGTATTTGATGTATGCTGAGGCCTACAATGAATATCAAGGGCCAGGAGAAGAAGTGTTTTATTATCTGGATCAGGTCAGGGAACGGGCAGGATTGAAAGGAGTACAGGAGTCTTGGACAGAACACTCCAATAATCCCGGTAAATTTTCGACACAGCAAGGTTTGAGACAGATCATCCATCATGAGAGGTTGATTGAGCTGGCTTTGGAAGGTAAACGGTATTGGGATTTACGCCGCTGGAAACGAGCGCATACAGAACAAAGCATGCCTATAGAAGGATGGGATGTGTTTGAACAAAGCCCGGAGGGATTCTATAGAAAGCGGGTCATTTTTAACCAGACTTTCAGACAGCGGGATTACCTATGGCCCCTGAATGAAGGGACTTTATTAAGAAATAAAAATCTGGTTCAAAACCCTGGTTGGTAATGGGTTTCAACATAAAAGAATATCAAAATGGTTAATATATATAAAGATAAAAGCTTATTGAAACAGAGGGTTGTTTTGATGCTTATAGGCTTGTCAGTGCTGCTGATGGTATCCTCATGTGAAGAGGATATTTGGTATCAGGAATTAAATCCTGGCAATCCTCCCCAATCAGTAACGAATGTAAGTGTGGTCAGCGGGGCAGGGAAAGCAAGGATCAGTTATGATTTGCCGCAGGAAAACGTTTTGTATGTCCTGGCGGAGTATGAAACCCGTGAAGGGGTAAGGAAGGAAGCGAAAGCTTCCAGATATGTCCAGTCCCTGACGGTAGAAGGTTTTGCAAGAGCAGGTGCTTACAGTGTAAGTTTGTATGCCGTGGGACTTAATGAGGAAAGATCAGAGCCTGTAGTAGTTTCTGTAGAAATCAACAGACCTCCTGTGATCACGACTTTTGAAAGCATTGAGGTATTTGAGGATTTTGGGGGACTTACTGTTGAGGCGGTCAATGAGTTTGAAGGGGAATTGGTTTTTGAAATCTTCACAAAAGAAGGGCAAGGTGATCTGAGTTTGGACCATTCATATTATACCAAACAAAGGAATATCCGCTTCTCTGCAAGAGGATATGCGGCAGAACCACAAAATTTCTATATAGTGATGAGGGACCGTTGGGGAAATTCCACTGATACGCTCAGTGTGGAATTGTTGCCTTTCTTCGAACAAAAACTGGACAGGACAATCATGGAGGAGCTTCGCCTGCCTACAGACAACTGGCAGGGGCATAGCTGGAGTGGAATAGCTCCGAGAGGCATCCACTTTATGTTTAATGGTAATGCCAATAACGCTAATGAGATTTTCCATACAGTACCCAACTCTGGCATTCCCGCACATTTTACCTTTGACATGGGTAAGAAAGCCAAGCTGAGTAGGTATAAACTATGGCAGAGATGGGAAGGGTCCAGTCATATCTATGCCGGACTTTCTCCAAGAAAATGGAAGGTGTATGGTAGCAATGAACCGAATCTTGATGGAAGTTGGGATAGCTGGATTCTGTTGGGGGAATACGAAATGATCAAGCCTTCTGGCTTGCCTGTAGGGGAACTTACTCAGGATGACTGGGATACCCGACATGCCGGGGATGAGTTTGATGTGCCAATAGATGCTCCAGCTGTACGTTTTTTGAGAGTAGTGGTGGAGGAAACCTGGGGAAGGACTCAGCACTTTGCAATTTCCGAACTTGAATTTTGGGGAGATTATCAAGAGTAGTAAAATTTAAAGACTATGAACATGATCATTAAGAATATTTATTCGGCCATCACAATCCTGGTATTGGCACTTTTGGCCGCATGCACGGGGATGGACCATTACTATCAGGATATGATAAAGGAAGGGCCTATTGTTTACCCGGGAAAGGTTGTAGGTGTACAGACCTTTACAGGCAAGAATAGAATCCGGTTTTCCATGACGACCTATCCCGACCCATCTGTTGAGAAAGTATGGGTGAAATGGACGTATAGGGGAGTTTCAGATTCCCTAAGTGCAGATGTGACAAAGGGAAGGGAATACAATACCTCCGATATTTTGTTGGAGAGTTTGGAAGAGGACAATTACACCTTCTTCTTTACTACAGTCGATTCAAAAGGCAACAGGTCTGTCCCATTTGAAATTCCAGCCAATGTATATGGGGAAAATTACCAAAATGCAATCCAAAATATATTTGTTAGGGGTGCTAAATATGAGGATGGGTTGCTGACACTGGATCTTAGTACTTCTAGTGACAGTGGGGCATTGGGTTCTGTATTTTATTATGAAGGGATAGTAGGTGAAGATAAAACCTTATTTGTGGAGAATGGGACGGAAACTATAACGATAGATGATTTTAAACCAGCTAGCCCTTTGACTTACCAATCCTTGTTTGTACCTGGCAGCCATGCCTTGGATACGTTTTATACCAATACCCAAAATCTCAGGGTACTTAATGTAGTACCGCTTAAGAACAGGGCGATACCGTTTCAGATTGAGGGTAGGAGTGGCCGCTGGGGTACATTGGCTGATTGGATCACCAATGATGCCATCAAAGTACATAACGGCTATGGTGGATGGGATGAAAGAAATGGGAATATTTTCAATGTGGAGACCGGATGGGGGGCTGTACCAGATGGGATAACAAATGGTAAGATCCATCAAACATTTGTCCTCGGTCCTGGTACTTATACCTTTAAGGCTAATTTTAGATTGGTCAATGGCGTGCCAGATACATGGAATGAAGGACAGGGAGACCAGGTTTACCTAGTGGTCGGCAAAGGAGCTGAAATTCCAGATGTGGAAGTAATAGAAACATCGGATGAAACCTTGGGCTTTGTCAGGATTTTGAGAAGCAACAGCCCTGATGCCTTTCAAATTACATTTACCATAACTGATGATACAGAGGTCTCTGTAGGATTTGCTACCACCCAACCTGGAGGACAGGTCTCCCAGCAATACCCTGATACCTCCAATGGTAGACATTGTAATATTGAGTCTTTTGAATTCTTTGGTATTTGGGGACTCTGATGGGTGGGTAATACCGGTTAGCATGAATTAAAATTTTTGGCCTTCTGGCTTAATTTTTCCCCCATGAAAAATTAAGCCAGAAGGCTAAATTCATGAGTTTTGAAATAATGGAGGCAATTGAATAGAGAAGCTAAATCCTCCCTTTCCCTGAGCCAAGTAAAGGAAAGTGTTCGGGAATTGATTTAGCAGACTTTGTATGGGTAAAGGCTGGGGTCTGTCATTTGTTATGACAGGCCCTTTCTATTTGAAATTTGTAGTAGAGCCGCATATGATAAAGTACGCTTTACTTTGGGAACTTGGTGTTTTTACTTGGTGATTTTTGTGGTAAAAATTATAACCACAAAGATCACCAAGTTTTTCACAAAGAACACTAAGTCTCGGATTCACTTTAGTCGCCTTTAAGCGAAACCAAACCTATAGATCTTTAGCCGATAGTAGTTTAATTATCATCTAAGTGGAACTTCATCAGGCAGAACTCTGGGGTAACTCCTATTGCAAAAAGAGTGTTAGACTGAATGTTATCAGAAAGTCTCAGAATAGGGATGTTGGAATGTAAGCTTTTTATCAAGTTTCCATTATAATCAAAAACCTGAATGAAATTGGGATTCCCAAATGGGTCGATCATCAACAGTTTCTCATCAGAATAATACAAGCTCCCAGGCATTCTTGTGGCTATGCTTTCGAGGATTATTTCCGGTGTAATTTCCACCTCTATAATAGTGTTTTTAGAATCACATCCAGAAATGAGATAGCAGATTAGTAGAAAAGCGAGGTTCTTCGTATTCATTTTTATTTATTATGATTATCCGCAATGGCACCAGTAGTTAAATTATGCATATGTAATCATGCGGATAATTGTCAACTGTCGACGGTTGACAGTCAACTTGCCCTGGAAACAATA
>NZ_JBHUHR010000025.1:101355-125279 GCF_042682445.1 Belliella marina
AAATGGCTACTGGTAAGAAAGCGGATATACATATTATGTTGAACCAGAATGATCATGTCAGGAGTTATTTTTCTGATTGCGTAGTCCAAAAGCACTTGATTTAATGTACTAGTTAGGGTCTGCTGAAAAAGTCAGATTTGCGTAAGATACGAGTTGGCGAAGTGAAGCTGTATAAATATACTGCGAACTGAAGCCAAGGAAGTAGCTTGCGTGAAGCTGGCTAACAAAACCAAGTCAATATACTGCAAGGTTTTTGCATTCATTTGCTGAAAAACCCTACACAAGATCATTGACTATGTAAACTAACTCCATACATTATCAATTGGTTTTGTGTTTTTAAGCAGACCCTAGTTATATACCTAATGATACAGGACACAACAGGATACTTTTAACATTTTTTCAATGTAAAATTGAACAATTCATTTTAAAATAGACTATTTTAATTACTGTTTACTTTAAATGTAGCTTTTATATCTGTATCTGTTTTAGAGAATATATTATTTATTATGATCAGTATGAGATTTCATGACATGGTTAGCCTAAGAAATGTTTTTAAAGTTATTGATATAAAACTTTTCCATAAAAAGCACCTGGATATTATTTTCCCCAACTCTCAAAATAACTTGCTGAAATTGACGCTTAAATGTACAAATACAACTATACTTTGGGAGGCGACAAAAATCAATAAACAACATAAAGTTTAAAAAATGGATATAAACGATATTTCTATCCAACGCCAGTCTGGCTTTAAAATAGTCACAGATTCAATATTCTTGTTGTTTAGTTTCTTGATATTGCCTTCAGTGACAAACAATCAATTGATTGAGCCCACCGTTTCAGCCAAAGTCTTTTTTCTTTGGACAATATTATTGGTAATGTTGTCAACAACCCTAATAAAGGTATTTGTCTTCCCTTTTAAAGGGGTTCGTCTTGATATTACCAAAATTGATATCTTAGTGTTTCTTATATTTTTGTATTCATTTATCAACGGCTATATATTTAGATATAACTCCCCAGTCACATTCAGGTTTTATGAATTTTGTGCATTGCCTATTGCATATGTGTTTTTTAGAATATTAGAATCAAAACTAAGTGTACTGAGTCTTTTTGCTGTAGTATCGGGAGGACTTTTGCAAATAGTATATGGAAAATTGCAACTATATGGCTATTTCCCGTCCCTCCACTCTTCATTCCCTATAACGGGTAGCTTTTTTAATCCAGGACCATATTCAGGTTACTTGGCTTTGGTCTTCCCTGCGGCTATGGGGCTAGCTCTTTATGGAAAAGAGTTATTGGGAAAAAGCTACTTGAAATGGGAATATTGGTTGAAAAATTTGGGATTGGCTGTATGTGCCGGAATTTTATTGGTTCTGCCTGCTACACAGTCCCGGGCAGCTTGGCTTGCAGTTTTATTTTCTTCATTATTGCTTTTATTTTATCGTTATCAATGGTATGATAGATTTAGGAAACTGACTGAAAGCAAATTAAAGAGAATTGTTTCAGTTGTCATCATTTTGATTTTATTGGTCGGCATTTCAACACTGATATACCAGCTGAAAAAAGATTCCGCAGATGGAAGGGTTTTGATCTGGAAGGCATCTTGGGGTATGGTGGTTGACAATCCCATTTTTGGCCTTGGATATGAAGGCTTCCTTAGCCGCTATATGGATAGCCAAGCCAAATATTTCCAGATAAATCCAAATGACCAATCAATACCACTGGCAGACAATGTCGTCTATGCGTTTAATGAAGGCCTGCTGTTGCTAGTTGAACAAGGATTTATAGGATTGGTGTTGGTGGGATTATTGATCTTCCAATTATTCAATTTCAGAAAGAGAATTGATCGCCCGGAAGTAATGATTGCTCAGGCAGGAATACTCTCTCTATTAATCTTTGGTATGTTTTCCTATCCTTCTCACATACTGCCTATCAAACTTTGTGGCTTGCTCTACCTTACTTTTATATCCAGACATTCAGAACCTAGATTTTCAATGGGGGTACAATTTAGGCAGCCAATATTGAGGTGGGGCATGATACCAATACTCCTACTGTTTATAGGATTGGCAGGCATCAGATTTTATAATGTATATGAAAAAACAAAAATTTGGAAAGAGGCCTTAACGATGTATAATAATGGGCTTTACAAGGAGGCAAATTTCAAATTTAAAGAGGTGTACCCATATTTTGAAAGAGATGGGAATTTTCTAACCAATTATGGGAAATCACTTTCAAATGAAGGAAATCACGGGAAAGCAATTTTAATTCTTGAAGAAGGAAAGAGATATGGGGGAAGTACCATTATACAAACAGCTTTAGGAGATAGTTACAAGGCAATAGGAATGTATATGGAGGCTGAAGAGTCATATCTTCTTGGAGTAGACATGTTACCTGATCGGTTTTATGCGAAATTTTTGTTGGCAAAACTTTATATGGAAACCGGTCAAGTGGAAAAGTTTAAGGTAACTGCCAGAACCCTTATAAATAAAGAACCAAAAGTCTTTTCCCAGGCTACGGTTGAGATTAAAAGTGAATTACGTAAAATGATGCAACAGATAGAACAAATATGATAACAGATAAACTACAAGAACTATTAAATTTTTCAGGTTTGCTTATGGCCTGTTCCTTTGGGGTGTTATCACTTCTTTCTTCATGTAATTATCCAAAAGAGGTAGAGCTTGTTCTAGCTGCTTCAGAAAGCAACAGGGAAGAACTTGAAAAAGTGATTGAATACTTTTCTGAATCCGAAAACAAAGAAAAATTAAAGGCTGCATATTTTCTTATTTCCAATATGCATGGAAAGTATTGGTTGGATGGGGAAGAAAAAGACAAATATTCTCCATTGTTTGATACAATCGATTCTTTGTGGCAAGCAGGAGAAAGAGTCAATTTCGATCATAAGGTACAAATGAGCGAATATTGGGAGGCGCTCAAGATCGAAAAAGGTTATCCTAATGTAGTAAATGCAAACCTAAATTCGGATATACTCAGTTTGAATTCAGAAACCCTTATTTCCCATATTGAGCAGGCATTTTTGGCGAGGGAAACACTGACGTGGTGCAAAGATCTGCCATTTGATGATTTTTGTGAATTTGTACTTCCATTCAGAATAGGTGCTGAAAAACCAGAGCCATGGAACAAAATACTATGGGAAAAATGGCAAGTAGCTAGAGACACTATGCCAAATGCAAACAGAATGGAAATTTCAGAAATTATCAATAACCATAATGCATTTCACATGCACCACATGGCCCTATTTTGGGAGTACCCATTTGATATGTCCGCATCTGAATTTGAGAAAGTCCGCCTTGGAAGCTGTAAGCATAGTGTTTTTTATACTGCTATGGCCATGCGGGCAAATGGTTTGCCGGTAGGTGTAGATTTTGTCCCACAGTGGGCAGGTTCAAATGCAGGACATGAATGGAATATCCTATTGAAAGAAGACGGGATTTTTCACCCATTCGATGCTGTTAACAAAGGCTTTGAACTTGACCTTTCTTTCAGAAAAGTTGCCAAGGTTTTCAGAAAGACATATACTCCTCAGCAAACAGGACTTGATAAACAAGACCTCGAAAACCTCCCTCCTTCATTTCGGGATCTATACCGAATAGATGTGACCCACGAATATGTAAAAACATTTGATGTAGAAATCTTTCTTGACCAGGTTCCCCAAAATACCAAGCACGCAATAATCGCAACTTTTAACAATAAAGAATGGGCTCCTCAATATTGGGGTGAAATTAAGGGGGGCAAAGCTACTTTTAAAAATATGGGCAGCAATATCGCCTATGTAGTTATGGATTATAGACAAGGAAGAAGTGAACTTCTTACTGAACCCTTTATTTTAGACTCTTTAGGTAAAATAATTCCACTCGCAGCAAATGAAAGCCAGTTGCAGGAGATGAGGCTTACTAGAAAATATCCATTGACTTCATTCATGGAGGGAATTATGGGTTTTGTGGTTGGTAATAAATTTCAAGGGGCAAATCAACGGGATTTCTCTGATTCGGTTACTTTGTTTACTATTGAAAAAACCCCGTTGAAAATAGAAACAGCCAAGATCCATGACACCAATAAGTACAGATATGTAAGAATGTGGATACCTCCCGGAGGAAGAGGGGACATGGCTGAAATAGAGTTTTATGGAACTTCGGATAGTGGGCAAAATACAAAATTGAAAGGAAATATAATTGGCGATCCAAAGGCTGACATTTCTGAGGATAGATTTTTTTCTTATCCCTTTGATGGAAATCTTTTAACCTACTTTATGAGACCTAAACAAATAGAACCATGGGTAGGATTAGATCTTGGAAAACCTGAAAGAATTACGAAGATCAGGTATTGTCCTAGGAGTGACACCAATTTTATAGAAGTAGATGACCTTTATGAATTATTCTATTGGAAAAAAGGCGAGTGGATAAGCATGGGGGTCCAAACTGCTTCGGATCAGGAGATTATGTATCAATCAGTTCCCTCCGGAGGCCTGTATTTACTAAAAAACAAGAGTAAAGGCAATGAAGAGAGGATTTTCACTTATGAGAACAATCAGCAGCTATGGTGGTGAAAGTTTCCAACAGCGTAAATGTCTCGAAATAAATATCTAATGCAGATTGAAATAGCATGATCTAAAATCAATAACCTAAAAAACCCTTAACCATGGACATCAAATGCAAAACCAGAACCGAAATCGCCAGAGAATATGGTGTAGATCGCAAAACTCTCAGATATATGTTGAAAAAAGCCGGTATTGAATTATCATCCGGCTTGGTCACTCCAATGGAACAGTCTGAAATCTACAAAAAACTTGGTGTACCCAATAAGAAAACAACAATGATGACAAGATAATCAGCTGGGGCATGACCCAATCAAAATACAGATAGTTGACATCATTCCCCAAAGTTCCCCATAATTCCTCAACGTTCCCCAGAACTCCCCAAAAAATATCATTTAAACATATTAACTTTATATCTTAAACATTTTATCAATATTAAAAGCAAAAAAATGAAAAACTATCTAAAAACAAGTAAGTGGCTGCGCTGGACGACAGCGGGTGTATTTGGCGTGATGCTAGTACTGAACATCATGGTCAGCATAGAATTCGAGAAGGACAAGGTCCTTCCATCCATTACCCTGATTGAATTGGGGAATATGGCATATGCATCTGGCGAAGAAGGGACTGGTACTTGCAGTTCAGAATTACCATGTTCTAATGGAGGAACAGCAAGTTGTTCTGGTAAAAAAACTTGTAGGGTTTATTCATGGTATGTTGAATGTGATGGTGTTACTTCTTACTGTTAATTAGGGATTGGGGAAAGACTCCCCAACTCTTCTTTAATTTAAACATATAATAGAGAATAATCTAATGAAATATAAATTGACTTTCATTTGTTTCATAATATTGGCTTCAAGCTGTATAACTAAAGATAACGGATTTATTGAGGTAGTAAAACTGAGTCCTGAAAAAACTTATAATCAAATAGATAATGATTTGTTTCTGTTTGAGGTTAGGGACATCAAAATAAGTTCTCATTCTAATGGTGATATTTTTCTGATTAATCAAAAAAGAGCCGTGAAAGTTGATTCGAGTTTTAAAAGCTATATTGAGATAGGTAAGTATGGTGATGGTCCAATGGAGATGCTATCGCCTAGTAATCTTTTTGTAAAAGAAGATGGAATTTACATTACAGATTCTGAATTATTGAAAATCTTCAAATACAACACAAATGGAGAGTTTTTGCGAGAATGGAAATTGCCTGATCGTTATTTTACTATTTCTGATTTTGTTGCGACATTACCAGCTCACGATTCTGAAGAATTGATGTTTTATTTCAATTCGCCAACAAAAGGGATAATTAATGTTTTTAATGCAAAAGAAACTTTAGAATTCCAACAAAGCGTAGAGATTCCTTCTCCGACCTTTATTTCAGAGGATTTTTATTATCTGGTTCACGATGGTCAAAATAATTTTGCAATTCCTCACAGTAAAGAAGTCATATATATATATGATGGCAAAGGTAGGCTTATTGATCAAGTGAAATTGCCGGACTATTTATTTGCTGATAGACTCAAGTTTAAAGAGGAACAAATAAAAAGAAATCCGAACAGTGTTAACTCAACTTTTAAATTAATTTCTGACGTTTACTATAATCAGGGAAATCTGTATTTGCTTTTGTCCCAAAATTCAGGAGAGAATTTGGATTATTATTGTAACAAAGTATTGGTGTTGGATATAAAAGGTGGAAATAAGTTTAAAAAGGTTTATCAGCTCAAAGGAGATGTATTTAATCAAATCACAATAAAGGATAGTGTTCTTTTTACATATAATGAAATTACATCAACTATTCAAAAATATATTTTACCTTGATTAGAGTTGAGTGGAGCATATCGAATCATCATATACTGCATACAGTAACTACTTTACATCAAAAGGATAATTTCAGACAAAGGAAAAATAGCAAATCTATATATGTTTTCGATTATGATGGGAATTTAGTCAAACACTTAGTATCAAAAATCCCTATCCTAAGGCTTTCAGATAATTTAGAATCAAACACTGTATTTGCCATCGGTGCTGCACCAGAGTTTTGTCTAGTGAAATTCACTATTGATGATGTTTAAAAAAATATATCAATCATTTGTTTTTACTCGGTAGGTGGTAGCATTTCCAAAAGAAGAACAATTGACACGGGAGATAATTTAATGGTCATAAATAAAAAATACCATATTCTGTTCTTAGTATTGATATGGGCTTGCAATAGTCCTGTTTCTGAGAATGTTGAGCAAGTTGCTGTAATAAAGTTGGATCCCTTGCTTACGGGTAAGAAGGAAAAGGTGAATTTGAGTGAGGTAGCAGAAAGCATCGAATATATTACGCTGGAAACGAACGAACAGAGTATCTTCGGACATATTGTAAAGCCGAGTGAGCAAATCAAGTTTTTTGAAAAGGGAATACTTATTTCTGATAAAAGGAAGTTACTCCACTTTAACTATCAAGGTGAGTTTATAGGCGAAATAGGCAAAAGGGGAATAGGTCCTACAGAATATGCTGATATAAGAGATTTTGCAGTCATTCCAAATCTGCAACAAATTGCTGTACTATCCCCCCCAAATCAACGGACCTATATTTATGATTATACAGGGGAAGGGACAAAGGATTTTATGGTTGATTTTTGGCCTCTCCACATTGCAAGTCTGGGGGATGAATTTGTATATGCCATCCCTAAGGGAAGAAGGAAACCTTATGGATATCATTCTTTGAAGTTTTTGTCACATGACAATAAAGGAAGCCAGGAATTGCTGATTGATTATTTTGATAAGGAGTCCTCAGAAAGTGTAGCATTATCCTCCAATCAGCGCCTATACCACATTAAAGACAGTGAATTGTCTTTTTGGGAATTTTATTATGACACTATCTGGAGGATTTCTCCCGACCGTATTATCACCCCTGCATTCTATCTGGATTATGAAGAGAACAAACTACCAAGCAAATACCTGTTTGATAAATACGTGTCTTCTCAAAATGAACAACTGGATCAATATGTAAGACTATGGGGTCTTGTGGAAAGTAAGAGATTTTTCTTCTTTGACATGGATAATAAGAACAAGCTTAATAGAGTATATTTCGATAAGATGCAAAATACAGGTGCCAACTTAAGGTTTAACAAAAAAGGAAAAGTAAATGCATACCATTTTGGATTTTATAATGACATGGACGGAGGGGTGCATTTTTGGCCAGATGGGGAAATGGACGAAAACAGGATATTTAAATTAGTCTATCCGCATGAGTTGTTGGCACATTTTTCAGATGAAAATTCAGCTGAGAAAATTGGGCTATCCCTTCATACCATGGACAAATCAGACAATCCTATATTGATGATTGTCAAACTTAAAGATTGATTGCAAAATCTTACCGTAAACATCATTTAAACGCCTAAATTGCTTTAAGAGGTCTTGTTGGGCAGTTGCATGAACTCTCTGGCAAGAGGACTGTAGGGGTTTTAGAAGGGATAGGGGATGAGGTTATTTGATGTTTTTAATAATACAGTAGCCCCTTTGGGATTGCGTTTAGCGGTTTGTCTTTAGGATATTAAGGCTTTATATCATTTTTGAGTAAGGCATGAATCTCTTCAGCTTCATATTTGAGCCTTAACAATTCCGCTACCTGAGCCTCTTCATCTACCCACTCTTCTTCAAGGATCGCAAAGATTTTTGCATGGCTTTCTACCCATCTCAGCAGTACTTCTTTTAGTAATTGCCTGGCTTTTGCTGTTGAATGGCTATTGTTTTGATCCCCATTAGGGTTCACATATTGATTGTTGAATATAAAAACTGGAGGACACATATTTTTATTGAGGTTTGGTGGAAAATCATCTGTTCAAATTAAGTTTTGAATGCTGTATTTGTGAAGTTTTGTATCGGATTGTCTATATTTATTAAGAGTTGGATAAAAATATAGATTTATATCTAAATAAACAAATACAAATAGATAATTATAGATTATGTCGGGGATTATTGACAGGATTGGCGTATTTGCCAGCAATCAAAAGTTGAGTATCAGAAAAATCGAACAGAGGATCGGTGCGGGTAACGGCACGATTTCCAAGGCTATCGGCAAAGACAAGGATATTCAGGTGAAATGGATTGAACTTTTTGTTTCACATTATCCTGAGGTTAATCCTGTATGGTTGTTAACAGGTGAGGGTTTTATGCTTTTGTCGGGTGATCAGCAAAAAGCGGAAGAATCTTCTTTTAGGGAGGGAGAACCTGTCTATGGTTTTTTAAGACGTGATCAGCATTTAGAGATTGTGGATTCCCTTAAGCAAGTAATCTCTGCTCTTGAGGGGCAATTGGATGAAAAGGAGAGGGTTATTGAGCTGAAAGATAGGATTATAAAGGATTTGGAAGAAAGGTCTTGATGAAGTCTATTAAAAAAAACACCTCGGGAAGAATCTCCTCCCGAGGTGTTTTTTTAATTGACATGTTTAAAGTTTATATTCTTGCAATAGGCGGAGGGTGTGCAACCCGTGATGGTTTTGAATTGCCTATTGAAATATGAAATATTGTAGTAGCCTGATTTGAAGGCAGCTTCTTTGACACTCAGGTCTTCCTCTACCAGTTGCCGGCATGCATTGCCGATTCTGATTTCGTTCAGGAATTGCGAAAAAGTCTTGCGGGTATGCCGTTTGAAATATCTGCAGAAGGCATTGACGCTGAGATTGGCGACGTCCGCAGCATCAGCCAGAGTAATGTCCCTTGTGAAATTGTCAATCAGAAAGCCGATGACGGTGTTGATTTTTTCGGTGTCTCCAACTTTTATTTCATCTTCATAGGACACATGGCTTAGGGTCACTACATCTTCTGTTTGGGCCAGGAAATTGAAGATTTTGAATAAGTAAATAAGCCTGTCAAATCCATTTTTGTCAGTGATTTTTTTGCTTGATTTGTAAAGTTTCTCCCGGGCTTTTCCTGTCAAAAAGAGCCCACTTTTGGATTTTTCAAGAAACCTGTTTATTGAATGCAATTCCGAAAGGTCCTTGAACTTGTCTCCCAAGGCTTCAGGAGAGTATAGAATGGATATATTCTGCGATCTCAGCCCATTTTCCGGGCCATAATATTCCTTGTTGCTTCTGAAAAAATGGGGAAGGTTGGCGCCGATGATAAATGTGTCTCCGGAATTGAAATTGCCAAAAGCATCTCCAATGAAATAGGTGCCTTTGCCTTCGATGATGGTCATGATCTGATATTCGGAATGGAAATGTAGGTTGTCATAAAAATGTTGGTGGCTTTCTTTGAGGACTCTCACTGGCTCGTCCAAGTTACGCGGTATTTGGTAAAGCAATGGTTTCATGATTTTTTAAATTTAGGGTTAAATTATAGGTAATATTCATGTGATTGTACTCTGAATAGACTAGGCAATCTTGTTTGCCGATAGTTTAAGTGCTCTCATAGGTTTTGCTATTTGGGTTAGATAAGTGTTTCATTGACATATAATATTATGAATTTGGTCGTATTTATAGTAGTACCTGGTTAATATTGTATTACTATTCGACAATTGAGGTGTATAAATTGCCCTGTTTTTTATCCAGCCTTCTGTTTTCATGCTTGATGATGACTTTCATCCTTGTATTTTGGGACTTTTAAAAGTTTAATAAAAATTGTAAAGGGAGGAAGGATAAGTTTAATACATTGTATGTTGGTGCTTGTGGCAAATATATTTGTTATTTGGTTGGTGTTTTGTGAATGAAAGTATTGTGATTGTTGGGGTCGATTACAGAGGGATTGCTTTTAAAAATTTCAAAGTGGGAAACCCTTCGAGGGTTGTCCAATTTAGGTGGATTGGTCTGTGGGGACACAGTCCAATGGTGATTAAGTTCAAACCCTCGAAGTTTTTTGGATAGAAGCGATTTACCTAGGACCGATTGTTGGTGTTTGTGGGGCTAAAAATAGCCGAATAACCTGCTTGGTTAATATTGTGTCATTAATGGGTAAATGACTATGTCTGCCAAATAAGTGTTTTAATTACATTTGTAATAGTACCGGGTTTTAATCTGCCTTGGGCAAAACCATAATCATTTACTGCGTATGAAATTATTTGAAACCATATCAAAATTCCCTTCCTATATAAGTCACAGGAGTAGGCACATTCCAGTCTTTGCAGCGGTAGCCTTGTTTGTTGCTGGACCTGTGTCAGGCCAAGAGATTTGGGACCGAATCAAGGCTAAGCCCCAGACTTTGGAAACAAAGGAAAAAAGTTATTTGGAAAATGACAGGTTCAAGTTGGGTCTTGTCAATAGTAGCCAGACAGTAGCTTCTCTGAACCCAAAGCTGGATCTGGAATTTGACTTTGTCCCTTCCGAGCTTTTAGATATCAGAAGTCGGGATAGCCTTTATCATCTGGGTGATGTCAACCTGATGTTTAGGACTGGGGACAATAGTTCATGGAAGCATTATTCCAGTGCACACAAAAGGGAGTCTGCCCGTCAGGTGGGTAAAGTTACTTCGAAGAAAGCTACATCGCTGGTCAGTGAGAAGCTCCAGCAATCGGATCAGCTCTCTGTGCTTAGGACATGGAAGTTGGAGAAAGATGCCTTGGTGCTTTCCTTTGAGATAAAAAACGAATCAAACAAGCCTATAGAGATAGGGTATCTTGGAATCCCGATGATATTCGACAATATCCTGCATTGGAAGAATCTGGAGGAAGCCCATTTGGAGAAGGTTTTCTACGACCCCTATATTGGTGGTGATGCGGGTTACCTGCAGGTAGTAAGACTCCATGGGAAATCCCCTGTGCTGCTGGTAGTTCCTGAGCAAAATGCCTCTTTTGAAGCGTACAGTCCATTGTTGGATGACCAGACACCAAGGAACATTACTTTTGAGGGTTTCCATGATTGGGTGGTTCATAGTAAAGCTAAAGCAGAAGGACAATGGAAAAATGCCAACCAGTGGATCGAGCCGACTTCGGCAATTATTGAACCAGGAAAAAGTTATGTCAGTAGCCTCAGATTTTTGTTGGCAGATGATCTCAAATCAATAGAACCGACCTTGGTGGCAAACGATCGCCCCGTTGCGGTGGGATTGCCCGGGTATGTGATCCCGATGGATGTCAATGCTGGACTTAGATTGAAGGCTCCACAGTCGGTAAAGGAGATAAAGGTTTCTCCGGAGGGGGCACTGACGGTCACAAGGACAGCGGAAAAAGATGCAGGTGGTTGGAAAGCCTTTGATGTCAAGGGCAAGCAGTGGGGGAGAGCCAAAGTTGAGATAACTTATAAAGATGGCAGTACCCAGGTACTGTCCTACAAGGTGATCTATCCTGAATCCGAACTGGTGGCACATATGGGAAGTTTCCTAACCCAAGAGCAATGGTTCGAAAATGAAGCTGATCCCTTTGGCCGACACAACTCGGTGATCTCTTATGATTATGAGAAAAAAGCCCAAGTAGTGGAGGACTCCAGGGTGTGGATAGCGGGATTGAGTGATGAAGCTGGGGCAGGTTCTTGGCTAGCTGCATTTATGAAGCAACTGCTGGATCCCAATAAGGAGGAGATAGAAAAACTGGGCAAGTTTATGCATGAGACCCTTTGGGGAGGCCTCCAGTATAACGAAGGGGAAAATAAATATGGGGTAAAAAAGAGTGTATATTATTACGAACCGGAAAAAATGCCAGCGGGGACTTATAGCAAGGATGTCAACTACGGCACTTGGGCTGCGTGGGACAAGGAACACGCTGATTCCCCGGGAAGATCTTACAATTACCCCCATGTGGCTGCGGCACATTGGATCATGTACAGACTGTCTAGGTATCATGAAGGTTTTGAGTTGGCGGAAAACTGGGAATGGTACTTGGAAAATGCATTCCGGACCTCAATGGCGATGGTGAAGTTGGCTCCCCACTATGCACAATTTGGCCAGATGGAAGGTACTGTGTTTTTGATGATTTTGAATGATCTCCAAAACGAGGGCATGGATACATTTGCCAGGGAATTGGAAGGGGTGATGCGAGACAGGGCTGATGTATGGGCAGAGTTGGCTTATCCGTTTGGCAGTGAGATGCCTTGGGATTCTACAGGACAGGAAGAGGTGTATATGTGGACGAAGTATTTTGGGATGGAAGAAAAAGCAGCTGTTACATTGAATGCCATATTGGCGTATATGCCAGCGGTACCTCATTGGGGATACAACGGTTCGGCGAGGAGGTATTGGGACTTCCAGTACGGAGGTAAAATCCAACGGATCGAAAGACAGCTCCACCACTACGGATCTGCCCTGAATGCCATTCCAGTGATGCATGAATACCAGGAGAACCCGGAAGACCTCTATCTTTTGAGGGTGGGCTATGCCGGTATGCTGGGTGGTGTCGCCAATGTAACCCAGGATGGTTTTGGTCCTGCTGCATTCCATTCCTATCCCGAAATGTTGGAAATAGACCCATACAGTGGTGATTATGGATCCGGGTTTTTTGGCTATGCGGTCAACTCCAAATCGATATTGGTGCAGGATAAGACATTTGGCTGGTTGGGTTTTGGAGGCAATGTCCACGAAGAGGATGGTCAGGTAAAGATCGAACTGACTTCGGCAGGGAAAAACAAACTGTTCATAGCCGAGGAAAAACTGATGGTTCATTTGGAAGCAGGGAGCATACTTGAAGCTACCTATGATCCAGAATCACGCAAACTGCTTTTGCTTTTGGACAAAGTAAACGCCAACACCAAGAATGCTTATCTTAGAATAGCGCATCCTAAGAAAGAGAACTGGGATTTAGGATTGACAAAATTAAGCAATGGGGCTTTTGTTTTCCCATTGGGGAATGAACCCAAAGAGTTGGAGATAAAACTGTAGTTGAGGTGGGTAAAGATTAGGTTTAACACTTTTTAAATTGGTTAGAAATCCACCGGAATTAAGTTTTCGGTGGATTTTTTTATTGACCTGCCTGGGTTTTTTCAATCAGGGTTTTTTAGTTTTTCAATTTATTCTGTATGGGGCTCAAATAAGCTAATATAGTATTGGGATAGGCTACTTTTGTTGAATTTTTCTATAAGTGTTATAGGTACATTTATACTGTTGTCCCAAGTACACAGTGGACATGCAATCATCATCAAACAACAAACAATTTAACTTAAATATCAACCCAATAATAGTATGAGAAACTTTACTAAGTTACGGAGTATCGTTGCCATGGGGGTGATGCTTATTTCCCAGATGGGAGGAGTCAGCACCTATGGTTCGAGCATGTTGGAAAGATCTCTGTCTGCGGATGGAGGATCGAAAGCAGGGGCTTTGAGCCCCATGGACAAGACTATCCGGGGGACAGTCTATTCTACAGAAGATGGACTTACTTTGCCAGGGGTGAGTGTAGTACTCAAGGGTACCAGCAGGGGTACGGCTACGGATATAGATGGTGGGTTTACATTGGATGTACCCGATGAAGGTGGGATTTTGGTATTCAGCTTTGTGGGTTTCCAAACCCAGGAGATCCCCATTGCCAACCAATCTGTACTGGATATCCAATTGAAACCAGATATTACTTCCATGAATGAAGTGGTGGTGGTAGGCTATGGGACAATGCGGAAGGGAGATGTAACCAGTTCTATAGGTGGAGTGAAAGAAGAAGACTTCGTCAAAGGGGCAGTTCGGGATGCGGCACAGCTGATCCAGGGTAAAGTGGCAGGCTTGCGGGTAACCACGCCCAGTGGGGATCCTGCGGCAGGTACCCAGATCAACCTTCGTGGAGTCAACTCTATTAATGGTACAAACCAACCACTAATTCTGATCGATGGGATTCCGGGAAGTATGAATACCGTTGCACCGGAAGATATCGAATCAGTGGATGTGTTGAAAGACGGTTCGGCAGCAGCGATATATGGCACACGGGCTACCGGAGGTGTGATTTTGATCACGACCAGGAAAAACTCGGAAGGCAGGAATACGGTCAACTACAACAACTATGTGAGTGTACAGACGATCCAAAGGAGGCCACAGCTTCTGACTGGTGATGATTACCGAAGATTGATCGCTGAAGAAGGGATTGGCTATACGGATTATGGTGGGAATACCGATTGGATAGGAGAGATGTTGCAGACGCCAATTAGTCACAATCACAACCTGACATTTTTTGGAGGCAACAGCACGACCAACTTTACAGGATCAATCAACTACAGGGACTGGGATGGGATCTTCCTAAGAACAGGTCAGCAAAGGTTGACTGTGAGGGCGGATCTTAACCACAGCATGTTTGATGATAAATTGCGGGCTAATGTCCAGGTTATCAATAGGGTTTTCAAGGCAGCAAGAGGTGGAGCCGATGGCTATGCTTTCAGGCAGGCCATGATCAGAAATCCTACCGATAGGGTGAGGGATGAGCAGGGTAATTGGCAGGAACGGGATGGGTATTTTTATGAAAACCCCATTTCCAGAATCCACGAATACTCTTCCGAATCCAGGTTCAACGAAATGAGGATGAGTGGATCATTGAACTACAATCCCATCGATAACCTAGACTTGAAGCTTTTGGTGTCCAATGTCCAAAGCAATAATGTATTTGGTGGTGCTACATCCTTCGACCATACAGAAACATGGCTCAACAATAGAAATGGGACTGCATCAAGATCGGATAGTGTTTATAATGAGAACTTGGTGGAACTTACTGCGAATTTTCACAAATCCATTGGCAAACATTATTTTACAGTACTTGGTGGGTACAGTTGGCAGGATGCAGTCTATGAGGCTTTTAGTGCCAGTAACTGGAATTTTCCTACTGATTTATATACTTGGAATAATCTGGGGGCTGGTGCTGCACTGGCCAATGGGCAGGCTAGTATGTGGAGTACCAAAAATAAATGGCAATTGGCAGGTTTTTTTGGCAGGTTTACCTATAGCTTTGATGATAAGTATCTGTTTATGGCCAGTGTAAGGAGGGAAGGGTCTTCCAGATTTGGAGCCAATTACCAATGGGGTACTTTCCCCGCAGCTTCAGTTGGTTGGAGAATCAGCAATGAGCCTTTTCTCAAAGGAGTCAGGAATATAGAAGATATCAAACTCAGGGCTGGTTACGGTGTGACGGGGACTATTGTAGGACAACCTTATCTTTCACAAATCAGCTATAATTTTGATAGGGGACAAGGGGGATATGTAGGTGGCGAATGGGTTCAGGGGTTCATCCCTGCCAGAAATTTCAACCCAGACCTAAGATGGGAGAAGAAAGTGGAATACAATGTTGGAGTTGATTTTAGTTTCTTTAATAGCAAGTTAAGTGGATCGATAGACTTCTATCGTAGAAATATCAATGATCTTCTATATAACTTTCCCGTCCCGACCCCTCCGTACCTGATTGGGAGCATGATGTTGAATGCAGGGACTATGCAGAATGATGGGATGGAACTTTTACTGAACTTTACACCAATTTCCAAAGGTAAGTTTGTCTGGAATTCCAACTTTACCTACTCCACCAACAGGAATAAGCTCGTGAATCTTTCCAACGACCAATTTGATGTTTCAAGGGAATTTTTCAATGCTGGAGGTACAGGGGAACCAATACAGGATTATACCCATCGAGTAGAAGTCGGAGGACCAATTGGAAAGTTCTTCGTTTGGAAGTCAGTTGGAGTGAATGAAGATGGGCTTTGGCTGATCGAAAACCGTGAAGGGGAAGTGATCCCGATTACGGAAGCTGTACAGGAAGACAGGCAGTTTTATGGCAATGGGATCCCCAAACATATCCTAGGTTTCAACAATTCTTTCAGTTATGGAAAGTTTGATATGGAAGTGAATATCAGGGGGGCTTTTGGGTATGATATCCTGAATTTCCAGAGGATGTTTTACGAAAATCCCAAAAACATAGCCTACAATATGCTGAATACGGCTTATGACCCAGTGTATGGGCAACGCCTCAATTCAGACTTGGTCTATGTGAGCCATTATATAGAGAAGGGCGATTACCTGAAATTGGATAACCTGACCGTAGGCTATAATATCCCGGGCAAAGGGGTAATGAAAAATGCCAGAGTCTATGCATCCGGACTCAACCTGTTTGTGCTTACCAAATACCAAGGGATTGACCCGGAAGGAGTGAGTATTTTGGGATTGTCACCAGGAAATGACCAAAGGGACAAATATCCGACTACTAGAACATTCACTTTGGGACTTAATGTGTCATTTTAAAAGCATCTAATCATGAAAATTATCAATAAAATAGTATTGGGATCGGCATTGTTGGTAGGAGGGAGCTTGGCTTTCCAATCTTGCCTGAACCTTGATGAAGAAGTATATTCGGAGGTGTTGTCGGAAAATTTCAGACCTGGAGAGCGTGATATTCCGGCCATTATAGCACCCGTTTACGGATCTCTGAGGGCATTGATGATGGGCTGGCAGGGTCATTTTGATGTACAGGAAGAAACGGGAGACGCCATCGTCACCCCTGCCCGGCCAAATGGCTGGTACGATGGGGGGACATACGTCAGGATGCATCAACATACCTGGACACCATTGCAATGGCAGCCGACGAATTTGTGGAATAGTTCGTACAGAAGCGTCACCACAGCCAACAGGGTAATTGCCCAAATTGAAGATGGACAAATATCCATAGAACAAGGCAGTGAGGAAGTGATCGCTGAGTTGAAGGCAGTTCGTGCATTTGCCTATTACCTTTTGTTGGACAATCACGGGAATGTTCCCATTGTGACTGATTTTAGGGATGTGAGCCTTCCGGAGCAAAGCGACAGGACTACACTTTACAACTTCATAATCGAAGAGATAGAGGCGACATTGCCAAATTTGAGCCAAGATGCTGGAAGTACTTATGGGCAGATGAACTATTGGGTAGCAAAAACCCTTTTGGCAAAAATATATCTGAATGCAGAGGTCTACACAGGGACTCCACAATGGCAAAAAGTCATTGAAGTATGTGATGAGATCATAGCAGGAGGAGCATATTCTTTGGATCCGGTCTATGCCGATGTATTCCACTGGGAAAATCAAAACAATCAGGAAATCATCTTTGCCATCCCTTACCATGAGATCTTTGGCCAAGGAAATACGGTACATATGAAGACCTTGGATCCCTTGAGTAGATTTGTGTATGGCATGCAGGCAGGTCCTTGGGGAGGAAACTGTGCTGTGCCTCAATTTATCGATAGCTATGATCCTGAAGATGGACGCCTTTATGATACATGGATTCAGGGGCCACAGCTCCATGCAAGTACTGGAGAGGTGGTCATCAATTATCGAAAACATGTGCCAAGTATCGCGGCGACTGCTTCCAATGATGGCTATAGGATTGGTAAATATCAAATCAAACCGGGGGCAACAGGAAGCTTGGACAATGATTTTCCGTTTTTCAGGTACGCTGATGTGTTGATGATGAAAGCGGAAGCCTTACTCAGGACAGGCAATGGTGCAGAAGCTACAAGCTTGGTGTCGGAGGTACGTGCCAGGGCATTTGCCAATACCAATCCTGCGAAAGCAACTGTGACAGCGGCTGTATTGGAAGGGAATAGCAGATACCAGTATGGATACCAGAACCCTGACGGAAGTATAGATTTGGATACAGGGGTAATCCCATTTGGTGGGTTTTTGGATGAACTCGGTTGGGAGTTTGCCGCAGAAGCACATAGAAGACAGGATCTTATCCGATTTGGTGTGTTCCAGACCAAAAGTTGGTTCAACCATCGACCACATGCCCAAGCTGCGAATAAGATTATTTTCCCAATTCCTGAAGGTGAATTGAACAACAACCCGAACCTTACACAGAACCCAAGCTACTGATAGGATAACTGATTTGGGATTGAAAAAGGCTGCCATGTCATGATGGTGGCCTTTTTTTTATGAAAGGTTTAGAGTTTCATCCAGGGAGGGAATTTCTCGTTTTTGGGAATATATATTTATGCCTCACTCTGAGGGGAAATCCCTCACCTTTAGGCGAATACTTTAGTTTTTTTTGTGCATTTGGCGGTAAAAATTATAACCACTAGGATCACAAAGTTTTTTACAAAGAACACTAAGTCACGGAAGCACTTCAGTTGCCTTTAGGCGAAACCAAACCTATCGGTCTTTAGCCGATGGTAGTTTAGTTTATGTCTTTTGGATCAGGCAGTTTATTGCCTTTTTTGATTCTTTTTCCTTTTCGAAACTTGTACTTCCATTTCGATCGGGAGTGTTTTGGGATGGAACGGAGAGACTGGAAGTAATTCACTGGGATTGGGTTGGTTTTTTATTGCCCCAATGTGGGTTTTTCTGCAAGTTGGGGACTATTCGGGAAAGAATGCTATGGCTATTAAATCTATTTAAGAATATAATTCTGATTTTTGTCACAAAAAGTATACCTTTGCGCCTTCTTTCAACCAAACCACAAGGCTACAAGATGACTTGTACTCCACCCTGACCAATAATTTTTTTATGCAATTCACTCCCTATCATATGGTTCGGAGCTGCTATTGGTTGCCCTATTTTGAAAAATACACCTATTAAATTTATTGGATATGACACAGATGTTTTATCGCCTGTTTAGACCTACGCAGGCAAATCTGAAAAATGAAGTATTGTCCGGCTTGACTGTTGCCTTGGCCTTGGTGCCGGAAGCAGTTGCTTTTTCTTTGATCGCTAATGTAAGCCCATTGATAGGTCTTTACACGGCATTTATCATTGGTTTGATTACATCCATTTTGGGTGGTAGGCCAGGGATGATTTCCGGTGCTACTGGAGCTATTGCAGTGGTAGTGGTTGCATTGGTTGCAAAAGAGGGCGTGGAGTATCTTTTTGCTGCCGTCGTCTTGATGGGCTTGATCCAGATTGTGGTTGGATTGCTGAAACTTGGGAAGTTGATCCGGTTGGTTCCGCATCCTGTGATGTTTGGTTTTGTCAATGGTTTGGCTATTGTGATTGCGATGGCCCAGTTCGACCAGTTTAAGTTTAAGACCGCTGATGGTGTCCTGGTATGGATGACGGGTAATCCACTTTATATCATGATTGGATTGGTGATCTTGACAATGGTGATCATCAAGTTTTTGCCAAAATTGACAACAGCTGTTCCTTCTGCTCTCGTGGCTATTTTGGTGGTATCACTTATCGTGATTTTTGGCGGTGTAAATACAAGGACGGTAGGGGATTTAGCTTCTATCAGTGGGGGCTTGCCTCAGTTTCATTTGCCGGCTGTCCCATTGAATTGGGAGACGTTTATGACCATATTGCCTTATTCTGCTATCATGGCTGGAGTTGGTTTGATCGAAAGCTTGTTGACACTTACTTTGATCGATGAGATCACCGAGACCAGAGGCCATGGGAACAAGGAGTGTGTAGCCCAGGGAGTTGCCAATCTCACCACTGGTTTCTTTGGTGGTATGGGTGGTTGTGCCATGATTGGCCAGTCTTTGATCAATGTGAATGCAGGTGGTAGAAACAGGATTTCGGGGATTGTCGCTTCGGTGGGTCTGTTGGTGTTTATCCTATTTTTGTCAACCTACATTGAGATGGTGCCTATGGCAGCACTCGTTGGCTTGATGTTTATGGTGGCTATCGGGACTTTCGAATGGGCTTCGTTGAAAGTGTTCAGAAAAGTGCCATTCCATGATGTTTTGGTCATGGTGGTCGTGACTTTGGTGACTGTATTTTTACACAATCTTGCGCTTGCTGTACTGATCGGGGTGATCATCTCTGCATTGGTGTTTGCATGGCAAAATGCCAAAATGATCCGTACCAGAAAAAGGGTAGATGAAAACGGAGTGAAGCATTATGAGGTTTTCGGTCCATTGTTTTTCGCTTCTGCGCTTACTTTCGGACAAAAATTTGATCCAATCAATGACCCAGAGGAAATCGTGATTGACTTTGCGGAGAGCAGGATTGTAGATCACTCTGGTATAGATGCGATTCACAAAGTGACTGAGCGATATGAGAAAATGGGAAAAACAGTCTATATCCGTCACCTGAACAGTTCCAGTAGGGTGTTGCTGGAAAGAGCAGAGAAAATCATCAATGTCAACTATACAGATGATGATCCAAGTTTCAAGATCATCATGGATTAAGGGTTTTGAAAAAAGAGCTTGTCTCAAAAGTCAATTTCGAGATTATCTCATCCAATATTATTTTTCGAAGCTACCTAGCCAAGAAAAAGGACGAGGGAACAGGTGAAAGGAGTATCTTCTTTCACCTTTCTTCTTTACCCTTTGATTTTTTCTTGGAAGTATTGATTCACAGCATATTGTTTTTTGAAACAGAACGATTGGCAGTTGGTAGTAGTGGTTCTATTTATCGTCAGTTTCAATGTCAAACAGTTCGTGTAGTTTTTGTTGTAAAAGTTTCTTGTCAGGCAGTTGTGTTTTATACTCCGAAACCATAGTCGGTGATAGACTTCTACTTAAAGCATATTCAACAACTTCACTGTCTTTGTCTTTGCACAACAGAACTCCAATACTCGGATTTTCATTCGGTTTTTTTACATCTCGGTCTAATGCTTCTAAATAAAAATTCAGTTGTCCTAAATGGTCGGGTTTAAATTTGTCTGCTTTTAGTTCAAAAGCAACCAAGCATTGAAGGCCGCGATGGTAGAATAGCAAGTCAATGAAAAAATCGCTGTTACCAACTTGGAGTTTGTATTCTTCACCTATAAACAAAAAGTCTTTGCCAAGTTCAAGAATGAAGTTTTTCATTTGTCTTACAAGTCCACGCTGTAAGTCACTTTCACTGTGTGGTTCTGATAAGTTTAAAAATTCAAATACATAACTGTCTTTGAAAGTCTTTGAAAATTCAAGGTTACTTTCTCTCAATACTGTCGAGAGTTTTGAGTTTCCTATCAATGTCCGCTCAAAAAGGCTAGCAGAAATTTGTCGATCGAGTTCTCTTTTGCTATAATTTTCTTGTTTCACAATTTTTAGATAAAATTCTTTTTCTTCAATTGTCTTGCATCTCGAAAATATGAGCATATTATGTGTCCAACTTATTTCTCTCACCACTGGTGAGAGTTTTGGAAAGTCCTTGTATGTCTCGTAAAACTGCTTCATTCTCCAAATATTCTTGTCCGAGAAGCCTTTTAACTCTGGGTAGTTTTGTTGAATGTATTTTGCCAATTCAGATACTACAGAATCGCCCCATTCAGCTTGTTCGATTTTTTGGGTTATATATTCACCAATGTTCCAGTATAAGTTAATCAATTCAGAATTTACAGATCTAATGGCATTCGTTCGAGATTGTTTAATAAGTTGAATGATGTCTGTAAATCGATTGTCCATATTTATTTTATATGTTACAAATTTATGTTTTTTTATTCTCTAAATGTTTGTTGGAAGCGGAATTCTACCATTACTGCTGACTTTGAAATTGTTAAAAGCGATTTATCTGATGGGACAGCACCTTTTTTTGATCACCTGTTTATGGTTTATTATCCTACGCTTAAGAGTCCCTTGCCCGATTTATGAACATCCTTTAGGACTTTTTTCTGTTGTTTGGTCTCGGGGTTATGCTGCCTGTTTCCATATACTGTTTAGGAGTTCCTGGCCCAAAGTGTCGCTTCTCTTGCCGTTAACAGTCACATTGCTTTTTTTGTTGGATGCTTAAATTCTTTATGGCTTAGAAGCGACCTGTTTTTCCAATAAATTCAAAGCTGAAAAATAGATTCATAAAGTTATTTTTCCAATAATGTATTAAACCAATTCTTAACAATTCCCTAATTGTATATTTAAGAAACTTTAGCCGATTCAATTTACCTTCGGGACAATTGTGTTTTAATGTATTTAACAATTTCTTAATGAAAAGACGGGATTTCTTTAAAAATGGCCTGCTGACTACAGCAGGCATCAGTATATTGGGCGCCAGGCCTATATTGGCCAACCCTTCCCAGTATAGAGGTGAAAAAGCAAAAAACATCATATTTCTGGTTTCCGATGGCATGAGCGCAGGAACTCTGAACATGGCAGATATATTGATGCGACATAAATTGGGTAAAACATCCAATTGGATCTCACTTTACGAATCCAATACAGTCAGAAGATCCTTGATGGATACTGCTTCTGCCAATTCTTTTGTGACTGACTCTGCAGCAGCCGGATCTGCCTGGGGTGGTGGCCATAGGGTCAACAATGGGGCTTTGAATATTGGTCCTGAAGGAAAATTGAATGAACCAATCTTGCAGAAATTCAAGGCAGAGGGAAAGGCGGTAGGATGTGTTACCTCTGTTCAGATCACCCATGCGACCCCAGCATCTTTTTGTGTGAATCAGAGCAGTAGAAATGCAATGCCACTTATTGCGGAGGATTATCTCAAACTGAAATTTGATGTCATGATGGGTGGTGGCAGAGAGTTCTTTGATCCAAGTAAGCGAAGTGACGGAAGAAATCTGTTTTCGGAATTTTCCGAGAAGGGTTTCCATGTAGTCAATAACAAGGAGGAAATGCTGCTTGCAAGTGGCTCGAAACCTGTTTTGGGAGTGTTTTCTGAGGATGGATTGCCCTATGCAGTTGATCGGGAAAATGATCCGGAACTGAAGAAAAACATCCCAAGCCTGGCAGAGATGACCAAGAAGGGGATTGAGCTTTTGAACAAAAACAACAAAGGCTTTGTGTTGCAGGTAGAGGGGGGGAAGGTCGATTGGGCTGCCCATGGAAATGATGCTTCAGCCATCCTTTATGATCAGATAGACTTTGATGAGGCAGTGGGTGTTGCCATGGATTTCGCGTTAAAGGATAAAAATACACTCGTCATCATCACCACAGATCATGGAAATGCAAATCCGGGAATATTCAATCCGGGACCAAAAAACATAAAATTTGAAAGCCTTTTTGAGTCGAAAGCTTCCAACCAATGGCTGTTGAGTCAGGTGAAAACGGATACTTCCGTCTCACAGATCATTGACATGGTCAACCATTACCTAAATGTCGCATTGGATAAAGAAGAGGGTAGCCAATTGCTGAAAAGCTTTACATTAGGCGATAATGGCTTGTACAATACTGCCAATTTACCTGTGGAGACTTTCGGGAAGATTTTGTCCAAACACAATGCTGTGAGTTGGGCAAATACCAACCATTCAGCTGATTTTGTGGAATTGGCTGCATATGGGCCGGGAAGCGAAGAGCTACCAGGTTTTGTCAAAAACTATGAACTGCACAACTTTATGCTCGAAGTAGCAGGGGTGAGCAGGGCTAAATTTGCATGATAAATAGGTCTGTTTTGTTAAGTTTGAAGACATCGTGCCAAACCTGACAGCTGCTTGTAACCTGAGTTCGATTGTTATCACAAAGTCAAAATCAATAAAAATATCCAGTTACAAGGCAAATTTTTGAGGGATAGCCTAAGCTATCGCTCAAAAATTTAACGCAGTAAATGGGTGTTTTTATTGACTGAGCTGACTATTCGGTTTTAAACGGCAATCTACTTCACTTTTTCAATCCGCAATATCCCAATATTACTTCATAAAAAAGTTCGCACCTTCTTTTCGTAGTTCTCACCAT
>NZ_JBHUHR010000025.1:125397-143045 GCF_042682445.1 Belliella marina
AGGTGGTTTTCTCTCCCAAAATAGAGGAAACTTCAATGTTGCCTTTGTGGAGGTTCATAATCTGCCGGGAGATGGCTAGCCCAATGCCTGACCCGGCTTTTTTTGTTGTATAAAATGGGACAAATATCCTGTCCAAAGCTTCTGGGACGATCCCTTCCCCAAAATCAGTCACCTGTATGAATGGCTTGTAATTAGGGTCTAATCCTGCTTTTAGGATAATTTCATTTCCCGCTGATTTGGACATGGATTCCTTGGCATTCTTGACCAAGTTTATCAATATCATCTGGATTAGATCCTGGTCTGCCACAACCTCCAAATCTTCAGGATTTATTTCACATACCAGATTGAGGTTGTCGTTTGCCAATTCCTCTTTGAATAGTGTCCTGACTTTTTCGAAAAGTGACTTGACGGTGATGTTTTTGAGAATAGGACTAGGGATGCTGGTATAGTCCCTATAGGCATTCACAAAATCAACCAGCCCTCTGCTTCGGTTAGAAATAGTATCCAACCCTTCAGTCAAATCAGTGTAGCTTTCCTGCTCGATAGCGTATCCCCCGTTGGCGATTATTACCGTGTCTTCTTTCAATATGGTTCCCAAGGATCCAGCCAAACTTGCAATGGGAGTCATTGAGTTCATGATCTCATGTCTCAAAACCGACGTAAGGTTCTGCCATGCTTCCAGTTCTTTTTTCTGCAGTTCAGCGTTGATATTTTGGAAAGAAAGCAAGGTCCATTTCTTTTCTTCCATGATAAAAACAGCCGTCTGAAGGTTGAGATGGAGATCAGAATTGACTTTGAACGAAAAGGTGTCCCCAGGCTTCAAGTTGATGACTGCATGCAATAGTTCCATGGATATTTTACCCAAATCACTGATGTTTTTAAATTGGGGGATCTGCAAAAGCTTCTTGGCCGCCCCATTGATCACTCCGATCCTGCCATCGCTGTCAAATGAAATGATCCCGGTGTTGATTTGTTGGATGATTACACGGAGAAAAAGCATCTGTTCCTCCTTTTCTGCCCTAGTTTTTCGGAAAGCAGCAATGACTTCATTGAAAGAGAGGTTCATTTCCCTAAAGGATTTTCCCAAACTATCGTCTTTCGTAAAGGAAGAAGAAAAATCGGAATACCTGATCGACTCCAGGAACCTACTGATTTTCCGGTTGGTTTTGTTGGAATAGGAGATCAGGTTCGTCGTGAGGATTATGACGACGAGCAAAAAGAACATGCCATGGACCCAAGACTCATATTGGATGAAAACCCAACTGGCAAAAAGAACTGTCAGGACTATCAAAATTACCCTAATGATAATTCCCTGGGTGAATGATCTAAAGCCCATATCTTTCCAGTCTTCTATACAGTGATGATCGGGTCAATCCAAGCTCTTCTGCAGCTCTAGTGATATGGCCATTGTGCTTTTGAAGTGCTTTTCGGATCAATATTTTCTCTACATCCTCGATATTCAGATGTTCCAAAGACACAAGGTCCTCTTGTTTTTCGGGTGCGCTTTGTTTTTGGACAAATAAATCTTCCTGCTGCAATACACTGTGCGATGTCATGATGACAGCTCGCTCTATGCTATGCTGCAGTTCTCGGATATTGCCAGGCCAATGGTACTTTTGCATTCTTTTGATCAGGCCTTCCCCCAGTTTTCTGATTTCCTTTTGGTATTTTTTTGAATAGATATCCACAAAATGGTTGGCAAGTATTGGAATGTCTTCCTGCCTGTCCCTCAATGGGGGAAGGGTAATCTCTATGGTATTGATCCTATAGAGCAGGTCTTGCCTGAAAGTGCTTTCATGAATCATCTGGTGGATGGACATATTGGTGGCAGAGATCAGCCTGATGTCCACAGGAATTGGTTTGTTGGCCCCCACCCGGGTGATTTCCCTGTTCTGTAAGGCTGCGAGAAGTTTGGACTGCAAAGCCATCGGCAAATTGCCAATTTCATCAAAGAAGAGGGTACCTGAGTTAGCCTGTTCAAATCTCCCTGTTCTGTCATCTTTGGCATCGGTAAATGCCCCTTTTTTATGGCCAAAAAGCTCACTTTCAAAAAGGGTGCTGGTGATGGCTCCCAAGTCCACACCCACGAAAGGAGCTCGGTGCCTTTTGGAATTTCTGTGGATGGCTCTGGCTATGAGTTCTTTTCCAGTCCCATTTTCCCCCAATATCAACACGTTCGCATCAGTTCCTGCGACCCTTTCGATGGTATCAAAAACTTTGATCATACTTGGGCTCTGCCCGATGATATCCTTGAACTTGCTGTCTAAGTCTTGGAAAAATTGTTGTTGCTGGGATTTTAGCTGTGAGATTTGAAGTTTTGACTCCCTAAGTTTTAGAGCAGAGTGGAGTGTGGCCAAAAGTTTTTCATTTTCCCAAGGTTTGAGGACAAAATCTGTAGCACCTTCCTTGATGGCTTTGACAGCGGTATTGACATCCCCGTATGCAGTGATCAAAACTACCACCGCTGATGAGTCTATCTCCAGAATCCTGTCTAGCCAATAAAACCCTTCCTGCCCACTGCTCACATCTTTGGTGAAATTCATGTCCAGCATGATGACATCATACTGTTCGTTGACCATCAGGATTGGGATCAACCCGGGATTGGTCTCGATGTCAACCTGGGCAAAATGCCTTTTTAAGTAAATTTTGGCAGCCTTTAAGAGGTCCTCGTTGTCATCTATAATCAGAATTTTACCAGACGATTTCTGTTCTTTCATGTATTTATGATTTGTTTTTTAATGATCACCCCGAGTTAGTCGGGGCAAGCTATGGATCTTTGCATGGTTCCCAATAGCCTCCATAACCCTCAGGGTGGGGACCAACTCCCTGAGGGATCTTCCAATCATTCCTGCCAGTAGCAGGCAAGCCTGCCACAGGAGGCAAGCTTAATTTTATGTTTTTATCTTATATAATGTGTATATCAGTTTTTTTTCGGCATGGGATGAAGTTAGTCTTCCACGTCTTATCTTGGTAATTTGCATGCATCCATATCGGTAGATCATCATACTTTTGATTTCGAAAGTCACTCCTACTGTCCATCAACCAACCCGATAAGTTGGGATTTGGGTCTAGATCATTCTTGATTATATAAGCCAAAACATATACCATTTCCGGGGGATGTGGGGAAATCTTTTCAAAAGGCACTTCAAGATGTCAAATGGATTGTTTTTAATATTTTTGACAAGACCAATGTACAAAATCATAATATATAATCAGCATGGATTTCGTTCGCTCACGGACGATTTCGTTCGGATTTGGCGATGGATAAATTCGAGAAACGGCTAGGGATCGCTTTCCCGTGCCATTTTGTAATGGCATATTATTGGTAAATATTCTGGCACATACGTTTTCACAGTATTGAAATGGATAGAAAAATCGAGAAAAAAACTTGGACTTTGAAGTTTGTCATTTCCTTGGCAGCAGGAATATTGATCTTAGGGATAGTTTTGTACCAACTTGTATTTGCTGACAATCGGTCATCAATGAATGTAAGTATGGATAGGATCACGCTTGCCACTGTCAAGCAGGGGGAGTTTACAGATTATATTCCGGTAAGTGGCCTGATCGAGCCGGGAGAGGTTTTCTTTTTGGATGCACTCGAAGGGGGGAATATTCTGCAGGTGATCAGGGAGTCAGGTTCTTTTGTCGAAGCAGGGGATACCATTTTATTGTTGTCCAATTCAAAACTACAGCTTGAAGTGATGGAAAGGGAGTCTGGGCTTTATTTTCAGATCAACAACCTACGGCAGGTCAGGTTGCAGCTGGATCAAAATGACCTGAGCCAGCAGGGGCAACTTGCCGAGATAGACTACCAGATGAGTTTGTTGAAGCCGCAATATGAGAGATTCAAGGAATTGCATGAAAAGAAATTGGTTTCGGACAGGGAATTTGAAGAAGTCCGGGAGCAGTACGAGTACAATGTCAAAAGGAAGAAGCTGACTTATGAAGCTTACAAAAATGATTCGATTTCCAGAGTCAACCAAAAGCGGCAACTTCAGGATTCGGAATCCCGCATGAACCAATCTCTCAACGGCGTTGGCCATATATTGGACAACTTGGCTGTGAGGGCACCTATATCAGGGCAGTTGTCCACCGAACAGATTGAGGTCGGTCAAGCCATCAATCCCGGCCAAAGGTTTGGACAGATTGATATTATGGACAAGTTTAAGGTGCGGGTACAGGTGGATGAATTGTACCTCCCAAGGATTTTTACCGGTTTGAAGGGTACATTCACTTTTTCGAATGACACCTATACAGTAGAGATAGCGAAAGTTTATCCGAATGTGACAGCCGGTAGGTTTGAAGTGGATATGATTTTCACGGATCAGGTGCCTTCTGGTATTCGTCGTGGACAGAGTGTAAGGATCAGGTTGGAGTTGGGCGAAAGCCAGGAAGCGGTATTGATACCGAATGGCAGTTTCTATAAAGACACTGGTGGCAACTGGGTGTTTGTGGTAGACCAACACACCGGAAAAGCAGAGAAAAGAAGCGTTCGCCTGGGAAGGAAAAACCCGGAATACTACGAAGTCATAGAAGGGCTTGAGGTTGGAGAGAAGGTGATCATCAGCAGTTATGAAAATTTTGGTAAAAATGAAGTGCTGAATTTGAAGTAAGAAGTGAGATGCAAGAAGCAAGAATCAAGAGGCGAGAAACAAGAAAAAGGTGTGCTTTCTACGACTACGTCACCTCGACGGCAGGAGAGGTCTCGTCCCGATAATGGTCAAAGAAGTGGGAAAATGAAAAGTATACATAAATTTCAGTTCGAGATTTCTTCCCGCAATTCTGCGGGACAGGCTTCTTGCGGTTGATTGCCTATAAAGTGAGGTAGTATATATATAAAAGTGTCAAGTAAAATTAGGGCGAGACAGAGACAATAATGATAGATATAAGATACAAGAAGCAAGAGACAAGACTCAAGATCTAAACTCCGAAGAGTCATCCTGATGCAGAGAGGGTTAGACTTAGCTATGGGATGACCGGTTTTGGGTAAATAGGTCACGAATTTTAGGGAAAGTAGTAAAACAAAGCAAAAAATATAAAGGGATTTTCAACATAATCGATCATGGAAAACATCATCAAAACTGTCAGTTTAAAGAAATTATACGCTACTGAGGAAATAGAGACCACCGCCTTGGATGACATCAACATCAAGATCAAAAAAGGTGAGTTTGTAGCCATCATGGGACCATCCGGATGTGGCAAGTCTACATTGCTCAATATCATCGGTCTGTTGGATAACCCGGATTCTGGAGAGTATTATTTTTTGGAAAAAGAAGTAGCGGGTTTCTCTGAAAGAAAGCGGTCCCAGATGAGAAAAGGGAATATCGGGTTTGTGTTTCAGAGCTTCAACCTGATCGATGAATTGACCTGCTACGAAAATGTTGAGCTGCCACTATTGTATTTGAAAACTCCACCGGATGAAAGAAAAAGAAGGGTGGAGGAAGTACTCACGAGAATGAACATCATGCACCGTAAGGATCACTTTCCACAACAACTATCTGGAGGACAGCAGCAACGGGTCGCAATCGCAAGGGCTATAGTGGCAAGGCCGGAAGTGATATTGGCCGATGAACCTACCGGAAATCTCGATTCGGCTAATGGTGAGGAAGTGATGAGGCTTTTGGAAGAGTTGAATAACGAAGGTACCACCATTGTAATGGTAACACACTCTCCGCATGATGCCAACTATGCCCACAGAGTCATCAACTTATTTGATGGAAAGGTAGTGACAGAGAATATCAGGGAGCAGTTTCATATTTAGAAGCGAGAAGCGAGAGAAAAGAGTCAAGATGCAAGACACAAGATGTCGACTAGAAGCAAAGCCTTCCCCGATGAATATCGGGGAGACAAATTCGTGAGACTAATAGGATTAGATAGTGATATAAGCTTCGCGATATAAATAGATCTCCACCTGAGGTGGACAAGTATGCTTCTTCCTGACGGAAGAGAAGTTCGGTTATATATAGGGTCGAGTTCAAATGACGATTGAGATTATAAAAGAGCCAAGTAAAATCAGGGTGTGACACTTGACAATGTGCGTCTGGCAACAAACAAAAACGATTATGCTGAAAAACTATATACTTATTGCCTGGAGGAATTTGGTTAAGCAAAAATGGACGACATTTATTTCTGTTTTCGGATTGGCGTGTGCAGTAGGGTGCTGTTTGGTGGCTTATCTATTCATAGAACAGGTATGGTTTAAGGGAATGTTGCAGCCGAACAAAAATGAAATCTACCAATTGACGTATACCGTTGAAAAAGAGGAAGGAAAAGTGAAATTCGGAACGGTGGCAGAACCTATCTCAGAACTCCTTTCGGACGAATTTTCCCAGATTAAAGCACAAACCCAGGTCAGGTCGGGATTTCCAATATTGATTCATGATTTGGAAAGCTTTAATCAGCGTGCCATGTATGTTGATCCGGGGTTTGTGGAAATGTTCAGCTTTAAAATGAAGTATGGCTATCCGCTGGCATTGTCCAATCCCGATCAGGTAATCCTGACATACGAACTTTCAGAAAAGCTGTTTGGAAATGCCAATCCAATAGGGCAAGAGATAACATTGGTCCTAAACGGTAAGGAGACATTCCATAAAGTAGGGGGGGTGATGAAGAAATTGAACGATATGGAAATGTTCAATTTTGACCTTTTGGTCAATATCGAAAACATCCAATCCACGGTTAATGCCCTTTCATTGAAAGAATCCTGGAATTCCGAATTGTGGATTTTTCTTCAGCTGGAAAAAGACATCAGTCCGAATCAACTCCAATCAGGTTTGGAAGAAATAAAAAGGAGACAAAACGAAATCAATCCTGAAAGCCCATACCTCAGTCTAGACTTGGAAGCATATACTGACTTGGTGAAAAAGTCAGGAGAGATCAAGAATGGTGTGATTAACTTTTTGGCGATCGGTCCGCAAATCCTCTTAGGTGCAATCGCTTTGTTTGTTCTGATTTTGGCAGTGTTCAATTATATCAATATATCCATCTTGATGGCTACCAGTAGGCTCAAGGAAATAGGGATTCGAAAAGTTATAGGAAGTCGAAAGGGACAATTGGTTTCCCAATTCCTTAGTGAGAATTTGATGGTTTGCTTTTTTTCAATTGCTTTGGGATGTTTCTTGGCTACGGTTTTTCTACTGCCGGGCTTTAATCAGATTGCTTCCAAAAGCCTCAAACTTGACTTATTGAATGATCCTTACATCTGGGTGTTTCTGGTCGGATTGATTGGGTTTATCACACTGGCCTCCGGCTTGTATCCCGCAGTTTTTGTTTCCTCCTTTAAGCCTGTCAGCATTTTTAAAGGCAACCAACAGATTGGAAGCAAAAGCTTTTTGACCAGCGTGTTGCTGACATTTCAATTTACCTTGGCAATTATCAGTTTAGTTGCGGCAGTTGCTTTTTTGCAAACAAACTATATCAATGAAAACCGGGATTGGGGCTATGATAATGGGGATAAAATCATAGTCAATGTGCCTGATACCAAAGAATACTTCAATTTAAAGGACAAGCTTATGGCAATGGCCGCAGTTGAGGAGATTAGTGGCAGTGAAAATTATGTTGGTCAATGGCAGGAGGAAAAAGAAGTGGTCTACAAAGAACAGCAATACGCTATAGAATACCTGAATGCCGAAGGAAATTACCCCAAGTTATTGGATCTGAAGTTAAAGAACGGCCGGTTTCCAGATCCTAATCTGATCTCTGATCAAGAGGAATCGATTCTGGTCAATGAAAAGTTTATGCAGGAATTGGGCCTGGTTTTTCCAACAGAAGATTCATTTACCATTGATTCGGTCAGGTATCAGGTAGTAGGAGTTGTAGAAGATTTCCATAATACTTTTTTCCAATACCCTATACAACCCATGGTCATCCGTTCTGGTGGGGATAGTACCTACAATTACCTGACATTAAGAATGAGTTCGGGTACGGCAGCATCTTCCATGGATTTGGTCAAAAAAAACTGGCGTGAAATCTTTCCAAATGGGTTATTTGAAGGAAAACTTCAAGCTGATGTTTTTGAAAATTCAATTGAAGATGTAAGAGGAGTGCAAAATATCATCCTATTTGGAGGTATCCTTTCTATGCTTCTCTCTGCTATGGGTTTGTTTGGCTTGGTTTCACTGAATATGAATGCAAGAATCAAAGATTTTTGTGTGCGGAAAATATTTGGTGCGGGGATAGGGGACCTGTCCATAAAGCTATTCAAGCGTTACCTGATCAGTTGGTTAGTGGCGTCTGTCTTGGGTGGTATTTTGGCATATTTGGCTGTTGTAAATTTCTTAGATTACTTATTTGCTTTCCATTCAGGAGTAGGTTTGATACCACTTGCAACCGGATTGATGGTCTTATTGATCGTGATAGGTCTGACAGTCAGTTCCCAAATATGGAAAGTATATAAGGTGAACCCATCACAGATCTTAAAATCTGAGTAGGGATAACCTAACAAACTAAATTGATCGAAACATTCAAAAATTATAATTACTTAAGCTGACAACTATTTTAACAATTCTAGCATGCTAAAAAACTACATAAAAATCGCCTGGAGAAACCTTTTGAAAAAAAAGGCATACTCTTTAATCAATGTAATTGGGCTAGGACTTGGGATTACTTGTTGTTTTTTGATCTTTATGTTTGTGCAGGATGAGTTGTCTTTTGATACCTATCATGAAAAAAGCGACAGAATTTACAGATTGACACACGGAGAGCTTTCAGCTGAGGGCCAAGCAGAAAATGCAGGAGCGAATCCTTATTGGGTCTGGAACAATGCTCCTGTAGGACCTGCTATCAAAAGTTATTTTCCTGAAATCGATAAAATTGTCCAGTTTTCCGGAAGGTCTGATATTTTGTTGACTGATGGAGAAAATTCCTTTCAAGAAGAAGGTGTGTTTTTTATGGATTCGACAGCTTTTGATGTTTTTAGCTGGAAAGTAATCAAAGGTGATCCTAAGAATGCTTTGACTGCGCCATACAGCATGGTGATGACTGAAAGCACAGCCAAAAGGTATTTTGGAAATCAAGATCCTATTGGCAAGACTCTCAAAGGAAGTGAATCTCCAGGAAGATCAAATGCAGGAGACTTTACTGTTACGGCTGTAATCGAGGATGTTCCATCTAACTCCCATTTTAGTTTCAACATGCTGCTTTCTTTGAGCACTTTTAGGGTGTCAAGGCCTGCTGTATTTGATTATTGGGGATATGCAGATTTCTATACTTATTTCCTTGTCAATGAAAACTTTGACCTTGATTCATTTGAACAGAAAATCCCTGGTTTTTTGGCTTCAAGGCAAGAAAATCCCCTTTATACTATAAAGGTCGAAAAGATGTCTGATTTTTATTTGAGATCTGACGCTGATCGGCAACCTGGTCAAACAGGGAGCTTGACAAACATCTATGTTTTTTCAGTGATCGGGATTTTCATTTTGATCATAGCCATGATCAATTTTATGAATCTTTCCACCGCAAGATCCATGGAGCGAGCTAAAGAAGTGGGAATCAGAAAATCTGTCGGTGCAGACAGAAAGCATCTTGTATTTCAATTTTTGGGAGAATCCATCATAATTGTATTCCTGGCGATGTTGGTTTCCATCTTTTTTGTAACAGTGGCGATGCCTTTGATGAATAGCATCACTGGCAAAGAATTGGAATTATCAAGGTTTATAAGCTGGAAAACAGTGCTTTCATTAATCATAACCTTATTTGTTTTAGGGATTTTGGCTGGTTCCTATCCTGCTTTTATTTTGTCAGGTTTTAGACCTGTTCAAATATTGAAAGGGATTTCCGTTGCCAGCAACAGCGGTGTTAATCTTAGAAAAGGGCTGGTTGTTTTTCAATTTAGCCTATCCATCATTTTGATAGCAGGGACCATAATTGTCTTTACACAAATGAATCATTTACTCGATAAAAACCTAGGTTTTGATAAAGAGCAAATGTTGGTTTTGGAATATAATTATGATGAAAGGGTAAATTCAAGATCGAGTGTTTTAAAAGCTGAATTGGAGGCAAACCCATCCATTCTTTCCGCTGCATTCTCGAGAAGTGTTCCTGGAAGTTATTTTCCAAATGCCGGGACAGAAATAGAGAATCAGGAAGGGGGAATGACCACGATGGGGCAGGCTATTTTTCAAGTAGGGATTGATTTTATCAATCATTATAATATGGAACTGGTCGCTGGAAGAAGTTACTCAAGGGAGTTTCCGTCAGACTCCACATCGGCATTGGTGATCAATGAGGCAGCTGCAAAGCAATACGGTTATGCCAATCCTGAAGATATTATTGGGAAAAAGTTTGACCAATGGGGAAGGTCTGGCGAAGTCATAGGAGTGGTAAAGGATTTTAATTTCATATCCCTTCACCGCAACATTGAGCCATTGACTTTGCCATTCGAAGCATATGCGAGCAGGTATCTCTCTTTGAAAATAAAATCAGACAATATCCAGCAGACTGTGGCAGAAGTAGAAAAAGTTTGGGAGCGAATTGCACCCCATAGACCCTTCCTGTATAGTTTTTTGGATGAGGATTTTGACAAACAATACCTTTCTGATTTCAAATTCAGGAAGATATTTTCAGCGTTTTCTGTTCTGGCTATCCTTATTGCAAGTTTGGGATTGTTTGGATTGGCGACTTATACAGCAGAAATCAGAACAAAGGAAATTGGAATCAGGAAAGTGCTTGGAGCTGAAGTGTCAAGTATTGTCACCTTGCTGTCCATGGATTTTATTAAGCTGGTATTGCTGGCGATCGTGATAGCAACACCTGTTACATGGTTTGTAATGAACAGGTGGTTGGAAGGGTTTGCTTATAAAGTGGGGATTAGCTGGTGGATTTACCCAATGGCAGGGATAATGGCAATAGTTGTAGCCATAGCGACCATCGGTTCACAAGCCATCCGAGCCGCGATGCTGAATCCGGTGAAGAGTTTGAGAAGTGAGTAAAACAAGATACGAGAAGCAAGATTCAAGACACAAGATATATGACATGTCTTTCTACGACTACGTCACCTCGACGGCAGGAGAGGTCTCGTCCCGATTATGGTCGAAGAAGTGGGAAAATTGAAAGTATATATAAATTTCAGTTCGAGATTTCTCTCTTTGCCTCCCTAAAGTGAGACAGGTTCGAAATGACCACCAGATGACTTCGACGGCAGGGCAGAGCTCTTTACTTGGACTAAGAGGCATTTAAGAGGATTGAAAACAAAATGAAAACGATGAAAAAAGTGCCAAGTAATTTCAGAACCTGACACTTGGCGTGAGGAAAACCTCCCTATTGCGAAGTAAATGCGATATGACCTGAACATACATGAATAGAGGCTAATTGCTAAAAATGGGTATCAGGGCGATTGGGAATTGAAAAAACGAAAACGATAAAAAAATACAACCATGTTTTATAATTATCTAAAAATATTCATCAGAAACCTCAAAAAAAATCCTGCCTATATACTCATCAATATTTTGGGTTTGTCGGTAGGGATGGCGGCGAGTATTCTGATATTCCTTTTTGTCCAACATGAGCTCAGCTATGACAAATACCATGAAAATGCAGATAATATTTATCGTGTTTCCAGAGCTTGGTATAATCAGGATGGGGAAATCAGCCTGCACCTTGGGCATGCAGCACCTCCATTTGCCCCCTTGCTGAAATCTGATTTTGATGACAAGGTCAAAGAGGCTGTTCGCCTGATGAATATTCCCCTTGTCGTCAAAGATGATAGCAAATCCTTCGATGAAGAAAAGTTTTTCTTCTCTGATCCAGAAGTTTTCAAAGTGTTCTCATGGAAATTGAAAGATGGAGATGCTGAAAAGGCGCTTACTTTTCCGGACGGGATGGTGATAAGCGAATCTATGGCCAATAAATATTTTGGAGATCAGGAGGCAGTAGGGAAATCCCTGGAATTGATTATTGGTTCCCAAAAAATCAACATGCAGGTGAGAGGGGTTATGGAGGACTTTCCCGACAATTCACATTTCAAAGCTGATTTTATAGCATCGATGGAGCCAGTCGCCAATTTTTATGGTGGCTATGAAGAGATGATGAAAAACTTCGGAAACAATAGTTTCGGGACTTATCTGCTACTTGAGGATGGAGTGGATGCCAAAGGGTTTGAAGCTCAATTACCTTCCTTTATAGACCGGCATATACCTGCCAATTCCCAAGGAATTGCAGCCTCCAAAGGGACTCAGTTATTTCTGTGGTCTTTAAAAGATATCCATTTGCATTCTAACCTGGATTCCGAATTTGAACCCAACAGCAATATTGAATATGTGTATATCTACAGTGCCATAGCCATATTTATTTTGCTGATAGCCTGTATCAATTTTATGAATTTGGCTACCGCCCGTTCTGCCAAGAGGGCTATGGAAGTAGGACTCAGGAAAGTCTTGGGAGCAGATAGGGAGCTTTTGGTCAGGCAATTTATGGGAGAGACCATTTTTATGACATTTTTGGCCTTGGTGATTGCATTGATGATATCTTGGGTTTCCATGCCGGCTTTCAGCAATTTCACTGGCAAAGCACTATCGTTAAACTTATTGGGGCATCCAGAGTATCTTCTCGGCATGATTGCCTTGGTATTTGTAGTAGGACTGTTGGCAGGAAGTTATCCATCCCTGTTTTTATCGGGTTTCCAACCTGTCAAAGTATTGAAGGGGACTTATAAAATAGGTTCTATCCACGAAAAACTGAGATCGGTATTGGTTGTGGCACAGTTTGCCATTTCCATTGTTTTGATGGTGTCGGTTTTGGTAGTGCTCAATCAGCTTGATTTCATGAAAAGCAAAGACCTTGGATTTGACAAGGATGAAATCGTGGTGTTGAATGCAAGCGATGAACTTACCACTAACTATGAGATGATGCGTGACAGGCTCATCCAACATCGGGGGATAGAAAATGTGGCCTTGGGAAGCAGGATCCCTTCCGGGAGGTTGCTGGATTCCCAAGGAACCCAAGCTGAAGTTGGGGGAGAGTTATTGCCGATAGATATTAGGATTGCAGATATCCACGTCAGTCATTCCTTTATGGAGACTTTTGGCATGGAGCTGACGGCAGGCAGGAATTTCGATGTATTGCAGGCAAGTGATTCTACCGAAGCTTTTATCATCAACGAATCGGCCGTAAGGACCATAGGATGGGCAAGTGCGGAAGAGGCAGTTGGCAGACAGTTTCATTATGGCGGTAGAAGGGGGTATGTGACGGGGGTGGTAAAGGATTTTCATTTTGAATCATTACATCAGCCAATCAGCCCAATGGTATTTATGATTCCTACGGATAGATTTAACAGTGTAGCCGTCAAATTGAAAGCTGAACATAAGGATGAGACTTTAGCCTATCTCAAGGACGAATGGCAGGCGATGAGACCGGACTCCCCGTTTTATTACTATTTGGTGGCTGACAGATTTGAAGAGCAATATGTAGCAGAGGAAAAAGTGGGTGCCATTTTCGGATTCTTTGCAAGTTTGGCCATTATTATCTCAGTTCTAGGTCTGTATGGCTTGTCAGCATTTGCCACAGAACAGCGCACCAAAGAAATCGGTATCAGGAAAGTTATGGGAGCCAGTATCTGGAGTATAGTTTCCCTTTTGGGCAAGGACTTACTGAAATTGGTGCTGATAGGCTTTGTGCTTGCTATTCCACTAGCTTGGTATGGCATGAGTGGCTGGTTGGATAATTTTGCCTACAGCGTTTCGGTATCTTGGGGGATATTTCTTGTAGCAGGTTTGGCAGCTACTGTGATTGCAGCACTGACCGTGAGTTCCCAATCTATTTGGGCGGCTATGATCAATCCTGTGGATGCATTTAAGGTAGATTAGGGAAGGTCAAAGATGCAAGACGTAAGATTCAAGAAGCAAGAGCAAAAAGCATTGAGAAGCGAGAGACAGAGTAGTAAGCTACAATCAACCACGAAGTGCCTTCCTGGCGTCAGACAGGGTTGAATTTCTTCAATTTAAAGAAAAAAAGTATCAAGTAAATTCAAGACGAGACAAAGAACTTCAACAACAACAAAAAATATGTACAGCAACTACTTGAAAATAGCACTTCGTGGGCTTGCAAAGCACAAATTGACTTTCTTTATCAATTTATTTGGGTTGGCTTTGGGACTTTGGGCGACCATCACCATCGCGCTTTGGGTCAAAAGCGAATTGGAAATGAATGCATCCTTTCCGGAGATAGACCAAGTCTATAGGATCATGGAACATCAGCGCTATGGTTCTGAGATTTTCACCACAACTTCTACACCGGGTTTGTTGGCTCCAGCTCTCAAACAAGAGTTTCCGGAAGTTGAGCGGTCTGCCTGTTATTCTTGGAATGAAGATTTACTTTTTGTAGCCGGAGAAACACGGCTCAGCCTCAATGGCTTTTATGCCGAGCCAGATTATCTACATATCATGCAGTATGACTTTCTGTATGGAGATAGGGATCGGGTTTTGACGGAGAATAATCATGTCGTATTGACAAGGGAATCAGCCATCAGGCTTTTTGGGCAAACCAATGTATTGGGGGAATCTGTAGTGGTAAAAGAAACGGGCAATGAATCGTCATACAAAGTAATAGGTGTAATTGATCCGGATACACATGAGAACAGTGCATCTTTTGATTTTATCATTCCTTTTCAAGTCATGCTTGATAAGCCATACAATCAATGGCTTGGCCATTGGGGCAACAATGGTCCCAGTACCATTGTAAAGTTGAACAAAAATGCGGATTGGCAAGCTTTTTCTGCAAGTATAGAAAACTTCATTGTCAAAAAAAATGAGGGGAGTAATGTGAGATTGTTTGCTTATCCCCAAAAAGACCTCTATCTCCATGGAAAGTTCAAGGATGGTATACAGCAAGGGGGTAGAATTGAATATGTAAAGATGTTTGCTTTGATTGGGCTTTTCGTGCTACTGATAGCATGTATCAATTTCATGAACCTTTCAACTGCCAAATCCCAGAAAAGGGCAAAAGAAGTAGGTGTAAGAAAGGTGGTTGGAGCTGAAAAAAATGAGTTGGTGCTTCAGTTCTTGACGGAGTCCATGCTTGTCACATTTATTGCCGGAATAGTTGCTTTACTGTTTGTGGAATTAAGCCTTCCTATTTTCAATAACCTTACGGGCAAGACATTGAGTGTTCCGTATGCTGATTGGGTTTCTTGGGTTCAGTTCATTTCGATCCTGTTTTTCACTGGATTGATTGCAGGCAGCTATCCTGCATTTTACCTTTCCGCTACCCGGGTTGTAATGGTTTTCAGGAATTTCACCAAATCAGGAAAGGGGGTTGTTATAGCGAGGAAAGGGCTTGTTCTTTTTCAGTTTGTCTTGGCGACTTTACTGATTGTAGCCACGCTGGTTATCTATAAGCAAATCAACTTTACTTTGAACAAAAGTTTGGGTTATGAAAAAGATCAGTTGATTTCGGTGTTTTTGGAAGGGAATCTCTACGATAATTTTGAGGTGTACAAGAGAGAAGTGGAATCTATACCGGGTGTCCTTGGGGTCACCAGATCCAATCATTCTTTGATGGGAAGAAACTCGAATACAGGAAGTATTTCTTGGGAAGGGAAGGATCCGGACTTCAGTGCACTGTTCGAAATCATGAGTGTTGATTATGGATTCATTGAGACCATGGGGATGCAATTGGTCAAAGGGGAAGATTTTTCTCAAGATAGGGTTTCGGATACGATCAACAAAGCGATCATCAATAGGCGGGCCTACGAATTGATTTCCCAAAATGATCCAGACCCAGTAAGTTTCAAATGGGATACAGATATACAAATCCTGGGGGTCGTGGAGGACTTTCATTTTCAAAGCCTTCACCAAGGAATGGAGCCTGTGATCTTAAGGCTTGATCCCCAGAATAGCTTTACCGCTTATTTCAAAGTGGAAACAGAAAATATCAAAACAGTCATTTCCGAAATCAAATCGCTCTCAGAGAACTTTGAGCCTGATTTTGCTTTTGATTTCAGTTTTATGGATGAAAATTATGCCAGTATGTACCAAGAAGATGTCCGTACCAAAGAGTTGGCAAAATATTTCAGTATCCTTGCCATTTTGATTTCCTGCCTTGGTCTGTTTGGCCTGTCAGCACATGTAGCTGAACAAAAAACAAAAGAAATAGGAATCAGAAAGGTATTGGGTGCATCTACCATGTCCATTTTGAATGTCATCAACAGGGAATTTATATTGATCGTGTTTGTATCGATAATACTGGGATCAGGATTGGCCTATTGGTTGATGCAGGATTGGTTGGAAAGCTATGCTTATAAAATAGATTTCGAATGGTGGTTTATCCCGGTTGCGGCAATAGGGATTATGTTCATTGCATTCATTACAGTCAGTATTCAGGCATTGAAAGCCACAAGAGTCAATCCGGTGAGTAGTTTGAAAAGCGAGTGAGGAACAAGAAGTAATAATAAGATACAAGACGTAAAGCCTGGTGAATATCGGGGACACAAGATTCAAGATCAGAGAGACAAGAATGAGATTCAAGACACAAGTGAAGGTCTCGCAGAGATCGCAAAGTTGCAGAGATGCGCTGAGGATGGTAGATGCTGGATTACAATCAAGTACCTAGCGAATTCTTGATTCATTATTCGGAGTTTAAAATTCATAATTTAAAAAATGTCGAATATTGAATTTTAAATATCGAATTATGAAGTCCTATAAGAAAAAGTAAGTCTCAAAAAACAATGAAAAAAAGTGTCAACTATTTTCAGGACGTGACCAGAAACGAGAAACGAGAGGGAATCAACCCCGAATGGGCCTGCCTGACGTCAGGCAGGGTTAAACTTTAAATAACCCCGGGTCGCAACCCGGGGAATAATGATGATATAGTAGACAACAACCCCGAAGTGGGTTGAACTTTTCTAATTAAAAGAAAAAAGTGTCAAGTAAAATCAGGACGTGACAAAGAGGCGAGAATCAAAGAAGCAAGAGCCAAGAACAATACAACCCTGAAAAGTCTGTCCGTGCCGAAAGCTTTTGGTAGAGGAGGTAGGGTGTATTTAGTCCGAGGTGAAACCTGGGAAAAATAATGAAGATTCCGATTTCCCCCCATGACCCCTGAGGGGTCGAATTAAGTCGGTAGAAAAAGAAAACTGACATAAAAATGTGTCGAATAAATTCAGGATGTGACACCAGGCGTTACAAACATTCACAACTAATTTGATTGATTCTTTGAGGTTTGAATTGGGTAAAGCAAGGATGAATTCAAGTGTATTAACGAGGTATAATTTACAATTTGCAGACAATTATTTAATGGCTATTCTTGATGAGTTCTGTGGTTATAGTTATTATTGAGGCATGAAAGATGAATCGGAAGTACTTAACACTCATACTGAAAAACCAAAACTCTGGAAAGACAGCAACCGACTACTGAGTTTTTCAGCCATATTTATCAGTGTGGTTTCTTTGTTTATCTTGATCTACCAGACCAGCTTGGCTACCAAGCAATTTGAATTGGAACAAAAGCAGCAACTTGCATCAGTGATGCCTTATTTGCAGCAATGGAATGGATATCAAGATGAGGAAGAATTTTCAATCATTGTTGAAAATTTTGGTATTGGACCTGCTTTTATCAAAAATTTAACGCAGTAAATGGGTGTTTTTATTGACTGAGCCGACTATTCGGTTTTAAACGGCAATCTACTTCACTTTTTCAATCCGCAATATCCCAATATT
>NZ_JBHUHR010000025.1:143178-170809 GCF_042682445.1 Belliella marina
AGTATCAAAATAAGAAAATCAGCCTTCTAGATTGGCTTTTAAATCATTTTTTTAAGCAAAATGATTTTTCGGAGGAGACTTTTGTTTCAAAGATTCTTTTTTTCGATTAAAAGTTCATCTTTTCCAAAGTATACCGATTTGGTTCATGAAACAATGTTTAGTTTCTGAATTTGTACATTTACCCATCTATCTTGTTGTGAAGAGTATAGAGTTTGTGGTTTACTTGTACAGGTTAATGTTGATAGCTCCAATCTAAAACATCATATTCTTGCTATCTGTTTTTTGTCCGTACGCGGACAAATGTGTTCGGCTACAAATCTTATAAGATACTGAAATCATCTAATTGGGCTGTTTTGAGAGGGTTTTCTTTGGCATTGGTATTGAAAAAACAGACTGTATCAAAAGGTGCTAAACCAGAGGTATCAAACTTTAATTTATCAATCATGATTTACAATAATATTTTAATAGCATGGAGGAATCTCTCTAAGAGGAAACTCTATGCCTCCATCAATATTTTTGGATTGAGTTTGGGTATCAGTTCCTGTATGATGGTATTTGCTCTTGTTTGGCATATCAATAGTTTTGACAAGTATCACAGTCATGCTGACAATATATATAGAGTGGTTACCATAACTTTTGAAGGCTCAAGAGAGTACCATACCCCCGGAGTTCCTGCGGTATTGCCAGAATCATTTCGGGAAGAATTCCTAGGGATTGAAGCCTCTGTCTTGATTTCGGGTGGGCATGATGGCTTGATAGGGGTGGAGGATAATGGACAGGAAAAACATTTTGTGGAATCTGGCATTGCTTATACAACAGATGATTTTTTTGAGGTTTTTGAAAGGAAAATTGAAAGTGGAAACCCTACAGGGATATTGAATGAAGCCAACCAAGCCGTGATTTCAAGGAAATATGCCGAGAAACTTTTTGGTACAACCGATGTCCTTGGAAAGACATTCCGATTCCAAAAGGGAGAGGTGTTTGCCATTACTGCTATGATGGAGGATTTTCCTGAGAATACGGATTTTCCCTTTGATATTTTTCTTTCCTATGAAAACTTAAGGGAGGAAAGAACAACAGGCGGCTGGAATAGTATTTACAGTGATGACCAGTTTTATGTAGTGGTCAAAGACCCACAGGCTAAAAATACCATTGCCTCAGGCTTGGCTGGTTTTGTCGATAAACATTTGGACAAGGAGATTCGGACACATGCCTTGCAACCTTTGGCAGAAATCCATTTCGATGAGCGATACAGTAATTTCCGCTATCAGGTCTCTTCCAATTCTGCAAAGATTATGATTGGGGTTGCTTTTTTTCTTTTACTTACAGCAAGTATCAATTTCATTAATCTCAGCACAGCATTGTCTGGAAAAAGATCCAAGGAGGTTGGTCTGAGAAAAGTATTTGGAGGGCATAGGGGAAATATTGCTGGTCAGTTTTTGAGCGAAACAGGTATTATTTGTCTTTTTGCTATTTTATTAGCCTTTATTATCAGTGGTATGACAATGCCTTACATGAATAAATTCCTTGGTACAGAGGCTGATTTCTCTATCATTTTCACTCCTATAGGTCTTTTGACAGTCTTTTTGATTTGGTTGACTATCAGCTTGGTTTCAGGCGCATACCCTTCACTGATTATAAGCCGATTGAATCCGATAAGGGCTATAAAGGAACAAAACCAATCCAAACAAACAAGTTCTTACATGATGAGAAAGGGGCTGGTAGTTTTCCAGTTTATGATTACCCAATTTTTTATCATTGGTACTTTGGTGTTGGTCATGCAGATGAACCACTTGAGATCTGCAGATCTTGGTTTTCAGAAAGATGCAGTGGTGACTTTTACTATTCCTGAACGTGACTTGGACAAATCCCGACTTTTGGCTGAAAGATTGAGGAATCTCACCAATGTCGAGATGGTTTCTGTTTCTTTCACAGAGCCCGCCTCTGGTTCAACATCCTCTACCAATGCGGTAATTGTGGAAAGTAATGAAGAATATACAGTCCACATCAAGCCAGCAGATGAATATTATCTCGATACCTATGGGTTGGAGCTTTTGCATGGGGAAAATTTGATCAAAGAAGATACAGTCACCCGGTATCTTGCCACAGAATCTTTTGCTAAGAAGGCTGGATTTGAAAATCCCGAAGACCTGTTGGGTGTATATGTCAATATACGTGGCATTGAGGCTCCTGTATCCGGAGTGGTGAGGGATTTTTACTCCCGATCGCTGAAATCTGAAGTAGAGCCAACCTTTATTTTCCAAAACCATCATCTCTTCATGACAGTAGGGATCAAAATCAGTAAAGCCAATGCCAATGTGGTGATGGAAGAAGCAGAAAAGATATTCACCAATCTTTATCCTGAATATCCTATGGATTACAGTTTTTTGGATGAAAAAATTGCAAAATTCTATGAAACAGAACAGAGAATGACCACACTTTTCATCATCTTTTCCTGCATAGCCGTGGCAGTAGGATGCATAGGATTGTATGGTTTGGTCTCTTACATGGCTGCCATGAAAACCAAAGAAATTGGGATTAGAAAAGTCCTTGGTGCGAGTTCGGCACAGGTATTAACTTTGTTTTCCAGAGAGTATGTAGTTTTGTTGCTCATTGCATTTGCTTTGGCAGCTCCTATAGCAGGTTTTCTTATGGAAAAATGGCTGGCAGATTATGCCTCCAAAATCCAACTCTCTTGGCAATTTTACATCATTTCGCTCTTGCTGGTTGGGATGATAGCTTTTCTCACAGTGGGCTACAAGTCCATAAAGGCCGCATGGACCAATCCTACCGTATCCTTAAAAAGTGAATAAGATGCTATACAATTATTTTCTGATATCGATAAGAAACATCAAAAGGAATAAGCTTAGGGCATTTGTCCACATCATGGGTTTGTCTTTGGGGATCGCCATTTGTCTTTTGATATTCAACCAAGTTTGGTTTGCCTACAGTTACGATAATTTCCATCCTGATTCTGAGAGGATCTATAGGGTCAATACCTTTGCTGAATGGCAACCGGGGGAGATTTTCCAGACTTCAGGGACCAACGGGCCTTTGGGTGAGGTGATTGATGAGGAATTGTCAATCATTGAAACAAAAGCACGCCTTTATCACCTTAATGAATCTATGGTCAGTATTCCTGATGGGAATAGGGTCATTGGCAGGAGTAAGAAGGTCGCCTTCGCCAATTTGGGTTTTTTTGAGATTTTTCCCCGAAAATGGCTGGCGGGAGATCCCAATACCGCATTGTCAGAACCCAATACCGCTGTGATCACTGAATCAAGCTTGGGTATGTATTTCCCGGGAATGTCGGCTACGGAAGTGATAGGCAAGGAAGTCCTTTGGATCGATGCAGACTCAGTCTATGCCCAAATCAAAGGTGTAGTTGCTGATTTTACAGAAAATTCGGATTTTATTTTCTCGGATTTTATCTCCTTCAAGACTATAGAAAGACTTGGGGCAGAAGATTGGTATGGGTTGCATAGTTGGAACAATGTGAACACAGCAAGCCAGCTTTTTGTAAAAGTGAATGAAGGTGTTCTCAAAAGTGATTTGGATGATTCACTTTTGGGGATTTCAAAAAAATATCTTGGTGAGGAGGATAACAGCACCACATTTATCGGGGAGCCACTTTCAGAATTGCACTTCAGCGAAAACTATGAGAACACTTCTGTTTCCAGATCTCTTTTGCATGGTATGGTATTCATCGGATTGATAATTATGGCTTTGGCTTGCCTAAATTTCATCAATTTGGAAACGGCACATGCAATCAGCAGGGCCAAGGAAGTAGGGATTAGAAAGACATTGGGCAGTGACAGGTCCCAGTTGATCATTCAGTTTTTGAGTGAGACTTTATTGATTGTCATTTTTGCGGCAGGGATATCCTTATTGATTGCGGATCAACTCCACAGGTTTTTTGGGGGATATTTTATTTCTGAGTTTGAATTTGAGGTGTTTAGCGTCAGAAATTTATCCTTTATCATTTGTATTACGCTTTTATTGACATGTATTTCGGGTATTTACCCCGCATTGGTACAGTCCAATTATCAACCACAGCGAGCGCTGAAAGGTGAGGTCAATCATAGTAATGGTTTTTCTATTGGAGTGTTTTTAAGAAAAAACCTCACTATCCTTCAATTTGCTACTTCTATCGCTTTCATCATCATGGTGGCCGTGTTTACCACCCAGCTCAAATACATAGGTAGTCAGCCTCTGGGTTTTGAAAAAGAGGCATTGGTGTACACAGATCTGCCATTTATGGGGGATCGGCTTGTCCGGGAACAATTGTCAGGGCGATTGAGACAAGAATCCTTTGTGGAAGGGGTGAGTTTGGGGGGAGTACTCGTGACATCCAATAGTATGTGGTCTTCTGATGCTTATTTTATGACGGATTCTATTGAACAATCCCTGAATGTCCATGTGATGAATGTGGATTCTGCGTTTGTCGATGTCCACCAAATCACTTTGCTGGCTGGAAGAAATGCACATAATCAAGATGATGAAGTTATTGTCAATTTTAATTTTATCAAAAACCTAGGTTCTGCCGAACCAGGTGATTTTGTTGGGAAAACACTCAAGGTCGGGGGTGGATCTAAAACGATAGTTGGGGTAGTAGACAATTTCAATGCCCGAAGCCTGCGTGAAGAGATCATGCCAATCGTATGCGTCTACCGGCCGGACTACTTTCACAAGCTCACTGCAAAGCTATCCAATACCCATAATATAGCTTATATGAAGCAGCGTTTGGAGGAAATTTATTCGGAAACCTACCCATATGAGACTTCAAGTTTCAATTTCCTCGATGAAGTTGTGGAGTCTTTTTATGAGAATGATAGGAAAATTCAAGGAGTCCTTGGGTTTGCGGCAGCTATAGCAATCCTGATTTCTGTTTTGGGTCTGTTTGGACTTTCTTCCTTTACGATAGCCCAGCGAACCAAAGAAATGAGTATTCGGAAGATCCTGGGGGCAGGAGTACTTCAAATCATCGGGCTGATTTCCATGCAGTATATCTGGTTGGTGATCATATCGTTCGGCATAGCAGTCTATCCCGCGTATTACTTCAGTAGCCTTTGGCTTCAACAATATGCCTATAAAATACCTATGCCTTACTTGCTCTACGGGGCAGTAGGATTTGGAGTCATGCTTTTGGCATTGCTCGTAGTAGGCATTCACACCATGGGGGTAGCCCGTACCAACCCTGCAAAAGTCTTGAGAAGTGAATAATTTAAAAATCAAATAATAATGATAACACTCAATAAAATAGAGAAGTATATAGATTCCAGGTTTCAGAGACAGTTTATCCTCAAAGGGGTGGATTTGGAGATCAACCAAGGGGATTTCATCACTTTGATGGGGCCATCAGGGGTAGGGAAATCCACCCTCCTGAATATCATTGGGCTTTTGGATGATGATTATGAAGGGCAGTATTTCTTCGACGGGCAGGCTGTACATAGCATGAAGGAAAAAAACAAATCTGCTCTCCATAAATCTGAGTTCGGATATGTTTTCCAAGCCTATCACCTGATCGATGAACTGACTGTATATGAGAATATAGAAACACCGCTTCTTTACAGGAAGGTTTCTTCTACCGAACGAAAGAGCATAATAGCAGATCTATTGGACAGGTTTCAAATGGTAGCCAAAAAAGACCTGTTTCCGGAGCAGCTTTCCGGAGGACAGCAGCAGTTGGTGGGGATAGCACGTGCCATTGCCGGGAAGCCCCAAGTGCTATTGGCTGATGAACCTACAGGAAATCTACACTCTTCCCAAGCCAAAGAAATCATGGAAGTGTTTAGGGAGTTGAACCAGGCAGGTACCACCATTATCCAGGCTACCCATGCCAGGGAAAATGCCAGCTATGGCAACAGGCTTATAGAAATGTTGGATGGGAAAATATCACAAAATATCGTATTGTAACATGAAGAATTTTTGCTTGTCACTTTCAGTAGTATTGGGTTTATGCTTTCAATCATGGGCCCAAGATACTATTCCATTAACTTTCGAAGAGGCTGTTCAATTTGGGATTCAGCAAAACATAACATTCAAAAAACTGCAAAACCAACAGGAAGTATTGCGGATGGAGAGGCTAAATGCACAATTGAGCCATCTTCCTAACCTGAATCTATCCAATGATACTTATAGGCAGATTGGCCAGCAGTTTCAGCAAGCAGAAGGGGAACTGATCGTGACCAACGAAGTCAATGATATAATTTCCGGAAGGGTCAATTCCAATATGACGGTGTTTAACAGCTTTCGGGTGACCAACACTAGAAAAGCAGCCAAGAAATTTGAAGAAGCCGGTGAGTTCAGCTTGGAACGAGCCATACAAGACCTGATATTTGACATTGGAAGCCAATACCTCCAGGTATTGCTTGATGAGCAACTGTACAAAATCGCAAATGAGAATCTGCTGAACCAGCGAAAGCAATTGGAACAGATAGAGGGCTATGTAGAGGTTGGTTTAAGGACATTGGCGGATTTTTACAACCAAAAATCGGAAGTTGCAAGGTTGGAAACAGTGGCTCTGGAAGCCAAGATCCAATGGGAAAGGGACCTTTGGATCTTGGCGGAAACGATTCAGCTTCCAAGTAACACGATTCCAGCAGTAGCCCCCATCATGTTGGAAGTTAGGGAAAGTGAATTGCTAAAAAACCCGTTGGATGTCCTGTTGCAAATGGCAGAAGACCAGAGGAATGATTATAGGCAGGTAAGATCTTTGGAATTGGGAAATAGGAGCCTGTTGGCAGCAGCAAAGGCAAGCTACCTGCCAAGACTGGATGCGTTTTTTAATTATAGTACTTTCTATACAACTTTGGACCAGAGGACATTTAGTAACCAGTTCTTTACAATATTCCCCCAAAGGGCTTTTGGCCTAAGTCTATCGATACCTATTTTCAATAATTTTTCGAATAAGGCAGATGTGGCCAGGTCAAGGATGGAATGGCAAAACCAGCAGTTGGATAAGATGGCTTTGCAAAAGAAAATCTCCCAAGAAGTAAAACTTGCATCCGAAAATTACAAGGCGGCAATCCAGAGAAAAGAGTCCACTCAAGTTCAGCTGGATGCCGCTGAGGAAGCGCAAAATGCAATATCCGAAAGGTTTAGGTTGGGAATCAGCAATTTTGTGGATTTGGCACAGGCAAATCAGCAGTTGGTTACTGCCCAGTCGGATTTTGCCCAAGCCAGGTTTACGTTGTATTTTCAAGAAGTGATGTTTAAATATGCCCTGGGAATATTGGAATTATAGAGAAATTTCCCTGGGGATTTTTAAATACAGATTTATTTTTATAGTTTTAGTTGATGAAGTTCTTTTGGATTATGGATTGGTTTACCCTTGTTGATTTCAGAAAATTTGAACCAACTGGGAAATCAAAAAATAAAATAAAGGTAAAGTCAGCTAATCAAAAAAGATGTTTAAAGGAAAACCATGATTGATTGGGCAGGGCTAAACAATCATATTTGGGCATCGATAACGATATAAACCCATTTAATTTAGTTTTACCCCATTTACATAAATTGTCTAATTACTTCATATAGGATAATTTAGCTTGCGGCATGATTCTAAAAAAGCCATCAGTTATTATTTTCTCAAAAAAATATGGAGCAATCCTTTGCAATTTGAATTGAAAAAATGATAACTTTAAAATCTCAATATTAATTTAGAAACCGTTTAACCTTTATTTAAAGTCTATTAAAATCTACATTATGAAAAAGTTAATCGCTTTATTCATGCTATCCGGAATCCTTTTATCTCCGGTTATCTCGAAAGCTCAGGACGCAGACCAAGATTCTGCAGAAGACACAACAGAAATTGTTGAAGCAGTAGAAGCAGATACTGCTCCTGCGATTGTTGATGATGAAATCATCGAAGAAGACAAAAGTTTCCATCAGATCATCAAGGAGAAATTCATTGAGGGTGGTACTACATTTATGTCTCCAGTATTAATTTGTTTAATCTTAGGTTTAGCTGTTTCACTTGAAAGAATCGTTACCTTGAACCTTTCTACTACCAACACCAAAAAACTATTGGCGAAAGTAGAAGACGCTTTGGAACAAGGTGGCATCGAAGCTGCAAAAGATGTTACGAAGAGCACCAAAGGTCCGGTAGCCTCTATCTTTACACAAGGCTTGATGAGATACTCAGAAGGTATCGAAATGGTTGAAAAATCAATCATTGCCTATGGTTCTGTAGAAATGGGTAGATTGGAAAAAGGCCTTGTTTGGATCTCTCTTTTCATATCCCTAGCTCCAATGCTTGGTTTCATGGGTACTGTAATTGGTATGATTTCAGCTTTCGATGCGATCGAAGCGGCAGGTGATATCTCTCCTTCATTGGTAGCAGGTGGTATCAAAGTAGCACTCTTGACTACAGTGGCAGGTTTGATCGTTGCGATTATCCTTCAACTGTTCTACAACTACTGTGTCTCAAAGATCGATTCTTTGGTAAACGACATGGAGGATGCGTCTATCTCTTTGGTAGATATCCTAGTGAAGCATAAATTGACTAAGTAATTACTGGTTGATTATAGTTTCAACTATTAATTATTTATAACTTTAGCAATAATTCAATATGGATTCTATAGATATTTTCTTATACGTATCTTACTTATTGATTATCGTGGGAGCAATCGTGGCAGTATTGATGCCGTTGATCAAATCACTCGATAATCCAAAGAGCCTTGCAAAAACTGCAGCAGGGGTTGTGGTACTAGGTGTAATATTCCTGATAGCTTACAGTACTTCGGACAGTGAAGTGGCACCAAAGTACTTGGGTGATCCATTCTTCATGACTCCGACCCTGACTAAGTTTGTTGGAGGAATGTTGGTAACCACCTATGTATTGGCAATCGTTGCAATGGTAGGTATCGTATTTACTGAACTCAATAAAGCAATCAGGTAATGGCAAGTAAAAGAGGCAGAATGGCGCAGGAGGTAAATGCAGGGTCGATGGCTGATATAGCCTTCTTGCTCTTGATCTTCTGGCTGGTAACTACTACTATTGCTTCGGATAAAGGTATTCTCAATATCTTGCCTCCTAAGCAAGACCCGAATGTGCCACCACCGGAAATACCTCTCAATGAGAGAAATATTTTCAACATATTGGTCAATGCAAACGACCAGTTGTTGGTGGAAGGTGAGTATTTAGACAATACTGATCAATTATCAGATGACATAAAAGCTTTCATTCTTAACTTTGGAGCACCAAATGCAGAGGCGATAGCTTTGTATAACAGTCTTCCTGAGTCTTTGAAATCGATGGCAAACCGTGATCCTAAATCTTCTGACCATCCTATGCAAGGTGGCGCAGTAGTCTCTATCAAGACGAATCGTGGGACTTCCTATGAGACCTATCTGGAGGTTTTGGATAAAGTGAAGAAGGCTTATTTTGAAATCTATGCTGAAAGAGTAGGTATTACAACCGAACAGTATAGGGCACTTTCAGGTAAGACTGCTGCTGAAAAAGAACTTCAAGATAGAGGTAAGGAAGGTATTCCAATGGCTATTTCAATTGCAGAACCAGATAAAACAGGAGGTAATTAATATGTCAAAATTCAAGAAAAAGAATAAGGTCTCGGAAAATATTCCAACCTCAGCTTTACCTGATATTATCTTTATGCTGTTGTTTTTCTTCATGACTACTACAGTTTTGAGAGAAAATACAATGCTGGTAGATCAAAAGATTCCAGAAGCTACCCAGCTTCAGAAATTGGAAAAAAAGACGTTGATCTCTTATTTGTATATTGGTAAGCCGAAGAATACTGCTTTGCATGGTTCTGAACCGAGAATTCAGGCAAATGATGCTTTGATCAATACTACTGATATAGCCCTTTGGGTAAACCAGGAAAGAGATAAAAGGTCAGAGTCTGAAAGAGAAATGTTGACTATATCCCTCAAAGCAGATAGGGAAGTAAAAATGGGACCGATCTCGGATATTCAGTTTGAATTGAGAGAGGTAGATGCAAGAAGGGTACTTTATGCGTCAGTAGGAAAACAAGATTAATACTTTCTTATTTTCAAGTAATTATAATCAAGCCACCCTCGATGGGTGGCTTTTTCCATTTATTCTTTTAATCCAATATTCAACTTAATAGGGAAACTTTCCCCTTTTTATGAGTAAAAAGAAAATACAATCTGCTTGGGCAATGTATGATTGGGCCAATTCAGTCTATAGTTTGGTGATTACCTCTACAATCTTCCCGGTTTATTTTAATGGTGTTACCAAATCTGAGGATAGTGGGGATCTTGTTGATTTTTTTGGTATTGAAATCGTAAATACTGTACTCTATTCCTATTCTATATCATTTTCTTTTTTGGTTATTGCCCTGATTTCACCATTACTCTCGGGGATTGCTGACTCTGGTGGTAAGAAGTTGTTTTTCATGAAGTTTTTCGCATACCTAGGTTCCTTATCTTGTGTAGGCTTGTTCTTTTTTGATGGGGATAATCTGGAGTATGGAATCATCTGTGCCGTGATGGCAAGTATAGGATATGCAGGGAGTATAGTTTTTTACAATGCGTTTTTGCCTGAAATAGCCACTGAAGATGAATTTGACTTCCTGAGTGCAAAAGGATTCTCTTTGGGCTACATAGGAAGTGTTATTTTATTGATAGCAAACCTTGTGATGATTGAACTTCCCGAACTTTTCGGTTTGACCGATGGAGGACATGCCGCTAGATGGTCCTTTCTGATTACCGGAGTTTGGTGGGCAGGGTTTTCACAGATTACTTTTAGACATTTGCCCAACAATCCCTACAACAAACGTGTAGACAAAGGTCTGTTGTTGAAGGGATACAAAGAAATCAGGGCTGTTTATATCAAGGTAAAATCATCTTCTGTGATGACAAGGTTTTTGGCGGCTTTCCTGTTTTATAGTATGGGGGTACAGACTGTCATGTATCTGGCTGCCACTTTTGGTGATAAGGAGTTGGGCTTGCCTGGGGATAAATTGATCATTACAATTCTGATAATCCAGCTAGTTGCGATTGGTGGGAGCTATTTGTTTGCCTATATTTCAAAAATCCATGGGAATAAGCGTTCACTTGTTGTTATGGTCTTTATTTGGGTGTTTGTCTGTATCGGTGCGTATTTTGTCGTTACGGAGTATCAGTTTTTCGCTTTGGCATTTGTAGTCGGCATGGTGATGGGAGGGATCCAATCCCTGTCTAGATCCACTTATTCAAAACTGATTCCTACAAACACCACCGATCATGCCTCTTATTTTAGTTTCTTTGATGTTACTGAAAAAATCGCAATAGTGTTGGGTACTTTTTCTTATGGGTTTATTGAACAACTCACAGGGAATATGAGAAACAGCTCTTTGGCCCTTGGATTGTTTTTCTTCGTAGGTTTGGGTTTCTTGATTCTATTGAAAATCCCAAAGAAGGATTTCGAAAAACCAGTTACATTGTAGTATGTTACCAATCGTCAAAGGAAATAGGATTAAAGAATTGGATCAGCAGTTTGCTGTTTCCAAAAATATCACTTCGGTTGATTTGATGGAGCAAGCTTCAGATGCTTTCTCAAATTGGTTTTGTTCCAATTTTGAAGACCGAAGTTTATCTGTGTATGTTTTTTGTGGATCTGGGAACAATGGTGGTGATGGGCTTGCCATAGCAAGACTTTTAGATCAAAAAGGATATTCTGTTACTGTTGTCTATTTTGAAGATGTTCAGCTATGTTCAGAAGATTACCAGTCAAATTTCAATAGGATTCCCGAAAGTGTGACACTTGTGAAAGCGGATGCTTGGGATGGGGAAATTGCGGAAGGTAGTATCATCATTGATGCGGTATTCGGAGTCGGCTTGAATAGGGCGATTGGTGGTGCTATCCATAATATCATCGATTTGCTCAACAGTTCATCAGCTATTCGGCTTGCCGTTGATTTGCCCACAGGCTTGCCGGCAGAATCTGTAGTGGATGGGCTTGCTTTCCATGCTGATTTTACCCTTACATTTCAATTTCCCAAATTGAGCTTGCTCTTTCCAGAGCATATCAAATTCGTGGGGGAGCTGCATTTGTTGGATATTGGTATAGATGATGAATTTCTTGAGAAATTTCAGGGAAATTCTTTTTATATCAGAAAGCAAGATATCCTTGGCAGACACAAGAGCTTTCATAGATTCAGCCACAAAGGAGATTTTGGAAGGGTGTTGCTGATTGGGGGAGCACCGGGGAAATTGGGGGCGGTAAGTTTGTCTTCTTATGCCGCTTTGAGGACAGGGAGTGGTTTGGTTTTTTGTGCACCGGAGTTTGAAGAGCCTTTGGAAATCCAATTCCCTTATGAGGAGATTATGGTTTACCAAACTAGGGCAAACGCTGACTTGAGTGTCATGGATGCTATAGGCATAGGACCAGGTTGGGGAAATGCGATAGACCCTGATTACTTTCTTTCTATAATGGTTCGGTTTGATAAGCCAATGGTCATAGATGCAGATGCGTTGAATTTACTTGCGCAAAATCCGAAATTGATAAAATATGTACCTGAAAATTCAATTCTTACCCCTCACTTGAAGGAGTTTGAGAGGTTGGTAGGCAAGATGGAAGACCATTCTGAGAGGATTGAGAGCGCTTCACTGTTTGCAGTTGAGAATAAGGTGATTTTGGTACTGAAAGGTGCGCATACACTCATCGCTTTGCCTGATGGTAGGAGGTTGTTTAATTCCTCTGGAAATCAATATATGGCAACTGCTGGCTCTGGAGATGTGTTGACAGGTATGATTACTTCTTTTCTTGGTCAAGGTTATACTCCTGAAAATGCTGCGATTTGCGGTGTTTATCAACATGGCTTGGCAGGGGAGATGGCATCTGTTGCCAAAAGGAGGGGGATGATCGCTTCGGACATTATTGAAAAAATCCCAGATACTTTTATTGACCTTGGAATTAAGTAGAACACTCTTTTTGGGTAATATTATACTGTTTTGACTTCCAAGTGGGAAATGTTCTCCTGAGATATGTTTTCCCACACATTCGTTTAAAAGTGATGGTTTTACCGAATCTTTCTTTTTCCAAAATTGCCAAAGAACTTATTTGGTTTCTTGGGGGTTTGCCTTAGATATCTTACAGGAATGAACAAGGAAAAACTTTTACTTTGGACGCTGGCAGCGATCAATTTTACCCATATAGTGGATTTTATGATTTTGATGCCACTGGGACCTCAATTGATGAGGATATTTGAGATTTCACCGAAAGAATTTGGCTTACTGGTATCCTCATATACTTTCGCAGCAGGGTTTAGTAGCTTTTTGGGAGCTTTTGTCTTGGATAAGTTTGACAGGAGAACCATCATGATGTGGGTTTTTCTTGGCTTCTTTCTGGGCACAATAGCCTGCGCATTGTCTCCAAATTATTTTGTGCTGCTGACAGCTAGGATTATTTCGGGGCTGTTTGGGGGCTTGACATCCGCTTTGATCTTATCGATTATTGGGGATGTGATCCCTGATAGCAGGAGAGGGAGAGCGATGGGATTGGTCATGGCGGCATTCTCGGTTGCTTCAGTTTTTGGTGTACCGTTTGGGTTGTTTATTGCAAGTTTGTCAAACTGGCATGCGCCTTTCGTGTTTTTGGCGATATTATCCGGGCTAATATTCTGGATGATCTACAAGTATATCCCCTCACTTACTGCCCATATTGTAGCTGAAAAATTCAAACCGACTCCATTACAAGTCATCAGAAGAGTTACGGGGAATGGAAACCAAATGCGGGCCATTACATTGACGATCATGATGATGTTGGGGCAGTTTATGATCATTCCATTTCTGAGCCCCTACATGGTGGCAAACGTGGGGTTTACCGATATGGAGCTTACCTATATCTACATGGCAGGCGGGGCATTCACCATCTTCACATCACCTTGGGTAGGGAAGCTGACTGATAAATACGGGAAAGTCAAAATCTTTACCATTTTCATGACATTGAATGTCATTCCAATTGGAGTTATCACCCATTTGGGAGCGACCCCAATCCCTTATGTCTTATTGATTTCGACCATGTTTTTTGTGACATCCAATGGGAGGATGGTTCCTGCGTCAGCTTTGATCACAGGTACTGCCAAACCGGAGAATAGGGGCAGTTTCCTAAGTTTCAATTCTGCGGTACAGCAGGTTGCAGCGGGCTTGGCTTCCTTCGTTGCAGGAATGATTTTGGCAGAAACAGCCAATGGGGAGTTGATAAACTTTAATGTAGTTGGGTATATCGCAATCGTGTTTAGCTTGCTGTGTATTCCTTTGATCAGAAGGATAAAAGTCGTGGATGTATGATACTTCCGGATTTCCCAAAGTAAAATAGAAAGCGGATTTCTCCAAAGCCATTAAAATTAAAATCGGTTGACTGTCGACAGTCAACCGATTCATATGGATATCATTTACTTTGTGAAAATGAATAGTACAGTAAGAAATACTGCTTCAATTAAAATTCTGCATTCCCGGGAGTTCTTGGGAAGGCAATCACATCTCTGATATTCCCCATACCGGTGACGAACTGCACCAGTCTCTCAAATCCCAATCCAAATCCTGCATGGGGAGTTGCTCCAAATCTTCTCGTGTCAAGATACCACCACATTTCTTCTTGAGGGATATTCATTTCTTGCATTCTTGCCGTAAGGTTTTCCAATCGTTCCTCACGCTGCGAACCTCCAACGATCTCGCCGATTCCAGGGAAAAGGATGTCCATGGCAGCTACTGTTTTCCCATCTTCATTCAGCCTCATATAGAAAGACTTGATTTCTTTCGGATAGTCAGTAAGGATTACCGGTTTTTTGAAGTGCTTTTCTACCAAATACCTCTCGTGTTCTGATTGCAGATCCACTCCCCATTCCTGTACCAAATACTGGAATTTCTTCTTTTTGTTTGGGGTGGAATTCTTGAGGATATCGATAGCCTCTGTATAAGTGATCCTTTCGAATTTGTTGTCTGTTACGAATTGTAACCTTTCCAACAAGCCTAGCTCACTTCTTTGGTCAGCTTTTTTGCTTTGCTCTTCTTCAGCAGCTCTTTTGTCTAGGAAAGCCAAGTCGTCTTTGCAATGCTCCAAAGCATAACTTATGACCGATTGAAGGAAATCTTCAGCCAAATCTTGGTTGTCTTCAGCATCATAGAAGGCCATCTCAGGCTCAATCATCCAAAATTCGGCCAAATGCCTTGTGGTGTTTGAGTTTTCCGCCCGGAAAGTAGGGCCAAAAGTATAAATCTCTGCCAATGCCATGGCCGCCAATTCCCCTTCCAGCTGTCCAGATACAGTCAGGTTGGTTTCCCTTTCGAAGAAATCTTCCTTGTAGTCGATTTTACCTTCATCTGTCAAAGGTGGGTTTTTGATATCCAAGGTAGTTACCTTAAAAGTCTCCCCAGCACCCTCTGCATCAGAAGCTGTAATGATCGGTGTGTGGATATAGAAGAATCCTTTGTCATTGAAATACTTGTGTACTGCAAATGCCAGGGCATGCCTTACCCTGAATACCGCGCCAAATGTATTGGTACGCATTCTTAAATGGGCGATTTCCCTCAAAAATTCCAACGAGTGCTTTTTTGGTTGCAAAGGATACTTCTCAGGATCCGCATCTCCAAGGATTTCGATTTTGGAAGCGGCAAGCTCTGAGTTTTGCCCTGCACCTTGGGAAGCAACTATCTTCCCTGTGATTTTTATACAGGCACCAGTGGTGATTCTTTTTAATATTTCTTCCTCGATTATATTCGGATCAGCCACAACTTGATAATTATTGATGGTAGAGCCATCATTCAAAGCCACAAAAGACACATTTTTGTTGCTTCTCTTTGTTCTGACCCATCCCATGAGGGTCATTTCCTGACCCACAAAATCGCTTTCCAGCAGTGATTTGATTTTAATTCTTTTGTTGAATGCCATGAAACATGTAGTTTAACCCGATTCTTGCATTGTTCCCAATTTTTGGGAATTTACAAGAGGAATGCAAAAAAACGATATAATAAGCTTTTTATCAAAAATTTGATCTAATTTCCTAAATTTGAAAACCAAAAAGATTTAATAGCTGTAAAAGACAATAGTATTTTTACAAAATTCATCAGTATTCTATATGCAAAAACTTAATTTAAGTCAGGTTCTTTCTCAAAAGCTGTCTCCTCAGCAGATTCAGTTTATAAAATTACTCCAGGTTCCTACGGCTGAGTTGGAAGCTAGGGTGGAAGAAGAGCTGGAAATTAATCCCGCATTGGAAGAAGGTCGGGATGAAGAGGAGAAAAACCCTGAAGAGGATTTCCCGGAAAATTTTGATGAGGATCTTGGTTCCAGGGAAGGTGATGTGAATATAGATGACTACCTCAATGAGGACTACGGAGGGTACAAGATGCAGGGGGATGGGAACTACTCTCCTGATGACGATGATAGAGAGGTGCCGATTTCCGGTGGGGTATCTTTGCATGAACAATTGCTATCACAGCTGGGTTATTTGAAGCTTGATGAAAACCAAAAAACCATAGGCAAACAATTGATCGGGAGTATTGAAAGTGATGGCTATATCAGAAGGGATCTTGAGTCTATCATCAATGACCTTGCATTTGGCCAGAATATTGAATCAGACATAGATGAAGTAGAAGAGATATTGAGGAAAATCCAGGCCTTTGATCCTGCAGGGATTGCGGCGAGGAATCTTCAGGAGTGCCTTTTGATTCAATTGGAAAGAAAGGAGCATCCAGATGACCCGAATGTCCAAAATGCCATAAGAATCATCAATGACTGTTTCGATGAATTTACCAAGAAGCATTATGTAAAGATCCAGAAAAGGCTGAACATCGAGGATGAAGAATTGAAAGAAGCTGTCCAGATGATCACCAGGCTGAACCCAAAGCCAGGAGGGATTTCTGATGGGATGGTAAAAACCCAATACATTATCCCGGATTTTATCCTGAGCCATGTAAATGGAAAGTTTGAAATTTCGCTAAATTCCAGAAATGCACCTGAGCTTAGGGTAAGCAGGTCTTATTCTGAGATGTTTGATGCATATGATAAAAGTGACAAGAAAGACAAGAAGCTAAAGGAAACAGTCACTTTTGTCAAACAGAAGCTGGATGCCGCCAAATGGTTTATAGATGCCATCAGGCAAAGGCAACATACTTTGCTCAAGACAATGCAGTCTATTTTGGACTACCAGGAAGAATTCTTCTATGAAGGGGATGAGACCAAGCTAAAGCCAATGATCCTAAAGGATATTGCTGATAGGATTGAAATGGATATTTCGACTGTTTCAAGGGTGGCCAACAGCAAAGCCATTCAGACAGAGTTTGGGATTTATCCATTGAAGTATTTTTTCTCCGAGGGAATTGCTACAGATTCGGGAGAAGATGTGAGTAACAAAGAAGTGAAAAGCGTGTTGCAGACGATGGTGGATGGTGAAAATAAAAAGAAACCGTTGTCAGATGATAAGCTTGTGAGGTTGTTGAACGATAAAGGTTATAATATTGCCCGAAGGACTGTTGCCAAATACAGGGAACAGTTACAGATACCAGTGGCAAGACTTAGAAAAGAATTATAGGTGTATAGGAAATTATTTGAATTAGTCTCGGTGGTATTCCAGCCTTTGGCAATGCCTACCTTGATATTTATGTTTTTGTTGTTTGGCCTTCCTGACTCAGAAATTGGAATTGGGCAGGCCAACAAACTGTTGATAATATCAGTGATTTTTGCAAACACCATGATTATCCCAATTGGGATAATCATGGTGATGCGCTATACGAAAGTGATCCCATCATTGGAAATGGAAAACAATAGGGAAAGGGTTTTTCCCTTTGCGGTCATTACGCTGCTTTATTTGATTACAGCATACGCCTTTTATCAAAAAGATTGGATGGATTACAGACTGATCTTCACAATGTTTGTGATTTCAATTTGTCTGATTCTGCTTACCAGCATCAGTTATTTTTGGAAAATAAGCGCCCATATGATGGGGGTTGGAGGCTTGCTGGGGATTGTACTCGCATTCAGTTTGCTAGTGCAGGGGTTTAGTCTTTTGCATATCCTTTTGCCTGTGATTTTGTTGGCAGGACTGATCGGATCGGCTAGATTGTATTTAAATGCGCACACTCCAATTCAGGTTTTGGGAGGCTTACTTTTAGGGTTTGGAGTCTGTTTTGGGTCGTTTTATATGGTTTGGATATAAAAAATGTGATTATCATCTACTTTGCCAGCAAGGAGGAATTAGCCATAATGTTGGGATAATCGTCACCAGACAACATACAGGAGATAGTCCTTTGTGGAGATATTTTAAGGAAATAGAAGCCAATGTCGTTTAGATAAGACCTGCCAGGTTATTAAATAAGAACAGGCCTTTTATTTGGGAAGGGAAGACCAATTAAAGATTTAAAGCTGGCAGGTCTGTTTTCTTAACTAAACGACATTGAAATAGGAGCTTATTGTACATAAAAAAAACCGGCAAGAACCGGTTTTTTTATTGATGGGAATTATTTGGTTTTTTAGAAAAGGGCAAAAGAGATCCCGAAGTTTATTTGGTTTGCTTGTGTCGCAAAAGGGCCTTTGTCTTTTTGGAATACTTGGTTTAAGCCATAATATCCCCAAACATTAAATCCTGGAAATCCCAATCGGGTTGTGATGCCATATCTGATTGGGGCAATGCCAAAATTCTGTCTGTCTTTGATTTTTCTTTCCAAACCATTTTCATCTTCAAAGGCGATTTTGGAATGGGAGTTCATAAGAAACCCAATCTTACCCCCAACGGCAATTTTCATGCTTTTTTGATAATTGTTTCTGTTGAAGTGATACCTGAATTCCAATGGAATGTCAAAGTAGTTGACAGCTACAGTATTTCTGTTGATCACAATGTTGTCACCGTATACATCAGTGATTTCCAAAAGCTGGCTAGACTCAGGTCCTATTGCTGGATTGTTGAAAAGTGTCTGGTCTTCGGCAAAAGCCATTTTGTCTGTGCCAATACCGATACCTGGATTGAATGTGAATCCAGACCCATCACCAAAAAGGTTGATAGGGTATTGATAATATACATTGAAAGTCCTCGAAGGAAAGAACCTTGTCTTTAAATCATCAGGCTTATTATTGAGGGTGTTGAAACCAAAGTCCAAAAACAGATCGCCTTTAACATCTGGTCTTCCGCCAATCGGGGTCTTGGTTTTTTCCTGGGCAGAGACACTTAGTGTGATTAATCCCCCTATTAATATTAAAATAAGTCTTTTCATGAAAGAAGTTGTTGTATTTAATTTGAGCGGCTAAATTATAAAAACATCAGGGATTTATAGTCCTTTTTATCTTAATTATTCTTAATTGATAAATTGGGTTGGTTGAATATAATCCAAAAAAACCTTTGGTGGCTTCTTTGTAATTATAAAAATCATATCTACCTTTGCAATCCCAATTATGGCTTCGTAGCTCAACTGAATAGAGCACCTGATTACGGCTCAGGAGGTTTCAGGTTTGAATCCTGACGAGGTCACATTTAATCCCACTGACGACTGTTGGTGGGATTTTTTTTTGAACAATCATTTGAAATGGAGTTTCAGCAGGAAGCCGAAATGTCCAAAGAAGTAAAGTCTATTGGAATCATCCTTGTATATAAAAAGAGGATAGGGAATACTCCCTATCCTCAGTGCAAGGTTGAAAGATGGACTCCGTTACTTTTTAATGAGCAAAGAAGTTTTGACCAGGTCTTTGGGGTTTAGTATGACATACACACCATTTCTTAATCCAGAGACATTGATTTTTGTTTTGAATTTCCCTTCCAGGACCTGAATGGGTTGTTCAATAACGGTCTTTCCACTTAAGTCATTGATCTGGTAGATCACCAGGTAGGAAGGGCCATCGTATTCAGATGTGCCTTCTACATTCACTTCGAAGCTTGCTGGATTAGGATACACATTCATCATTTCGGATTTGCCTTGTATCTCAGATATTTGCTCACAGCTACCAAGTTTGTTGCCTTCTTGCAAGTGTTCAGGGACAGCATTCACATGGATACAGATGGTGTGTCCATTTCTGTGGCATATATTGACTTTGTTAGCACCACATCGGATATCTAATACGTTGATTTCTTTGGTGATCTCAGTCTGGCAGCCTCTTGCATCTGTAATGATGACTGTGTAGCTATGTGTGCCGGTAGTCTCCGGTGCTACAGTGATCTGGGGTCCATTTTCACCTGTAGACCATTGGTATGTGTATGGAGCTATTCCACCTACTACTTCTGCTTCCAGGTTGAGCGAGTCTGGTCCATAACCCCAATAGATGGTGTTGGCAACTCCGCCTGGCTGTACCGCATACACATCTGCTATAGTCGCTAAGAGAGGTTCAGCAATTGGGGTTTGTGACATAGAAAGTTGATTGTTTTCTAACTGAATCTCAGAAGTGAATAAGATCTTTTCACCTATATATTCTCCAATGGTTGTCTCTGTCCATTCATCTTCTGAATTGAAAGCTCTGAGATGAAGAGTGGTTTTGAGATCACAGTCTGTGTCACCTTCCATACTGACTTCACGAATGTCTACAGGGATTGGGCTACCGTAGTTTCTGACGATCCAATAGGTGTTTGCATCAGTTTCTGGTAGTCCAAACGGTGTGCTATGAAGTTTGCTTACCACAGCTTCTTCGATAGGGTAGATTCCTTCTTCTCCGTAATTTAGAGAAAGTCCTACTGAGTCAAAGGCATGCCATCCCGGTCCCTCTATTGAAATTGATTCGCTCGTTCCTTTGGCAACTGGGGCGGATGATGCTTTCCTGCCAACATATCCATTTATCTTGACGAGGTAAGCGTTGTTGGATGCGTCGGTGATGAACTCACCACTTTGGGATCCTTGTCCTTGCAAATAAACCTTGAGGTTTTCTGAGTCAGCAGGCACGGTATGGTGCATGTTGCCCCGGATCTGTTCCGGAGTTCTTGCAATATCCCAAATCCTGAACTCATCAAGCTCACCATCTATTCTGTTGTTTCCTAATGCACTGATGTTGAAATGATGCCAAACTGGAGGGAGACTTGAATTTGGTCTTTCATCTCGGACTGTCCCGTCCATGTAGATCTTGGCTTGACCGTTTTCAAATGTATAAGCGAAATGATGCCAATTTCCAAGGTCTTGGAATGCATTTGTTACAGTGAGCCTAGAGTTGGGGTTGTTGGCTACTCCAATATTTAAATGACCCTCACTGTCTGCGTGTGACAGGAATGAACCCCAGCCATTTCCAAACTGCTGATTCCAGTTTAGTGTAGAGTTTGCTTTCATCCACCATTCTATGGTAAAGGATGTTGGCTGCCAGTTGAGTCCCATGATCTGTAGTTGTCCATTTTCTTCAAAGAAGAAGGAGTTTCCGGCGAGCGTATCTGCACTTGCCCCGCCTTCAGTCTGGCTGATGGCTATTTGACCTAACTTGTCAACGGCGTTGTTATGGTTGAAATTGAACTCAACCTCTCCCTGTGTATGGGATGTGGTGTGGGATGCCATATTCCATGTGTCACCGTGATCAAAATGTCTTCTGTCGAAAAGCCTGTAGGTATAGTCTCCGCTGGAATCATCGACAAGTCCTGAAATCTTGATAGCGACCAATCCATCGAATGATTTGTTCGCACCATAATTTTTTACTACCCAATAGGTGCTGTCCATGGCTGTAGGCAATACATTTTTATTTGGGAGTGCGTGGAGTTTTGAGACAACTACATCCCCATTGGGGTTGGTTCCTTCGGAAGAAAATTCTAGACTTAGCCCGGTGCCTTCAAACTCAAACATGCCTGGATTGACGATTGATTTGGTTTCGCTGTACCCTGCGGCTACAGGAACACTTGAGTCAACATGCGTTGGGTCATTATGCATGGTGATCTTGAAGCCGTTGTTGGATAAGTCTGCGATACCTTTGGAAGTTTCCTGAAACTGAAGGTATACTTTTAGGTCTTCTTCATCACCTGTGAGTGTGTGATTCATATTTTCCCTGATCTCGGTTTGGGTACGGGCCTTTGTCCACATCCTGAATTCATCCAGTTCTCCATTGATGGTGCTGTTGTTTGCGGCACCGATCCTGAAGTTAGGCCAGTTGGGAGGGAATGTGGAGCTGGGCTTGCTATCTATCAGTTCCCCGTTGAAATACACTTTAACGTTTCCTTCTTGGAAAGTATAGGCGATGTGTTTCCAGGTACCAAGTTCTTCAAATGCTCCGGGAACAGTCAGTCTTGAGTTGCTGTTGTTGGCTACTCCGATGCTGAGGTTTTTGGCATTGTCGGCATGTACAAGGAATGATCCCCAGCCATTGCCTATTTGCTGGTTCCAGTTAGTGGAGGTGTTTGGCTTGAGCCACCATTCTAAAGTAAATTCAGTGGGTTGCCAATTGAGGTCTTCAATTACTACATTGGAATTGGATCCATTGAAGGAAAGTGCTTTTCCTGCAAAAGTCTCAGGCTCGAGGGCTTCTTGTTCCAAATAGAGTGTTTGTGTAGCTATTCCATTTACAAGCAGGTTGATTTCCCCTTCATATACTTTACTTTCAGTAGGGGAGAACCGGACATAGATTTCTTGTTTGTCCAGGATGCCGTTCACCGTAGAAACGGAGAGGTAGTTGTCTTTGCTAACATATAGAGAATCGTCCAGAGATACCTCGAAACCGTCTGTAGAAGTTACCGATATACTATCGGGAAGCATTACTCCACTGATGGTGATTGCTTCTGAGATTGAATTTCTCCCGACTTTGGTGTCAGCCAAAGACAGGGTATCCACCGAGAAGAAGGCTATGGGGTTTTCATCTTTTAAAAAGAGGAATTGAGTGTATTCTGAGCTGCTGTTTATTCCAATAGAGTCATGTTCCGCATTTGCATAGCTCAGTTGATCGCTGTAGTTCCATTTGGCATCTGAGAAAGAAGGCCTACTGAAGACGAGGATCGAGCCGGGTGAAGAAGCCTCTTCTGGGGTAATGTCTGCAGAGCTCTTAAATCTAATGTCCATCTTTAAGTCCCCAGATTCTTTAGAAAGCCTTTTGGATATCCAATACTCTTCTCCTATCGTGGTGGAAGTCGGAGTAATTGTATTGATGGGGGCAGATGTAAGCTTTATTTTTGAAAACATCACTTCCCTGCCAGAATGTTCTGAATAGTTGACATTGACTCCTGTCCCATTGCCAAATGAGACCCAACCTTGTGATTCATTGTTGTAAAATGATTCCCCGTTACCAAATGGATAATTGGCAGCTATTTTTAGGGGTAAACCGGTATAGGTTAGTTGTTGTTTGGTGACGATATCGTAGCTTTTGTCTTCAAACTGATCGAAATTCACATAGTAGACTAGGTTTTCCTCGTCTCCTTTTAGGGGATGGTGCATGTTACGTTTGATTTCGTCAGCTGTTCTTACTGAGTTCCATATCCGTACTTCATCCATTTCTCCTTTATAGTAAAACTGAGGGCCATTGGACCTAACTCCCAAACGGATGTTTCCTGGAAGGGTATTGATTTCCCCAGTGTTCCAAGTATCCCACAAGATGCCATCATAATACATTAAGGCAGTAGTGTTGGAAGGATCGTATGAAATTGCAATATGATGCCATTCCCCTTTGCTGTTTGGAAGTTCGTAGAACCTGGTGACGTTCCACAATGATAGCTTCCATCGGTTTTCCTGCCCATCCGTGCCAAAAGTAAAGTCCCCTCTAGTGGTACCTGTACTTCCAGGGAAGGTGATGACACCACCATCTGAGGCAAATGCATCTGCCTTGACCCAGACTTCAATTGTTCGGGGTTTGTTTCCGTTTACCTCGTCGTTGGGTCCGAGGATCACAGTTTCATTGCCGTTGAATACCATAGAATTTCCGGGGGCAGGACTGAACTCATATGCTTCACTATACACAGTCTGGCCATCCCACTCACCCTTCAATCTGTATTGCCAGATCTCTCCGGACTTCATAGTATGGGGGACTGTGATTTCTATTGGGACGTTTTGTGTCCCACTTACCGCTGGTACTACCGGGAATTCCTCACTGAATGTTGATGAAATACCATATTCAAAGACAACGTTGTTGAGTTGCTTTCCAAGTGCATTCACCGTACCTGTTAGGGTGGCACTAGATTCAGTGACGCTTAGGGCAATGCCATTGTTGAGACTCTGGCATTTGACAGTGCCTTCGGGCTTTTCGACGGATAAAGTGCGTGGGCTAGTGAGCTCATTGAGTGCAATTGATCGTACGGCATACCATTCTTTTTGGGCATTGGATGTGGTTGTATCAATAAAGTAAGTGTCATTTGTAACCCCGATTGATTCCATGTATTTTTCACCAAGTTTGAATATCTCATATTGAATGGCACCTGGGACTTCCTCCCATGATAGCTGTATCTGGTCTGAGCAAGCCCAATCTACCTGAAACCCACTTGGAGGGGTCAAGATGTGAATTGGCTCGGTGATGTTGGACTGGGAGTCTCGTGTGATCCTGATCTGGGTTTTGTTTTCAAGAGCAGGGACATTCCAGTTGTATTGTCTTTGTGTGGCAGGGATATTAGAGGCAATGTTGGTCCAGGTGGAGCCATTGTCTGTGGAATAATCCAGGCTGAATGGTGAACTGTCTCCATTTGCATCCCAACGGATAAAGAAATTCTGTCCGGGATTTAATGTCTCTCCTTCCAGAGGAGAGGTAAGTAGTAGCTCTTCCTGGATAAATTCATAAACCAGATAGTATTCTTGGGGGCCTTCCGGAATGTTGAAACCATTGATTTCTATTTGATAGTTGCCTTGGGTAGGGGTAGGGATGGTGACCTGCTCTACATTGTTGAGTCTGTCAAGGTTTCTGACTGGTAAAGAATTAAGACTGGCTGGGTCTGGAGTGATATCCAGCACCCATGGGAGATAAGTTTGGGATGTTGGGTTGTTTACTTTTAAATCCAGGTCGTTTACCAATGCTTTTGCAACACCGGGAGTGGCTTCGTAGTCATGCCAATATAAGAGTACCCTAAGCTCCTTGGTGTCGGCAGGGACTTGTATGTTGTGGCTGTTTTGAGCGCCATGGCTGATTGTTCCCGAAAAATATTGTTCATTGGTGATTGCGTGGTATGCACGTCGGACATTTGGCCTTCCAAATCCTGTTTTGAAGTCAATTCCAGGATTGTGTACATCATCTGCGGTGTTCATCATGATAGCCTTGATCAATGCACTTGGCACGGTGGAGGCTTGCGTAGTCTCTTTGAATACTTGGTGGAGAATGGTGAATATCCCTGAGATTTTAGGGGCAGCATGTGAAGTTCCCCCCGAGCCGTGGATTGTGAGTTCTGGCTTGATTCGTCCATCAAAAGCAGGGCCTTTGCATGTCCAATCCAAAAAGTTGTCTTCATAGTCAGTCCCGCTGATTATCAATAGGTTTTTGGCGTGCTTGGCTTCCCCGGTAAGGTTTCCCCAGCCTACGATCCCATCATATAGTCCTCCTGATGCGGCTGAACCTCCCGAATTTCCCGATGAATATACGAGCATTGCTTCAGGTCTGGTTCTGATAAAGTTGTCATGCTCTCGGGAAAGGGAAGAATACCCCGCCTGTATAGCCCAACCGTAAGACATGTTGACTACTCTGATTCTCATGTCAGGATTGTCGTATAAGGCATACAGGTTTTGGCCACCTGCAGCTAATATATTAGCCCCCCATGCATTAGATCTTGTTCTGGGATTTATGTTTCCCGAGCTTCCTAAAAATGCAGAAACTCCTGTGGCATGTCCCCCAGGGCTGTCTCCAAAATTGGTCCCGGGGAGTAGCCTCCCATGAAAATCAGGAGTGTCATAAATACCGTTTTCACGAACCATTACATTGATGCCATTTCCATTATAAAGTTTCCCATCAAAGCCGGTGTTGATATAATTGCTTCTTCCATGGTCATTACTGTTGATGTATTCAGGTTCTGGGGCGTCGATTTCTGGTTCTGGTTCTGCAGCAATAGGCTCCAAAAACAACACTTCTTGGATGCGGGCTAAATGCCGGATTTTGTTCAGCTTGGTTTTTATCGTCCACTCAAATGGAGAATGTTGGGCTGTGACCTCTGCATGTTTGCTGATTTCCCGATGTGCAATACTGGTGTTTGCATTGGAGAATAATGTTAAAATAAGCTCAACTTCTCCGCCTTTTTTGGCGTGTATTGGAATCTGGTTTTTATGAAGTTCTTCTGAAAGTTTGAAGTTTTCATCCAGAGATATCACTGATCTGATGTCAAGCTGATTGAGATTTTCCCCAGTCAATCTTTTGTCAAAATAGGCGTAATAAGCAGCATTTGGGACGTAATTAAGTAAGGTTATCCCCAGGTTTTTTAGCTTTGCCCGAGTATTGTCGTCAGGTAAATCATAAAATTGGATAAGGTAGTATTGCTTTTGAGCGTAGACTTGCTTGGCTTGGTTGCTGTCGATTACCCTACCGTTTGCTCTTTTTGGATTAAATTGTGCTTTTGGGACATATTGCTTGTGTAGAAGCTGGATTCTGTAGTCCCGATTGGGGTCATGATTTTGCTGTGCAATTCCTTGTAGCAGCAAAAATGATGTCATTAAAATAGCTAAAATTCTTTTCATAGTTTGATGTTTTGTTTTTTTGACTGTTTTTAATGGTTTTTACTTTGTTTCGTAATTATTTTATTTGCTTACGAATTCTGATTTTTGTTATGTATAATTTTATTATTTACTGATAAGTATTGTTTAAATTCTGATTTTACGAAAATATACAATATACTAAAATATAAAATGACTTTAATATTTCATATTCGAAACATATTTAATTTCGTATTATTTTTTTATCTATATTTTTGGGTATTGTATTTATATAAGAAATAGCTGTTTGTGTGGTGTTTTATGTGTTTTGATCCTTATTCATAAAATGTATGCTTCTTGAGTTTTTCGGTCTTTATCGTGGATAAGTGGTTGTATTTTGTTTGTGAATGTTTCTGCTGACGGTCTTCACTTGTTTTTATGTAGGGATATTATTGACAAAGTGGGGTGCTATTCCAATGGTGAAGTGTTATTGCTTGGTTTTTTTTGTTGAGGCTTGGTTTTGTTTCGTTTGGTCTTTTTGCAAGGCTGTTGTTCACAAGCAGACTCAGGCACATTGTCTATCCATGTCTTGGCTTAAGATGTCTTGAGCCTTCGTTCTATAGGGATTGTATTGCGGGCAAATTTTCTATTGCTTAGTGGGGTAGGCGAGCTAATTGTGGGGCATTATTGTAATAGGCGCTTTCCATGGCATTACTTAGCTATATGCTTCAAAGGCTCTCCCTTTATACCAGACCTACTTTAAATAAGGTGCTTCTATATTATACTGTATTATATACCGTGCTGTCTTATTATGTATGGTGTCACTGCCCTACTAATGTGGATGTGGTTGGAGTACATGATGGCGGTATGTGTGGGACTGTTTTTTGTTTGGTCTCTAGCAAGGGGATGGATATGGGGATGTGATTGTTGCGAAAACAGCCCTTACCAAGGATTCCTGTTTTGATATTTTCAAATGGAGATCCTAGGGTGGCATATTAAGATTGCCCATTGAAAAGTAACTATGACATCATCCACCATTCTGTTTTTTCGTTTGGGTCAATTTTTTCTCCTTGGTATTCAGGTGTTTTGTGGGGATTCAAAAAATACTTTGGCAATGGTGGTTGTAAAGTTGGGAATAAGTTGCACCTTTGCAATCCCAAACGGGGGAAAAGTTGACACACAAGCACAGGGAGGG
>NZ_JBHUHR010000026.1:0-5917 GCF_042682445.1 Belliella marina
GAGGATGGCCCTAAAGAGTCCGATCCAGAGGATGTGGATGTAGAGACATCAGCCGACCTTGATATCGTGAAGACTGCAACAAGTGCAACTGTAGTGGCGGGTGAGAACATCAGCTACACCATCACGGTAAGCAATGCCGGTCCAAGTGATGCACAGGATGTAACGGTAACCGATGTATTGCCATCAGGGACAGGCTTTGTGTCAGCCGACAACGGCGGAACGGAAGCGGGTGGAACAGTCATCTGGAACTTGGGAACCTTGGCAGCAGGAGAGAGCGTGACGGTGAACCTTGTGCTTTCCACTTCTCCATCCCTTGCTGTGGGCACAAGCATCAGCAACATCGCTGTTGTTGAATCGCCGACCGATCCGGAGGGGCCAAAAGAATCCGATCCAGAGGATGTGGATGTAGATGCCGTGGCCGACCTTGATATCGTGAAGACTGCAACGAGCGCTACTGTAGTGGCGGGTGAGAACATCAGCTACAACATCACAGTAAGCAATGCCGGTCCAAGTGATGCACAGGATGTAACCGTTACCGACGTGTTGCCATCAGGAACAGGCTTTGTGTCAGCAACCAACGGTGGTACAGAAACAGGAGGAACAGTCACCTGGAACTTGGGAACCTTGGCAGCAGGAGAGAGCATAACGGTAAGTTTGGTACTATCTACCCCGTCATCCCTAGAAGCCGGTACAACGATCAGCAACATAGCGGTGGTGGATTCGCCAACCGACGAGAATGGCCCTAAAGAGTCTGAACCAGAAGATGTGGAAGTAGAAACCGAAGCAGAATTGGGTATTGTAAAAACAGCAAACAGCTCGACTGTGCTTGCTGGTGAAAATATCACCTATAGCATAACAGTAAATAACGCAGGCCCGAGTGATGCTCAGGGAGTGATGGTATCCGATGTATTGCCGGAGGGAACAGCCTTTGTATCTGCCAGCAATGGAGGAACGGTGACATCCGGTACGGTTAACTGGAGCTTGGGGACTCTGGCAGCAGGAGAGGGCATAACGATAAGTTTGGTAGTGTCTACAGATGCGGACCTTGAGTTTGATCATGTCATCAGAAACATCGCAGTAGCCACAAGTCCTACCATAGAAGGAGATGGGATTGAGTCAAATCCTGTGGATGTGGTTATCCTTGATGATACAACAGTGATATCGGTATCCAAAGTGTCCGATATCCTGACAGCTTCCCCGGGTGATGTGGTCAATTATACCATAAGCATAAGAAACGAAGGGGAATTTACCGCCAAGGGGCTTGTCATCACAGATGATTTGCCGTCAGGGCTGACGGTTCTGAATATGTCATTGGATGGTGGGATCAATGGGGACAACATCACATGGACAATCGATGAGCTTGGAGTCAATGAAACCATAAACATTGAAATCTCTGCGCTGGTTACTTTAGAACAGGGAAGTATTGTGAATAGGGTGGTTGTTTCGGGGGATAATTTCCCTGAAGTGGTTGTAGATGCAGAAGCTGTCATTATCAATGTGGTTGATCTCAGTATAACCAAAACCGTATCGGCACCAATGGTTATGGTGGGAATGCCATTCATTTACACAATCAATGTCGTGAATGATTCCGGATCAGATGCTTCTGAAGTGGTTGTGACGGACTTTATACCACTGGGAGTGCGGTTTGTCGATGCGCAGGTATCTGCGGGAAGTTTCTCATATAATTCAACAACGAGGGTTGTCACATGGGAGGTTGGCCTGCTTGAATCCATGGGTTCAATTGAAATGGTATTGAATGTAGAGGCTGAAAATCCCGGGGAAATCTCCAATACGGCAAGTGTTGAGTCCAGGGAGTTGGATACAGATGAATCAGACAACACTGCGACGGTCTCCCATACGCAGCTGGAGCTTAAGATCCCCAATGTGTTTACACCTAATGGGGATGGCATCAACGACACATGGGCCATAGAAGGTATCATACATTTCTTTGCCTCCAACAAGCTTGTGGTCGTCAACAGATGGGGGGTTGAAGTCTTTAGGACGAATAACTATAACAATGATTGGAATGGTGGTAATTTGGCTGAAGGCTCGTACTTCTATCAACTGACGGCAGTAGACCATCAGGGCAGGGAGCAGGTATTTACCGGATATGTTACAATTTTAAGATAATCGATTATGAAAAAAGTTAAGCTTTTGATAATACTTGGCCTTATCGCCATGGGCTGTACTGAATTGATGGGACAACAAGTCCCCCAATTCAGCCAGTATATGTTTAATCCACTTTTTATCAACCCTGCCTATACAGGCTACAAAGAGCAACTTTACGTCCAAAGCTATTACAGGAAGCAATGGGCTGGGGTCGAGGGGAGCCCGGAGACATTGGCGCTTGGCGCTGATGGGTTTCTGCCAAACCAAAACCTGGGGTTTGGGGTGGTGGGGGTCTTGGATAGGATAGGGGCGCAAAGGACAAGTGGTGTATATGGCAATCTGGCTTATCACCTTAGGCTTTCCGAAAGCAGATACCTGAGTTTTGGGGTTGGGATTGGGGTGGTCAATTCCATGTTGGACGGAGCGTTGTTGGTACCGGGGGATTCAGATGATCCATCCGTCCCGATTGGAAAGAACCAAATGGTTTACCCGGATTTCAAGGCAGGTCTGTTCTACTATGATGAAAATTTCTTTTTGGGTGTTGCGGTAGATAACCTGATGGGCCCCCTGTTGGATTTTGACAATGGGGACATGATAGCCGAACCAAGATCCCATATGAACCTTTCTGCCGGGACCTGGGTCGATATCAGCCACAATGTGGCCTTCAGGCCTTCCTTCATGTTTATGGATGACTTCAAGACGCCTGCCAGGTTGGATTTGAATGCGTCATTCGTATTTATCGAGAAATTTTGGTTGGGGGCATCCTACAGGACGGCGGTGGATTATGCAGACAGGGCCCTCAATGAACAGCTGAAGAAAAGTACCTCAATCGTTGGTTTGCTGGAGGTATATGTCACCGAAGGCCTTCGTATCGGCTATGCATATGACCATTCTGTAAACGGTTTCAACCCAAGAAACTTTTCCACGCACGACATCTCTGTTGGATACCTTTTTCCGGCGAAAAGAATCAAATCAATCTCTCCCAGAAATTTCTGATTTATGTTAAAGAACTATACCATAATTGCATATTTGATACTTTTTTTCACGGTGGGCTGTGTCTCCCTGAAGGATAGGTATCTGAACTCTGCCCAGGAGAATGAGGGCATGCTGAACTATTCCCTGGCAAAAGACGACTACCTGAAGTCTTGGAATGAGTCGGAAAATGAGCTTGCTGCGAGAGGTCTTGCACAAAGCAATCTTAAGATCAGGGATTTTGAACAGGCTGAGGCCTGGTACACGAAGCTTTTGAAAATGGAGGCTGTCGAAAACCTTGATTATTTCAATTTTGCAAAGGTATTGGCAGCAAATGCAAAGTTTGGGGAAGCCAAAACCAATCTTGGTATATACCTTGATAATGGAGGGGGAGAAGTCTCCCAAGAGGAAGTCGAGTCATTGAAAGTTTCCATAGAAAAAGGGAAAAATTTAGTCAATGAAAGTACTGAAAGCCTGGTTGAGCCAATCAAAGGGGTAAACACCCCCTTTTCAGAATTTGCCCCCCAGGTTGTCGGTACCGGTTTGTCATTTGTCTCGGACAGGGTTGATGACTTTGAGGGCAAGATCGATTATAGGAATTCATTTTCGGGCAAAAGATATGGCTGGACCGGGAATGGTTTCCTTTCCGTCTACCGTTCAACATACGATTCTACATCAAACACGGCAACAGGAATAGAAATACATGAAGATTACAGATATGATTTTCATATTGGACCGATTTATGAGACTCCTTCGATTGTCTTTTACTCAAAATCACCAGTCCCAAAAGAATCAAGGAAGTTCACAATAAAGAAAGTTGACCTGACTGTTTTTCCGGGGATTTACTATAGGGAAGTAAATGAAGACTCAACTTATTCAAAGGAAAAATCTTTGCCGGTGAATTCGAGCCTGGAGTATCTGTTGATCGACCCATTCTGGGATGAAGATGCGCAGACCCTTTATTTTGCCTCTGATATGCCTGGGGGATATGGGGGGACCGATATCTATAAAATCCAAAAACTGGGGGATGGTACATGGTCTGAGGTGGAAAACCTAGGCCCGGATGTCAATACATTTGGGGATGAAAGATCTCCGTCCATAGACCAATTGCAGGATTTGTATTTCTCCTCAAACGGCCACCCTGGATTGGGCGGGCTTGATATTTTCCGGATAAAAAACTATGGAAATAACGCAGGGGAGGCTGAGAACCTGGGGAGCCCAATCAATTCCAACAGGGACGATTTTTCTTTTATCAAATTGGATGGAAACAAAGCCTATATCTCTTCCGATAGGGTTGGGGGCAAAGGGAGCGATGACCTTTATCAAGTAATCCTCAATTATGAAGAGTTTTTTGTCCTAAACGGTGTGGTATTGGACAAGGCTGACCGCAGCCCCATCCCGGATGCGGTGGTTACGGCAATCAACCTGGACAACGGGGTAAACCTAAGGTATATTACAGACGGTGAGGGGAGATTCACCTTCAGGATCCCGTTTCTGCAGGCATATGATTTGGCTGCATCCTCTACAGGCTATATCGGTTCCGAACTGAAAAAAGTTGTGGATGGCAGCCAGAGGGAGAGGGCTGAGAAGGAAAAATCCGTAGAGGTGTTGTTGGACAGGTTGGTCATCAACAAGGTCTATTCTGTGGAGAACATCTTCTATGATTTCGACAAATGGGATATCCGGCCGGATGCGGAGGGGCCGTTGATGAACCTGGTGAAGATCATGTCCGAAAACCCGACCCTGAAAATAGAACTCCACTCACACACCGATGCCCGCGGTGCGAGAAGATACAACCAGACGCTGTCGGAAAAGAGGGCGCAGTCGGCAGTCGACTTCATAGTCGGCAAGGGGATAGGTGCGAACAGGATCAAGGCGATAGGCTTCGGCATGGAACAGCTGTTGAATGGCTGTGCTCCGGGAGTGGAATGTACCGAGGAGGAGCACCAGCTCAACAGGAGGACTGAGTTCAAGATCATAGACCTCTGATCCGTGGGCGTGCCGCCGACGGGAAAAAGCCGGGGGGAAAGTCCTCCCCCGGCTTTTTTTGTTGCCACGGCGACAAAAAACCCCCTTATGGTATCAAGTTTGGCATCCGGGCTTTTCCGGTGCCTGCGTGGGTGGTAGATTTGGGGGGCATATACCAATGCCGCAAAAAAAAAGTCCACCAACAATACAAAGTCCGAAAGAATATGAACAACCAGGTAGAGATAGGTTTCTGGGAATTGGAGATGGGATCCGGTATGGTGACAGTCTCAAGGCCGCTTGCCGATATGGCCGGGCTTGGGCATGGCGGAGTCCTGCACGTGGGGGAGCTGTTTGGGCGGGTCCTGCATGCGCGTGAGGGGTTCAGGATCCTGAGGAAGGCCAGGAAGGCTGTGGCCTGCAACAGGTCGTTTTCGGAGACCGTCGTGATCAGTCCCCCCGGTGGGCTGGAGCCCGTCCGTCTGGTCGTGGTGGGGAAGCCTGTTGCCGGGGGTGGGCATGCCGTGAAGCTGTCCGGGATGGCCTTGCGGTACAATGGGTCCAGGGCGGAATCCGTCGCGGAAAACCCGGTTGAAGGCCCCTGCGGTGGTTTGGGGAAGCCGTTGCTGGACAAAGACGTGGGAAGCCTCTGCAGCCTGACGATCGAGCAGAAGATCGTGCTGACCGAAGTGCGGTATTACCTCTCGCACAGGATCATGAACCATGTGGCCAACCTGATGGGCCTGTATGACATCTACAGGGACCTGGACACGGAAGGCGAGAGGCGGGAGTTTGTGGACTACATGGGCATCAGCATCGGAAAGCTCGACGATGAGATCAGGATGGTCTACGACAGGATCGAAAGCGTGGA
>NZ_JBHUHR010000027.1:0-183500 GCF_042682445.1 Belliella marina
AAGTCTATCAAAACTGAGAATGCATTTAAGAGAAAAAAGAAACAGAGTGGAATAGTTATGTGAAATTTTAGCCCTTTTGCTTGTTTTTCAACATAGGAGGACACTAAGTCTCAGATGTACTTTAGTCGCCTTTAGGCGAAACCAAACTTGGCGGTCTTAAGCCAAAATAATTTAGTTGTTTTTATACACAGTGGAGCCAAAGGAATACGTAGAAGAAAGGTATTATGGCATCATCAATAATCCGCGAAAATCAGTCAGATCAGCGTCATCAGCGTTCCTTGACTATAGAACACGGATGACACGGATTGTGGGGATGTTCACGGATGAAATTAGGGTATTCATTTGATGAAAACACTGTAAACCACCGCATCCTCTATGCCTAATACTACTGTGGAGTCAAAAAAGCCTTGATTATCTTCAAGCAACTTTCTCTCTCTTCAAACATCCCCATATGGCCTACTCCATTTAATTCATAGTAGGAAGTTGTGTAAGGTTTGTGTTGTTGGCTCGCCTTGATGCTTATAGCAGGATCCAAAGTGCCTGCGATCATCAATTTAGCTCCACCGAAAGTTTTCCACACTTCAAATCTATCTTTTCGATCACGCATGGTTTCAATGTAGGCTAAGACAGTTTCCATTGCGGTCTTTTTCCCATACTGGATCAAAGTTGTTATTTCCTCTTCCAACCTTTCTTGATGCTGGGCAGCAAACAAGGGTGGTACAAAGGATTCTATAAACTTCTCCACACCATGTTTTTTGATAAATGCGATGGTTTTATTTCTCGTATGTTTTTTCTCTTCGTCATCCGCAAATGCAGTAGAATGAAACAGTCCGATTCCCGCCAGTTCCGAACCAAGCAATTCTGCCATAGCCAGAGCAACATATCCGCCAAGCGAATGGCCAATGATGGTTGGCTGTTGGATTTTCTGTTCTTCCATCCAGTCATGGATAATTACAGCGACTTCTTCGAGACTTATTTGCTTGCTCGCTAAACCTGATTCACCAAAACCTGGAAGATCAAGGCAATAGATTGTAAAATTATTGGCAAGTTGATCTGAAAAAGTTTTCCACATTTCTTTTGTTTCACAGAATCCATGAAGAAAGATGATTGGTTTTCCAGTGCCTTGTTTGGTGTATCTGATCATACAGTAAAAATAAAAAAGCCTTGCTGAATTTACAGCAAGGCTTCTCTTAAAATATCTATCAAAATCACCTTTTAACCTGAATCTCTACTATTTCCCTCACTGCATCTGCAATACCTTCCGGATCAAAGCCACATTCCCTATGCAGCTCGATCTGTTCTCCATGTTCTACAACTCTGTCTGGAATACCAAGTCTTTTTACCTGTGCCGAATAGCCTTGATCCAACATCCATTCTACAACTGCAGATCCAAAACCTCCCATCAGCGCTCCGTCTTCCACAGTGATTACTTTCTTAAACTTCCCAAAGACTTCGTGTAGCAAATCAGCATCCAGGGGTTTGACAAAGCGCATATCATAGTGGGCGGGATTTAGACCTTCTTTTTCAAGTGACTCACATGCTTCCACTGCGTAATTTCCAATATGTCCTATCGTCAAGATAGCAACTTCTTCACCTTCTTTGATAATCCTTCCCTGCCCTATCGGAATCTGCCTCATGGCGGTTCTCCACTCCGGCATTACACCTTGTCCTCTTGGATAGCGGATAGAAAATGGTCCCTGGTATTTCGTGGCAGTGAACATCAGGTTTCTCAGTTCCTCTTCATTCATCGGTGCAGAGATCACCATATTAGGGATACACCTGAAAGAGGGTATATCATAGGCGCCATGGTGTGTAGGGCCATCAGCACCAGCAAATCCTGCACGGTCTAGACACAATACAACCTGCAGGTTTTGTAACGCAACATCATGCACAACCTGATCATAGGCTCTTTGCATAAATGTACTGTAAATATTACAGAAGGGAATCAGTCCTTGCGTAGCCAATCCAGCGGAAAAAGTCACAGCATGTTGCTCAGCAATACCTACGTCAAAAGCCCTGTCTGGCATTTCATCCATCATGATATTCATGGAAGACCCTGATGGCATGGCAGGGGTTACGCCCATGATTTTATCGTTTTCTTTGGCCAATTCCACCAAAGTATGGCCGAAGACATCTTGGTACTTTGGCGCTTGGGGCGCTGTTGGTTTCTTTTTATAAATTTCGCCGGTCACCTTATCAAATAACCCCGGTGCATGCCAAGTGGTTTTATTGCCATTTTCGGCAGGGGCATAGCCTTTTCCTTTGACAGTAACACAATGTAGGATCTTGGGACCGGGGATATTTTTCAGATCAAAAAGTACCTCAACCAAATGATTGACGTCGTGGCCATCCACAGGACCAAAATATCTGAGATTAAGGGATTCGAATAAATTGCTTTGGTTTAAGACTGTGGATTTGATAGCTCCTTCTACTTTGGAAATCACTTCTTGGGCAGAAGATCCAAATTTGCTGAATTTACCAAGTAAATTCCAGATTTCGTCTTTTACCTTATTGTATGTCCTTGAGGTGGTGATATCCGTCAGGTAATCTTTTAGGGCGCCCACATTTGGGTCGATAGACATGCAGTTATCATTGAGGATGATGATCAAATTGGTATCTGATACACCTGCATGGTTCATGGCTTCGAAAGCCATCCCTCCAGTCATAGATCCGTCTCCTATGACTGCCACATGTTGTTTTGACTTATCTCCTTTGTACTTGGAAGCCATAGCCATTCCAAGGGCAGCTGAAATAGATGTGCTTGAGTGGCCTACCCCAAAAGTATCGAATGGACTTTCACTTCTTTTTGGAAAACCGGAAAGACCGCCATAAATCCTGTTAGTATGAAATTGGTTTTTTCTCCCAGTGAGGATCTTGTGGCCATATGCCTGATGCCCTACGTCCCAGACCAGCTGGTCTTCAGGGGTATTGAGCACATAGTGTAGTGCCACAGTCAATTCTACCACACCCAAACTCGCACCAAAGTGTCCTCCATAGATTGAAACATTGTCGACGATGAATTGACGAAGTTCATCACTTATCTGGACAAGTTGATCCTTGGAAAATTTTTTGAGATCGGCTGGTGAGTCGATCTGTGCGAGCAATTTACCTGGGTTAATGATCATTATAGATTTTTTTGTCTTTGTAAAAATGATAAACTCTAATCATGTGCTATTGTTTTGAACCAGTCAAGATTCAAGCCAAAGCGTCATGTTAATAAGCTTTTATCTCAACAGAGGTTTAATTTAGCATTAAATTAGATATCTTTGAATGCTTTATTGCTGCAAAATTAAGATAAAATAAATAGTATCCAGTGAGTTTCGAAATCAAATTACCACTTTTCGAAGGACCGTTCGATTTGATGCTCTTCTTTATAGAAAGGGATGAGCTGGATATTTATGATATTCCCATCTTCAAGATTACCAAAGATTTTTTGGATTATCTCCATCATTTGGAAAAAATGGAGATGGAAGTCGCAAGCGAGTTTATCCTTTTTGCGGCTACATTGATGAAAATCAAATCCAAAATGTTGATTCCAAGACCGGAGATCAATGAGCTCGGTGAAGAGGTAGATCCCAGAGAGGAATTGATCAGACATCTCTTGGAATACAAAAAATACAAATCCGTCATAGGTGATTTATCTACTTTGGAGGAAAATCAACTGGCAAAAGAAAAGAGGGGCAATTTAACGGCTGAATTAAAACAGTTGTCCAAGGTGGATGATGTAGAGTCCGAAATGCAGGATTTGGATTTGTACAAGTTGTTGAAAGTATACCAAAGAGTGATGGCAAAGTTCTCTTCCAGAGTGGATGAGACCAAACATACCGTGATACAATATCCCTATTCCATCGAGCAGCAAAAGGATTTTGTGATGGACAAAATAAGCTTTAGGGATCGGGTTCCCTTTACAGAATTCATTAGCTACAAACCGGATAAAATTTTTGTAATCTATACTTTCTTGGCCATTTTGGAACTTCTCCAACTCGCTGTAGTTACAATCAAGATAGGAGAAGGGTTTAATAATTTTTGGGTAGAAAAAACAGAGCCGATAGCTGTGGATTAATTTATGAAGTTAGACAACAAGAAGATTTTTGAAACACTCAATCCAAATAAGGTTTGGGTTCCGGTCATTATTGGTCTGGGGATCGTATTCCTGATGTTCTATCTGGATCCGAGTGTGAATGCAAAAACTTTAAGGGGTGTTTTTGATGCTTCTTTTGGGGCGATATTGATAGCAATAATTGTCATATTTTTCAGGGATTTGGGGTATATCTACAGGATCAGGGCCATCACAGACAAAGAACTTACTTGGACTCGTGCCATTTACGTCATTATTTTATGGGAATTTGCCTCAGCGGTGACACCTTCTGTAGTGGGAGGCACTGCAGTTGCGATTTTTATCTTGAACAAAGAAGGGATCAAGCTGGGAAAAGCTATCGCCTACGTGATGGTGACAGCCATATTGGACAATCTGTTTTTTGTCATTGGGGCACCGATTATTTTGTTTTTTGCCCAAGGGAATATTTTTCCTGCAAGTAGGGTCATGGAGATGAAGCTTGGGAGGAGTTTGGAGATTCTATTTTGGAGTAGCTACGGTTTGTATGCCCTGTATTCAGTCGTCATGGCAGCAGCACTGTTTTATAGGCCAAGGGTGTTCAAATGGGTTTTGTTGAAAGTCTATTCCATCAAGTGGCTTTTGAAATGGAAGCATTCTGCCAATGAATACGGAAACCAGATTATCGAAGCATCTAAGGAGCTAAAAGGAAAAAATTGGAGTTATTGGCTGCCCATCATTGCTGTGACTGTTTTTATTTGGAGTTCAAGATACCTGATGCTGAATGCCCTTGTGGCTGCATACGAAACTTTGAGTGTCACTGAGCATGTGATTGTGTTTGCACGGCAAGTGATTATGTGGATTGTCATGATGATTTCACCAACGCCGGGAAGTAGCGGAACAGCAGAGTTCTTCTTTGCCCAGTTTTTCACCGAGTTTTTGGGTGGCTATACATTCGTGACAAGCATCCTTTGGAGGATGCTGTCCTATTATCCATACCTGATCCTGGGAGCCATATTCCTACCTCGATGGATCAAGCAGGTATTCTTCAAAAAGTAAGTAGGTTCATCAAAATCCCCCACTTAAATATCATGATCCAAGCACTCAGTACAGAGCAAATCAGAAAAATAGTAGGTGATCAGCATCAATCTAGCGCAGCATCTGTTATGATACATCATGTAATCATTGATTCCAGGACAATCATACAGCCAGAGCAAACACTTTTTGTTGCACTGGAAGGTGCAAAATTTGATGGGCATGACTTTATACCCGAACTTTATGAGCTTGGTGTGAGCTGTTTTATGGTTCATAAGTCTTATCAAGAACCTGCACATCTACTGGGTAAATTGGAGTTGGTTTATGTAGAGGATACCCGGGAAGGATTACAGAGAATAGCTGCATTTCAAAGAGATTTGTTCCATAGCCCAGTGATTTCCATCACTGGGAGCAATGGGAAAACGATCATCAAAGAATGGCTAGGCCAGGTATTGGTACAGAAATATGCTGTAGCCAAGAGTCCGAAAAGCTACAACAGCCAAGTCGGAGTTCCACTTTCAGTTTTTGGGATATCTCCATACCACCAGGTGGCAATTCTGGAAGCAGGAATCTCTAAAGTTGGGGAAATGAAAATCCTTCAAGGCATTATCAAGCCTGATATTGGTGTTTTCACAAATATAGGTACGGCCCATGAAGAAGGGTTTTCATCTACAGATGAGAAATTGAGGGAAAAGGCATTGTTGTTTGAAGATTCCCAGTACATCATTTATAGAAAAGAGCATGACCAGGTTTCGGGGTTTTTGGAGTCTGAATTTGAAACAGATAGGCTGATATCTTGGTCAGATCAGCCCGGTGCAGATTATACATTGACCATTAGGAGGGATCAGGAAAGAACAAAAATCCTTTTGATCAAACCGGATATGGAAATGTTCACCTTCTCTGTACCTTTTTCGGATGTAGCTTCATTGGAGAATATCCGCCATGTGATCGTCGCAGCACTGACACTTGGAATGCAGACTAAGGATATCCAGGCTGGCTTGGATCATCTAAAAGCTGTGGATATGCGCTTGACCTTGAAGTCAGGTTACAACGAATCCTTGATTATTGACGATACCTACAACAACGATCTGGCTGGGTTAAGACTGGCGCTTGACTTTATGGCTGCCCAGAGGCCTAAGAACAGGAAAGTAATATTCCTTTCTGATTTTATGCAGGTGGGACAGCCGGGAGAAGTATACCAAGAAGTAGCAGAGCTAATCAAGCATTATGGGATCGATCTGTTGGTTGGGGTTGGGGAAACCATACAGACTTTGGAGGGTGGGTTGTCCTGCGATGCTGTTTTTTATAAAGATACGGAAGCATTGCTCTCAGAACTTCAGGAAGATAGCTTTGACAATGATTTGATATTGGTGACAGGTGCAAGGGTTTATGGATTCGAAAGGATCGTCAACAAGCTGCAGCAAAGAATCCATGGTACGACTCTTGAAATCAACCTGAATGCCTTGACACACAATTACAATTTTTATAAAACCAAAATACATCCACAAACCAAGCTGATGGTGATGGTAAAGGCTTTCGCATATGGTGGAGGGGCTACAGAAATCGCCAATCATCTGCAGCAGTTGCGGGCTGATTATTTGGCAGTAGCCTACACAGACGAAGGTGTGGCGTTAAGGGAAGAAGGGATTGCTTTGCCGATTATGGTACTCAATCCCGCACAGGAATCCTTTTATCTGTTGGAAAAGCATAATTTGGAACCGGTTGTTTACAGCCCTCTTTTTTATAGCCAATTGGGGAAATATTGTCGTGCTCACCAAGTATCGATGAAGATTCACCTGGATTTGGATACAGGAATGCATCGATTGGGATTTGATCAGCAGCAATTGGGTGATTTGAAGGTACTGACCCAGCAGTTTCCAGAATTGATCATAGCAAGTTTGTACACCCATTTGGTGGGAGCTGACGAGGCGACACATGAAGATTTTTCAAAGCGCCAATTGTCACTTTTTGCCCAAATGTGCGAGCGGGTTAATTTGCTTTTGGATTACAAGCCATTGAGGCATGCTCTCAATTCTGCCGGTATCATCAGGTATCCGGATTTCCAATTTGATATGGTGAGATTGGGGATAGGGTTATATGGAGTAGAAGTGAATGGGATTTTTGATCAGAAACTCAGGGCTATCTCCTCACTCAAAACGACAATTTCGCAGATCAAAGAACTAGATGCTGACGAGACTGTTGGCTATAGCCGAAAGGGGAAAATGTCCAAAAAAGGGAAAATAGCCACAATTGCAATAGGTTATGCAGATGGCTACGACCGGAGATTTAGCAATGGAAATGGTTTTGTGCTGATTCATGGTAAAAGGGCGCCCATCATTGGAAATGTCTGTATGGATATGTGTATGGTGTACCTCGATGGGATTGATGCCAAAGAAGGTGATGAAGTACTGATCTATGGGCCTGGCATTTCCCTCAAAGAGCTTGCTTCAAATATTGGAACCATCCCCTACGAGTTGCTCACCAATATCAGCAGTAGGGTGAAAAGGGTGTATTACTTGGATTAGAATTTAAGTTTTTAGAGGGTGGATTTTAGATTTGATTGGAAGGATGAGGGACGAATCAATATATGAGGCAAGACAAAGATCAAACTGAGACTTGAGGCATAAGATCAAAGATGCAAGAACAAAGACACCTTAATACATCCGTCACAATTACCTGAATTTTAGGTAAAAAAGAAATGACTATTATGTTAATAAAACCAAAATTTATATGATTTTTTATAATCGTAGTTTATATTGGAGGGTGATTTAGTTTAGTGTTTGGTGGGACTTTCGATTTAGTTGATTTGAAAGGGTAAAGTTTGGACTGAGTCAATTTCGGGATTTAACGAGTTTAAACATAAACCAACCTCATATGAAGAAACTGATTTTTGTTCTTAGCATTGCTTTTTTGACTTCCTGCGGAGGAAGGGAAGCAGAAACCTCCGGTAATCCCTACGACGACATTCAAATATCAATGGATACTGTAATCGTAGATTCGAAAGATGAAATCCTGATGGCTGCGACCAGCTCCTATGCACAGACTTACAATTCCGATAAAAGCAGAATGATTTTTTGGGATGGCAAGTCGTCCAATTTGGAAATTGTAGATTTGGAAAAACTTGAATTGCTTGAGAAAAAACTTCTAGAAAAAGAAGGTCCAAATGGGGTTGGAAAAAATGAATACCAACAATCAATGCTGATCAATGATAATTTGATCGCATTTTTTGATTGGAATATGGTAACATTGGCTGATTTTGATGGGAATGTACAGCAAAGGATCAAGCTGGATGAAGAATGGATGAAAGAAGGAATAAATGAATCGGAATTTTTAAGTTTAAGGGGGTTTTCTGATGATGGCAAGTTGATGTATTGCAGTATTACAAATTTTGAAAAATTAAATTCCAACATTGTCCAAATAGATCTGGAGCATAAGGATACAAAGTTGATTGAATTGCCAGAGTTTGATAAAAGGGAAAATTTTAGGGTTACAATGACATTTGAAGGTGGAGGAATGTCAATGAACCATCCAAATTTAGAAATGGAAAAAAATTACGATAAAGTCATTTTTTGGACCAATGCATTCAACAATATTTATGTCTATGATCCCCAGACTGATTCTTTGAAGTTTGAAATGATTACCAACAGCATCTTTCCAAATGAAAAAATGGGGAAGTATCATAATGAAGTATCATCTGAAGAAGGCTTTAGAGATGAAATGACAAAAATCAATCAGGAAATAAGCTTTTCGAATCTTTTTTGGGATGATAAAAACCATGTTTACTACAGATTTGCGTATCAGCAACTTCCAAAAGCTGCTGATGAGGATACTAAGTACAAAACATTTATCAGCATCATCGATGAAAATTATAACGTAGTGGGAGAAAAGGAAACATCTGAGGTATTTAAGTCAATACCAACAGCCAAATTTGTGAAAGACGGTCTGATATACTGTTACTTGAATATCGATGATGAATTGGGGTTTATCAGACTGAAAATTAATTGAATTAAGAAAAATTAGCATCTGATGAAAAACCTACTTATAATCATTTTAATGTTTTTAGCTTCTTGTGGTGGAAGGGAAGTAGAAACCTCCGGTAATTCCTACGATGACATAAAAATATCCATGGATACCGTAGTCGTAGATTCCAAGGATGAAATCCTGATGGCTGCGACTGGTTACTCTACTTTTCCCACAAATTCAGATCAAAGTAAACTTTACTTCTGGCATGGTAGGTCTGCGAATTTGGAAATTATAGATTTGGACAAACTCGAACTTGAAGAAAAGAGGGCGTTTGAAAAAGAAGGACCAAATGGTGTTGGGCAAAACGCTTATCAAGCATTTATGGTTGGTGATAGCTTGATTGCATTGAGTGATTGGAACCAAGTGACAATAGTTGATTTGGAAGGAAATGTACAAGAAAGGCTGAAATTAAATGAAGATTGGATAAAGGAAGGGCTCGAAGAAATGGGGTCTTTGTCAGTACTTGGTTTTTCAGATGATGGAAATTTGATGTACTGCGGAATCACCAATTTCACAAGGTTGAATTCCAATATAGTGAAAGTGGACTTGAAAAATAAAACTACCCAATTGCTCGAGTTGCCAGAGTATGACAAAAGGGAAAATTTCAGGATAACACATAAGTCAGAAATAAATGGTGGGACATCCATGTCCATGGTTTCGCCAAGTCTTCAATTGGAGAAAAATTACGATAAAGTTATTTTTTGGTCAGATGCCTTCAATAATATCTACATCTATGATTCTAAGACTGATTCATTAAAATTTGAAATGATCACCAGCAATCTTACTGCAAACGAGAAAATGGGGACTTACAAAAATGATGTCTCTTCCCAAGAATCCATGACGGCAGAAGTTGAAAAATTCTTCTTGGAAGTAAGTTTTTCAAAATTATTGTGGGATGATAAAAACAGTGTGTATTACAGATTTTCCTCCTATAACTTACCCAAAATAGCCGATGAGAATTCAAAGTCTAAGGTTTTTTTCAGCATCATCAACGAAAACTTTGAAGTGATGGGGGAAAAAGAAGTTTCAGATGTTTTTAAAAGAGTACCTGCAGCTCAATTTGTCAAAGACGGCTTGATTTATAGTTTTCTCAATGTGGATGATGAATTGGGTTATGTTAGGATAAAAATTAACTAGCAAGCTAGAGCTCTTAAAAAACAATGATGATGAGAAACTTTAAATTTTTAGTGCTTAGTCTTTTTATCTATTCCTGTGGAAAAGGTGAAAAAAAAGAAATCACGGTACAGATCGAACTCTCTTATTCCTTCGACACAGTCATTGTGGATTCAGGGGAGGAGTTTTTGCATCTGAATGATAGGCTTTTATTTTCAGATCTTTCTAGTAATGGAAAATACCTGTACAATTGGAATCGCAGTGCCTTTTACCTCGAGAAAATTGATCTTGACGAGCTTCGGCTAGTGGATAATATAAAGTATGAAAAAGAAGGACCTGATGGTGTGGGGTCATATGTAAGACACGTTGATTGCAGCCCAGAAGGCAATTCCATATTTTGGTCTTATGAAAAAAAGGGGATTTGGGATCATCAAGGTAAGCTTCTTCGCAATTTATCTATAGAAAGTATTTTGAAAGATGCAGATTTTCCTGAAGATTTTGAGTTGTTTCAAATCACCCAATTTCCAAATGAACCCGATAAGTTTCTTACATTATACGATGAATGGGATACCAACACATTAAATCTCCTGATTTTTGATTTTTCCGATGCCAGCTTTATAAAAATAGATCTCCCAAAAATAAATAAATCCATTGAATTTTATGCAGAGATTTTACTGAATGGTTCCAAGGTTGGGCGCTTAAATAAAGATGTAGAATATACTGTCGATCAGAATAAAGCAATCATTATAACAAACGCTTATAATCATGCTTATATCTATGATATGGCCACGGATTCTTTATCATATAAGACTTGGGACGGCCCATTGGTTGGAGACAAAAAGATGTCCCAATATCCAAAAGAAGTTGATTATGAAAAACTGTGGGAGACTGCTAGACTATCAGAAGAGGATATCAACTTTGGTGTTTTTAATTGGGATGAAAAAAATAAGCGGTATTATCGTTTTGCTGTTAAAACTATTTTTGGTGAAGAGAAGTACGACTATGGCGCATATAAACCAATTGATGCGGAAGTTTTTCTCAGCATTTATGGTGAAGATCTTAACCTTATAGCAGAATCAAAAATCCCAGAATTCCAGAATAGACCTGCCAAGCACTTTGTCAAAGACGGGAAAATCTGGCTTTTTGAAAATATAGATGATGAGTTGGGGTTTGTGAGGATGACCATAAACTAACTTACAATGAAAAAATTAATAATTGGAATGATTTCAGGGCTGGCATTTATAGCCGCTTGCTCTACTGAGAAAAATGAGTCTTCGGAGAATTTTGAATTTAACCTAACCCAGGATACAGTGGTGGTGGATTCAAAAGATGGTATTATCAACCTGCAAGATGGGCTGAGCTTTCCAGAACTCTCAAGTGACGGTAAACACCTGTATAGCCTTGTTTTTATGCAGCCAAAAATTGATAAAATCAATTTAGAAACATTGACTTTAGAAAAGACCCTTGAATTTGAGAGAGAAGGGCCGAATGGTATTGGGACATATGTTGCAGGATACTCTTTGACTCCTAAAGATCAAATCATGATGTGGTCCTATGGGATCAATGCTATTTTTGATCAATCTGGAGAAAAAGTGAAAGATTTCAAGCTCGACCAAATAGCTGGGGAAGAAATCAGTGGTTCAGGGTTTCTGCCTTTGCGCTTGGTTGAGCATCCAGAAGATCGAAATATAATATTTGGTCTTTATGTAAAATGGTCGGATTATGAATATTTTTTGATAAAGTTTGATATAGAGAGTGAAACATTTGAAAAAATAGCTTTACCTGAAACAGTGAAGCTTAATGAATTTAGAATGGAAATTGAGGTTGACGGAAGACCTGCGGGTGGTTTCGGGCCTCCACCGGTGGCCACAATAGCAGATGAAAAAATAATTTTGACTAACAGTGGATTCAATGAAGCTTATGTCTATGATATGATTTTGGATTCTCTTTATTTGATTTCGTGGGATAGCAAGCTTACAGGTAATAAAAACGAGGCGAAACTTCCAAAAAAGGTACAAATGGAAGAAGCAAATGAATACGCGAAGCAGTTTGATGAATCAATCAAATTTATGCCCATTTCTTGGGATCCTATTACTCAACAATACATTAGGCTGTCAAGTAAAAGTAGGTTTGGGGAAGAGTTGGATCAATATGGAAATACAAAAGAACTTGATTCAGAGGTTTTTTTGACCATCATCGACAAAAACCTGAAAATAGTGAAAGAGACAAAACTTGAAAATTATACCAAACAGCCACCAAAGTATTTCTTTATTGACAATACCATTTGGCTATATGAAAATATAGACGACGAGTTGGGTTTTGTAAGAATAACCATAAACTAATATAAGGTGAAAAAATTTGCATTAGGATTGTTTTCTGGCCTATCATTATTGGCTGCCTGTACCTCTGAGAATAAAGAGTCTGTCGGGGATTTTGAATTTAACCTAACCCAGGATACAGTGGTGGTGGATGCTGGTGATGGAATTATTGACCTTCAATATGGCTTGAGCTATCCAGAGCTGTCTAATGATGGCAAATATCTATTCAACTATATTTTCAATCAATCAAAATTTGATAAGATCAATTTAGAAACATTGACTTTAGAAAAAACACTTCAATTTGAGAGAGAAGGACCTAATGGAATGGGGTCATATATTGGTGGTTATTCTTTTACTCCTGAAGATCAAATTATGATTTGGTCTTATGGGCTTAGTGCAGTCTTTGATCAGACTGGTAAAAAAGTCAAAGATTTAGATTTGGATAAGTTTGGCCCACAAGAGATCAAGGGAGCAGAATCATTTCCGATGCGATTGGTCGAACATCCAGATGATCCATCCCTGATTTTTGGCGTTTTTATAAAGAATACGCCAAGGGAGTTTTTTATTATGAAGTTTGATTTGGAAAATAAATCTTATCAAAAGATTCCTTTACCCGAAACAGAAAAGTTTAGTGAGTTTAATATGGAATTTACCTCTGGTGGTGGGTTTGGCATTGTTCCTTTTCCAACTGTCAATTCAGGAAGAATTATTATGACCAACAGTGCTTTCAATGAAGCCTATGTATATGATATGTCCTTTGATTCACTCTATTTGATTCCTTGGGATAGCAAGCTTACGGGCAATAGAAATGAAACCAAAATGCCACCAACAGCGGATACAGAGGAAGGTTTGGTTTACAGAAGAAAGTTTTTTGAATCCATTAACTTTATGGATCCAATATGGGATCCAATTTCACAGCAATTTATCAGGTTGTCATATAAAAATAGGTATGGAGAAGAATTAAATGAATATGGAGAACCAAAACTCTTAAATTCAGAAGTTTTTTTGACTGTCATTGACAAAAACCTGAAAGTCATCAAAGAAACAAAATTGGAGAATTATACCAAGGAGCCACCAAGACATTTCTTTCTCGACAATACCATTTGGCTTTATGAAAATATAGACGATGAATTGGGATTTGTGAGGATAACTATAGATTGAGAGGGAGAAAGTTGTTTCCAATCGGACATTGTTCATTACTGATCGCTTATATGTTCGATTGAAGTACATCTTCATCCCAAACCAAAGGTTAGGCTCTTTAGTTGTAATTTTAAGTTATTGGAAATCAATATATAATGCATGTTGTGTTAATGCTGGCATCAAATTCTCACTGCTTCTAAATGTTCATTTACCCATGTCTCAGAGTTATTTTGAATCAAATTCTGTAATTTGAAGCCCAAATAATCATTATATTAATTTTACACCGCTAAGCTCCAATATCTTGGAAGGTGTGCTCCATTTAACCCAAATACGAATGAAAAAACTGTTATTATTGATTCTATCATTATCGCCTTTTGTTTCGGCAATGGCGCAATTGGATGCAAGATTGATGCATCACCCTGATGTTTCTGAGACGCAAATTGTGTTTTGTTTCGGAGATGATATTTGGATTGTACCAAAAGAAGGAGGCACTGCCCAGCGCTTGACTTCACCAGAAGGGCCAGAGATGTATCCTAAATTCTCTCCTGATGGAAGCCAAATCGCCTTCACAGCCAATTATAATGGAAACTATGATGTCTATGTCATCCCCTCCACTGGAGGGATTCCAAATAGGTTGACTTACCATGGTATGTCTGACCTTGTATTGGACTGGTCACCTGATGGCAATTCGATCCTTTTTTCATCTGGAAGAGAAAGTGGTAAGGAACGTTTTTCACAATTCTATACCATTCCAGTTACAGGAGGGCTTCCTGAAAAGCTCCCAATTCCTTATGGTGAGTTTGCTTCCTTTTCTGCTGATGGGAAGTCTATCGCTTACACAGATCGAAGTAGGGTGAATCGTAACTGGAAGAGATACCGTGGAGGAACAGCACCTGATATTACGGTTTTCAATTTGGAAAATTTCGAAACCGAAAATATCACCTCCAATGATGCCAATGATGAGCTTCCTATGTGGATTGGGGATGCAATATACTTTATGTCCGATCAAGGACCGGAAGGGAAAAACAACCTTTGGAAGTATGATTTGAACACCAAATCCCAGCAACAGCTGACCGAATTCAAGGATTTCGACATTACTTTTCCTTCTAACAGTGACAAAGAAATCGTATTTGAAGCGGGAGGGAAACTTCATCTCTACAATATTGCTTCAGGAAGCACCAAGGAAGTGGCTGTTCAGGTTATTTCGGATCAGAAAGCCTTGATGCCTGTACTTAAAGACGCTTCCAAAGACATCCAATCAGCCAAAATTTCACCTGATGGAAAAAGGGTACTGGTATCTGCTCGTGGTGATGTATTTAACCTGCCTGCTGTAGATGGGTTTATTGTGAATGAAACATCCAGCAGTGGGGTTGCAGAGCGCTTTCCTGCTTGGTCACCAAATGGCAAGTACTTGGCTTATTGGTCTGATGCTTCCGGCGAATACCAACTAGCACTCAAAGATCTTGAAAACAAGACCACAAAAGAGCTTACTTCTTTCAAAAAGGGCTTTTACTACAATATATACTGGTCACCAGACAGCAAAAAAATCGTGACAATCAATCAAGCGATGGATGTTTTGTTGATTGATGCGGCTACTGGATCAGTCAAGTCTATTGACAAGGGGAAATATATGTTTGAAGGAAACCTTCAAGGTTTTGAAGTCAATTGGTCTCCCGATAGCAGGTACTTGGTGTATAGCATGTCCAAAGAAAACAGGGCTACATCTGCAATCTACCTTTATGAGCTTGCCAACAACAAAGTAAGCCAAATAACTTCCGGATTTTATTCTGACAATTCCCCTGTCTTCAGTGAAGATGGGAAATATGTCTTCTTCACTACCAATAGGACATTTAATCCAGTCTATTCGGACTTGGACAATACTTTTATCTATCCAAATACTACCAAGATTGCTGTAGGTACAGTGGCCAAATCAGTTCCTTCCATTATTGCATTGAAAAATGATGCTCAGGAAGTGAAAAAAGATGGGGATGACAGCAAAAAAGAAGAGGACGGAAAGAAAGCTGATAAAGGGAAGGACAAAGAAAAAGATAAGAAACCTGAAAAAATCAATTTTGAAGTTGAAGGTTTTGAGAATAGGCTGGAGATGTTAGATGTTCCTTCGGGAAATATTGTGTCACTTGCATCTATTGAGGGAAAGTTGCTTTTCCTTCGGTATCCGAATTCGGGAAGTGCTTCGGATGTAAAAACAAAGCTTGAGTTCTATGACTTTAAGGAAGAAGAGACCAAGACTATCATCGAAAGTATCAATGGCTACCAACTTGCCGCCAATGGTAAAAAATTATTGGTGAGTTCAAGAGGTCAGTTGGCAGTAATCGATCCTGCTCCGGGGCAGAAATTGGACAAGCCTGTTCCTACAAAGGATATGATGATTTCGGTAGTACCAGCGGAGGAGTGGAAGCAGATTTTCAATGAGGTGTGGAGATTGGAGAGGGATTATTTTTATGACCCAACGATGCATGGGGTAGATTGGGAAAGTATGAAAACGAAATATGGTGCTTTGGTAGCACAGGCTAATTCCCGAAGAGATGTCAATAATATCATTGGGAATTTGATCGCTGAGCTGAATGCTTCCCATACCTATGTGAGTGGAGGCAGTATGGAAAGTGCCAGCAGTATCAATGTTGGTTATTTGGGAGCTGATTTTTCCTTCGAAAATAATGCTTACAGGATCAAAAAAATCGTTGCTGGTGCACCATGGGATTTGGAAGTGAGATCACCACTGCAAAAACCTGGGGTAGATGTGAAAGAGGGAGATTATATTTTGGAAGTGAATGGTGTGGCATTGGATTCGGAAAAATCTATTTTTGCGGCATTGCAGGGATTGGCAAACAAGACTGTGCAGCTTACTGTAAACAGTCAGCCAAATCTGTCAGGTGCAAAGAAAGTATTGGTGAAGCCACTTTCTTCGGAGGCTAGACTTAGAAACCTCGCTTGGATCAATGGATTCAGGGAGCGTGTAGAAGAAGCTACAGATGGGAAAATCGGATATATTTTTGTACCAAGTACAGGTGTGGATGGACAGAATGAATTGTTCCGTCAGTTTTATGGCCAGATGAATAAAGAAGGGTTTATCATTGATGAGCGTTTCAACAATGGCGGACAGATTCCAGATAGGTTTGTCGAATTATTAGATAGAGGTCCTTTGGCTTTCTGGGCTGTGAGGGATGGTGAAGACTGGGCATGGCCTCCTTCTGGCAACTTTGGTCCAAAAGTGATGCTTATCAATGGTTTCTCTGGTTCAGGGGGAGATGCATTCCCTGATTATTTCAGAAAGCGCGAAATCGGACCTTTGATCGGTACCAGAACCTGGGGAGGGTTGATAGGGATTTCCGGAGCTCCTGCTTTGATTGATGGCGGATCTGTGACTGTGCCTACTTTTAGGATGTATGATCCCGATGGGACTTGGTTCAAGGAAGGGCATGGAGTAGATCCTGATATTGAAGTTGTGGAGGATTTTAGTAGTCTTGCCAATGGAAAAGATGCACAGCTGGAAGCAGCTATCCAAGAAGTCATGAGACTTTTAAATAGTAAGGATGCCTTTAGCAAGCCAAAAAGGCCAGCTTACGAAAAAAGGTGATAAAGCAGATAATCATAAAAACAATACCCCTTCCGAATCTCGGAAGGGGTATTGTTTTTTAGTCAAATTTTGAAACTGTATTTTTATCCACTCCCGTTAACTGGGCGATTTCATTATAACTGACCTCACTGCCCACTTGAAAGGCTAGCGCCTAAAGAATTTTTTCAATTCATCAATTTTAATGAAATTTGGTGAATCAATTCACCGAAAATTATAATAATTGGTGAATTGAAGCTAGCAAAACTTTCCTTTGGATATTTAGCTGACATTAAAGACTCTAGCTTTCCGCAGCAACTTTAACTCTTACTGCATCATGAATCCCATCCCACAGCACTTTTCTAGCTTCCAAAGCTTCTATGGCTGCATACTTGGTTTCTTCCCACTTTACAGGATCGTTTCCACAAAGGTGATCCAACATTTTCATCGCCAGTGGACCATGGTGATCTTCATCCAAATGGATATGTCTTTCGAAGTAATATTCCAATGTTTCCAGTTCGCCCGGTTTGCTTTTGATAAGGTCATTCACCAATTGTCGAAACAAGTCTGGAATCAACTCTTCCCTACCAAATGTGAAAGATGCCGCTATTTGGTGAGGCTTCCCTGCTTGCACCACTGCAAAGTTTGTTCTTAGAAAATGCTTGACAGAATCTGGCTGATCGAGACTTTCTACGACTTCATCAAATGACTGTCCAGTTCTCAATTCTTCTATAACACGTTCTATCTTGCCTGTACCTGCCCCAGCTTCTTTCATAGCTCCCAAGTACAACTCAAAGTGGCTGCAATATCCTCCTTGTCCATCTTCGTCGCTCTCTTCAGCAAGAACGATGTCATTGATCAATCTTGTGACCATTGGCTCATTGGAAGGAACCCAAGGGATACTTGTGCCTGTCAGTTTCGATTGTAGGGCTTTGAGTAAGGTCATAAAATCCCATACGGCATAGACGTGCTGTTCCATGAATACTTGGAAGTCTTCAAGGGTTTTGAGGTCATTATAAATTGGGTGCTGTAAAAGGGCAGTTCTATAAGGCTCAATGGCCTTCATCAGTTTTTCAATACTTTGATTCATTATATCAATTGGGTGTTTTTTTGATAACAATAACTTACGGCAAAAAAAAATGTTTAATTTCAAAACCGTACACCAACCCGGATAGGAATTAAGCTGGCTTGTTGTTGGATCATTATGCCTGTTTTTGCATACAATTGGACTTTTGGTGAGAGCTTGATCATTGGGCCAGCCGTAATTTCTCCATAGAAGTTTCTTGCACCATTTTCATATTGATTCCAGAGATGCCCATTTCCCAATTTCAGGTTGATCAAAGGAGATACTTTTTTCATGTAATTCGCATATTCGAGATTAAAAAATGCGGCTATGCCATGGTAGGTTGGTGAAGAGGCAGCATAAAAACCATTATAACTGATGCCTAGACCAACATTGAGTTTTTCTCGAAGGATAATCCCATTGATGACAGACAGTTCATAACCGTTTCGACCAGAAAGATCATGACCTTTCCAATTTGGTCCAGGATCTACATCAAATAGCGTATTTCTAAACTGGAGATGGCCAGCTTCTATGTTTAATGAGTACTTGGCTTGACCAAGCGCAATTTCTCCATATGCTAGGAATAGAAAAGTTAGAATGTATTTCAAATGCCTCACCACAGTTAAACTTATTCCGCAAACTGTAACCTTACCAAGTTGGCATAAAAACCATCTTCTTGCTCTGCAAGATTTTCGTGTGTACCCTCTTCCACTATTTCTCCGTCTTTGAGGACATAGATTCTATCCACTTTTCTGATGGTAGACAGTCTGTGGGCAATGATAATCGTAGTCCTGTTTTTCATCAGTTCGTCCAAAGCTTCCTGTACCAAGCTTTCAGATTCGGCATCAAGTGAAGAGGTGGCTTCATCCAAAATCAAGATTGCTGGATCTTTCAAAATGGCTCTTGCGATGGCAACACGTTGACGCTGTCCCCCAGAGAGTTTGATTCCCCTTTCACCAACTGTTGTTTCCAAACCTTCGGGGAATTTGCTTATAAACTGCCAAGCATTGGCTTTTTTGGCAGCTTCTATTATTTCTTCCTCTGTGGCATCAGGTTTTGCATATGCGATGTTTTCCCTGATACTTCCACCGAAAAGTAGAACTTCCTGTGGAACAATACCTATATTTGATCTGAGTTGTTTGAGGTTCCATTCTCCCACAGCTTTCCCATCTACGGTAAGTGTACCTCTGTTGGTAGGGTAGAAATTGAGCAAAAGTTGGATGATGGTTGATTTCCCTGCACCACTATGTCCGGCCAGAGCGACTTTCTCCCCAGCGCCAATGCTCAGGTTGATGTCTTTGAGCACTTCTATTTCAGGTCTGGTAGGATAAGTAAAGCCTATATTGGAGAAGGAGACATTTCCCCTCATTGGTACTTGTTGGAAGTCAGCAGTGGAATATTCCGGAGATTCCTGCAGGATTTCCAATACCCGCTCAGACGATCCGATTGCCTTTTGGATCTGTCCATAGATATCTCCCAGTCCGGCAATCGATCCTCCAATAAATGTCGTGTACAATACAAATGACACCAAATCCCCAACGCTCATCGCACCGGAAGCAACCAAAGTCGCTCCATACCACATCACAGCTACAATCCCGCCAAAGAGGGCAAAGATGATAAATGAGATAAATGCCCCTCTAAAACCAGCAGCTTTCAAAGCGACTTTTACCACTTTATTGAGGCCATTTCTATATCTGTTGGATTCATAATCCTCCCCTGCAAAAGATTTTACAGTCATGATCGACTGCAATGTTTCTTCCACAATGACATTTGCTGCTGCCAATTCATCTTGTGCCTGTTTGGATAATGTCCTGATAAATTTCCCAAAAACTATCGCAATGATCACCAAAACAGGAAAGGTAGCCAACATGAAGATGGTTAGTTTTGGAGTAGTGACCATCAGGAATATTACGCCCGCTACCAAGGTGATGATTTGCCTGAAAAGCTCTGCCAAGGTCGTGGAAAAGGTATCTTGCAGCATGCTTACATCTGCGGTAATCCTAGAAATCAGCTCCCCAGTTCTTCTTTTATCGAAGAATGTCATTGGTAATTGGACCAGCTGACTATAAAGCGAAATCCTCACATCGCGCATGCTTCTTTCCGAAACCTTCGCAAACAACCAAACTCGGAAGAAAGAAAATATGCTTTGAACCAATAGAATTCCCAGAAGTAAAAATGCGATTCCATTGATGTCATTTACCAACCAGGATTTTCCTGAGGCAGTATCGATCAATTTACCTGCGACGTATGGGAAAGTCAGGAGTGTCAAACTTGACAGCAACAAAAACAAGAGACCTAAGATAAATGTCCATTTATAAGGCAATATAAACCTAAAGACTCCTCCCAATTTCCCTAGACTTTCTTTGTTGAGCTTGCGCTTTTCGTGTTCTTCCAGGGACTTACCTTTCTTTTTTGCCATTACAAGTTATGGTTCTGAATTAAAATTGTCCGCAAATTTACGTAATCAAGTGCTGCGAAGCTCATGAGGGTGGAGTTTTTTTTGAAAAGATTGATTTTGGTAAAATTCATTCTTTTTTCTTTTTCCCGAAGATTCTTCTAAAGAACTGTTTTTCTTTTTCCCAGAAGAAATCAAATTGTCCCAAAACAAATCCCCAAAACAAAAGGACAAGCTGATAAAGAGGAAGTACGAGGAGAAGGTAGAGGACAGTTTTCCAAAATCCCCCACGCTCCATACTGATTCCCAACAAATCAAAAATTGGTTTTTTGATAAACAATATCGTAAACCCAGTCAATGCAAATACCAACAGAACCAAGAGGACTTGCTTCAGGCTTTTGAGTTTCCATTTGCTTTGAAGTTTTTCTAAAAATGAGGGGGATTGTTTTTTATTTTTCATGGGCAAATAATCCGTGCAATGATAGTTCCAGATAGTCAGATTCTTCAAAAAGCTTCTCAATCTTTTCTATATTTTGTCGAACCAAATCGAATAGAAATCTATTTTTGATGTTTCCAGTACTAATTTATTAATAGTTTTTTTGGGGATTTCAATAGGATGTGGGAATGATGAAAGTCCGAGTCTTTAGAAATAAGGATTAGGCGATGTCTATCTGCAAAATTGGCAACTTCCATATCTGAGCTTTCATCTCCATTAGGTAAATCTAAAACGTGAATAGCATGATGACCTTTTTGTTTTAATATTTCGCAAAACAAAGGCGGGAGTTGTGCGTCAAGTAAAAATTTCATGCAGAATGGCTAAATGATTTAGCCCTGGTTAAAAGAGAAGCATATTTTAAACAGGCTATGATATCTTCTTTTTCAAGTGCTGGATAGTCATCAAGTATTTCATTTTCCGTCATCCCTGAGCTAAGAAGATCTAATATCAATTCTACGGTATACATTTTATTTCTAATTGTCGGCTTACCGTGACAAACTTGTGGGTTTATACTAATTCTCTTCAAGACATCCTCCATAACATTAAAATTAAGGATTTAAAATCATTTTTTTACAATATTAAGACGTAACTTTTTTATGGTTAGTTTTATATAATTTAGAGTTAAACTAAAACTCTACCCTATACACAGGATACCTGTTATGCTCTTTTTCTTTCCATGGAGAGTTTTCATATACCCACCGCAACTGTGCCGATGCGCTTTTTGCCAATTCTTCATTTTCTGCTTTAGCTTTTTCCAGTGCTGCTCTTATCGATGGATTTTGTGATAAATATTCTGCAGCCAAATCCTCAAAAACATAAGCAGAATAACCCTCTTTGGATTGCAAAACTGTATCGAAATAGTTCCAGGCAAAGAAGCTGTCCTCTCCCTCAGGCTCCAATACCTCAATGATATAGTTGTTGGACTCTTGGTTCATATGAACTATAAAGTCACCTTTTCTAAAATCCATCTTGGCAGTTGATTTCTCTACGGTCACATTTGTATGTAAATAATGTCCTTCGTATGGGCGCTGTCCAGTTTGGAAATCTTTGATATGATAAACGGATACCTGAATGCTGCTGTCTTGATTCAACTCCTGAATTTGCACACCATTTCTTCTCAAATTGTCAACGACTGTATGCCATCCTTGGGGAATGATATAAGCTTCTGGTTTGTCGAGAACCAATCCCGGTTGATAAGCATCATAAAATTTGATCTCTGTAGAAAAGGGTTTGTCTCGATCGTAGTAAAGTCTTGGCAGTCCCGAAATGTCAGATGGCTTCTGTCCTGATTCATATCCGTGAAATTCCATTAGCTTGTATGTACTTCTATCGGATGTGTGGTTGAGCCCGAAACTGCCCTGTTCAGCGACTTTTTCTCGGTCGGCTTTTGCCATGGCGACGATTTTCGAAGCATCTGTCTTGAATATTTCTATAAAGCTCAGGAATAATTCATAGGTGGAGGCTACTCTTTGATCGTAAGGCTTGAGCATGTGTGTCTCTGGCATAAAGCTCAAAGTCTTGAACAAAGCCGCAAATCCACTGCTGTATCTACCGATGTCTTTGAACTGTGGCCAGCCATCTTCCGGCTTGCTTCCATAAGCATTGACATAAGGAATCATAGGGAAATCTTTGGCCTTCATGCTTTCATAAAGTGCAGGATTCAATGTTTTTTCTAAATATGCTCCCAATTCCCCACCCAATCTATCATGCTGCGTGGAGATTAAGGTCATCACATGTTGATAGTCCGCACCATTGCTTACATGGGTGTCTATAAATACCTGTGGCTTCAGCCAACTGAATATTTCCTGAAATGAACGGGCATTTTTGGTGTCTGCTTTGATAAAATCCCTGTTGAGGTCAAAGTTTCTTGCATTTCCCCTGAAGCCAAACTCTTCCGGACCATTTTGATTAACCCGACTGTGGGAGCCTCGATTTAAGTGACCACCTATGTTATAAACTGGCGTGATGGCTATGGCGATATCAGCTGGGACATCTATTTTTCCCAATAAAATATCCCTCAAAAACATCATGGAAGCATCAATGCCGTCTGGCTCGCCTGGATGGATCCCATTATTGATGTAGAGCACGAGTCTGTTATTTTGATGCCAGATTTTCGGATCAAATTCTTTTTGTGCATCATACTTGATAACATGCAATGGCATTCCTGAATCGGTAATACCCATTTCCACCATTTTTACAGTCTCAAAATCCTTGGCTAATTGGTCAAAATAATCAATTACTTCTGAGTAAATTGGTGTTTTCTGCCCTTTGGATTTCTCGAAAAGGGTCTCGTATTGACTTTGTGCCATTATATCGTTGAAGTTCAAGAGTACAATAAAAAGGAATGCAAGTTTCTTCATGCCCGAATTTGATGAAAAAGAAGAATAAATACTAAAAGGATTTTATGATTGGTTTTGTTAAATGTGAATTTATTCCGTACTTTACGTTACGTATTTTACGTAACGTAAAGTACGGAATAATGAGTTTGCTAATTATAAATTAATGCCAGAGACCTGTAAGGTTTAAATCTTGATAAATGCTTTTTTATAAATTCTGCACATCGGTTAATTTCAGCAGAAAACGTGATAGGTCTTATCTAAATGAAATTGAAATCCGATGTATAAAATATTGGGAAGCAAGAATATAAACAATTAGCCTAATGAAAAAGCCTGACAATCCTTTTGTTTTGAATACTTATCATGGAAAAGCTTATTTCTGTGACAGGGAAGATGACCTGATAGCCCTTCAGGAACACATCAAAAATGGCAGAAATGTGGTTTTGTATGCTTGGAGAAGGTTGGGTAAGTCAGCTTTGGTGCATCGTTTTTTTGAAGAATTGGAAGACTCGGGGGATTATGAGACCTTATATGTTGATTTTTTGGGAGCCATATCTATGGAAGATGCGATTAAGGAATTGTCAAGTGCTGTTTTTGAACGTTTTGGAAAGAACAAGTCCGGCATCAATGCGACTATCCAAAAATTGATTTCTTCCATAGGGGCGACAATCAGTTTTGATCCCATATCAGGTACTCCAGCTTTGAACTTAGGATTGAATTCTTCAGGCAACGAAGAGCAATCACTCCACGCTTTGGGAGAATTTTTGGATCAGAGGAAGAAAAGGGTTGTAGTTGCGATTGATGAATTTCAGCAGGTGGCTACCTATAGTGAGTCGAATGCAGAAGCAATGTTCAGGACTTGGGTTCAAAAATTTCCCAGCATCAGGTTTATATTTTCTGGAAGCCACAGGGGAATGATGTCGGAGATGTTTTTGGAGAAAAACAGGCCCTTTTATCTCAGTGCGCAATTGCTTTCACTGGATCCAATTCCTTTTGATAAGTATAATCCTTTTATTCAGGCGCATTTTGGAGCAAAGAGAAAGGTGATTTCAGAGGAGATTGTCAAATCAATTTTGGACTGGTCGAGAGGGCAGACTTATACGATCCAACTGATCTGCAACTACCTCTACGCCCAGTGTCAAGAAGTGAAGGTTGCGGATGTTCAACGGGTGAAGACTGATATTTTGGCACAACAGCAAGCGATTTTCGCAAATTTCCCGAAAATGTTGACAAAGACGCAGTGGAAAGTGTTTCAGGCTATAGCCAAAGAGGAACCATTGAGGAATCCACTTTCGAAGGAATTTATCAATAAATATCGATTAGGGGCGACAAGCACTGTGAGTACAGCCATCAAGTCTCTCCAAAAGCAAGAGCTTGTCATTGAAGATGATGGGGTTTTCCTTGTCCATGAAGTATTATTGGCAAGATGGATGGCAAGATTATAAAAAACAATCCCCTTTCAGATGAATGGACATCCGAAAGGGGATTTGTTGTTTTAAGCTGGCTAGCCCTTATTTTTCAGTAAAGTGGCTGTTTTACAAAAGTTTGTTAAGTGTTAATTCGAGGCTTACATTTAACGCTTAACATTGAACATTTCGCCCTATGCTGATTGATATTCCCAAGACATATTTAAGGTCTGGATTAGAATAACACAAGCTTTATTTACCATTCAAAAAGACCAGCATTGAGGCTTTTCAATGCAGGATTTTTGAATTGGGCATCTACTAGCAGAGACACATTGTGTCGGCTGCCTCCATAAGAAACCATTCGGATGGGGTATTCTGTCAGGCAGTTCATGATTTGGGCTACACTGCCTTTTGATTCGGCAATCAGGTTACCTACCACTGAAATAATCGCTTGGTTTTGGTCCACTTCGACTGCTCCGTAAGCCTCTAGTTCTCTCACAATGTCAGAAAGATGCGATAAGTCATCGATAGTAACTGAAACAGCTACTTCGGAGGTAGTGATCATATCGATCGAAGTTTTGTATTTTTCAAATACTTCAAAAACCTTTCTCAAGAAACCATAGGCCAATAGCATGCGGCTTGATTTGATCTTGATTGCAGTGATGCCATCTTTGGCAGCCAATGCTTTAACACCTGTCCCCTGTTCCTTGGCAGTGATTGTAGTGCCAGGAGCATCAGGCTCCATGGTATTCAATAGCTTTACGGCAATGTTGTACTGCTGTGCAGGCCAAATGGATGCAGGGTGCAGAATTTTGGCACCAAAGTAAGCCAATTCCGCAGCTTCATCGAATGACAACTGGGCTATAGGTCTTGTCTTGTCCACGATCCTAGGATCATTGTTGTGCATACCATCGATATCAGTCCAGATTTCGACTACATCTGCATTGATCGCCGCTCCAATAAGGGAAGCAGAATAATCTGAACCACCTCTTTTGAGGTTGTCGACTTCATTTCTGTGGTTTTTGCAGATATATCCTTGCGTGACGAAAATGCTCTCCTCAGCATAATTCCCAAGAATACCTTTAAGCTTCTCTGAGATTTTCTTCAATTCCGGCTCATGGTTCTCATCGATGCTCATGAAATCCAATGCAGGTAAAAATACTGCCGGCACATCCAATTCCTGAAGTAAAGTATAAAACAACTTCGTCGACAGAAGCTCCCCTTGTGCAAGGATATCTCTATTGATTGCTTCGTTAAAAGAAATCTTCAAGATGATATTCAAAAACTCAAAGTGTTCGGCGATGATTTTTTCCGCTTTTTTCTGCGCTGATTCTGTTTTCAAAAGCTCTTTGTAGAAAACCAGATAGTGCTTGTGCAAAGTGTCAATCCGTTCTTTTGCCAGCTCTTTGTTGGCTTCGGCAAGTGCATCACCGATACCTACCAGTGCATTGGTAGTTCCCGACAGTGCCGAAAGGACTACTATTTTTTTCTGATTGTCTCTTGTGATCAGTTCTTTTACTTGATGCATTCTTTCGGGTCTGCCTACAGAGGTCCCCCCGAATTTCATTATTTTCATGGTATGTATTAGGTTTGAGGTTGTTTTTTAATTCAAAATACTTTTTTGTGTAAGGTCCTACATCGTCCGTGCCTACGGCACTTCATAATTTCTCTCTAATATTTAATCCCGGCAATAGATTGCCGGTCTAATATTTCGGTCATGCCTACGGCATTTTTTTTCATGTCCTGAAATTAGTTGACACTTTTTCCATTGTTTTTCATTTCAATCCTAAAAACCTGTCTCACTTTAGGGAGGAGTAGAGACCTGTCCCGCAGAATTGCGGGGAGAAATCTCGAACTGAAATTTATATGTACTTTTCATTTTCCCACTTCTTCGACCATAATCGGGACGAGACCTCTCCTGCCGTCGAGGTGACGTAGTCGTAGAAAGCACACTCTTGGTTCGTTTCTCGCTTCTTAGATTTTTCTCTTGCTTCTCGTTTCTCGACTCTCGCCTCTTGACAACTTTTCTCTCCTTAAAATCCAAGCATCTTGACAGCTGTAATGGCTGCTTCGTCACCTTTGTTTCCGTGCTTTCCACCAGATCTATCCAATGCTTGCTGCATGGTATCGGGGGTCAAAACTCCAAAAATGACAGGTTTGTTGTATTTCAACCCTACATTGGTGATTCCATGTGCTACGGCATCGCAGATAAAATCAAAATGACGGGTTTCTCCCTGGATTACACACCCTAGGCAGATTACAGCATCGATTTCTTCGATTTCAGCAAGCCATTGGGCGCCAAGGGTCAATTCAAATGATCCAGGGACATTTTTTTTGTAGATATTTTCTTTTTTTGCGCCATGCTTCATGAGGGTTTCCACTGCGGCAGAGTACAAAGAGCCTGTAACTTGGTCATTCCATTCAGATACGACGATGCCAAATTTTTTGTCAGAGATATCAAGTAGGTTTTTGTCAGTATATTGACTTAAGCTTTTCAGGGAAGTTGCCATGATTTTTTTTTAGGTTTGGATAAATAAAAAAAGAGTAAGACCAGCTGGTCTTACTCTTCCTTCATGCTATTTACGAGATAAAGCATTACTTAGAGGCAAGACCTTCCAAGCGGGCTTTATGCTTTCGTGCGTTGGTAAATTCGTATGATTCGAAGTATTTTTCTTCGATTAATTCGTAAGTTTTGATGGCATTGGCCATATCACCGGCTTCTTCATAAGCGATTGCCAGTTTGTTCAAATATCTTGGTGTGAAGAATTTGTTTTCACTTTCAGTTGAAGCTTTTTTGTATGCAGAGATTGCTTCCTTGGTGTTGCCAAGTTCCAGATAGGCATCCCCCAACAAGGAATATGCTTTGGCTTGTACAAAGTAGTCATCTGCTGAGAATTTTTTCAGATGGTCTACAGCCTTCTCAAATTGGCCTTCAGACAGGTATATTGATCCGATGTAAAAATTTGAAAGATTGGCGGCATCAGTTCCAGAGTATTGGTCAGCGATCTTCAAAAAACCAGTGTTTGTACCATCACCGTTCAAAGCTAAGTCAGTTTGGTTTTGCTCGAAGTAATATACGGCTTGGAACATTTCTGCCTGGGCTTTTTCATTTTGGTTTTGCTTGTTGATTTGCAAAAACAAGATGCCCGCTATGACAATCACAGCAGCAATCAAGATCCCTCCGAAGAGTTTAGAGTTTTGTCTGACAAAATTCTCTCCCCTTTCCAATCTACTTGCAATTACTTCTGGGTTTTCCAGTAATTCGTAATCTACTTCGCTATTTTTTGTTTCTTTCTTAGCCATTCTATTAAAATTATTGGCGCAAAGATATATTTCTTTAATTCAAATGCAAAGCCATTGCCCCAATACCTAATAATCTGTGAGTAAAAAAAGGGGAAATGTCATAAATTAGACTGATGAAGTACTTTTGTCTATAGCTATTATCAAGAAGCAACGGTGCCAAATCAGTTGTTAACAAAAAAGCCCTTGGGAAATTTTCCCAAGGGCTTTTTGAATTGCAAGGGTGATTATTCCATTACAAACGGATAATCTTCTTGCATATAGATGTCTTTGAAAGCATCTTGTCCGTCAGGCCAAGGTGATTCTTCAGCAAATTTGACTGCATCGTCGACTTGTTTCTTTACTTTTTTGTCGATTTCCTTGATTTCGTCTTCCGTCAAGATGCTGTTGTCAATGATCGTCGCCTTTACTTGTGCGATAGGGTCTCTCTCTTTGTATTCCTCTACCTCTTCACGGGTTCTGTATTTTTGGGGATCTGACATCGAATGTCCTTTGTACCTGTAAGTCCTGAATTCCAACAAAGTCGGGCCATCGCCTTTTCTCGCTCTTTCGGCAGCTTCAGCTACAGCTTCGTGGATCGCTTCTACATTCATTCCATCTACTGGGAAAGAAGGCATGTCATAAGCTTCACCGATTTTGTACAGCTCAGTCACATTTGAAGTCCTTGCTACTGAGGTACCCATTGCATAACCATTGTTTTCGATGACGAAAATCACAGGGGTTTTGTACAGCATAGCCAAATTGAAAGCTTCATGGACAGCACCTTGTCTCACTGCTCCATCACCCATGTGGCAAATACATAGGTTTTTGGTGCCTCTGTATTTTTCGGCAAAACCGATTCCTAGACCCATAGGCACTTGTGCACCTACGATTCCGTGGCCTCCCATGAAATTTCTTTCTTTGTCAAAAATGTGCATGGATCCACCCTTGCCTTTTGTGGTTCCGGTAGCTTTTCCATAAAGTTCCGCCATGACAGCACCAGGGTCTGTTCCAAGACCCAGTGGATGGGCGTGGTCTCTGTATGCAGTGATCCATTTGTCATCTTTATCCAGTGCGGTTATCGCCCCGGAAGCACAAGCTTCTTGACCAATATATAAATGACAAAATCCTCTTATTTTTTGCTGACCATATAATTGGCCTGCTTTTTCTTCAAACCTTCTCATTAACAACATACTTTCGTACCAGAAAGCATATGTTTCTTTGGAGTATTTTGCTTTCGACTTCGCAGCCGTGCTCTTCTTTGCCATATCGTTTATTGTAAAATATGCTAAATTAGGACTCAAATATAATCAAATGGGCTGAATTGTAAGTCCGAATGCGAAAATAGTCAAAAACCCTACAGTTTCTAAAAATGTACCTGAAAAATCTCCAACTCAATCAATTTAAAAATTACCAGAAGGCTAAGTTGGAGTTTTCTGAGGAGATAAATTGTCTGGTAGGAATCAATGGGTCAGGCAAAACCAATCTGCTCGATGCCATTCATTATCTGTGTCTTACCAAGGGTGCGATCAATGTCCAAGACAGCCAAAATATCCTACATGATGCGGATTTTTTCACTGTTTTTGGAGAATTCTGTTTGGAGGACAAGGTTCTTGAGATCCGCTGTGTCGTTGAGGCAGGTAAAAAGAAGCAATTGATCCAGAATGGAAAGGCCATTGAGAAAATGAGTGATCATATTGGCCTCTTGCCTGTGGTGATGATTGCTCCTGACGATACCATGCTGATCAAAGATGGAAGCGAAGAAAGAAGGAGATTTTTTGACAATATGCTCTGTCAATTGGACAAGGGCTATTTGGATAAATTGGTCCGGTTTCAGCACTTTCTCAAGCAAAGGAATGCCCTGATGAAGCAGTTTTCTGATTCGGGAAAGTTCAATAAAAATCTGCTAGAACCCTATGATCAGGAAATCATTCAATTGTCCAGATTTATTTCAGAAGAGAGGAGTCGGTTTTTGGAAGGCTTCAAGCCGTTGTTGCTGGATCATTATGCCAATATATCGGGAATGAGGGAGGGTGTGGATATACAATATAGTACTACTTGCCTTTCTACAAGTTTTGAAAGGGAGTTTGTTCAAAACCACCAAAAGGATCTTGCCCTGAAAAGAACGACAATGGGTATCCACAAAGATGATTTTGTTTTTGAAATCGATGGTTACCCGATCAAAAAGTTTGGTTCACAGGGACAACAGAAATCTTTTGTAATTGCATTAAAGCTTGCCCAGTTTGAGATTTTCCATACCATGAAAGGCGTCAAGCCCGTGCTGTTATTGGATGATATATTCGACAAACTAGATGATCACAGGATCGAAAAACTCGTAAAACTGGTTGCCGAGCACAAGTTTGGGCAACTTTTTATCACTGATGCCAGGCCTGAGCGATCTAAGGCTATTTTGAATGCCATAGATGCTCAGACTAGCTTTTTTGTGGTTGATAAGGGTGTTGTATCAACTTGGGATCAATAGCTTTTTTTCTTTTTGATTTGTCCATCTACAGACCATTTCCCCGGTCCCAACAAAAACAGACTGACGAAAACAGTCAAGTAAAGTAGAGACATTTCCTGTACCGAAAACGGATCCCCACCATGTGCGATAAATGCTGCTACGCACATTGTAATGATCAACGGGATCAAAGAGAGTCTGGTAAGAAATCCGATAGCCAAAAAAAGCGCACAGAAAAACTCAGCAAAAATAACTAACTGGAGTGATACGGCCGATCCCAAACCGATCAGGTCGGGAAAAGTCTGGAGATTGGCGCTGAAATCTGACAGCTTGGCCCAGCCGTGTGTAGCCATCATTAACCCTGCGCCTGCACGTAATACCAACAAAGCAATGTCCTTGAATATGCTTTGGCTGTAGAAGAATATGTTTTTCATTGGTTTTGTGTTTTTTTTGTTTTTTCTCTACCGATTTTGAGGTCTTCGGTTGGTCTTGGATATTTAAGCGTCGAAGATGTGGCTTGTTCGGTTTCTTTAATAATTGATTCCTCAATCAATTCTTTATTGAACCGAAAAACGCCATGTTTGAGTGATACAGATTGTGTGTTGACCCAATCAGGTCTATTCCCAAAGGTTTTTGGGATATTCTCCGTCATCGTGGAGTTTTTTTAGAGAAGCTATTACCACGGGCTTGTCTTCTGTGTAAGTGACACCAAACCAAGTTTTACCTCCTTCAAGTACTTCTACGGCGCCTTCGCCATTTTCGATGAGCGTATTGGCTACCAAGGGGATAAAGAATTCAGACTTGATGTTTTCTTTGTTGGCAGGGAGGAATTCCTCCCACATCTTTTGGAGATTGTTGAATACTGCATGGTGAAAGCCCCAAAAATTCATGGATACAGGGGTTCCCTCAGGTATTTCTATAGATTCTCCATCACCATTTGCAATGATTTTTCCATTTTCCCTTGAGATAGAGGTTCTTTCTACCATACCGATCAGTTGATTGGATTCATTCATTGTGCAAACTCCACGGCTTACAGTACCATGTTCTGAAAGTACGTTTTGGATAGCATAACCTACCATCGCGTGGAGATTTGGTTGAACTCCATTCGTAAGGAATTTCCCCAATACTTCAAAAGCTTCTTTTCCATAGAAATCATCGGCATTGATCACTGCAAATGGTTCCGAAATGGCATCTTTGGCACAAAGGACCGCATGTGCAGTTCCGTATGGTTTTACACGATCAGGGTTTTGGAATTCTTCGGGGACAAATGAGGTCAGGGATTGAAGCACAAATTCAACTTCGATTTTGCCTTCTATTTTTGGGAGGAACTTTTCTTTGGCTACTTGCAGGATTTCTTCCCTTACGATGAAGACTACTTTGCCAAAGCCACCTCTGATGGCATCATAAATTGAGTATTCCAATATTGTCTCGCCATTGGGGCCAAAGCCGTCAATCTGTTTGTTTCCACCATATCTGCTGCCCATACCGGCTGCCAGAACCAAAAGTGTTGGTTTGTTTTGCATAATGTTAAAAGGATGATTAAAATTTCACACCTTCAAATTTACCTTTTTCATTTTTCATACAAAGTCATTTACCCAAAAAATATAAATAGATCTGGTAAAAAGATCAATTTTAGATTTAGCCAACTCCTTCACATTCAAAATTTAAATGAATAGGGATTGAAAATAATATAGGGTTTGTATGAAACCATGAAATTCAAAATTGATGTTAATTTTGTAGAATTTTAAATTGTATTTTACCCAAAAATCAATTTTTATGCATGAATCATGTGAAAATAGGCTCAAAAATAAACCTGTTTTGTTTTTTCTGTAAATTTTGTTTTACATTAGCATTCAGAATTCAAGAAAACCACTAATTCTTTGACTAAAATGAAAAAAATAGAAGCAATCATTAGAACATCCAAATTCCAGGATATCTACAAATGTGTAGCAGGTCTGGGGGTGAAGTTTCTTTCCTTTTATGATGTAAAGGGAATGGGTCTCGAACATGCAAAACCTCAGACCTACCGAGGTGTCGCATTTGAGCCGTCTTATATTCCAAGAACAAAAATTGAAATCGTGACTACTGAGGATTTGGTGGATTCGGTGGTCAATTGCATTCTCACCGAAGGAAAGACCGGAGAAATAGGAGATGGAAAAATCTTCATTTCAGATGTGATACAGGCTTATAGAATCAGAAACGACGACAAAGGGGAAGAAGCCCTATAAGCCAAACCATTTATTTCCATTAAAAAATAAATACCTAATTACCTATTTCAACCTAATCTATACAAACCTATGAATCAAGAAATGTTTACCATAAACAACCTCTGGATGATGGTAGCCACCATTTTGGTTTTCATCATGCACCTTGGCTTCGCAAGCTTGGAAGCAGGGCTCACCAGAGCGAAAAATACTGTCAATATCCTTTTTAAAAACACGATCATCCCAGCAATTGGCTTATTGACCTATGCTTTTATTGGGTTCAACCTTATGTATCCAGGAGATGATTTCGTGGGAAGCTTCTTTGGACTTGGGGGTATTGGGATATCGCTTCCGGAAGGCTGGGATACCTTTGCCTACAATGAAGGCTATACTTTTTTCACGGATTTTATTTTCCAGGCGATGTTTGCCGCTACTGCTGCTACGATTGTTTCTGGTGCTGTTGCTGAGCGTGTCAAGCTTGGGCCGTTTATCTTCTTTTCGATCCTATATGTGGGTATCTTCTACCCAATAGTTGGAATGTGGAAATGGGGCGGTGGATTTTTGGATACCTTAGATACTCCATTTTATGACTTTGCTGGATCTACAATTGTCCATTCTGTTGGAGGCTGGGGAGCTTTGGTTGGGGCATATTTATTGGGCCCTAGAGTTGGAAAATACACCGAAAAGGGGATGAATGCCATCCCTGGACATAATATACCGATGGCGACCATAGGTGTGTTTTTACTTTGGTTCGGATGGTTTGGGTTCAATGGTGGTTCTGTATTGACTGCTGATCCGGGGACTGTATCGTTGGTATTCGTGACAACTGCTATTGCGGGAGCATCAGGTGCTTTTGGCGCTTTGGTAGCTTCTTATTTGAAATTCAAAACCTATGATATCACCATGGTGCTCAACGGGATTTTGGCTGGCTTGGTCGGAATCACTGCCGGTGCTGATTTGATGAGTGTAGGCGAATCTGCGATTATTGGGTTTATAGGGGGTACACTTGTGGTATTCGCCGTTGTCTTTTTTGACAGAATCAAAATTGATGATCCAGTTGGTGCTATATCCGTCCATTTGATTGGTGGTATTTGGGGTACACTAGCCGTAGGCCTCTTTGGTGACTTGGCAGGGATGAGCCAGATTTGGTCTCAGTTGATCGGAATCGGAGTTGTTGGTGCTTTCTGCTTTGTAGCTAGCTGGTTGATATTCTTTACAATGAAACGTACTGTAGGCATCCGGGTAGATGAAAGGGAAGAAGTCGAGGGCTTGGATATCAACGAACACAGCATGCGTGCTTATCCTGATTTTGCAACAAAAGAATAAAAACAGCCATATTTCATCCATTAAAGGGCCTTTCAATTCTGGAAGGCCTTTTTTTTAGTTTGGAGGAGAGGCAAGAATCAAGATGCAAAAGACGAGAAGCAAGAGAAAAGAAGCAAAGACACGACATAAGACACATGCCCTGAAAGAGCGCCTGACACAAACATAGGGTTTTTAACCCTATGTTGAGATGAAAAGGAGATCAATTTTGCCCTGAAGGGGCAATTGAATGGTTATTAGATGGATGTAAAAACAATGGAAAAAGTGTCAACTATTTCTATGACATACGATCAAATTATGATGAAGAAAAACGAAATACGATCAACCTTACTTAGCTTTTAAGCCAATTATCAAAAAGCTTTCAAGCTAATATCCATACTTTTTACCTGATGTGTCAGCGCTCCCACAGAGATGAAGTCCACCCCACACTCGGCAACATCCTTCAAGGTCGATTCTGTAATCCCGCCAGATGCTTCAAGTGGATATCTTCCACCGACCATTTTCACAGCTTCACGCATCGTGGCGTAATCCATGTTGTCAAGCATGATGTAATCAATTCCACCTACCCTGAGAACTTCAGCCACTTCCTCAAGATTTCTTGTTTCAATCTCAATTTTAAGCTTTAGCTTGTTTTCTTTGAGGTACTTTGTTGTCGAATGGATTGCTTTTTCTATTCCCCCGGCGAAATCTATATGGTTGTCCTTGAGCATGACCATGTCATATAGTGCGTATCTGTGATTCAGTCCACCGCCCAAAACGACCGCCCATTTTTCCATCATCCGGAAGTTTGGTGTAGTTTTTCTGGTGTCCATCAATTTGGCCTTGGTGTGGGAGATCAGGTTATTCAGTTGATGCGTTTTTGTCGCAATGCCACTCATGCGCTGCATGCAATTCAACACAAGCCTTTCCGTTGTCAAAATCGATGTCGCAGCTCCTTTGACTGTCAGGCCTATATCACCTGCTTTGACCAAGGTGCCATCTTCCTTCAGTATTTCAACTTTCAAAGTAGGGTCGAATTGGTGGAATATTTTTTCTGCCAAAACCAAGCCTGCCAAAATACCATCTTCTTTGACCAGTAGTTGCGCTTGGCCTTGCTGCTGGGCAGGAATGGAAGATAAAGAGGAATAATCCCCAGGGCCTACATCTTCTAAAAGTGCTTGTTCTATAAATTGTCGGATATTCGACTCGGTCAGATAGGGTAGATTTTTCACATCCCAAAAATAGGAAATTAAAAGAAGTTTTAACCTAAAATCAATACTTGATAATCTCTAAACTGTAAATCCTATATTCTTCTTGCTGAAGTTTACCCCTTAATAATATCCTATAAGATTCTCCCAGGGAAGTGTAGGTTCCTATATAATGTTTGATCTGTTCTCCAGAGAATCCTTCATGGATTATTTCAAAATTTTCGGGCGGATACTTTTTGAAAAAGTCCCTTATGACCAATTCAGCTTGGTTTTTGGAGTATTCGCCTTGGTATCCATTGATATTGAGTTCTATGCCGTTGTCAAAAAATCTTGCCAATTCCCTGCTAGACCCATTCTTGAAAGATGTAAATATCACTTCATTTTCACTGCTGGCGGCAATTGTAATAAGCGAAAGCGTACCTATGGTCAACAGGCAAAATATGAAGGGCAATAATTTTTTCATATTCTCCGAAAAACAAATTCTAAGCCAAAATGTACTAACAATGCAATTAAATCAACTGCAATTTTAAATCTCTTGAAATCTGTTAAATCAATCTTGTTATTGTTATGATTTTGGGGGGTAAGCCAAAATTTCTCTTCACATTATTGAAATGCTAGGGAAGAATATCCATTTTTGCGGACAAATGAAATGAGTTAAACCTATATTTGCAAGATGAAGAAGAAAGTTATACTGATGATTTTGGATGGATGGGGAATCGCCCCTAATCCCAGCGTTTCAGCTATCGACAAGGCAAACACTCCCTTTATAGATAGTATTTTTGAAAAATACCCTCATTCCAAACTAGAGGCTTCTGGACTTGCAGTAGGTCTTCCGGAAGGACAAATGGGCAATTCTGAAGTTGGCCATATGAATATTGGTGCTGGTCGAGTTGTCTATCAGGATTTGGTAAAGGTCAACAAAGCCGTGGAAGAGGGGGATTTGAATGAAAATCCAATACTGAAAGAAGCTTTTGCCTATGCTAAAGAGACTGGGAAGAAGGTTCATTTTATCGGGTTGGTATCTGATGGAGGGGTTCATGCGCATATAGACCACTTGAAAGGTCTTTGTGATGCGGCAAAAGCCAATGGGCTTGACCAGGCATTTATCCATGCATTTACAGATGGTAGAGATACAGATCCAAAGGGTGGATTGAATTATCTCCAAGATCTTCAGGCACATTTGGACCATTCCGTAGGGGAAATAGCTTCGGTTGTGGGAAGGTATTATGCCATGGATCGGGATAACCGATGGGAACGTGTCAAGCTTGCCTATGACGCCATGGTACTTGGAGAAGGTGAAATGTCAAAAAACATCTTGACTTCCATCAAAAAATCATACGAAAATGGTGTGACGGATGAGTTTATCAGACCGATTGTCAAAGCAAATGCACAAGGCAAGCCATTGGCATTGATTGAAGAAGGTGACGTAGTGATTTGCTTCAATTTCAGGACAGATAGGGGAAGGGAAATCACCCAAGTCCTTACCCAGAAGGATTTTGAGGATTACAAAATGAAGAAATTGAACTTGAATTACATCACGTTCACCAGTTATGATGAGACATTCAAGGGTGTGAAAGTGCTTTTCGAAAAAGACAACCTCCAGAATACACTTGGTGAAGTCTTGGCAGAGAATGGCAAAAAGCAGATCAGGATAGCAGAGACCGAGAAATATCCGCATGTGACATTTTTCTTCTCAGGCGGCAGGGAAAAAGTATTTGAAGGTGAATCCAGAATCCTCTGCCCTTCACCGAAAGTGGCGACTTATGATTTGAAGCCTGAAATGAGTGCTTTTGAAATCGCGAATAAAATCAAACCGGAATTGAAGAAAAAAGAGGTGGATTTTGTCTGTCTCAATTTTGCCAACCCGGATATGGTAGGCCATACAGGTGTATTTGATGCAGCAGTAAAAGCGTGCGAGGCGGTGGATAAATGTGCCGAAGATGTAATTACACAGGCATTGGCCAGTGGGTATACGACCATTGTGATTGCCGATCACGGCAATTCTGATGTGATGGTCAATGAAGATGGAAGTCCAAACACAGCACATACGACCAATTTGGTGCCTTGTGTGATGGTGGATGACCAAGATAGGTTGGAAGTAAACGATGGGAAATTGGGAGATTTGGCCCCTACTATTTTGACCTTGTTGGGGATATCCATACCTGCAGAAATGACTGGTAATATTTTACTGAAATAATGAATATAAAAATAGTCTGTATTTTCATTTTGGCGGTTTTGGCAGGCTGCCAATCCGAAGAAGTCAATAAGGAGGGTTTCGACCCTCCTTATTTTCAATTGAAGGAGTTTGTCGAAGGGCAGGCAACATTGCTCCATGGCAAAAAGCTAATCAAGGAAATACAGTTTGATTCTTCCAATGAACGGGTTGAGATGATACCCACAGAAGAAGAGTGGCTGGAAGAGTTGGATTTTTTTGTACAATCTGATATCAATAAACTGTCTTTGGTACAAGCATACGAAGTTGTGAGTGATGAAAATGAAGTTGTATACTCTTTGAAAAAAGGGGAAAAAAGCAAAGTGAAATCATTGAAAATCGAGTTTTTTGAAAATAAAAAACCAAGTAAAATCGAATTTGTGATCGGCTCAGCAAACACTTTTTACACAACCAACACCGTGGGGTTGTTACTGGTGGATGAAGAGACAAACCTGGTGAGTAAATTTGAAGTGAATGGCAAACAGAAGGTGGTATTTTTGGATCATATTTCCATGAGCTTAAAAGGAGAGATAAGTAACTGATTATTTAAGATTATGAATATATTTATGGCTTAATCAACGCCAAAGTATATGAAGCACCTATTTACTCTATTCTTCCTTGTTTTCGGTTTTAATGTTGTCCCATTTGCGCAGCAGAATATCGAATGGTCTCCAGAGGTTGTTTTGGAGCTTTCTGATTTCCAATCAAAAAGAACTAGGATAGATCCCACAGTAGATAGTTATTTGATACAGACTGGTTCGAAGGTTGATTTTTTGGTCAGTATGAGTAACGCAGAATTTCTGTTTACGAAAAATTTTAATTCAAAAGTAACTGCGATTTTTAGCCCAAATGCTTCATTGATCATTGCTCCCAATGAAAATGTGGCCAACAGTTTGTTGAACTTCGCAAGGTATCATTTTGACCTTACAGAGCTGTATGCAAGGAAATTCAGGAAAATGCTGTTTGAAAATAAAGGTGCATTTTCCAGTATCAATTTTATTATGCCACTGTATGACAATGTTCAAGAAGAATTAGTCGCAAGAAGCGGTGAAGCCGGAGATGTTTCAGGTTTGGGGATGGATGGAGCCGAACTGGAAAAGCTTCATTTGGCAGTCAAGTTGGAGTTGACCGATTATGAGGATTTTTGCAAAACCTGCAAGCCGCCAAAAGATAAAAAGAGGAAGTGATTTTTTTATACATTTTCTTGTTTTCAAAACCACCATCAAGTTTATTCAATCAGTTGATTCATTAAAGACCTACATATTTCGCTCTCTTGATACTTCTAAAAATCTGGGCGGTTACAAAATTAGTGGGCTGAATCATTAATTTTTCCCAAATTAACTAATAACCTGAGTTCGACTATTCTCATTTTGTCAAAACGGGTTTAAATGGTGAGAACTACGAAAAGAAGGTGCGTGAAGTATTATTGGCATATTGTGGATTGAAAAAGTGAAGTAGATTGCCGTTTAAAACCGAATAGTCGGCTCAGTCAATAAAAACACCCATTTACTGTGTTAAATTTCTGAGCGATAGCTTGGGCTATCCCTCAAAAATTTGCCTTGTAACTGGATATTTTTATTGATTTTGACTTTGTGATAACAATCGAACTCAAGTTAATAACTCAATCCACTAATCTCCTTACTACACAAAAGCAAAGAATATCAGCCAAATGATGATCAATACCGGAAGTAAAATAGGGATTGAAAACCTGATGATGTAGCCAAAGAATGAAGGCATTTTGATTCCGCTCTGCTCAGCGATTGATTTTACCATAAAGTTCGGACCATTGCCAATATAAGTCATTGCACCAAAGAATACGGCCGCCAGGGATATTGCCATCAATTCAAAGGCAGAATCATCATAATTGTTCATTGCAAAATCTTTTACCATGGCTACATTACTGATTTCGGCTCCTTGAGAGGCCATTGCTGCGGCAAGGAAATTCAGGTAGGTTGGTGCATTGTCCAGTACTCCAGACAGAATTCCCGTACCCCAATACAATGTATTGTGTGTGATCAATTGAGCCCCTTCCGGAGATTTGGCAAAATTCCCAACCAATTCCAAAGCAGGCATCATGGTGCCGAATATCCCAATAAAGATGAATGCGACTTCCCTGATCGGTTCGAAATTGAACTCATTGCCCTTGATGGCTTTTTGATCCGCAAATCTATAGGAGAAATATGCGACTGAGAGCATGATAAGTTCTCTCAAAAATGAAAATTTCTGACCATCATAATGAATGGCAGGAACCCACTCGATGACATTTGGATCCAAAAAGACGGATGCTATCACAACGGCTAGCCATAGAAAATTCTTTGCCCCAATCAGTGCAAATGTGTTGGTATAGGTGATTTCTTCCAGTTCATCCTCGTGGGCTTTTCCATATTTTCGATCGATGAAATAAAATACCACAGCCAAGAAAGATAAGGCGACGACCCATGCAGGCCAGTTATGCTCCAAAGTCCAAAAGAATGGAATCCCCTTCAAGAAACCAAGGAAAAGAGGTGGATCGCCAATGGGTGTCAGAGATCCACCAACATTGCTCACCATAAAGATGAAGAATATGATATGGTAGGCCTGTATATTTCCTTTGTTCAGTCTGATAAAGGGACGGATGAGCAACATGGATGCACCAGTAGTACCGATCAGATTTGAAATCAAAGCCCCGACCAACAGCAAGCTTACATTGGCCAAAGGGGTGGATTTTTTGTCTATTTCAATCAAAATCCCTCCAGAAGCTATATACAAAGAAGCTAAAAGCGCTATAAACTGGACATATTCAGCCAATGCGTGTACTGGACCATGGACATTTCCCAAAATAAAGAGATAATAGAATACTACCAAAACCGCAAGTCCAACGGCTACTTTTGGGTAATTGTGATGCCAGAAGTGCTCATAGAACAATGGACCGGTAGCAATCATCAAAAGTAAAAGTACAAAAGGTATTACCAACCAACCAGGGGCATCATGGTGGTGTTCATCCTGAGACTCGTCATGTATGTGTGCTGCCACACTGGTAATCGGTTCATCTTGTGAAGCACTGTCTAATTGTTCGGTTTGCGTATTTGCTTGTGCATTGACTATAGGGATGTTACAAACAAAGAAAATTCCGGATAGCAGCACAAATGCAGCAATAAAACTCTTCATTCAATGGTTTTTATAGGGTATATCAAAAGATTTGAATAGATCACAGTATTTTCTTCATGATGTGGATTTGCGATTCCAGAAGAAATTATCCTGCTAAACTACTTATTTTGAATGAAAAGCGCTAACGAAAATGAAACAGCCGATAGTAAATAATTCAAAAATATTTGCTATCGGCTGATGATTGGTGAATATGTTATACGAGTTGCTTGAGCGCTATTTCAAAAGAGGCTTGTGCAATTCGGATTTTTCCAGGATTGACCTCATGGGTCTTTTTCAATGCTTTTGAGATGGTTTTGCTCACATCTTTGAAAATCCCATCATCGGTCATCTCCACCTTGTCGGACATAAGGTAGGCAAATACCCTTGCCATGCCACAGTTTGCGATGAAGTCTGGGATTACAGACACTTTTTCATCAGCCCACATTCCGGTTGGTCCAAAGAAAATCTCAGGATCTGAAAATGGCACATTGGCACCACAGGAGATTACCTCAAGTCCCGCCTTTACCATTCTTTCAGCTTGGTCTTTGTTGACCAAGCGAGAGGCTGCTGCGGGAATAAAAATCTCCGATTGGAGGTCCCAAACTCTGCTGTTGATTTCTTCAAATGAAAGCATGTCTTCAGCAACGAGCTTGTTCCCTTCTCTTTTGATGAAAAGTTCCCTTACTTCATCCAGGCTGAAGCCTTCCTCTTTGATCAATCCGCCTTCCCGGTCTATGATTCCCACTATTTTCACCCCTTCTACTGCCAGAAAACATGCAGCAGCTGCACCTACATTCCCCCATCCTTGGATTACAGCCCTTTTTCCCTTGAGCTGCCCTCCCCATATCTTATAGTAATGCCTCACAGCCTCAGCTACGCCAAAGCCTGTGATCATATCTGCTACGGTGTATTTTTTAGGACCATTCGGAGTGTAGTCCGGATCTTCCAACACTTTGGATACACCTTGGCGTAATTGACCTATTTTTCTGATTTTTTGAGGTTCGGTCGCATGGAAATGGCCATTGACCACCCCTTCTTGAGGATGCCACAGGCCATAAGATTCCGTGATGGGGATTACTTCATGGATTTCATCCACATTGAGGTCTCCACCTGTTCCATAATAATTCTTGAGCAATGGCATGACCGCCTTGTACCATCTCTTCAATACCTCCGGCTTTCTGGGGTCATTCGGATCAAAGTTGATTCCTGATTTGGCACCTCCGATATTTGGCCCTGATACCGTAAATTTTACTTCCATGGTTTTGGCAAGTGACTCTACCTCTCTTTTGTCCAGTCCTTTTCTCATCCTGGTACCACCTCCGGCTGCACCTCCTCTGAGTGAATTGATCACTACCCAGCCTTCGGCTTCAGTTTCACTATCGCTCCATTCAAAAACAATCTCAGGTTGCTTGTTCTCAAATTTCTTGAGTAAATCTTTCATATCTCTAACTATTTGGGGTTTTTATCTTGGACAAAAATAGAAATATTTGGGAGATAGCTATAACCTTCCGCAAATTGTATAGATGATTTCTTAATTAAAAAATAACTTGATCAACTACAGATGGGCACAGAAGACATGGTTTTTCTGATCCGTGATCATCTGCTGAATCTGTTTAATCAGCGTTCTATAGCACACAGATGACGCTGATTTTGCGGATTTACGCTGATTTTTTATTGTTCGAACCTATGGAGATTGCACCTACAACTTCATGTTTGCTCCCCAAAAAACAAATGAATCAAACACAGCTAAACACAGAAGACATAGTCTTTCTGATCCGTGATTATCCGCTGAATCTGTTTAATCAGCGTTCTATAGCACACAGATGACGCTGATTTTGCGGATTTACGCTGATTTTTATTGTTCGAACCTATGGAGATTGCACCTACAACTTCATGTTTGCTCCCCAAAAAACAAATGAATCAAACACAGCTAAACACAGAAGACATAGTCTTTCTGATCCGTGATCATCCGCTGAATCTGTTTAATCAGCGTTCTATAGCACATAGATGACGCTGATTTTGCGGATTTACACTGATTTCTTATGTCCCGGTTGGGAGGCTACCGCACCTGAATCTTCTGTTTTTATTGAATTGACTGCCGATAAATGCAGGGGGCTGGTTTTATTAGTCTCGAAAAAACATATCATTTTCTTTGCGTCTCTGCGTGAACTAAATCGAGTTGTAAAATTTGGGTTTAGATACCATCCTTAATTGTCCCAAAAACCATCCCGCCACAACTATCACTATTGGCTCCAGTGACTGATGCCAAACAATTGATCTCATTCCTTATTCGAAGCACACCCAAAAAGGCGAAAATCAATGCCTCTTTGAAATTGATCAAAGTCGGATCGGCTTCAGGGATTGTAATTCGGTTACCCAAGCCTATTTTCAGCTCATCTACAAAAAAAGTATTGAAGGCTCCTCCACCTGTGAGAAGAAGATTGCCCTGTCCTTCAGGAATGGTGTTTTTGATTTGAAGTACAGTATGCTCGATGATAGTCCTCAATTTGTCTATTGGGTCAATAGCTTCATTTTCATCCAAAATCTCAAAAAAACCATCCAAATCTTCCCTTCCCAGGGATTTTGCACCCTTTATTTTATAGTAGATATGTGCATTTAGCTTTTCCAGTATCCCAGGGATGATTTTGCCGGATTTTGCCAATTTGCCATCCCTGTCATATGGCATGCCTACTGTTTTGGCATAATGGTTCATTAGAAGGTTGAAGGGACAAATGTCAAAAGCTTCCCTTTGGGCAGAGACTTCCATGCTGATATTCGCAATGCCACCAAGATTGATACAATAATCAAAATCTTGAAATAGTAATTTATCTCCGATAGGAACAAGCGGTGCGCCTTGTCCACCGAACTGTACATCAAGCATGCGGAAATCATTGATCACCGGCAAGCCAGAAGCAACATGCATTGCCCAACCATTTCCGATTTGGAGGCTGAGGCCTTTTTGGGGTTGGTGAAAAACCGTATGGCCATGGGAAGCGATTGCCTGCACCTTAATTTGGTGTTTGGAGACAAAGTTTTTGGTTGCTTCTCCCATCCATTTACCAAATTCAACATCCAATAAGCTCAATTCCAAACTTGGCAACTGATGGGAATTGAGCAGTTGTTTTTCCAATTTTGCAGGAAACGGGATGGTTTCGGCTTCCTGTATCTTGAAGGACCATTCATCCGATCTGTTAAATTGGCAATATGCTATGTCAAGTCCATCGCCGGAAGTTCCTGACATCAGGCCGACCAAATGGTATTGTTGTGTCATGTGATTGGGTTAATTTTTGTTAAATATCTGATGATAAAGTTAAAAATATTCTTTTCAAATCAGCGCTAGATTGAAAATGACTAATTTAGCCGAAACTAGTTTTTGAAAATTTATGAATTTAAACCATCTTCTTGAGATTATTTGAAAAACCTGATTGTAGATATAGGAAATTCCAGAATCAAATCTGCCGTTTTTGAGGATGATAAGATTGTTTTCGAGCATGTTTTCCAAAATCTGGAAACCTTGTTGGAGCGAGTGGGTAATCTTGGTTTTGACCATTGTATTGTCAGTTCAGTCAAGTATAGTGATGAAGAATTGAAGAAGGCCCTTGGATTCCCTTTCGTCTACCTGACGGCAAAAACGCCAGTTCCGATCGAAAATAGATATGCTACCCCAGATACTTTGGGCGTAGATAGAAAAGCAGCAGTAATTGGTGCCAGGGCATTGTTTCCTTCAGGGTCAATGCTTTCGATAGACCTGGGGACTTGTATCACCTATGATTTCCTCAACAATAAGGATGAGTATTTGGGAGGGGCAATTTCACCGGGAATGAACATGCGTTTCAAATCAATGCATGAGCAAACGGCAAGGTTGCCGCTGGTGGAAATTTCAGACAACAAAGAAATTAATTTGGTTGGAGACAGAACAATAAACGGTCTTCAAAGTGGCGTATATCATGGAATACTCTTCGAAATGGAAGGGTTTATAAGAGCTTATCGGCATCAACATCAAGATTTAAAGGTCATTATTTGTGGAGGAGACTCAAAATTCTTTGAAACCTTAACAAAAGACTACATATTTGTAATCCCCAATTTGGTCCTGTATGGATTGAATAGAATATTAACTTACAATGTCAATAAAAAATAGACTGAGATTCATTGGTGCCATAGGTGCCTTTTTCATATTAACAGATTCTTTTTCCCAATCGAGCGCCTCATCTTACAGTGCACTTGGTCTTGGGGAATTCAATTACAGTGGCCTTACACAAAATCAGGCTATGGGTGGTCTTGGGATCAGCTATGGTACCGGTTGGTCTGTAAACAATGTCAATCCTGCACTTTCGACGAGGAATACAGTGTTCAACTTCCAAGCTGCAATGAACTATAGAAGGGCTGATGCGGCGACAAGTTCCCAGAGCGAGAGCATAGATGGAGGAGGATTGTCTTATTTGGCATTGTCCCTACCATTCAAACCCGGAAGAGTTACCTTTGGGATGGGAATGAACCAAATCAGTTCGGTCAATTACAATATTATAGCCAGTGGAGAAGTGGCAAATTCCCATTTGACCTCTTTCAATAATGTCGTAGGTGATGGGGGGATTACGGAGGCATATCTATCGACTGGGATTATGGTCGCCAAAAACCTCAGTATTGGCCTTCATGGATCTTACCTATTCGGATCCACTATCCGAACCAATCAGCTGTCTTTGATAGACACAACAGGGATTCAGGTAGGAAGCACTTCTGAATACTATGAAAGATTTTCGGTAGCTGATGTGACTGTAAAGGGAGGGGTTCATTATTTTTTCAAAACAGGGGCAAGAAGCAACGTCCACCTGGGAGCCATCTACCATAAATTTGGGGATGTTAGGGGAAAGCAATTTGCCAAGGTAGCAGATATTGGCAACGCAGGTAACCCGAGTGCACCAGGTGACGTGATCAATGATAATGATAGGGGAAATGTTTTTCTGCCTGATAAACATGGTTATGGTATTACTTTCGAAAAAATCAATAAATTTGTAGTTGGACTAGAAGCACAGTTTCAAGATTTTAGTAAATACAGATCCTTTTTGGGAGAATCTGGTGAGCTTGGAAATAGCTTTAAAGTCGGCTTAGGGGGACAGTTTACCCCTGATATTTATGCCCAAGACAACCTATTGAAAAGAACGACTTACCGAATGGGTTTGGAATATCAACAAACGCCATATATAGTTAACCAGACAAATGTGACAGATCTTGGCATCAATTTTGGAGGATCGCTACCAGTGAACTCCCTGTCTATGGTTAATGTCGCCATTAAGGTCGGAACAAGAGGATCGACAGATAATGGACTGATTAGAGAGAATTATGTAAACTTTAGTTTAGGATTCTCTCTCAACGATGGAACGTGGTTTTATAAACGATCATTTGAATAAACAAAACACCTATGAAACTTAAATTTGTATTAACCGGAGTAGTGGCCTTCATGGTGGCAGGATTGGTTCAAGCGCAAGACGGTTGGAATTGGCCATCTGATGAGCAGATGGAAAAAAAAGCAAGGGAATATAATGCTTCCTATGTAGATTATATGAACTCAGAACAGTTTGTGGAAGCAACCAAGCCGTTGAATTGGTTATTGGTAAATGCCCCGGACCTCAATGAATCTCTCTATATCAATGGGGTAAAAGTATACCATGGTGCTGCTGATAAGGTTTCGGATGAAGCACAGAAAGTTGTCTATCAAGATTCTGTCCTAACTGTGTATGATCTTAGGAAGGAAAAGTATGATAATGAATCTAAGTGGGTTGAAAATATGGCTTATTATGCCTATTTAAACTACAAATCCAATAAAACAAAAATTCCTGTTGCGATAGATGCATTTGAAAGGGTAATTGAAGTTAATGGAAATTTTGGTTCTCCTCAATTGTTGCAGGCCTATTTTGATTTAGTCTACAGAAATTATGCCTATAATAAAGCATATTCAAAAGTGGAATTAATAGATAAATACGATGAGATCACATCATATGTAGAAAAGGCAGAGGCTGATGGTGTGAACGTTTCTTTGGCATATAGTACCAGGGACCAATTGATTGTAGCGATGGAATTGATAGATTGTGATTTTATCGAAAATACTCTTGGTAAAAAGTTAAAAGCTGATATGACAGATGAAGTTTTGGCGAACCAAATCTTCAAGTATTCTGTCCAATACAAATGCTTGGGAACAGAAGCGTTTTCTTTGGCATTGGAAATAGTGGATTCCAAAAACCCGACATTCTCAACCTCACAAGTAAGGGGGATGAAATATATCCAAAGCAGGGAATATGACAAAGCGCAACCAGTATTGGAAAAAGCGTTGACCCTTGCCGAGAACGACAAGCAAAGGGCTGAAGTACACTTGGATTTGGCTAAGGTACATGCACAGACAGGAAAGAAAAGTGCGGCAAGGTCAGCTGCATTGGAAGCTGCCAAACTTGATTCTGAAAAAGCGAAGGATGCTTGGTTGATGGTCGCCCAACTTTATATGGGGTCTTCAAGCGATTGTAGAGGAGGCGAAAGTAGGGCAAAAGATTACTCTATCTACATTGCTGCATACAACGCATACCAAAAAGCTGGTGATTCTTCAGGTATGGCACAGGCCAAATCTAGGTTCCCATCAAAAGAAGAGTTGTTTACTGAAGGTAAGCAGGCAGGTGAATCAATCAATACAGGATGTTGGATTGGTGAGACTGTAACTTTGGCGACTAGAGATTAAAATCCATAAAATAGAAATTTGGAAAAGGCGGTTGATCAACCGCCTTTTTTCTGTTTGTATGCTTTACGTATATTTGCATCATGTCAAGAATTCTTATCTGTATTTTGGTGGTCTTCACAGTAGCTTTAAGTTCCTGTAAAGAAGAGGTTGATACAAGCTTTTTGGAATCGTATCTAGGTCCCACCGGAATCGGACATGATATAGATCTTTTCCATTCGGACAGTACCAGGATCAAGATCAATCTGAAAGCCAAGAAGCAGCTGGAGTTCTCGAATGGGGATTACGAGTTTCCTGATGGCATAGAGATTTTCTTTTACAATGACCAAGGGGAGCTGACGACGACGATCGTAGCAGACCGGGGCTATTATATCAGAAAAGAGGATGTCTATCGTGGTGAAGGGGATGTGCAGGTCGAAAACATGGAAAAACAACAGAAACTTGCATCAGAGGAATTGTTTTGGAATCCTACTACCAAGAAAATATATACGGATAAGTTCGTGACCATCCAGGACCCACAGCGATTGATCAAAGGTACGGGGATGGTAGCTGATGAGTCTTTCAGCGATTATGAAATCACTTCTGTCATAGACAGCAGGACAATTATTCCGGGAGAGAGAAATTAAAATTATGAAATTGCTAGATATTATTCTTTTATCTTTGTCAGCGGCTTTGGTGATTATAGGGACACATTTGACTATCACAACTGGTCTTACGATGTCGTACCCTGTCTTTATGTTGGCAGTTGTTTTTTTGTTTTGGTATAGATACCGAAAAAACGCTGCTATATTTGAAGAAAAAGAACAAGAAGCTCAATCAAAAGCCAAGAAAACAATGAAAAGGAAATAATGGAATATCAGTATTTTACGTATGTATTGATCACCCTGATTTTTTCTGCCCTTTTTTCTGGGATTGAGATCGCTTTTATTTCTGCAAACAAACTTCAAATAGAACTTCAAAACAAACAAGGAGTCTTATCTGGAAAGATTCTTTCAGGATTCGTCAAAAAGCCCGGTCAATTTATCGGAACTACCTTGATTGGAAATACTATTGCGCTTGTGCTTTACGGGATCTTTATGGCCAGCTTACTTGAGCCTTGGATCAAGGGATGGGTCCCTGATGATTTGAACAACCAAGCGAGTGTGATGCTGATCCAAACGGTGCTTTCTACCATCCTGGTACTGATCACAGCGGAATTTATCCCGAAAAGCATTTTCTTGCTCAATCCCAACAGCCTACTTGCCGGCCTTTCTGTGCCATTTCTGATTATTTACTTTATCATGTATCCGGTGGTTTGGTTTGTGGTTGGATTGTCTAGGTTTTTCATTATCCATGTGTTGCGCTTGGAGTACAGCGAAGACAAACCTGTATTCAAGGTGACAGACTTGAACAGTTTCATACAAAACAACCTGCACCATGCAGGGGAAGATGTGAAGGTGGAGGTGGATTCCAAGATTTTTGACAATGCTGTAGAATTCAAAACCATTCGGGTAAGGGAATGCATGGTGCCGCGTACGGATATCGCTGCAGTGGAGATCGAAGAGAGTATCGCTGAACTCAAAGAGGTGTTTGCCGAAAGTGGACATTCCAAAATCATCGTTTACAGAGAGACTATAGATGATGTGATTGGCTATTGCCATCAATTGGAATTATTCAAAAAGCCAAAGACGATAGAGGATATCCTGACACCGATCATCATCGTACCGGAATCCGCTTTGGCCAATGAGCTGTTGGTACAGTTTATCCAAGAGCGCAAAAGCTTGGCATTGGTAGTGGATGAATTTGGAGGGACGAGTGGGATAGTGTCCATGGAGGACATCATTGAAGAGATTTTTGGAGAGATCCAGGATGAATATGACAATGATGATTTGGTGGAGCAGAAGATTTCCGACTACGAATACCTCATGAGCGCTAGACATGAGATAGATTATTTGAATGATAAATATAATTGGGAACTACCATATGGAGAGTTCGAAACCCTCTCCGGATTGGTGATATCCTTGGCCGAAAATATACCCAATAAAGGTGAATCAGTCACCTATGGACCCTTTACCTTTACCGTAGTGGCCAAGCAGGACCACCGCATAGATACTTTGAAAATCAAAGTGAATTCAGCAACAATTTCCAAGAAGTAATTTATTGACAGCGATAATATTTTGAATTTAGCTTTAGATGTAATTATTTTGCGACACTTCAAAAAACCAGAAGAATGGCATTAATTAAAAAAATCAGACAGAGAACAGGTCTTGCAATCGGTGTAATTGCAGTAGGTTTGATATTTTTCCTCGTTGGAGGAGATATATTGAGCCCTAATTCAACCCTTTTGGGTGGCAATTCAAACAAGGTAGGTGAGATTGCAGGCGAAAGTATTTCTTATGAGGAATACGTTCGTAAAATTGAAGAAGTGAAATCCGCTTTTCAACAGAATACAGGAAGAACTCCATCAGAGGCAGAAATGTACAGCTTGCGTGAGCAGGCTTGGCAGGCTTTGATTGTAGAGAGGGTCTTCAAAAACCAGTATGAAGAATTGGGGCTGACAGTTTCTGACAAAGAGCTGGTAGATATGGTCCAAGGACAAAATATTGTCGCTGAATTGAGACAACAATTGGTCAATCCAGCTACCGGTGAATTTGACAGGACTCAATTGATCACATTTTTGCAGAGCCTTGATGATGCAGGTCCGGAGCAGAGAGCTTTTTGGGCACAGCAGGAAAAACTCTTTGCGGATGCAAGGTTGAGGATCAAATACGACAACTTGCTGGCGACTTCCGATTATGCTACCAAAGCAGAAGGGAAATTGCAACACAAGATGGCCAACACCATTGCGGATGTTGATCATGTATTCATCCCATTCTATGCGATCCCAGATTCTGAGGTTGAAGTGACAGATGCAGATTTGAAGGCTTACATCAGCAAGCATCAAGACAAATTCAAAGTTTCAAATGCAGCTGACTTGGAATATGTGGTTTTTGCGATGCAGCCAAGTGGGGAAGATTCTGCTGCTGTTATCTCGGAAATCACAAAATTGACGGAAGAATTGAGGGCAACCGAAACAGATTCTGTTTTTGCAATGAGGAATTCAGAAGGAGCAAATCCTTTCAAGACATACCTTCCTGGAGAGAAGCTTCCAGAGTCTTTGACTACAAATGTAGATGAAATTGAAACAGGTGAAACCTATGGACCTTTTATCACTTCAAGATCAACTTATGTAACCTATAAGGTCACTTCAAAATTTGACGGCACACCCCGCATGAGGGCTAGCCATATTCTGTTTGGTACGAATGGTCTGGATGATGCAGCCAAAGCGGAAGTAAAGGCAAATGCAGAAGGTGTATTGAAAGATATCCAAGAAGGTTTGAATTTTGCCACTGCTGCTTCGCAATATGGCCAAGATGGTACAGCCCAAAGGGGTGGTGATCTGGGTTGGTTTGCAAAAGAAGATTTTGTAGCTGAGTTTGCTGATGTGTCATTTGCTGTGAAATCAACAGGTTTGATCGGCAAATTGGTGGAGACTGAATATGGTTACCATATCATTAGTGTCACTGAATTGCCTAAAACTGAATCATATAAAATTGCAGCGATTGAGTTGGAATTGGGACCAAGTGATGTTACTAGGAATGAGGCTTACAGAAATGCAGATTCATTTGCCGCAAAATCCAGTAATTCCAAAGAATTCAAAGCCAATGCTGAAGCCGAAGGCTACAGAATTATTCAAGCCAATGGAGTTGATGCTTTTGCAAGAAACCTTAACAACCAACCAAATGCCAGGGAAGTTGTCAGATGGGCGTTCAATGATGCCTCGGAAGGGAATGTTTCCCAGGTCTTCGAATTGGACAACAGTTATATTGTAGCCAATCTGAAAGCAAAATATGAAGAAGGACAAGCAAATCTAGAACAAGCTAGAACACAAGCCACAATCCAAGTAAGGAACGAGAAGAAAGCAGCAAAGATTGCAGAGAAAATCAAGGGGCTTGCTACTTTGGAAGAAATCAAGGCAGCGTTCCCAGATGCCGCTTCTTTGGATAATTCTCCAGATCTGAATATGGGATCCAGTGTATTGCCAGGTGTTGGCTTTGCTCCAAAGGCAATCGGTGCTATCTTCGGCTTGAAGAATTCTGGTGAAATGACCAAGCCTATCCATGAGGATGTTGGGATTATCGTGGCTAAGTTGAATTCCATCACACCAGCCACTGATGTTGCAGACTACAACAGCTACCAAAATCAAATCACCCAAAACAACTCCCAAAGAACAGCATATATGATTATGATGGCCTTGGAAGATTTGGCAGATGTGAAAGATTATAGATATAAGTTTTTCTAAGATGTATTTTCTTAGAAGTGAAAAACCCGTGATATTCTCACGGGTTTTTTTATGCCTACCTATAAACTGTCACACATTTTCCAATAAGTTGTTTTGTAGGATGTAAAGCCTGCCAAGTTTTACCTGGTCTACTTTTTATAAAAATCTGACAAAGGACAAAACCTGAAAAGGTTGCGGATATTAGGATCTATCCAAATTTCTGGGAGTAATTTAATTAGGTTTGCTTCCGTTTTTTTATCCTACTGTTGACAGCCTCTGTCAGCTGTTGTCAATTTAATTTTTTTCAATGGTGTTAATCCCTTAAATTCGTAATCATATGGACAAAGCATTCGACAAAGAAGCCTTTAAGGAAAAACTTGAGGCACAAATGACATTTCCGGCGCTATATATGTTTAAATTTATAGTCTTGGCTGGACAGGAACATGAAGTTGCCGCACTTTTGCCAAACAATGATATGGAGTTAAAAAACTCAAGTCAGGGCAAATATGTAAGTGTGACCATTCGTGCCATGATGGGTTCTAGCGAAGCCGTGTTGGATGTATATGATCGAGCTTCGAAAATCGAAGGTGTGATTGCACTATAAAGGATTTAATATCATGTGGAAAGAGGAAAGCAATAAATTGGTGAAAGAGTTTAAGTTTGGGGACTTTCAGGAAGCGTTTGGCTTTATGACAAGGGTAGCTTTTTTGGCAGAGTCACAAGGACACCATCCCAATTGGAGCAATGTGTACAATACTGTGAAAATCGAACTCACCACCCACGATGAAGGCAATAAGGTGACCGAAAAAGACAGGAAATTAGCGGAGGCGATCGACAAAATTTGAGATGTCAGAAGAAAACCACGTTCATCTTTACCTCATTCCTACGCCAATAGGCAATTTGAGGGACATTACGTTGCGTGCCATTGATATTCTCAAATCAGCAGACGTGATCCTAGCCGAGGATACCAGAACCACAGGGAGGCTCTTAAAACACCTTGAAATCCAAAGGCCACTTCAAAGCTATCATATCTTCAACGAACACAAAACAGTGGAGAGATTGATAGATCGGATGGAAAAAGGGGAAGTGATGGCAATGTGCAGCGATGCTGGTACACCGGCAATCTCTGATCCTGGGTTCTTGCTGGTCAGGGCTGCCAGGGAAGCTGGTTTGACGGTCAACTGCCTGCCGGGAGCTACAGCCTTTGTCCCCGCCTTGGTCAATTCCGGATTGCCAAATGACAGATTTACTTTTGAAGGGTTTTTGCCTCACAAAAAAGGCAGGAAGACAAGGATAGAAAGCTTGATGGAAGAAGAGCGCACCATGATCTTTTATGAGTCACCACATCGTTTGATGAAATCCCTCGTTCAGTTTTCTGAGGCATTTGGAGCAGATCGCATGGCATGTGTTTCCCGTGAGTTGACAAAGATCTATGAGGAGAATGTCAGGGGAACTTTAGAAGAACTTATCGCCTACTACGAAGAGAATACAATCAAAGGAGAGATTGTCATCGTGGTACAGGGGAAATAGAAATTGATATCTGCGGATACTGCATTGATATTGGGGTATTTCCGTTGAAACAAAAAATGTACTGGTTTAGAAATTAAAGAAGTAAGGTATTGTTTTCTTTAGGATTCGAATTCCAATATACTATCGGCAAGTATCCAATATCTATGAGTATCCATTAATATCTAAAAACAAACCAACCTACCAAATCAACAAAAACAATGATTGACTTAAATCAAGTATTAGATCAAACCAAAGAGGTTGCAAAAAGAGCTGGCGCATTTATCAGGAAGGAAAGACAACACTTTGATCTTAATAAAGTTGAGGAAAAAGGGCTCAATGATTTGGTGTCTTATGTAGATAAAGAGGCCGAAAAAATAATTGTGGAAAATCTTTCGCAAATATTGCCAGAGGCTGGGTTTATTACCGAAGAAGGTACCACGGCAGAAGAAAACAAAGAATATACCTGGATTATAGACCCTTTGGACGGTACTACGAATTTTATCCATGGAATCCCAATATTTTGTGTAAGTATCGGTTTGCAAAAAGGGGAGGAAATGGTATTGGGTGTGGTTTATGAAGTGAATTTACATGAATGTTTTTATGCATTGAAAGGGCAAGGTGCCTTTTGTAACGACACACGGATCCATGTTAGCAAAGCAAATTTGCTCTCCCAAAGTCTATTGGCTACAGGGTTTCCATACAGTGCCTTTGGGAAAATTGATGAATATTTGGCGATAATGCGGAATATGATGCAAAAGACACACGGCTTGAGGAGATTGGGAAGTGCAGCAGCAGATTTGTGTTATGTAGCATGTGGAAGGATGGATGGTTATTTTGAATACAACCTGAACTCATACGATGTTGCGGCAGGGTCTTTGATTGTACAAGAGGCTGGAGGTACAGTTACCGATTTCAAAAACGGGAATGATTTTGTATTTGGAAGGGAAATTATCGCAACCAATACCTCCATTCATGGGGAACTGAGCAGTGAACTTCAAGAAATTTGGAATAAATAAGTTGTGCCCGATCTTTTTTCTTGTTTAAGCCACTGATTTTCTATGGATTTCGTATAATGTATTTGTGACCAAAAGATATAGGACATGAAAAAGACAGTAATCATTATATTGGCAATATTCGCCATCTTTTTGACAGCACTGATAGCAGTGCCTTTTATTTTCAAAGATAAGATTATCGAGCGGATCGATAGGGAAATAGCCCAATCTGTCAATGCACAAGTGCATTATGATTTCAAAAATATAAGCCTGAGCGTTTTCAAGCGTTTTCCGGATGTAAGTGTGACACTGCGAGAGTTTGGGATCAGTGGGAATCCACCATTCCAAAACGATACATTGGTACATGTAGATGAGTTGCAGGTAGATTTCAATCTGAAGTCTGTACTTTTTGCGGAAACCCCTTCTCTTTCAGGAATCCATCTGAATGGAGGTTCTGTATATGTCAAGGTTTTGGAAGACGGACAGGCAAATTATGATATCACATTCCCTTCGGAAGAAGTTGCGGAATCTGAAAGTACTTTTGAGATTGGGGTTGATATGATTGAAATCAAGAATTTGGATTTTATCTACGATGATAGGCAGCTTGATTATTTCATGGCTTTGGGAAATATGCAAATGGAAGGTAAAGGAAACTTTACAGCTGATGTATATAAATTGCCGATCAAATTGGAGACATTGATCGCAGATGTCAGTTATGAGGGGACAAATTACCTGAAAAACAAGGTTTTCAAAGGGAATACGACGGTAGATGTGGACCTGGAAAACATGAGATTTGCCTTTGCTGAGGGGGATTTTTCTTTAAATGATTTTGTTTTCGATCTTTTTGGATTCATCGCTATGCCTACAGATGATATTGAAATGGACCTGGAATTTGAAGGGAAAGAAAATACTTTCAAAAGTATCCTTTCACTTGTTCCGGGGATTTATACTGAAAGTTTCAGTGGACTCAAGACTTCCGGTACCATGGGTTTCAAGGGTTTTCTGAAAGGTATTTACAATGAAAACAGCTTTCCTGCATTTGACATTTCCCTGAATGTGGCAGATGGTATGTTCCAATATCCTGATTTGCCCCGCCCAGTCAGCAATATCAACTTAGCCATGAATGTCGCCAATGCCACTGATAATTTGGATTTGACAAAGGTAGATATTTCAAAATTCAATATGGATTTTGGAAGCAATCCTATCTCTGGTAGATTATTGTTGAAAAACCTGGTGACGTATGATATAGATGGGAATTTGGTTGGGAAGTTGAATTTGGAAGAATTGACCTCAATTTTCCCGATTGAGGGGATGACGTTGAAAGGGATGTTGGATGTCAATGCTACTGCAAAAGGAAGGTATGATTCGGTCAACAATATCATTCCAAACATCAATGCCAAAATGCTTCTCACAAATGGTTTTGTGAAAAGTACAGAATATCCCGCACCAATCGACAAGCTGAATGTGAACGCCAGTATTGTAAATACAAGTGGAAATATGAAGGACTTTTTGGTAGATCTCAGCAATTTCGGCTTTGAATTGGAAGACGAAGTTATAAGTGGCAATTTGAAAATCCGGGATTTTGAAGCTTTGAATTGGGATGGCGCCGTGAAAGGGACTGTTGATGTAGGTAAAATGATGGCAATTTTCCCACTAGAAAACACCATCATGGAAGGGAAGATCATCGCAGATCTAAATTCGAAAGGTTCCTATAAAGATGTAGAGGAAGGAAAATTCAACAAATTGGATACAAGGGGAGATATGTCTGTACAGAAGTTCTTTTATACTTCTACAGATTTGCCACAGGGTATCCGGATCAATGATGCAAAGGCTGATTTTACACCTGAAAGGATCAACTTGACCAAGTTTGATGCGAGAGTGGGTGAGAGTCCTTTGATTGCTTCTGGTTTCTTGTCCAACTACATGAATTACCTCTTGAAGGATGATGAGACTCTGAAAGGCCAGCTATCTCTAGAGTCTTCCAAATTCAATGTAAACCAATGGATGGTCGAGTCAGGAGATGCAGATGACTCAGAATTGACTGTGATAGAATTGCCAAAAAACATTGATTTTACAATGGCAGTTTCTGCCAATGAAGTGCTTTATGACAATTTGAATTTAAAGCAGGTAAAAGGCAGCATGACTTTGCGAGAGGGGATTTTGAGTTTTAGGGAAGCCTCTATGTCAACGATGGGAGGGCAATTGGTAATGAATGGCTCCTATGACCCAAGGGATCTGACTGCTCCGAAATTTGACTTCAACTTCAATGTCATCGATTTGAGCATAGCTGAAGCTTTCAATTCTCTGAATACGGTGAAAGTATTGGCTCCTGTCGCACAACATTTGACTGGGAAATTTTCTACCAAACTGGATTTCTCAGGTCTTCTGGGACAGGATATGATGCCAATTTTGGCCTCATTGGATGGGAAAGGTGTACTCAGAATACTTGAAGCAGCCTACAAAGATAGCCCGCTGCTGAAAGGGGTGACAAGTCTTACCAAATTAAATGATACCAACACCCTTCAATTCAAGAATCTTAACCTCCCTATTGTGATCCAGGATGGGATGTTGAACTTGAGTCCTGTAGACCTCAAACTTTGGGATTATCAAGCCAAAGTACAGGGAAGTACCGGATTTGATGGATCTATCAATTACTTGGTCAATATGGAAGTTCCTGCAGGTAAGTTTGGCGCACAAGCGAATAACTTGTTGGCTACGATTTCCGGTACAGAAGCTTCGGGGTCGACCATGATTCCCGTTTCCATCAATCTTGGAGGGACATACAACAGCCCGAAAATTGGATTGGCAGGTGAGAATTCCATCGAAAGTTTATTGACAAACGCGCTGAAATCCAGGGTAAGTTCTGAAAAGGAAAACCTGCAGGCAAAAGCTACAGAGCAATTCAAAGCAGCGGAAGATAGTGTCAAAAATGAACTAAAGACCAGGGCGGAGGCATTGCAGGATTCGGCCAAAAAAGAAGCTGAGAAGAAGGTAACAGAAACCAAAGATAAAGCTGTCGAGGAAGCCAAAAATGTACTCAAGGGTGTGTTGGGCAATCGTGCAAAGCCAGCAGCGAAACCTGATACATCAAAAATCAAGGAAAATCAGGATTGAAGTACTCGCAAAGTGCGTTAAGGTGCAAAGTTTCGCAGATGGGGTGGGTTTTGGTTAAAGGTTGGAAAAGTTGGAAAGATTTTAGGTTAACGATCTCTAAGATCTTGGCTTGTGTCCTTGGTTGGTGTACTCAATTCTCAAACCTTGGTCAGGGTCTTCACAAACCAACCAGCTTTGATTCCAACCCTTTGTTTAGGGCTTCACAAACCAATCTGAATAGACAATAACCATAATAAAGTAGATTTTGCGCCCTCTGCCCCTCCGCATTTCTTTGCGAGACATTTTCTCACTACCCAACAACCCAATACCAAAAACCAATCGTGAAAAACGAGAGGGGAATCCCCAGACCCACCAAGAGGGAAGCCAACTTTGGCTCCAAATCATGGGAAATGGCAATGATAGATCCGGTGATCATGGGAGCCATGGCCGTTTCGATGACAGTGACTTTGAACACAAAATCCTCCAACCGAAACACAAATCCAAATAGGATGAAGATCACTGCGGGAATCAACATCAATTTATAACCAAGCCCAAACCAAAGGTATTTTGAACGAATAGCATCCATATTTACTTTGATCTGGAGACCAACTGCTATCAAGGCTATCGGAGTCAAGGTTTTGGCGATAAGATCAAAAAACAACGCAATACTTCCTGTTATCTGAACGTCCAAGAAATTCAATAGAAATGCAAGGATAAAGAAGATAAACGGAGGAAAAGTCAATATTTTTTTGGTGATGTCCCGTTTTCTTTTTTTCTCTTCAGAATAGATGGAAGCCACGATGATGGCAACACTGCTGACGATGATAAAAGATCCTGCCTGATCGATCAACAATGCTATTTTCAACGCTTCCTCACCAAAAAGGGCTTTGACGATTGGAAATCCTACGAAAGATGTATTTGCAAGGCCGGCAGTAATGATCAAGCATCCAGTGAAGGATTTTTTCCAGTTGAATTTCCTTCCCAAAGTTCCAAATATCAACCAGGAAAGGCCAAAACTTATCCAAGCACTAGAAATCGGCAGCAGCAGTGATAACTCTAAATCTATCTCTGGAATATACTTTAGGGCAAGTACAGGTAGGACCACATAGATCAAATATTTATTCAGATACAGTGCTGTGTTAGCCGGTATTTGTCGGATAAACTGCAAAACGATCCCCACAAGGAGAAAAACGATGACAATGATGAGGTTGGTCATAGGCTGATTTCGCCGAAAGTTAACACAATCGTAATTTGGTTTTAATCAATTAATGGATTTTTTTGGGTTGATTTGTTCTCAAAATTAGCTGGTTATGAATAAATTGATACCCATAGAAATCGAAGGTCAGAAAATCGTGCAATTATCACAGCTGACGATTGATCAGGCAAATGATCTTAGGAGTTGGTTGCCATCGGATGGATTGAAGAAAGTCAATCTCCATGGGGTAGAGCTGCAGGATTGCCTATCGTTTGAAACCTATGAATATTGGTTCAAGACCAACCATGTGTTGTCAAAGGCTTACGAGACCATTTTGGATTTTTAGATCATCCCAAAATTCTTTCTTTTTTCTGCAAAATATGCTTCCAGGTGATTGTATAGGAGGCTTTCCGCCATTGGGATTCCGGAAAGCGTCAATTCTATATTTCCCTGGGCGGTTTTAGGATCCACATCCATTGTTTCCACCATAAAGATCAACTCTTGCAAAGTGAGTGGCTGCTTGGATTTTTCGGGATTTAGCTTGATTTCATTGCCATAGAAATCCACCGCTTCATAATAGTATTCGCTGTCCAGGACATTGGCATAAATGCTGATTTCCTCACCCCATTGGCTCTCGGGATAGCTGAGCTTGCAGACCAAAGTGTTTGGCCCTGTACCATTAAAATAGCTTTCGGGTCTGTAGTTGAAATTTATCACAAGGTAAAATTAGGGATAAATATTGTCTTGGAAGAAACTTATAATCTTTAACGGCCGAAAATTTAAATTAACAAACAGGTTGCTTTTTGTTTTTGAAGCGTATAATCACATAGACCAAATACAGATTTTAAAATTACCATCCAACCCCTGAAACCCAATCTAAAAGTAAATCTTTGGTGCATGTTTCAACAATCTTTTCTAAATTCGCAACTTAACTGCAAATATCCAGTTAGAAGATTATTGTAAATCGTGAATCAGTTTAGAAAAATATTACCTCATTTCAGCCATTTTTGTTTGGCATTGTTGCTAAGTGTCTTAGCCAATGGGGTATTCTTTTTTCACTCACATGAGCTTGATAATGGCCGGATCATTACCCATGCGCATCCGCTTTTGACAGAAGAGCAGCAGGAATTGCCTGATCATGGACATACTGAAGAGGAACTCATCTATTTGGATCTCATCGCCCATGCGGAGTACTTTATATTTGATTTCCATATTGATTTTCAAGTAGCATCATGTGATAATACTACTGCTGACACATTTGTGGTTTCCAAAAACTCCTACATTGATAGAGAGTTTGGTTTTGAGCATCGGGGACCTCCCATCGTTTGATTTTTTCTTATTTGACCAATGCTTGTTCATGGATAATGGACAGCGAAATACCCCTATTTTATAAATTATCTAAACAAACGAAATGCGATTAATCATACTAATTGCCATGTGCTTCATTTCAGTGGGCGCATTGGCATCACAAAATAGATCCATAACAGGAAAAGTAATAGACAGAAGCTCCCGACAGCCAATACCTGGTGTTTCTGTTTTTGTTCCCGAACTGAACAGAGGGGTCGTAACTGAAATGGATGGTACTTTTTTCCTTGGGGCATTGCCTGAGAGAAATGTAAAGGTACAGTTTTCATTTATCGGTTATGCTACACAGATAGAAGTCGTAAAATTGAATACAGCCAGTACACCTTTGGTAATCGAGCTGGAAGAAACGGTCTCTAGCATAGATGAGGTCGTAGTATCTGGTGCATATATCATGAGTAAGGAAAGCTCACCGATTTCCATAGAAAAAGTAAGCAGGGATGCAATCCTCAAAATGCCATCCCCAAGCTTGATGACATCCTTGACAAAGACACCCGGTGTCAACGAGATTTCCTTAGGTCCTGGTATCAGTAAGCCCGTGATCAGAGGCTTATCATTCAGCCGAGTGCTCTCGGTATATCAAGGCGGAAGATTTGAAAACCAACAGTGGGGTGCAGATCATGGATTGGGCTTGTCGGAGACAGGCATAGGAAACATTGAATTGATCAAAGGTCCTGCATCTATTATCTATGGTTCAGGAGCGATGGCAGGAGTTGTGAATTTGATAGAAGAAAGAGATGCCGTTCCAGGAAAAGTAGAAGGGGATGTGAATTTGAGAGGATATAGCAATTCTCTCGGACTTAGGACAGAAGCAGGTGTCAAAGGTGCGAGTGAAAATGGGTTTTTGTGGTCTTTGAGGGCAGCAGCAGAATCCCATGCAGATTATTTGGATGGTGACGGAGATGCAGTGGGAAATACCAGATTCAATACCCAGAATATTAAGGCAGGGATTGGACTTCAGAAAAAATGGGGTGATACGAGAATACGCTACACTTACTTGAGCCAAAACCTGGGAATTATAGACGAAGAAGATGTAAGTGAGTTGGTCACAGATAGGGGAGATAGGAAAGTACAGCTTCCATTCCAGGATGTGAAGGATCATTTCATCAATTCCGAGACAAATTTGTTTATTGGGGAAGATAGGTTGAAAGCTACTTTCGGATATCATATCAACTTCAGGGAAGAAGTGGAAGAAGCAGCGGATGAAGTGGATTTGGGTTTGCGTCAGTCCAATTTTATGTATGATGTGAAGTACTATAAAGAACTGTCAGAGGGGCTTGAAGCGATAGTGGGAGTTCAAGGGTTTTATCTACAAAACATCAACTATGAAGATGCCCACGAGTTTTTGATTCCTGATGCCAAGAAAGATGATAGATCTGTCTATTTCTTGCTGAACTACAATAAAGATAAGTGGGTAGCTCAGGGTGGTATTCGCTATGATTATAGAAAAGTGACAGCGGATGCCAGTGCCGCACATATCGTTGATTACGGGTTTTTGCTTCCCGGAGAGCCGGAAGATAGAACTTTGACAAGGACTTTTGATGGCGTGACGGCAAGTGCCGGGACGACATTCAGGCCAAATTCCTCTTGGAGATTCAGGTTGAATGTAGCCCAAGGGTTCAGAGCTCCTGATTTGGGAGAGTTGTTTTCCAATGGACCACATCCTGGAACGAATAGATTCGAAAGGGGAAGTGCTGATTTTGTGCGGGAACAGAATGTGCAGACTGATTTTGGGATTCGCTATAGTACGCCAAACTTCTCGCTTTCCGGTGAGGTATTCTACAACCACATAGACAATTATATCTTCTTTGCCCCAACAGATGAATTGATGGGTGATCTGACTGTTTGGGAATTTGAGCAAACTGATGCAAGGCTTTATGGTGGTGAATTTGAATTGGATATCCACCCCACCTCTGCCAAGTGGATCTCTGGATCGACTTCCTACAGCATGGTGATCGGACAGAGAAGGTCAGACATGACTTACTTGCCTTACATCCCGGCATTCAGATGGAATCAATCTGTTGACTTTCGATTGAATAATGTAGGGGTATTCACCAATCCATACATCAGCGTGCTTGGCTCTTATATTTTTGACCAAAACAGGGAAGCGCCTTTGGAAGAAGCTACTCCTGGCTACTATTTGTTGGGTTTGAATGTGGGAAGCCAAGTCATGATGGGCGGAAAACCACTTGATATCTATGTCAGTGGATCAAACATCCTGAACAAAACCTACTTGGACCACATGTCACTATTCAGGCCTTTTGGAGTAAACCAAATGGGCAGAAACATTGCCTTGAATGTGAGGATCCCTTTTTGAGAAGCGAGAGACAAGAAGCAAGCGACAAGAAACGAGAACATGCCCTGAATTGCCTCCCGTACCGAAAGCTTTCGGTACGGGACAGGCAATTGAATGGCTATCGGAAATATAGAGAAATCAATAGAAAAAGTGTCAACTATTTTCAGGACGTGACAAATTGAAATCATTGTTGTTGAAGACGAATAACCTTCCAAATACTTTCTTTGGAGGGTTATTTACTTTTTAAGCTCTTGATAAATCCCCATGGCCACGATGTTTTTTCCAGAGGATATAATTCTTGTATTCGGGAAATGATTACCCCCTGTCCGGCAATTGTATCTCCCATACTCGTTCGGAATCTTTTGCTGACTTTACCATGAAAAATGAAAGTATAAATTTCGAATTTCATGGTAAATGAAATTGATTCCTTAAGGCTATATAAATTATTTGTTCGCCTTGAAAATTACTGACCCAAAATCCTATAAAGCTCCAGATTCATGTAATAATGCCCGCCACTGATTTCTCTGCGCTCGACGATTCCCATTTCTGCCAAGAGATTGAGGTACTGACGGGCGGTATTCTCAGCATAGATTTTTTTGTCAGTAAGGTGCTTGACCTTGGTGTAAGGTTGGGTGAAAATAGCTTCTACCAGTGATTCCGGCCTGCTGATGCAAGTTCTTACATTAAAATATTAAATTTTTGAGGTAGGCTTAAGTGTGAACCCTAACATTAAGGTTGAATTTTGGGCCTCACATTAAATTATTGGAAATTTAATGTGAGTTTTTGTGTTTTTCAATCAACTTTTATCCTAACAAAACCCATTTCATCGTCCATATTTTCAAAAATCCAAAACTTTCCATCTTTTGCAAAATAGAATCCTGGGGTTGATTTACGTGAGGGTAGCGGTATTTCTGCTTGGAGTTTAAAGTTTTTGTCAAGAATATTGAGATAGGTATCAACTTTTGTTGGACTTGGATATCCTGTTGTTGAGGTTTCGAAATGATTGACATGAGATAGACGGAAATAGTGTCCATTTGTCGCATCCCAAACCGGTTCACCAAAGGAGATCTCACTTTCGGTCTTTTTATATAAGGAAAAGGACTCCTCTGGATCGCTTACCTCTTTTGGGAGTTTATAGGTTCTTTCTAGGTTGGTTAACTGATGGTCTATGGTGATGTATTCAAGTTTGTTTTGGCTTAAGTCCAAGACATACAGACTACTGCTAATATTGGAACCAAGCACTATTTTGTCATTGATGTATCTCAAAAATATTCTGGATTCATAAACATCATAATATCTGTATTATTACAAATCAATGAAAAATCTCCAAGCATTTTCCACTCTGGCAGTTTAAGCCTGCTTGTATCATTGGTATGAAGATTTAATATAGCCAATTCATGCTCTAACCCTGGAAACTTGAGCAGTATTCCATAAACCATATTAAAATTGTTCGGATCTACTTGTTCATAAAGTAGATCCTTGCCCAAATCTGAGAACTTCTTTTTGGCTATAGTTAGCTCCTTGAGAACGTCTGTTTTTTTGCCTTCTGTGGTCATCACAATCGGAGCAGGATAACCCTTGAAAAGGATCAGGTTTTCATCCAAACTTACTATTCCACCCCTACCATTGTTGCCGATACCATCAGGCCCTTCCTTTTCCAATTTGACTTTTTCGACAAAGCTAAGTTGATCTAAGTCAATTTTTTCGAGTGAGGGTTCACTGACATTTAGATTATATAGGTAGCGATTGTCGGTAGATATACCTGCATTTGATAAGTTCCAACTCAAAAAAAGTGATTGATCTTTGCTATTGATCAACACCGTATCGATTTGCAGGTTGAAGTTTTCTGGTTCATCGATAGTCTTATCAGCTTTTGTTCCACAAGAGAAAAGGATAGAAACTGCCAACGATAAATATAGACAAACATGAAATGGGGATTTTTATTGATTTTGACTTTGTGATAACAATCGAACTCAGGTTAAAAGGGGGTAATTAATGAAATAGTTTTTGAAAAGTCCACTAATAATTGCGTTTTATATTAAAGCTACACATTTGCAAAAAGAATTTTTTTCAGCAAAAGCATGCAGTCCAAAGGAATTCCAAATATTATTTGGCGGAATGAATATGTGATTACCAAGAGCAAGATTTGTTAGGGCAAGTTTTCTTTTAAGGATTTATTGAATTGGATAATCCACTGATTAAAACTAATTTTGGGCAACCTAATTAAAATTATCACCATGAAAAGAGATCAGGCTATCTTTGACCTAATTGCAAAAGAAGAAAACCGTCAGAAGACCGGTATCGAATTGATCGCATCTGAAAATTTTACCAGTAAGCAGGTAATGGAAGCGGCAGGAAGTGTATTGACCAACAAATATGCCGAGGGGCTTCCAAACAAGCGCTATTATGGAGGCTGTGAAGTAGTCGATCAGATTGAGCAATTGGCGATAGATCGGGCAAAGGAGCTTTTCGGGGCAACTTGGGCAAATGTTCAGCCACATTCTGGTGCGCAAGCGAATGCCGCAGTGTTTTTGGCTGTACTGAATGCTGGAGACAGTATTTTGGGTTTTGACTTGTCACATGGTGGTCACTTGACCCATGGATCTCCTGTCAATTTTTCGGGAAAATTGTACAAGCCACATTTTTATGGAGTGGAAGAGGAGACTGGTTTGATCGATTATGACAAAGTAGAAGCTACTGCACTTGAGGTGAAGCCAAAATTGTTGATCTGTGGTGCATCTGCTTACAGTAGAGATTGGGATTATGAGCGTCTGAGGGATATTGCAGACCAAGTAGGAGCAATTTTACTCGCAGATATTTCCCACCCAGCTGGACTTATAGCCAAGGGCTTATTGAATGATCCATTGGAGTTTTGCCATATTGTGACGACTACTACACATAAGACATTGAGAGGACCAAGAGGCGGTTTGATTTTGATGAGAGAAGATTTTGACAACCCATTTGGAATCAAGACTCCAAAAGGAGAGTTGAGAAAAATGTCGGCATTATTGGATTCTGGGGTTTTCCCAGGCACTCAAGGTGGACCATTGGAGCATATCATTGCTGCCAAAGCGATTGCTTTTGAAGAAGCGCTGTCTGATGAATATATGGAATATATCCTTCAGGTGAAGAAAAATGCAACTGTGATGGCTGATGCATTTGTAGCATTGGGTTATAAGATCATTTCCGGAGGTACTGACAACCACTTGATGTTGATTGACCTTGGCAATAAAGATTTGACGGGAAAAATTGCAGAAGAGACTTTGGGAAAAGTGGATATCACCATCAACAAAAATATGGTTCCATTCGATAAAAGATCTCCTTTTGTCACTTCCGGTATGCGTGTAGGTACTGCTGCTGTGACTACAAGGGGATTGAAGGAATCAGATATGAAGCGTATCGTGACATTGATAGACAATGCCCTTACCAATCATGAAAATGAAGAAGTACTTGCAAAAATCAAATCGGAAGTAAACGATTGGATGGTTCAGTTCCCATTGTATTAATTTTCCAAATTTCAGGTGGCATTAGATCAGTATAGAGAAGAAGACGAGGAAGAAGAAGGAATGTCCTTTTTGGATCATTTGGAGCAATTGCGTTGGCATTTGCTCAGATCCGTTGCTGCGGTTTTGGTATTTACAATTGCCGCATTCCTTGCAAAAAGCATTGTATTCGGGAAAGTGATATTGGGTCCTTCAAAGATTGACTTTGTTACTTACCGACTGCTTTGTAAGGTTTCGGATTATTTGGGTATCCCGGCGCTTTGCATAGATACCCTGCCATTTACGATTCAAAGCCGTCAGATGACGGGGCAGTTTTCCATGCACATTACTTCCAGTTTGGTGGTGGGTTTGGTAGTTGCCTTTCCTTATTTATTTTGGGAAATTTGGAGATTTATCAGTCCAGGCTTGTATAGCAAGGAGAGAAATGCGGCGAGAGGGGCTGTCTTCTTTGTGAGTTTATTGTTCTTCATGGGGGCGGCATTTGGGTACTTTATCCTTTCGCCCCTATCGATCAATTTTCTCGCAAACTACCAGTTGGATCCGAGTATCTTAAATGAATTTGACATCACTTCCTATGTGACTACAGTGGTTATGCTGGTGTTGGCTTCGGCATTGATGTTCCAACTTCCGGTAGTGATTTATTTTCTCTCCATGTCTGGTTTGGTGTCAGCGGCGACTTTGAGGTCTTATAGAAGGCATTCTGTTGTTGTGATTTTGGTTGTTTCGGCAATCATTACCCCACCAGATGTGATTAGTCAGATTATCATTGCGATGCCGATCATGGTTCTCTACGAAACCGGGATTATGATAGCCAAGAGGCTGGAAAAGAAAAGAGCGGAACAAGAACTTAAAGAAAACCAACAATAAATTCATGTCAAAGAAAATAGCCATAGGCGGAGACCATGCCGGCTTTGCCTACAAACAAGAAATGATTGCCAAGCTTGAAGCAGCGGGTTATATCATCAAGGATTTTGGTCCTTATTCAGATGCTTCTGCGGATTACCCGGATTTTGTCCATCCTTTGTCGGAAGCTGTGGAAAAAGGTGAATACGAAAAGGGGATATTGATTTGTGGAAGTGGAAATGGTGTAGCCATTACTGCCAACAAGCACCAAGGAATCCGTGCAGCTTTATGTTGGAATCAGGATTTGGCGGCATTGTCTAGGCAGCATAATGATGCAAATGTATTGGCACTTCCGGCAAGGTTTATCTCTTTTGAGCTGGCAGTGGAGTTGGCCGAGATATTTCTTACTACTGAGTTTGAAGGTGGTAGGCATGCTACCCGGGTCAATAAGATTGCGTGTGGATAAAAAGATCGGGACTGTCTCCTCCAAAGAGACAGTCCCGATCTTTTTTTAACCTATTTGGAGGTTTATCAGCTTTTTAATGGAATAATCTAGTATTATCTTTGAATACAGAGTTTTCCTCTCCCCCCCTAATTTCTTTCTTTAAACACCAGATTTGAAAGTTTTCATCTATTCAATATTTTAAAAAAAGAAAGTTCTTATTTAAATATTTGATCAAAATCTTAAATTACCTACTTGTTAACCTGAGTTCGACTATTCTCACTTTGTCAACCTGCCTGCCGGCAGGCAGGAACGGTTTTAAATGGTGATAACAATCGAACTCAGGTTGTTAATTTAAGATTTGCTCACTTTAATTTTTCCTCAGTCGGTTTTTTATCAAAACATCTGTAAATCAGTGTTCTAAATTGTTTTTCTGAAAAGTTATCAGTAAATTTTACTCATATTAAGTCAGTTTATATTTTTCAATTTTATTTCCACCATAAACGATAAGGGTATGAACACCAGAGAAGTAACGATTTTTGTGCAAACTTGGCTCAAAGACAAAGGTTTGTACACAGGAAGAATTGATGGCGATTGTGGGCCGAAGACATTGGCAGCTATAGATGCAACAGATCAAATCCCGAAAAACTGGTCTAACAAAAGAAAGCTCGTTGGCATGCTACAATACATCACCATGCAGTTTGGTCAAAACCCTGGAAAGTTGGATGGGTATTATGGACCAAATACACAGTATGCATATCAAAACAGTCTTCATATTTCAGAAACAGGAAAAATTCCTGAAGTTTGGAGACCAGAAGAGATTTCTGCCAAACCAAGTAATTGGCCAAAACAGTATTCCAGCGAATTCTATGATTTTTATGGTCAAAAAGGAAGCAATTTGGTTTATGCACAAACTCCTTACCCCTTGAAGATTGCATGGAACCCGAATCAAAAAATCAGCCGATTCCTGTGTCATGCGAAGGTCAAGGAAAGTGCAGAGAGGATATTTCAAAATGTATTGAACCACTATGGGCTCCAAGGGATCCAAGAGTTGAGATTGGATTATTTTGGTGGCTGTTATAATGATAGGCCTATCCGGGGTGGAACCTTGCCAAGCATGCATAGTTGGGCTATAGCGATTGATTTTGATCCCATAAACAACCAATTGAACTGGGGCAGGGATAGGGCGGCATTTGCAAAGCCCGAGTACGATGCCTGGTGGAGAATCTGGGAAGCAGAAGGCTGGGTAAGCCTGGGGCGTCAAAGGAACTTTGACTGGATGCATGTCCAGGCTGCGGTTTTGTGAAGCCTATTTGAAAATTATCCTCTACACTCTCAAACCTACCCTTTTACTTTCAGCCTTTATCCTTTCCGTTTACACCACGGCTCATATCGGCTAACCTGTTTTTCATTCCTTGCCATTCGTCCCTCAAGCGGGCAGCTTCCATGAAGTTGAGTTCTTTGGCAGCTTTTTCCATTTGTTTTTGGGTAGATACGATCAGTTTTTCCAATTTGTCCTTGCTGAGATACTGCACCAATGGATCGGCTGCAACCATTGCTTCCAGCTCCAGGTTTTCTTGGTAGAGTTTTGCGTTTTTCTTGCTGTCGGCCACCTTGGTTTGTCCCATGATTTTTTCCCTGGATTTGAGAATAGTCTTGGGGGTAATCCCGTGTTTTTCGTTGTATTCCATCTGTACCCCACGACGGCGCAAGGTCTCATCAATTGCCTTTTTCATGGAATCAGTCACCCGATCAGCATACATGATCACCTTGCCATTTTCATTTCTTGCAGCACGTCCTATTGTTTGGACCAAACTCCTTTCATTGCGCAGGAAACCTTCCTTGTCTGCATCCAGTATCGCAACCAAAGATACCTCCGGAAGATCCAACCCTTCCCTCAGTAAATTGACACCTACCAATACATCAAATACGCCCAGCCTCAATTCCCTCAATATCTCTACCCTGTCGAGTGGTTTTACTTCAGAATGTATGTAGCGACTCTTTACTCCTGTTCTCTCCAAATACTTTTGAAGTTCCTCAGCCATCCTTTTTGTAAGTGTAGTGACTAATACACGGGCGTCAGTTTTGATCGTTTGGTCAATTTCTTCCAAAAGATCATCAATCTGATTCGCACTGGGCCTTACTTCTATCAATGGATCGAGCAAGCCTGTTGGACGGATGATTTGTTCTACTACCACACCCTCTGTCTGTGCCAGCTCATAATCCGCAGGAGTTGCGCTGACGTAAATCACCTGGTTTGTCAGGTTTTCAAACTCATCAAATTTCAATGGCCTATTGTCCAGTGCCGAAGGTAAGCGGAATCCATAATCTACCAAGTTGACCTTTCTGGATCGATCACCACCCCACATGGCCCGAACTTGTGACACGGTCACGTGGCTTTCATCGATTACCAGCAAGTAGTCGTCCGGGAAATAGTCCATAAGACAGAATGGGCGTGTGCCGGGCATTCTTCGGTCAAAATATCTGGAATAATTCTCAACTCCCGAACAATAGCCCAGCTCCCGGATCATCTCCAGGTCAAACTCTGTACGTTCTTTGAGTCGTTTGGCTTCGATGAGCTTCATGTCTTTTTCGAAAAAGGATACTTGGGCCATCATATCATCTTGGATTTCATGGATGGCTGTATCAATTACATCCCTACCCGTCACAAAGAGATTGGCGGGAAAAATAGAGATGATTTTTTCATCTGAAATCTTCTTACCTGTGGCTGGATCTACCCTCTGGATAGCTTCGATTTCATCTCCCCAAAAGAAAATCCTATATGCAAAATCCGCATAGGCTACAAAAATATCGACTGTATCTCCCTTCACCCTAAATGTTCCATGGCTGAGATCTGCATTGGTACGACTGTAAAGAATGTCGACAAGCTTAAAAAGAAGCTGGTTTCTTGGGATGCGATCTCCTTCTTGTAGCCGGATGACATTTTTCGCAAACTCTTCCGGATTTCCAATACCATAAATACAAGAAACCGAAGCTACTACTATTACATCCCTTCTCCCTGACAAAAGCGCAGAAGTGGCGCTCAGCCGTAATTTCTCTATCTCTTCATTGATGGATAGGTCTTTTTCTATATAGGTACCGCTGGTTGGGATAAATGCTTCCGGCTGGTAATAATCATAGTAAGAAATAAAATATTCTACGGAATTTTCAGGAAAAAACTGCTTGAACTCCCCATACAATTGGGCTGCCAGGGTTTTGTTATGGCTCAACACCAAAGTTGGTTTTTGAACCTGCTGGATAACATTGGCTATTGTGAATGTTTTGCCGGAACCCGTCACTCCCAGCAACACCTGTGCAGGATCACCTTCTTTGAGACCGTGTACCAATTGCTCAATGGCTACTGGTTGGTCGCCTGTCGGTTTGTAATCTGATTGTAAGTTAAATTCCATATTGTCTTTGGGCTATCAAGGGGTAACAAAGAAAGCGCCCCAAATAGTTTGATAAATTCTACTTTTCCAAATTTGGCCTCCCGGATTTGAATTTTTCCAGATTGTAGTACAGGAAATTTGTCCTCAAAATAATCACAAGCATAATGGGAATCAGGCTTGGGTGGAATGATTGCCAGCCCAAGATCCAGAATACAACTGCAGCATCTGCCATAATCAAAGCGAACATTAAGTATTTCCTGACCCAGACAGAGATTTTATGTTTCAGCAAGCCATAGACCAAAATCAAATGCCCCGGAAATGCCCATAAAATATTCCAGTTCCATTTGGTTTGGGAGTGGAATGTCAAGAACCAGAGGATAGCAACCAAAAGGCCTATTAGACCCAATATCCCAAACAAGGCAACATCAAATCCAATGAACAACCTTTTTTTTGTGTAACCCAAGTAGGTGATTACCATGAAAATGATCGCAATCAACCACATTGCCAAGTAGGGGTTGAACAGACTGCCTGCAATATTCCTTTCGGGAAATTCCAGAATAGTCCTTTGGGATTTGACCAATGGCCGGGTAGGACCATCCCCCTCTATGCTTGCCCGCCCAAAAGCCATTTCCATATAATCCGGCAAAAACTGCTTGTCCCGCTCGCTGGCTGTAGCATCTATCACGGATCCCAATGCCAAATCTATTCCCAAATCATACCATGGCAAGGGATACACATATTCATCAATCAGCTCCCTGAAGGATTTTTCCTCAGGCTCATTTATCTCATTCCATTTTAGGTTTTTGCCCAAAACAACCTCAAACATATCCCTGATCCTTGTGGCACAATTGTCATAGAAAAAGTCATAACGATATGATTTGTTCTCCGGTAGGCTGTTGATTTTCAGAAATTTGATGATCTCATCTTTTTGCTGATCATTTAAGTCAAGCTCTTGTTCCCTGACATTTCTTTGGAAATATTGGTACTCATAGATAAATCGGTCAAACGTCGTCACACTCAGCATGTAATCAAGTGTACGTTGGGTGAATTTCACGACAAAATATGGAGCGTTGAAGTCAAAAGTCCCATAGTTGTAGACCAAATCCTCTCCGGTTTCCTGGTTGATAACCCTGATGGCACTGTGTCCAAAAATTGAATAGATTTCGTCTCCCGGATCACAAGTCAATAGGCTAACTTGATATGATTCTGCTTGCACAAAAAAGCTAAACGTATAAATAAACGTATATGTGAGGAAGAGTTTTTTGAAAACACTTTTCATAGAACTAATTTTATTACTTAGTTAAATTTTTTATTCAATGATTTTTTCCAAGCGACAAAACGGCTTTTATCATAATTTGGATTCGACACGAATTTACAGGATTATCTTGTTTATTCCTTTTTATCTTTTTATTACCCAGATCACTTTCTCCCAAATCCCTTTGAATTTGGGAGATTATCGGACTGCTGCTTCCGGAGATTTTGATGATCCTACTATTTGGGAAGAGTGGAATGGAATGGCATGGGCTGCCGCTCCAGTAAAGCCAACTTTGGTAAACAATGTTTTCATTCGGCAAAGTCATGAAGTAAGACTTAGGGATATGGAATCTGTGAACCATTTGTACCTATTCAGTGCCGAAACACCTGGAAGAAAATTGAACCTACAGAATTTTGAATTGAGGGTAAATGGGAGTTTGAGGGCATTCCAGACGATTGGGGGAGTTTTTTTTATCAACAACGTATCCAATGCAAGTATAGACTGGATTTATCCAGAGACAGGAAGCATCGTGTTTGTGGGGGATTCGAGGACAGTGGTAGATCGTGCTTCATGGTCTGCTAATACCCTAAACAGTCGATATCAGGTCAGATTCAGGGCAAATCCCGGTCAAACATTGGCTGTGAACTCGGGATTTAAAGCGAATTCATTCATAATTGAGTCAGGAACAGTACTGCAGACACTCAATACAACTGGGATTCCTGCCTGCTCCACATTCTCTTTCAATACCCAAAACATCCCTGCGTTCAATGGAACGAACCCTTATGGTAATTTGGTCATTGAGCCGGGTGCTACTTTGATAAGTGAATGCCCTGGCCCTCCTACTGAACAACTTGTGAGAAGATCAGCCACAATTCCAGCCGCACTTTTTCATCTTATGCCTGGTTCCAACTTGATACTTCGGGGAAACAATCCAGAAATGGAGGTGGCAGAATTCCGTATGGAAGGAAATGTTTTTTATAGCTCCGGCATGGGAACCCAGCAGATGATCCAAAGTACTTTTGCAACATCGGCAATTCCCGACACATACCACAATCTTTACTTTGAAAATGCAGCTGACAAAATATTGAGGAGTTTGATTTCCCTTACTGGGGATGTAGAGAGGGTTTCTGGCCCGGCTCCAAGTGATGGCCCGACATTTTTAAGTTTTATTGGTACCGGAAGCCAGCATGTTACAAACTGGGAAATGGACTTGTCGCAAATTGCAGTTGATAAACCATCAAACAGTTTGATTCTAAACAATGATGTCCGTGTGAGGAATGATTTTTTTATGGAAAATGGAAAGGTGAATTTCAATGGCTTTGATCTTCATCTAAACACCAGTGGGGCTGGAACTTACTTTTACGGAGGTGGAGAGTGGCTTAATCTTCACAACCTTTTCTACAATGACATTCCAACAACCCTTACGACATCAAACGCAACTTTCCCATTTGAAGATGCCTATCAAGGTGGCGTGAGAAGGATGCGCTTGACAGGAAATACTCCGGGAGGTAATCTCAACATCCGATTTATAGAAATTCCCGGTGCGAATTGGGATCCAATGTTTGACGATAATGATGGGACACCAATTATGTATCAGCTCAATTCATACTTTGAGCTTTCTGGACTGTCGTCCAGTTCAGACCCAATTGTCATGGAGCTGGCAGCAGAGAACCTGATTGTCGACGATGTAGATGACTTGAGGGTTGTGAGCATTGGAATAGCGGCGCCAGGCCTGCACCTACCTGGTGTGGATGCAGATACACTATGGGCCAGGAGAGACTTGGTGTTTTCCGATCTAAATAATACGAATTTCACCATTGGGAGCTATAGGGTTTTTTCTATTTTACCAGTTGATTGGTTAGAAACCAAGGCGGTTTGGAACAATAATCTAGTCACTATCTCATGGTCTTTGGCAAGGGAACATGGCAATCAAAAATTCCAAATAGAAGCATCTAGAGATGGGGTAGACAATTTTTCTGTCATCTATGAAGTGTCTGGTATGGGAGATACAGAAAGTCCAAGAACTTACAGTTATGAGTACTTGGAGGATAGACCATGGAACATTGTCCATTATAGAATCAAACAATTTGATTATGATGGAAAAAGCTCATACAGTAAAGTTTTTAGATTGGAAGGTTCTTGGCAAGAGCTGGAAATACCAAAGCTGTATCCAAATCCCCTGGGTTTAGAACCACTTCATTTGATTTTGCCTTCACACTATAACCAAGATGAGACATTCATTCAGATCGTAGGCATGAATGGAGCCATAAGGTTTTCTGACTCTCTTCAGTTGTTCAAAGATGCTTTTGACAGCTCAACTTTGAGCCCTGGAATTTATTTTATTAAAATTCATGAAGGAGTTAGACAGTACACGATTAAGCTTGTAAAAAAATGAAAATGAGTTACTCCATAAAAATAGACCTGCCAGCACTTGAAAGGCTGGCAGGTCATTTAGCAATCTTCAATCCACCACGCCTGCAAGTTTGGGCTGTAGAGGACAAGTTTTATAATTTCATAATCATTTTCTTACAAACATCTCTTCGATCAGATCGGTGTAAAATTGCTTTACCGTCATGCCAATGGCTTTGACTTGTTGGGAAATCAGGCTGGTCTCTGTTTGGCCTGGGACGGTATTGATTTCGATGAAGTAGAATTTGCCTGTTTCATGTTCCAAGAAATAATCTACCCTGACTGCACCTTTGCAGTTCAGTTTGAGATAAATTTTTTCGCAGATTCTGTTTACCCTCTCGATTTCTTCTTCGCTCATTCTTCCCGGGGTAATCTCTTCTGTTACACCGGGAGAGTATTTTGCCTCAAAATCGAAAAACTCTTTGCTGCTTACAATTTCTGTCGCAGGAAGTACGGTTGTTTCCCCCTTTGCGTTGTAGATGCCGATGGAGAATTCCCTTCCAGATACAAACTCTTCAACCAACACCTGTGAGTCTTCAGCGAAAGCCTTGTCCAAAGCTTCTTTCAGTTCATTTGGTTCTTTTACTTTGGACATTCCTATACTGCTTCCACCGCTGTTGGGCTTGATAAACAATGGAAGCCTTAATTCATGGAGGATCTGTTCCCGTCTTTCCTCTGTATTCTTGAAAAGGTGAAAAGATCTAGCGACATAAAGATCGGGGATACTCTGAACAATAGCTTTGGTGTAACCTTTGTTCATCGTAATCGCTGAGGTAATGGGGTCACAAGTCGTGTAAGGTATCCCAAGCATATCAAAATATCCCGCCAGTTTTCCGTCTTCACCAGGAGAACCATGAAGGATATTGAATACTCCATCAAAAGTGATTTTGCTTCCATCCAAATCTATTGAAAAATCATTTAAGTCCACAGGGATTTTCTCTCCCGAAGAAGTCTCGTGGTACCAATTGCCTGGGTAAACCAAAATCTTAAAAATATCATATAAGTCATGGTCTAGATTTTTTTCTACGACCGCTGCACTTTTGAGAGAAATGACAGACTCACCTGTAAATCCACCAGTGACCAAGGCTATTTTTTTCTTCATTGGGGGCATGTATTTTTGATTTAAGATCAGTTTCTATCAGAAAGCTCAAACTTAGAATAAAAAATGCAAAAATAATATTGTTCAGTTTCAACTTTCCATTTCAAATAAAAGAGTTCGATTTTGGGCATAAATTAAATAAGTAGGGTGAGAAATGTGATAAACTAATGTTTCTAATGGTGTATTTTTAAATTTTGGGTTGGTTTTGAGGGTGATTTTGGCAAAAAATCAATTATTATGCTTTAAATTGTCAAAAATTACTTTACCCTAAAAGTCAAGATTGATAATTTAGCATAAGATTAATTCAAGGATATTCTGGCATCATGAAAAGCGTGGATTTTGACGATATTGTTCATTGGAAGAAAATCATTGAAGGTGATATCGATTCATATAAGTTTTTTTATGAAAAATATGTCGACGATTTATTTTCTTATGGAAAAAAATTTCTCAGTGATGAGGAAGAAGTGAAAGACGCAATCCATGATCTATTCATCGATCTATATAGCTATAAGTCAAAGTTGAGTAAAGATATCACTGTAAAATATTATTTGCTGTTCTCTCTAAAGAACAAGATTATAGCGAACACCAAGAAAAAAGCTTTTTCACTTCGATTCCAACATGATATTCCAGGTAATGTAGATTTGAACCAGGAGGAAAAATGTATTAATAAGGAGTCCGATGCTGCGTTGTTAAAAAGAATGCATCTGGAACTGGACAAACTTCCAGATAGGCAAAAAGAAGCTGTATATCTAAAATATTCCCAAAACCTTACATATGAAGAAATTGCCCGATTGATGGGGGTCAATACTGCTACTTGCAGAACGCTGATTTACAGATCAATCAAGCAGCTTCGTAAGAGTCTAAATGAAATTCCCCTAAGTACAAATTTTGAGTTTGCTTTCAAATAAAAAATAAAAATCCAAATAGGAGTCTATAAAACCCATTTTTTTTTCTCTTTAAGTCAAAAGGCAGATACTAAGTCTTTTCTTCTAACAATTAACCTTCAGATCAATGCATTCTAATCATACTAATGATGGAGATGAACCCTCCCATGGGGATGATATCAAATCATTATTGGCAAGTTCAAATTCCAAAGGGGTTTCTAGCTGGGACAAGAAATTACTTTGGGAAAGGATTGAAGCCGATATTCAAAGAAAAAAGAAAAGATTCTTTTATAGAAAAATTGGCATTGCCGCAACCTTGATTAGTCTACTGATCTCTGGAGTAGCAATTGTCACAACTTTAACAACAACAGAGTCGGGGATGGCAGAAATTGCACAAAATATAAGTTTGGAGAGCTTTGAATCTAACGATGTGCAGTTGTTTCTTTCTGATACCAGGAATGTAGAAATTTCCAGTGAGGAAAGTAATATAACCTATCAGGCAGGTGGAAAAATCAGCATTGATTCCTCGGAAGAATTTGAGGAAAAGAATTTTGCATCTGGGTTTAATACGCTTATTGTCCCATATGGTAGAAAAACGAAGTTGACACTTGAAGATGGTACAAAAGTTTGGGTAAATTCTGGATCCAAATTGGTATACCCTGTTTCATTCAATAATAAAGAAAGAAAAATATTTGTTGAGGGGGAGGCATTTTTTGAAGTAACAAAGGATAATGAGAGGCCATTTATAGTCGAAACCAATGATACCAATCTAAGGGTTTTAGGGACTTCATTCAATGTGTCGTCTTATAGTGACGATCAAACTATCTCAGCAGTGTTGGTTACTGGTAGTCTTATGGTACTTGTAGATAAATCCTCGAAAATACGGAAGAAGGAAACTTTACTCAAGCCAAATGATCGCCTGTCTTTTCATAAAGCATCAAAAAAGACCGTCGTAAAAAAAGTAAATGTTAGCCCTTACATTTCTTGGAAGGATGGCTATCTGATCTATAACAGCACCTCTTTGAAAAAGGTATTTACACAGTTAGAGCGCTATTATAATATTGAAATAGTATTGTCTGATCCACTTATTTCCCAAGAAAAGTTATCAGGTAAACTGGATCTTAAGCAAAATGCAGAGGAAATTTTGGAGATAATCTGCTCCACATCCAAACTTAAACTAGATAAAAATGAAAGGAGGTACATAATAAATAAATCTATTTAAAGAAAAAAAAAGGAGGACTACTGCAATAGTCCCCCCAATACTAAAAACAACATTAGTTAATCAAATTAATTAACCATTTAAAATTAAAGAATTATGACGAACATTTATCATTCGGGAGAACTAAAAAACAAAAGTTCATTCCTAAATGCTAAGTTAATTGTGGTGTTGACGGTTTTGCTCCTTTTTGGGCATTCATCAGCCAAAGCTTTTGACTTGATGTCAAACCAAATTACAGTTTCAATAGAATCAGGAACTTTGCTTGAATTGTTCACTGAAATAGAGGCAAAAAGTGAATATTTGGTTGTGTATAATGAAAATCTTATTTCTGAAGTAAATAAGAAACAGGTGAACCTGAAAGTTAAAAACCAGGACGTGTTGGAAGTATTGAAAAAAGCTTCAATAGCATATGGCTTCGACTACGAAATATCAGGGAGGCAAATAGTTATCAAAGAAGCGTTGGAAAATAAGGAGAAAGCTAGAAATATCACCTTCACCCAAAGAGAAGACAGGACTGTCAATGGAGTGATAAAAGATGAAGCTGGTGAGCCTTTGCCGGGTGTAAGTATCCTAGTAAAAGGCACCACAAGGGGGACAACAACAGATATTGATGGAGGTTTTTCAATTAGGGTAGAAGATACAGATATACTCGTAGTGACTTATATCGGTTTCCGATCAATGGAAGTTGCTATTGGGAATAGAACCAATTTTGATTTGATGCTTCAGGAAGATTTGTCAGACTTAAACGAGTTTGTTGTTACCGGTTATGGAGTTCAAGAAAAAAGGGCTATTACAGGTGCAATGTCATCGTTAAAAGGTGAAGTGATAGAGAATTTTCCAGTCCAATCATTTGATAGAGCTCTTCAGGGGCAGGTTTCAGGTGTCAATGTAATGGCAAACAACGGAGTTCCTGGTGGCCCGGTTTCAATCCAAATCAGGGGAGTAGGTTCCATCACTGCTGGCTCAGAGCCTTTGATAATTGTAGATGGGGTTCAATTGAATACCTCTACTACAGCTGGAAATACCGCAAGTAATCCGCTTTCATTCCTCAACAACAACGATATAGAGTCTATAGAAGTATTGAAAGATGGTGCAGCAGCTTCTATTTATGGTGCACAGGCAGCAAATGGGGTTGTGTTGGTAACAACGAAAAAAGGTAAATCAGGGAAAACCCAATTTAATATCAACTACTTCACTGGAATAACCGAACCTATGCCTGAAGTGGCAATGATGAACAGCCAACAGTTTATGGATGCAAGATTGACGGCAAGGTCCAACAGGTATCCAAATAGGACAGATGAGAGGAATAGGAATGATGTTCTATCTTCCCTTGGCTTTCCAACTAGCCTAACAGATGCTGACATAGCAAATCTCCCAACCTATAATTGGCAGAGGGAAGCGTTCCAGACAGGAAAAACCAATAATATTGAACTAAATGCAAGTGGTGGAAATGATAAGACAACGTTCTTTTTGTCAGGTTCACACAATTATACAGAGGGCAATGTAGTTGGTATAGATTTTCAAAGATCTACAGCAAAATTAAAATTGAATCATCAGGAGAATAGTAGGTTGTCATTTGGGTTTGATGTGAATCTAGCGGCAATCACCCAGAATGGTTCCGCAGGTTCGACAGGTTCCACTGGAGCATTTGCGGCACCGCAATATTCTTCGCCAATGATGTTGCCATGGATTCCAATATACAATGAAGATGGGAGTTACAATGCTCCGGTAGATGGTTTTCCCGGAGCTATGAACAGAAATGCAATTTCTGAGACACTATTGGGAACTAGGCAAAGCCGAACAAAATCAATCGTATCCAACTTCAATGTGACGTATAAAGTTTTGGACAATTTGATATTCAAAAGTTTCTATGGGGTAGATTTCAGATTGATTGACAATGAGACTTATACAGATCCTAGAACACGAAGTGGTTTTGCTACTCAAGGTTCATTGACTACCCAAATGAGGCAAAATACAAACTTTATTACCAATCAGACTTTAAATTATAACACTAAGTTTGATGGAGGCCATAACTTGTCTGCTTTGCTTGGTGCTGAATACAGAAGTGATGTGAGGGAATATTCTTCCATAACTGGACAGGGATTTACTACATTTCAGTTTAGAACCATGCAGTCAGCTTCTATCATCACGGATGCAAGTGCCAGTTGGACTGGATTTAGAAGGGTTGGTGTTTTTGGCCAAGCCAATTATGACTACAACAAGAAGTATTTGTTGAGTGCAGTGTTGAGGTACGATGGTTCTTCTCGATTCGGAACCGATACCAAGTTTGGTTGGTTTCCGGCCATATCTGCAGGATGGAATCTGACTGAGGAAGGTTTCTTGACAGATAAAACTTGGTTGGATCAATTGAAGCTCCGAGCTGGGTATGGTGAGACAGGGAATGATGCAATAGATAATTTTGCCTCTAGAGGTCTTTACCGTAGTGCTTCCTCAACAAACTATAATCAAGAGCCAGGAATTCAACCTAATGGCATTGCAAATGATTTACTTGCTTGGGAAAGAAATGTTACTACCAATATTGGGGTTGACTATGCGTTTTTCAACGGAAGGATTAGCGGTGCTGTTGAGGTATTTAGAAGGTTAAGTAAAGACTTGCTCCTTGAATTGCCATTGCCATGGACCAGTGGATATGGTAATGTGACCAGCAATGTGGGCGAGCTGAAAAATGAAGGTGTTGAAATTGAGCTACGGACCGTCAACATTAGAAAGGGTGATTTTACTTGGTCAACCAACTTTAATATCACCTTTATAAACAATGAAGTACTCCGGCTTGGCGATGGAGATATGGTGTTGCCCGGAAATCAGTCTGTCAGGGTTGGATATCCATTGAGAACCAATTTTTTCCGTCAATATGCGGGTGTAAATTCAGCTACAGGAAGTCCAATGTTCTTTGATGCCAATGGTGAGATTACTTATAATCCTGTATCTCCCGAGGATTTGACCACATTTGGAAACGGCCTAAGTTCTTATTTCGGAGGTTTTACAAATACTTTCCAATACAAAGGGTTTTCCTTAAGTGTTTTCTTCCAATATGACTATGGAAGAGAGTTGATGAACAGTGGCCAGATGGGATTCTGGTATAGAAACGGCCAGGACAACAGGAATGCTCTTGAAAGGATTTACTTGGACAGATGGACTGAGCCTGGGCAAATTACGACTGTTCCCCGACCAATGGATGGGGGTACGGAAGTAAATGGGGTGAGCCATGTGATCCAAAGTAGTAGATTTTTGGAAGACGCGTCGTTTATCCGCTTGAAACAACTATCAATGTCCTATGACCTTCCTTCGAGTTTTGTCAATCGTATGAAATTACGATCCGCCAGAATATATGCACAAGGGGTTAACCTTTTGACATTTACAGAATGGAAGGGGTACGATCCTGAGTTGGTTATAGTCCAAGGTGATGATAATTTCGGGTCTTCCCAGGGTGCTATCCCACAGACCAGATCTTATACACTTGGAATTCAATTTGGTTTCTAAACAAGAATTATCATGAAGACAAACAAAATTACATACATATTTATAAGTCTTGTGCTTCTATTTTCTTCTTGCGAAGAATGGTTAGATGTACAACCTAGACAATCTATAGATTCTAAAACTGCCCTTTCAAGTGAAGAAGCAGTGACTGCGGCACTTATTGGAGTATATGCTAGGCTCAGAGAGGTGGAACTTTATGGGAGAGACTTTCTTGCCATACCAGATCTGTTGGCTGACAATGCCTATAATACAGGTAATGGCAATAGGCTTATGGGACAATACAACAACAATCCGGGGTCACATATGGACAATTGGCGATATGGATATTATGGAATCAATCAAATTAATTTGATATTTGAGGCTTTAGAGAGCTTGGAGGCGACTTCTGAATACAAAAATCAAATAAGGGGACAATTACATTTCATAAGGGCTCTCTTGTATCATGACTTACTTAGGGTGTATGCCTATGATCCTACTGCCATTATCACCAGTGAAGATAGGGGTGGCGTACCAATATTAGAAGAAGGAGTACTTGATGTTGCTGATATTGTCTTTCCTGCCAGAGCTAGCATTGCTGATGGATATCAATATGTCTACAATGATTTGACTCAGGCATACATATTACTTGATGGAGTGAACACCGATAGAACTCCCCATTTTGTTTCACAAGGTGCAGCAGCAGCATTGTTCAGTAGAGTGGCTCTATACAATGGAGATTGGGAAAGGGCTATCGCTCAAGCCCAAATAGCCTTCGAAAGTGGAGTAGCTACTTTCTCTACCACTGACCCTGTCGCTGGATGGAGAGTACAAGTTCATCCGGAGTCTTTCTTTGAAATAGTATTTGCTACACCAGACAATGTAGGTTCAAATGAATCCTTGAGAGCTTCTTATATGACAAGGGTGTTTTTGAATGATACCAACGCTGCGTCACATGGAAATGTGGTATTCTCTGATGACCTTCTGGAGCAATATGAAGAAGAAGATTTGAGACATGGACTGATACAGTCTGGATATGCCATTAACTCTAATGTTAAAGAAATCAATAAATTTGCCAGTAAGAATGGGGTTGCTAATTTGGACAATGTACCAGTCATAAGATATGCCGAAGTCATCTTGATCAAAGCGGAGGCACATTACCATCTTGGACAATTTGCTGCTTCTAGAACTGAACTTAATAAAATAAAAACAAGGGCAGGTCTAGCTGCAGAGACCACACTGGAAGGGCCGGATTTGTTGGAGGAGATTCTTCGTCAGAGAAGAATTGAACTTGCATTTGAAGGGCATCGATTTTTTGACCTTAAGAGGTTGGGAAGGAATTTGGTAAAAGAGTTCGGAACCATCAACTTCGATGACTTCCGTATTCTCAACAATATACCAAACAGAGAAATTGATGTCAATCCAAATCTAGTCCAAAACAGAGGTTATTAATCCATTAATTCTAGAAAAATGAAAAAGCTAATATTTATATTTTCTCTTGTCTTATTATCCGGGATATTTACCGGGTGCTTTGAAGACTATGATGAGAGGTTTTTGTTTACGGATTTTAGGGTAGAATTCCAAGACGCAGTTGTCAATAATCCAGGTGCTGGTCTGGATTATGCAGTTGTAGCTACCTTAAATGACAATGCAGGACTTCGGGAGTATCAGGTGAATCTGATTGGAGGTCTGTCCGACACCGAGCAGATCATTCCGGTTGTATTCCTGACAGATGAATCTACAGCGGTAGAAAACACCCACTTCTCGTTTCCCAATGGAGCGCAGGTGGTGATTCCAGCAGGTGAAGCTTTCGGGAAATTCTCTATCAATATCCCAGTGCTGGAAAACACTTCAGCTGTAAGGGCTGTTTTCGAACTTCAATCTAATGATATGGTGAAGGCAAGTGCCAACCATAAAAAGATAGGTTTTGATATCGTGAAATAAACATTCAAATGATCGTTTCCAAAGTCTCTTTTTGGAGATTTTGATGATAATCATATAAATTTATTTCCATTTATTTGTGAAAAGCGGTTAGGGCAACTTAACCGCTTTTTTCTATTTTAGCACCCAGAATATAAACTCCTATATAATGATGTATCTATTGAAAAACATTGGCACTTTGGTATTTGCTGTTTTCTTTGCAACCATTGCCATTGCACAAGAAAAAAAGAAGGTCACGCTTGAAGATGTCTTCAAATCCAATACCTTCTCTTCTGAATCCGTATATGGCATCAATTGGATGAATGATGGCCAGTTTTACAGCTCACTCAAAAGGTCTGCCGCTGGACCATCTGTTGTCAAAATCAATGTGGCGACCGGGCAGCAAGAAGCTGTTTTGATCGATGGCCAAAAAATCGGGGTGAATTTCTCCTCATACAGCTTCAATGCAGATGAATCAAAAGCCCTGGTTGTGTCTGATATCGAAAGAATCTATAGAAGATCCAGCAAAGGGGTAAACCATGTGGTTGACTTGGAGACTGGTGAAGCGCAATTGTTGGTTAAGGGGGAGAAAATTATGTATGCTACCCTTTCTCCAGACAATGATAAAGTAGCCTATGTCAAAGACAACAACCTTTTTGTAATAGAACTGGCTACTGATAAAATCACCCAAATCACCCATGATGGTAAATGGAATGAAGTTATCAATGGCGCTGCTGACTGGGTTTACGAAGAGGAATTCTCCATGTCAAAAGCCTTTGATTGGTCTCCTGATGGTAAAAAATTGGCATTTATCAGGTTTGATGAAACCGATGTGCCTGAATTCAATATGCAAACCTGGGGTGAACTGTATCCTAAAGACTATAAATTCAAATATCCAAAAGCCGGTGAAAAAAATGCCGATGTGAGCATTCATGTGTATGATTTTGCTTCGCAAAAAACTGTTAAAATGGATGCTGGAACTGAAACAGACATCTATTTGCCAAGAATCTACTGGACAGGAAGCTCCAATACTTTGGCTTTCCTGAGAATGAATAGACTTCAAAATCAGCTGGATTTGTTTTATGCGAATACCGCAACTGGGGAGAGCAACTTGGTATTGCAGGAGAAATCCGATACTTATGTAGACTTAGATTACAATGACAATCTATTTTTCCTAAAAGATAATAAAGGCTTTATCAGAACTTCTGAGCAAGATGGCTTCAAGCATATATACCATCATGATAATTCGGGCAAACTGATTCGACAGGTTACTTCTGGAGATTGGGAAGTGACCAATATGGTCGGGGTGGATGAAAAAGGGAAGAAGATTTACTTTATTTCAACAGAAGCATCCCCACTGGAAAGGAATCTGTATGTGATCAACATGGATGGAAAAGGCAAAAAACTCCTTACTCCTGCCAAGGGTACACATGCTGTGAATATGAGCAAGGATTTCAAGTACTATATCGGATACCATAGTGATGCCAATACACCTTCGAAAGTTACGCTGAACCAAGCTTCCGGAAAGGAAATCCAAGTGTTGGAAGACAACCAAGAGCTGAGGGATAGGCTAAGAAGCTTTGCACTTTCGAAGAAAGAGTTTTTTCAGTTTGAAGCTGTGGAAGGAACTTCTTTGAATGCCTACATGATCAAACCGGCGGATTTTGATGAATCAAAAAAATATCCTGTCCTGATGTATGTCTATGGTGGACCTGGATCACAGAATGTAACCAACTCATGGGGTGGAACTAGGGATTTCTGGCATCACCATCTTGCAGCAGAAGGCTATATTGTGGTTTGTGTAGACAACAGAGGCACTGGGGCAAGAGGGCGTGACTTCAAGCATAGCACTTATGCCAATCTGGGGAAAATTGAAGTGGAGGACCAAATTGCCGGAGCAAAGTATTTGGGAACATTGCCATTTGTAGACAAAGGAAGAATTGGGATTTGGGGCTGGTCATACGGTGGCTACATGTCATCCCTATCGCTCATGATCGGAAATGATGTGTTCAAATCAGCCATTGCCGTAGCCCCGGTGACAACTTGGAGATACTATGACACAATCTACACAGAAAGATACCTCCAGACACCGCAATTGAATGCTGCAGGTTATGATGACAACAGCCCAATTACACATGTGAACAAATTAAAAGGCAATCTGCTTTTGATCCATGGCACTGGGGATGACAATGTGCATTTCCAAAATGCAGTCGATTTGGTGGATGCTTTGGTAAAGGCAGACAAGCAGTTTGATTCCTTCTATTATCCAAATAGAAACCATGGAATATCAGGGGGAAATACCAGCTGGCATCTTTACAATATGATGACTGATTTCATCAAAAATAAATTGTAAGCCAATATTTTTGAAAAAGCTTACTCCTAAAGGAATAGTATTTGGGAATATTTGATATTCACTAGATGCTATTCCTTTTTTATGCATATACCCTTCTTTGCTAGTTAAATAGGGGTTGCTGAAAAAAATTAGAGATAGCCATATATAATAATTTTACAGGTCGCTCCTATGGAGCTTTTTTACACTATTCTATTTAATTTCTACAAACAGGTAGTCCCGATGGGACTTTTCAATTTGTGGGGTCTTCATTTTTGCTAAAAACATTTGAGTCAATAGCTCCGTCGGAGCTTACTGTTTATAGCAAAATAAAGTTCAAGAATCAATGAAGTTCCTTAGGAGCGACCTATTTTCTCAATAAGTTCAAAGTTGAAAAATAGATTCATAATATGATTATCCGCTACTTTGCCAGTAATGAAGTAAGCAAACCATCATGTTGCCCAAATCAGGAAAATCGCTTTTACTCAAAAACCTTTCGAGGGCTGTCCAATTTGATGGGTTGGTCTGTGGGGACACATACCAAGGTGATTAAGTTCAAACCCTCGAAGGGTTTCTCACTTTGAAATTATTTAAAGAAATTTCCCTGTTGTCCAAATACCCAAATTGCTTTTTAGGGATATAATCTCTATCTTATTTCACATTAAAAACCCAAAATAGAATCATATGAAAGAAAAGCTGAATACCTCCATACAATCTTTGAGCTTGATATTAGTGGCAGCCGGTCTTGCTTGGGTAGTCTGGTCTGGTGATACTACGATGAAGCAGATGTTGGTTTACCTGATCATCTTGGTCGCCGTTATCGAAATATTAAGCTTGTATCTGGTCAAAAGGATATATCCTGAAAGCCATACCTCATTCAAAATGGGAATGATAGCATCACTATTGATTCTGATCGGAATCAAGACTATGGCTCCAGGTTTTTTTATTCCATTGACTATTACAGTGTTTTCCGTGAATTTCCTCTACAATTTTTATACAAACAACAAAAGAAGGTCAGGGACATTCAGGAGGAGAAATGGGAAGAAAATGAAAATGAGATAGAAAAGGTGAATTCTACCAGATGGCACATTATTTGATTTCAGCTGAATGAATCACCAGACATTCAAATGAAAAAGTACCTCCTAATAATTTTATTGATCATACCAATCAACTTATTTGCCCAAGCGAAATTGGATAAAATGCTTGATGAAAGGCAGTCCCTACATCAGCAGTGGCAAAAATCTGAAAGTAAGAAGTCTGGGATTTTTGGAAATAGGACAAAAAAAGACATGGTTGAGACAAACAATTGGATGGCAAGAATCATCCAAAAGGACAACCAGATCATGGATGAATTGAAAATGCTTGGTGAAATAGAGAAAACAGAGATTACTTACGAAAAAAACGATTATAAATTCATCTCCCAAAAGCAGGAAAGGGAAATCGCAACGCTAAAGAGGGCGCTGCAAGAAAAAGACACCCAAGTCGCTAAGAAAAAATCTGATAAAAGAACCTATGAATGGACGACTTTTATTTTCTTTTTATCCACTTTGACTTTGGGATATTTGTATTGGAAAAAAGTCAAAGGGAATTTTATTAGCTAGTCATAAAACTGAATATATCAGAAGTTGTTATTTAACCACAACGTACACAAAGGTTTCACAAAGGACACCATCACCTTGGTCGGTGTCCACACCGACCAATCCGCCTAAATAGGACAACCCTCGAAGGGTTCCTCACTTTGAAGTTGTTAAAAGCAATTTCCCTGCTCTCCCAGAACAATCATTTTCATAAGATTTTTCCCTACTTCAATTCAATCTCTACCAATACATGATAATCGCTTTTTAGTTTTTCTTTGTTTTCTTGAAAAAAGCCATGAATATTATTGGGGTCAGCTGATACATTTTTCCCTTGAAACGTTTCTATATAACTGTTATAGATCCGGTTGGATGGGAATAAACAAACAAAACCAACTTCGGAACAAGTCCATGGATAATAGTTTAGCGATAAGTCATCTATATCATTGATGAAATTTTTAGCTTGATAAATCACTGATAGAGAGTCATTTAGTAGTAATAAATGGTCGTCTTTGTTCCCTTGCCGGAAAGTCGCTAGAAAAGAGTTTTTAATAGGTGTAAATAACCCTATATTTTCCGTTATTGAGTTATCTTCTACATAGGAGAGTCTTTTCTGATGATTCTTGAAAAATTCAACCCTTTGTGCATCGTCTAATCTGTTTTTCCCCACGTCAAATTCAATTAGCTTATTGTAAATACCCAAACTATCAAAAATAGCTATATTATATGAAAATGGAATATTAAATAAGATTTGATTATTAATTTTATTCTTAATAAAACCAATTCTGTCTCCATGTCTCAGATCTTCAAAACCTTTCCTAATATCAACAAAACCTTGTATATCTGAGTTTTCTGTGCGTATAAAGTTGTAATTTTCCCAACTAGTTTTATTGTTCATGTACTCTAATATGAAGATTTCTCCTCTGAAAAACTTAGGGCCATCAACATATTGCCTTATTTCCTCAATGAAATTCCCGTCCAAATCATATGTTAAAATTTTCCCAAGTATTCTATCCTTAATAAATAGTTTGTTGTTATTGATGCAAAAATCTTCAAGTAACTCAAACTCAGAAGAACCTTTTCCGGTAGAAATTATCGAATTGACCAATTGCCCAGATCTATCAAAGATCAATAGATTGCTAAGTGCACGATCTTCAACGTAAATCCTATCATCATGGAAAACGATTTTATATGGTCGAACTAAAGGTGTTTCCTCAGGAGGGTCCAAAAGGATGTAGTTGATGTTGTGTGCAATGTCGGAGATGGGCCTAACCTCTGATTCCGAAAGGTCTATTTGTATTTTTTGAGTTTCAAAATCCGGTAACTTTTCACTACAGCCATGAAAAGCTAAAACTGAAACGAAGAGCAAAAAAAGAAGCCTATTCATATTTGGGGATTATTATTAATTTAAAAAGGAAGGGGTGAACCTTCCTTTTTAAGAATACAGCTTTTAGCAAACAGTTTGATCTGACACAGAACATGATTCATTGGGGTCAGGTCTACAAACCTTCCACTCACTCCCATCAGAACAAGTTTCGGATTCCATTTTGAAGCCCTCTACAGAATCACCTTCATCTCCCTGTCCTGAGGAAGTTGCAATAGAAATGGAAAAGCAAAAGGCAGTCAATAATAGAAATGTTTTAAAATGTTTCATAACAATATGTTTTAAATAGAAACTAAGAATAAATTCATTTTAAATTAAGGAGTTTTAGGGTCAAATACAAATAAATATTCTGAAATAAATACAAAAAACTAAATTTGAACTCTCTGTATTGTTTGTAAGTATCTGATAATAAACATATTGTTTTTTTAGCAAGTCTAATTAAATCTATGTTTTATACAAGGAAAAACTGCATACAAGGTTTTGACCTGACAGGTTTATCTTCTTAATTGTACAACATGGATACATAATTCAAAAAAACACAATCAGGTAAGGGGGAAACTCTAAACCATCTTCCAACAGCCAATCTTTATCTCAACCTTGCAATAGGCGTCCTACCTCCTTTGGTTTTTTGGTCGATATTTACCAAGATCTCTGCATCTAGTGGCAAAAACACATCTACCCTTGATCCGAACTTGATAAAACCAAATTCACCACATTGCTGCAATGGAGTACCTTCAGAGACATACCATTTGATTCTCCTTGCCAATGCCCCTGCGATTTGCCTGACAAGCAACTTTGTGCCATTGGGCGACTTGATGACCATGGTGGTCCTTTCATTCTCAAAGCTGGATTTGGGGTGCCAAGCGACCAAATATTTTCCCGGATGGTATTTGAAATATTCTACTATCCCTGCGATCGGGGATCTATTGACATGCACATTGATGGGCGACATAAAGATGGACACCTGCTTTCTTTTCTCTTGTAGGTATTCGTCTTCAAAAGTTTCCTCGATCACCACAACTTTTCCATCTGCAGGAGCAAAGACCATTCCCTCTTCCTGTCTGATAGGGACAAATGGGCTTCTAAAAAACTGCAATATGATCAGGTAAAACACCACACTTCCCAGCAAAACCAAATTCAGCAAAACCTCTTGATCAGGCAAATAATAATATAATGCATAATTCAGGGCTGATAATATCAGCAGCAACCAAAAGAGTAGGGATCTCCCTTCACGATGTATAGACATAAATCAATATTTTCTAAATGTAAAAAGGTGTGAAAGACCAATCTTCCACACCTCAAATATAGTAAACTTTCTTTAGGTGCGATTAGAAGCCACCCCTATAAGTGTAAGTCTTGGCAACTTTATCAATGGCAACAATATATGCGGCTATCCTCATGGGAACATCATACTTGATAGATGCTTCATAGACATGGTCAAAGGCATCTTTCATAATCCTGTCGGATCTTCTGTTTACCCTTTCGGCAGTCCACTTATAGCCCAATCTATTCTGTACCCATTCGAAATAGGAGACTGTTACCCCACCTGCATTTGCAAGGATATCAGGGACAGCCATGATGCCTTTTTCATTGATGATGGCATCGGCTTTCGCAGAAGTAGGGCCATTGGCTCCTTCCACGATCAGTTTGGCTTTGATACGATCCACATTGTGGATGGTGATGACATCTTCCACGGCTGCCGGTACCAATACATCCACATCCAATTCCAAAATCTCCATCGCATCTGTCAATTTCTCAGCGCCTTTGAAACCTTCCAGAGTGCCATTGTTGCCATCCCTGTATGTGATGGCATCTTGGATATTGATTCCCTCGGTATTGTAATACGCCCCGGAAATATCAGATATGGCAACGATTTTCAATCCTCTCTCTTCCAATAAAAGGGATGCCCAGGAACCTACGTTCCCAAATCCCTGTACAGCACAGGTGGCTTGAAAAGGGTTGATTTTCAGCTTTTGCATAGCTGCCAGTGCAGAGACCATCACACCCCTACCTGTAGCTTCGGTTCTTCCCAATGATCCACCTAATACCAGTGGCTTTCCTGTTACCACCGCATTTACAGTCATGCCATGTGCTTTGGAGTATTCATCCATCAACCAGGCCATTTCCCTGGGGCCGGTACCCATATCAGGAGCTGGGATATCTTTGTCTGGTCCAAATACATCGATCATTGCAAGCGTGTATGCACGCATCAATCTTTCGATTTCTCCTTTGGACATTTCCCTCGGATTGCACTTTACACCGCCTTTGCCACCACCGTATGGGATGTCTACCACGGCACATTTCCAAGTCATCCAGGCAGCGAGTGCTTTTACCTCATCCAAGTGCACATCCGGGGCAAATCGGATTCCTCCTTTTGCCGGGCCAAGGATATTGGAATGTATTACACGAATACCTTCAAATACCTGGATTTTTCCATTATCCATTGTGATTGGCAAGGATACAATAACTTGTTTTGCGGGGTTTTTTAAGACGTTGTAAACTTCATCTGAAAGTCCTAGTTTTTCAGCTGCAAGGTTAAACCTTTCCATCATTGACTCCAAAGGATTTTCTGAATCCTTTATCGGTGCCGGTTCAATGTAAGCCATATTTGGGTATCTTTATTTGAGCTTTGAATTATGATACAATATTAAGGAGTATTTTTAATAAGAGATAGGCATTTTTAAAAGATTTTCAAAAACGCAGCTATAAATGGGGCTGATAATAACAATCCGTCAAAACGATCCATAAAGCCACCATGTCCCGGAAGGATTTTTCCGGAGTCTTTGATCTCAATACTGCGCTTGAAAAGGGATTCTATCAGATCCCCATAAGTACCCGCAATAATGATGATTCCAGTAATGCAAAACCACTGCCATTCTGGTATGGCATTAAAATATTTGCTCAGAAAATAAGTAGTGGTAAAGGCTAGGAATGCACCGCCGAGAAATCCTTCCCACGACTTTTTGGGAGATACCCGCTCGAATAGTTTTGTCTTCCCAAATTTTGTCCCAGCAAAATAGGCACCTGTATCAGATGCCCATAATATAAACAAAGAACCAATGATGATCTCATAATGAAATGTCCCATCAATCGAGAAAGCTGCCAAATTCAACATGGAAAAAGGAACAGCTACATAGAATATTCCCAAGAAGGTGAATGCTACTCCGGTAAAGGGTTTTTTATCTGATTTCCTGTAAAGCTTGATGAAAAACACCAATGATGCCAATGGGAAAATCAGAAAGTAATATTTGTCTTGAAGATGCTGTAACTCTATCAAAAATGTCAAAGCAAATATGGCAAAACCAAGAAAAGTGCCGAAGCTCTTTAATGGCAACATTCCATCCAGCCCCGAAAGCTTGTAAAACTCCATTTGGGAGAAAATCAAAATGATGCCAAATATTAGAAAATACAACCATTCACTGTAGATAGAACCTGCTACGATCACAGATGCTCCAATCAAGGCAGTTATTACCCTTTGTCCCAAATTACTGTAATTGTTGATGTTGAATCTTGATCTTAACTTAAAAGGCGATCTCATTCTCGATGATTTTTGTTGCGTTGGAAGAATCCTCATTGGGAACCATGACTTCGTAATATCCGTGGATTTTGTAGGCAGATTCCTTTTTGTTTAGGATCACTGCGCCTATTCCATGGGATTCCAGGACTCCCTTCACTATTTCGACCCTTACGGGAGATTCATCTTCGAATATCTTAATCCAATTTTCCATCTATCATTTTAGGTTTATTCATTTCTTTGAAAACATTCAATCCAATCAATAATATCAACAATCCAACTATTGCTATAGGAATGGAAACGGAATCCGTTTCCTCAATATCAAAATCCAGTTTGCCTAATTTACCCATGTAAACAAGAACCAATGTAGTGGTATTGTTTAATATATGAGCCAATATCGGATAAATTAAACTTCCTGAATATAAATATAAATACCCAAATATTGCCCCCAGGAGCATTCTTGGGAAGAATCCGTAAAACTGAAAATGGATGGCAGAGAATACGAATGCCGCCAACCAAATCCCAACGTGTGCATTGCCCGTGTATTGCTGAAATTTGGGCTGTAGTACTCCCCTGAACAAAAATTCCTCTCCCAGTCCTGCCAATACCCCCACAACCAATATTCCCACCAAGAATTGCGAATGATTATCAAAGTCCGTGATGTATTTGGTAATAGCCATGGCTTGGTCTTCCTTTTCTTTTGCCCAATTTTCAAAAGAGCTTAAAAATTCCGGTAAGACTATATTGCTGTTCCAGTCTATCAATAGCGCATTGAACATCATCCCCCCTGCCAAGAGGATTATCATCAATAAAAATCCATTGAACTTAAATTTGGCTAATTGTTGTTTCCAACCTAAGTCAGCTTTGTCTATCAATTTGGCAACCAAAAGTGCTGCGATGAAAAAGGATAGTCCTGCACCGATTCCCTGAACAAATAGTATTGCAATCCTTGCGTTTGGGTTGGTGCTGCTTCCGGATAGAATGGCAATCAACTCATCCATAGGTATTCCGAAAATCGGATTTACCAAAAAGAGTGAAATGCCTTGCAAGATCGCCATCACCCCGAAAGTAACCAAGACGATAACAACTAATGACAAAAACCAGTTACTTTTGCGAGCAATTGGGGCTTGGGTTTTATAAATCTCCATAATTACGGTAAATTTACAAGATTAAATAGATTTGAGAAGTGGTAAAGATAGGAAACTTAGAATTAGGTGATTTTCCCCTGCTCTTGGCTCCCATGGAGGATGTGAGTGATCCCCCATTCAGGGCAGTGTGCAAGGAAAATGGGGCGGATTTGATGTATACGGAATTCATCAGTTCAGAAGGCCTTATTAGGGATGCTGTCAAGAGTGTCCAAAAGCTGGATATTTATGATTATGAAAGACCGATAGGGATCCAGATTTTCGGAAATGAAATTGAATCCATGCGGGAAGCTGCGGCTATAGCGGCGGAAGCAGGGCCAGATATCCTGGATATCAATTATGGTTGCCCTGTCAATAAGGTTGCCTGTAAAGGTGCCGGTGCCGGGATTCTTTTGGATATAGATAAAATGGTCTCCATGACTGCCGAGATCGTGAAGGCGGTGAATATCCCTGTTACTGTCAAGACGAGACTTGGTTGGTCTCAGGACACCATCAGAATCGTGGAAGTAGCCGAGCGGCTTCAGGATGTAGGAATCCAGGCGATCAGCATCCATGCCCGTACGAGACAGCAAATGTACAAAGGGGAGGCAGACTGGTCCTATCTGAATTTGGTAAAAGAAAATCCACGATTGCATATCCCGGTATTCGGCAATGGAGATATAGATTCTCCCCAAAAAGCAAAAGAGTATAAGGATAAATACAATGTAGATGGAATGATGATCGGTAGGGCAGCTATTGGTTACCCGTGGATTTTCAATGAGATCAAGCATTTCTTGGCTACTGGAGAGGAGCTCAAGGCTCCAGGCCTGGAAGATAGAATCAATGTGACGAAAAAACACCTTGATTTTTCTGTACAATGGAAAGGCGAAAAACAGGGGATATTGGAAATGAGACGCCATTACACAAACTACTTTAGGGGAATGCCTAATTTCAAGCCATTTAGAACTGAAATGGTCACTGCGGATACCTATGAGCAAGTTTCTACGATCCTTGATCAAGTAGCTGAGGTTTATGCTGATTATCAATTTTAATATGATCCATTTTGTCAGGGAACCAAAACTCGCCTAGGGATATCCAGGCAGAAGGGGCATTGAAAGCATGGGGATTTTTGATAATCCTTGCGCTGATATGGGGAAGCTCTTTTATTTTGATAAAGAGAGGCCTCGAAGTCTTTTCTCCAGGGGAAGTTGGGGCTTTTAGGATCGTGGCTGCTGGTTTGGTTTTACTCCCCTTATCTATCCCCAGGCTAAAAAACCTCAACAAAAGGCAGGTCAAAAACCTGATTATAGTTGGACTTGTGGGGAGTTTTATCCCTGCATTTCTATTTGCAAAAGCACAGACGCAGCTCAGCAGTTCCCTGACCGGGGTATTCAATGCCATGACACCCTTGTTTGTTGTGATCATTGGTGCGCTCTTTTTCAGGTCCAGAATTACCAAAAGGAATGCAATAGGGTTGTTGATCGCATTGGTTGGGGTAATCTTGCTATTGATTGTCAAGGAGGGGTCTGTATTTGGGACATTTACTGATATAAATTCCTATGCATTTTTTGTGTTGCTGGCATGTGCCTGCTATGGTGTAAACCTCAACATTATCAAATATAGGTTTGTAGAGCTCAAGCCGGTAGCAATAACGGCCATTTCTTTATTGATGGTCTTGCCTGCGGCATTGATCTACTTATTTGCCTTTACTGACTTTTCTTTCAAATTGACACAAGTGGAAGGGGCTGTGGAGGCTGCCGGATATTTGACGCTCCTTGGGGTGTTGGGGACTGCTTTGGCATTGATCCTGTTCAATATCATGGTAAAAGTAGCAACCCCTGTCTTTGCGAGTTCCGTGACATACCTGATCCCCATCGTAGCGATTATGTGGGGACTTTTTGATGGGGAAGTCTTATTGTTGGGGCATTATTTTGGGATAATGGCCGTAATCTTTGGTGTTTGGATCGGAAACAAAAAATAATTTGAGTATCCGCTATGTTGCTCGTTCGGTTAGAGGAGGCTTTATCGGATTCGGATACTCGTCAACAGTCCACAGAACCTCATGTCATTCATCCAACAATATTATTGTTTGCCTACGTGCAAGAAAGTGGAGAGCCATATTCTATATTTCAACCCATACCTTACCAATTGGTTATGTGTTTATAAGCAGACCCCACCTACCCGTTTGGTAGGAGGCAAGTTCAGGGCATGACAGGCATTATAAATAGGGCATGTATTTCTTGATTTCTTTGTTAGACATTTCTGATGTTATCCATTTTTTTGGATGTACAGAAATCATTTTGAAACCATTTTCGGGTTTCAGGCTCGATTTAGAACTGCTGACAAAGGCAACTTCCATATGCTTTTGTTTCAGGTTGTAGCCATCCTTCACTGTAATCAATCTTACAAATCTCACATAGGGGTCTACTTGTTGGTCTAAAACCGCCGATTCTGCCAATTCCATTCCGGGGTATACTACATCGCCTACTTTGACCCTGGATGTTTTTGATCTGAAAACATACAATCTTGAGAATGTGCCATCCTCATGATAGAATTCTATAAAATTATTTTCCTCCTCAAAGCTGTCTTGATCCCAATTTGCATTTTTGTTATCATTGATCTGGGTCACAATGCCCTTTCTGGGTGCACAGATGAAGGTCGGCTCTTTGAAGTGAATCATCACTCCGGCACTCTTTTTATCCAAGTCACCCAAGTCGATTTCTTCTTCTTTGATTGGCTTCGATACCGTTACCTCGATACCTTCTGGAACAGGGAGTAAAAATGGCATGTTGTCATTGAAATTCGGATTGTATTTTCCACGGACAACTTGACTGGTGTATTCCAATTTCAAAGGTTTGGCCGGGTCTTTTATTTTCATTTTTGCCAAAACGTTTTTACCCGGCTGGGCAATAAAATACCTCCCACTTACTTCCCTTATTTCTAGGTTTTCAAACTCTTGTAGGTTAATGATTATGGAATATGGAAAAATATCGGAGTTTTCTGAAACCAGGATTTTTTCACCATTTTTATCCTTTTTAATGTACAAATTGACCTGGGCATTTACTAATGATGGGAAAAGTAATGCGGCAATCAAAATGCAAAATATTCGATTCATAATACTAAATTTCGGTAAAATTAACATTTTAATTTCACAATTAACAATTTTTGCTAAGTGGATGGTATCAGTAATACGCTAAAAATTGATGAAAGGTTAATTCATCGTTTTGATTCGTTCACGCCAAGCATATGCTAGCATAGGTAATTGTTGATAGCTCATAACACCTGCTTTTACCCCTTGTGTTTTGAGAAACAGGTCGTTGGATTTTCGGCTGAGCTCCAAGTTCAATGGTTTGTTGGTTTCGGAATTCTTGCTGATGGAAATCAAGTCATTTTTTATACCAACAGGAATCGTTTTGTAAAAATGAGTATACAATTGCTTGGACATTCTGTAAAGATCATTCATCTGGTAACGAAGCAGTTTCAATTGGGCTGAGTATTGAAGCAATACATCGTCACTGTTTGAGCCTATGACCCATGCGATAAAATTGGCTTCGCCTTCATCAGTCACACCATAGCTGTGGGCCATTTCGTGTGCTATGGTAAATGGTTTTTCCAAAGGGTGCAGGGTTGGGTCTATGTAACTTTCTCCGGTGTATGGAAAGTAAATCCCCAAGATCCCCATTTTCCTCATGAATCCGGCAGGGTAAAATTGCTTCGTCCTAGGTTCTCCTGTGAAGTTCATTCCCAGCAGATACAAGTGCTCACGCATATTTGCCCGCACCAACTTCTCCAGCTCGTCATACTCCATGATGGACTCTATCGCCAAGGTATCGCTTTGTATGTCAGGCCTCAGTTGGTTAAGGATATTTCTGGTCAATTCTATTTCTTTGATCAGCTGCTCTTCATCCAATGGCTTAGGGTTCATTCCTATTTGTTCAAAAACCGGGATTCTCTGGTAATTGAAGCCCCACAATACCAGGAAAAAGAACACCAAGGCGCCCAGGTAGTTGGAAATGGATCTGATGGTGTAGCCAACCCTGTTCTTCCAGCCATTTTTTTTGATGAAATGATATACAAACAGACCAATAAATATGAAAACAGAGACAATAAAAATATACACTGTCGCAAATGGAAGTTTGGAGAGTGTCATGTCAATCAGGTTTCTCACTCCCGGGAAAAACTTTCTGGAATAGAGCTCTTCGGTTTTTTCGGGGGATTTAAGCGCAAAATGCCTGACCAATATACTGATCAGGCCAAGTAGAGACCAAGTCCAATTTCCCCGAAACATCTAATTAAACCCCTTCGGCTACAACTTCCTTGACTTCCGGAAGCATACGAGTCAATAGATTTTCGATTCCTGCTTTCAATGTTACCGTGCTTGAAGGACAGCCTGAACAGCTACCTTGGAGTAAAACCTTGACAACACCCTCATGAAAGCTATGGAAAACAATCGCACCACCATCCTGCTCGACTGCTGGTCGGATATATTCATCCAATATCCCCTTGATTTTCTTCACTGTCTCCGAGTCATTTTCATCGAAAAGAGGATCTTTATCAAATACGGCATTTACAGCTGGCTTGCCAGACTCCAGATAAGTTTTGATATGGTTACGGACAATGTCCTGCAGCTCTATCCATTCAACGTCCTCTTTTTTGGTAACGGTCACAAAATTGGACGCAATGAATACCCTGTCAACGTTGGCAAAATTAAACAATTCATGCGCAAGCGGGGAATTCTCTGTGCTTTCCTGATTTGGGTAATCAAAACTGACCCCATCATCAGCCAACATAAAATTCACCACAAACTTGAGTGAATTCGGGTTGGGATTGGCTTCCATATAAATTGTAGTAGGTCTTTTCTGTGCTTGTAACATAAGGCATTGATTGATTTTGTGTATATGAGCTTGTTTAGACTTTATCCTTTGGCCTGCAACTGCGCCTCTTTCGCCCATGCTTCGGCTATTTTAGGGAATGTAGCGGCGGCTACAACCCCGAAAATGAGCCCCGATTGAACGAAAGATTCATCAATATCGGCTTCAAAAACAAAACTTAAAGAAGCTCTGATAACTTAACAGTTGTCAAGCTATTTAGTTCCTTTTGTGGCTAATTTTGCCACTTCGGTTTGATAATTTGAAAAAGGTAAGCCAAGGTAAATTCCAAGTTGGTAGAAGTCATGTCAAAAACACGGCCTCTTGTCTCTGGTCGGTTGAAATCATAGGAAAACCTCACTTCACCTACCAAGGTACTTTTTCCAAAAAGCTTGGATAATCCAGCACCTGCTGATAGGCCATAAAGGAGTTTCCTGGGGTTGTCGCCTACATCTCCATAGGTTGGGAGTACTCCCGGGGTCTCGTATTCCCTAACAGGATCTGCTGCGCTCAGCATGTACCCTATATGTGTCCCCACTTTGATATGAAACCGTCCCTTGTTCCCAAAATAGAAATTCGACATAAATGGCACTTTTACATAGTCGAAAGTGGTCTGGTTGGTTCGGTTCAGCGTGTCTCTTTGCGTATAGCCCAGTTGTAAGTATTGAATCTCGATTTGCGCACCGGCATTTTTTGCCAGGAATTGTTCAATGACTAAGCTGTAGGTAGGTGCCGTAATACCACCTGTACGGGTGACTGTGGCACCAGGCCGGTGTCTATAGCTGTAGCTGGAGGAGGAATACCCCCCACGAAAACCAACGCTGGTTTGCGCACTTAGATTTTCACTGACCAAGCCCAAAAGCAAGAGCAAAAGTAAGGTGAACGTATTTTGCATTTTCACCTCTTTATTTCTTTTTCCCTTTTTTGATTTCATCAAGATCTTCTCTGTCCTTCAATTTCTTGTCTTCCACATTGTTGTTCAAAAACTCATTGAGCTTATCAATCGGAAAACTGCTCGAAATCTCACCAAAGGAATCGATGTTCATTTGGAAGCCTTCGAGGTCTTTGTGGACTTTTGGATTCTCTTCTTTTTTGGGTTTTTTCGCCATTTTCTTATTGGTTATAACTGGAAGCAGCCTTTTATTGGCTGCTTCCAGACCTGTGTTTATTCCTGAATCTTTAACGTCTCCAATGCGAAGGATATTCTATTCATAAGTTCTTCCTTGCCAATGATGGTGAATACAGCCATCAAATCCGGTCCAGCTCCCACACCTGTGATCGCCAATCGAACCGCCTGCATGACCTTGCCAAATTTGATTTCGTTCTCTTCAGCTGAAGCTTCCAGAAGTGCTTTTGCAGATTCTGGTGTCAAACTTTCTCCATAACCCGCCAACTTTTCCCTGTAAGCTGTCAAGACTGTAACTGCATCGGTATTCCATTTTTTGGAAGCCACATTTTCGTCGAATGATGTCGGGGCTATCAGCATAAATTTCCCTTCTTTCCAAAGATCGGAAGGGAACGTCGCCCTTTCCTTCATGATGGCAGCTATTTGGGCCGCTTTGTTTGGGTCTACAGATAGTCCTTCTTTCTCAACATCCGAAATCAGATAACTGGCCAGCTCTTCATCAGATTTGTTTCTCAGATATTGCTCATTGTACCATTTAGCTTTGTTGATATCGAATTTGGTGCCTGATTTTCCGATTCTGTCTATGGTAAATGCCTCTACCAACTCATCCAAAGAGAATATCTCTCTATGGTCTCCCGGATTCCATCCCAAGAATGCCAAGAAGTTCAAGAAGGCATCAGGAAGGTAACCCGCTTCTTTGAAGCCGTCAGCTTTGTCGCCTGTGTTCGGGTCTGTCCAATCCATCGGGAAAATCGGGAAGCCATGTTTGTCCGCATCTCTTTTGGACAGCTTTCCATTTCCGTCTGGCTTCAGCAAAAGTGGCAAATGTGCAAACTGTGGCATGGTATCTTCCCAGCCAAAATACTTGTACAACAAAACATGGAGTGGGGCAGAAGGCAACCATTCTTCACCACGGATCACATGGGTGATTCCCATCAGATGGTCATCCACAATGTTCGCCAAATGGTAAGTAGGCATTCCATCAGATTTCATCAGAACTTTGTCATCCAAGGTGTTGGAATGGACCATTACCCAGCCACGGATCATATCGTTTAGCCTAACTTCTTCCTTTCTTGGGATTTTGATTCGGATTACATAGGGTTCTCCAGATGCCAACCTTGCCTTTACTTCATCTTCCGGCAAAGTCAGGGAGTTTTTCATCTGGGTCCTGGTGATGGAATTGTACTGTGGGGATACTACCCTGGCTGCAGTCAACCTTTCGCGCATGGCATCCAATTCTTCAGAAGTGTCAAATGCATAATATGCGTGGCCTTTTTCCACCAAGTCAAGGGCGTATTGCATATACATCGGCTTGCGTTCAGACTGTCTGTACGGGCCACAATCGCCAGGATTCCACGGACTTTCTTCGGGAGAAATGCCCAACCACTCCAAAGATTTTTGGATGTAATCTTCAGCGCCTGGAACAAATCTAGTCTGGTCGGTGTCTTCAATTCTCAAAAGAAACTTACCGCCCATTTTTTTGGCAAAAAGATAATTGTAAAGAGCAGTTCTCACTCCTCCGATATGTAAAGCTCCTGTTGGGGATGGTGCAAATCTTACGCGTACTTCTCTATTCATTTGATGTGATTTTCTTTTTATGAAAATTTGGTGATTACTCTCGAAATGAGTTCTTCAAATACCAATTAGCAAAGATAAACAAATCATGGAGCGAAACCTTATTTTTATGTAGTTAAGAGAGGGAAATCGCTTTTATCCAAAAAACCTTTCGAGGGTTTGAATTTGATTACCTTGGTCGGTGTCCCCACCGACCAATCCAGCTAAAGTGGGACAACCCTCGAAGATTCTCACGCTCATTCACTTCTTGTCATGATTTTATTTGACACTTTTTCTTTATAAATTGAAGAAGTTCAACCCACTTCGGGGTTGTTGTTTCTTGTGTCATCATTATTCCCCCGGTTTCACCGGGGGTTATTCAAAGTTCAACCCTCTCGGGGTTGATTTTATGGCACTCGCTTCTTTTTGTCTCAGATTTCTTGTGTTATCATTGCTCCCCAGGTTGCGACCCGGGGTTATTCAAAGTTCAACCCTCTCGGGGTTGATTTTATGGCACTCGCTTCTTTTTTGTCTCAGATTTCTTGTGTTATCATTGTTCCCCGGGTTGCGACCCGGGGCTCCGCCACGGCGGACAAGTTATTGAAAGTTTAACCCCATTCAGGGTTGATTGTACCTCTCGCTGTCACGTCCTGATATTACTTGATATTTTCTTCCTTTCCTCCAGCCCCCATCAATATTCGACCCCTTCAGGGTCGTTAGGGGGTGATTTCGTCATTCCCAATCCCCCTGTTTCACTGGGGGTTATTCAAAGTTCAACCCTCTCGGGGTTGATTTTATGGCACTCGCTTCTTTTTGTCTCAGATTTCTTGTGTTATCATTGTTCCCTGGGTTGCGACCCGGGGCTTCGCCACGGCGGACATGTTATTGAAAGTTTAACCCCATTCAGGGTTGATTGTACCTCTCGCTGTCACGTCCTGATATTACTTGATATTTTCTTCCTTTCCTTCAGGCCCCATCAATATTCGACCCCTTCAGGGTCGTTAGGGGGTGATTTCGTCATTTCCGATCCCCCGGTTTCACCGGGGGTTATTCAAAGTTCAACCCTCTCGGGGTTGATTTTATGGCACTCGCTTCTTTTTTGTCTCAGATTTCTTGTGTTATCATTGTTCCCCGGGTTGCGACCCGGGGTTACTCAAAGTTTAACTCCATTCGGGGTTGGGTAAACGAAAAAAGGAAACCGTTTCGGGTTTCCTTTTTTTTGTTTGGTAATGAAGACACCTTAGGCGTCTTTTCTCACTCTGATCTTTTCTCTGATCTTAGCAGCTTTACCTTGACGTCCTCTCAAGTAGAACAATCTAGCTCTTCTCACTCTACCTTCTCTTAGCAATTCGATCTTGTCGATTGATGGAGAAAGGATAGGGAAAATTCTTTCCACACCGATTCCGTTGGAGATCTTTCTTACAGTGAAAGTTTCACCGTTGGTATTTACATTTTTTCTTTGTATTACAGTACCTTGGAACTGCTGAACACGCTCTTTGTTACCTTCTTTGATCTTTACGTGAACATTGATGGTATCACCTGCCTTGAAAGAAGGGAAAGAAGCTCTTAGCTCTTTGTATTCCGCTTCTACAAATTTAATTAGTTCGCTCATAGCTTTGTATTTTATGTGCTTGTAGCAACTACACCGCAGTGCAGTCTTCTGTTGAATTCATTTATTTTAACGCTTGATGCTGTTATCGCCTTTCAGAGATCTTTTCCGTCCATCAGGTCGGGCCTTCTCTCTTTGGTTCGGCGAACCGATTGCTCAAACCTCCAATCATCGATTTTTGCTTGATGGCCTGACAATAATATCTCAGGCACTTCCATGCCATCGTATTCTGCTGGCCTGGTATATACCGGTGGGGCTAATAATCCATCCTGAAATGAGTCTGTCAATGCTGATGTTTCATCATTGAGCACTCCGGGGATCAGTCGGATGATGGCGTCAGTCAAGACTGCAGCTGCCAATTCCCCTCCTGAAAGGACAAAATCACCAATACTGATTTCTCTGGTAATGAATCTTTGCCTTACCCTTTCATCCACACCTTTGTAGTGTCCACAGAGCATGATCAGATTTCCTTTGAGGGAAAGTTCATTGGCCATCGACTGGTCGAATGTCTCTCCATCGGGAGTCAGGTAAATGACCTCATCATATGCTCTTTCACTTTTCAGGGCTTCGATACAGCGCGCAATAGGCTCAATCATCATGACCATTCCAGCACCACCTCCAAAAGCATAGTCATCGACCTGTTTTTGCTTGCCTGTGCTGTACTCTCTCAAGTTGTGGACCCTGACTTTAGCCAAGCCTTTGTCTTCGGCCCTTTTGAGGATCGAATGTGCAAAAGGCCCTTCCAGCAAGCCGGGAACCACTGTGATGATGTCTATACGCATCTTTTAGTCCTCTAAGTATATTTCAAGTAATCCTTCGGGGAGCAAACAGAAAACTTTCTTTTCCGCTTTGTCGACTTTTTGGACTATCCCGTCCTGAATGGGTATCAAGACTTCTTTTCCTTTGTAGTCAACCCCTATCAAATCTTGGGTTTGAAGATCGTAGATGACTTTTATTTCCCCGATCAAACCGAGTTTTTCATCTACCACTTCGAATCCTATCAGTTCATGGAAATAATACTGATCCTCTTCCAATTCTGCCAAAGCCGTGAGTGGGAGGTACAATTCAGAACCCACCAGTTTCTCTGCTTCGTCCATGGTATCGTGATCTTCGAATTTTGCGAGCATTTTGTTGTTAGGCTGCAAATCGAAGTATTCAAGAAAATAGGGAACCAGTCTGGATTTTTGGTCAATAAAGACATGCTTGAGGTCTTCATATTCTTCTGGAAAATCCACATCCAGCACTACTGTCACTTCTCCATGAAGTCCATGAACTTTAGAAATATAGCCCAATTGAAAGCAATTGTCTTTGTTCATGGTAGGATTGGGATATTAAGCTTGAGTTTCTTCACCTTCAGCAGAAGCCTCAGGAGATTCTGGTGCCTCTTCGGCAGCAGGTGCTTCAGCAGCAGCAGCCTCAGCGGCAGCAGCAGCTTTCGCTTCATCTTCCCTAGCTTTGATTGCGTCAAGTCTAGCTTGGTTTTTCGCAACTTCAGCATCAAGAGCCTTCTGACGGGCATCAGCTTTCGCTTGCGTCAATTTGTCCACTTTTCCAGTGATAGACTCTTCTTTGGAAGATTTCCAAGCTTCGAATTTGCTGTCAGCATCTTCTTGTGAAATAGCACCTTTCAATACACCGATTTGAAGGTGTTTCTGCAACAATACACCTCTGTATGAAAGCATCGCCTTAACAGTATCTGTTGGCTGGGCTCCATTCAACAACCACTTTAGAGCACGCTCATTGTTGATGTTGATAGATGCAGGGTCAGTGTTTGGGTTGTAGGTTCCCAATTTCTCGATAAAGCGTCCATCACGTGGAGCTCTAGCATCAGCTACTACTACGTCATAGATGGCCATTCTTTTTCTACCTCTACGCGCTAATCTGATTTTTACTGCCATATTATATTGATATTTAGTGAATTGATGGATCTCGTCCATCGTAATTTTTGGACTGCAAAGATAGGATTTTTTAATTGAAAGTCACAAGAGCGTAATAAATATTTGTAGAAATGAAGAATATTGGTTTAAATTGCGGTGTCGAAAGAGGAGTGATGCGGGGAAAAGTCCCCGAAGTGAAGGACAAGTCACATCACATCAAAATAATATGGCTGCGTACCTGCCTGCCGGTAGGCAGGGTTCAGCGGGTAGATCTAGCGTTTCCTACCTTTCGGCAGGCAAGGCTTCTTAGCAAGTCTACAAAAAGTTTTGAAGATGTATATAGTTTAAATAATATGGCTGCGTAGTTCAATGGATAGAACAAGCGTTTCCTAAACGCTAGATCTAGGTTCGATTCCTAGCGCGGCTACTTTTCAGTGGCCTAATAAACAGGTCAGGAACAAGCGTATCCTAAGGGCTAGATTTAGGTTCCCTGCCGGCAGGCAGGGATTCCTAGCGCTGCTACTTATTGAACCCCGAACAATTTTTACATTGTTCGGGGTTTTTTCATTTACGCGAACTCCGAATGTCAAACATCGAATGATGAAGTAAAGAAGATATACCTCACAATAACGAAACAGGGTGTAAGGTCTGTGTGGACACAGGTGTAATATATGGTCTATGGGGACACAAACCATGGGGTGGCAATTCTGAGTTAAACAAGAAAAAGGCTACCCGTGAATTCAGGTAGCCTTTCAAATTATTCAAAAAGAGACTTCAGAGACAGCCTCTTGGATTTAGTGAATCATAAATCCAAATCAATCTGCTGCCGAGATAGTATCGACTGTCACTTCTGACACGGAAGTAATTGCCACACCAGCAGTCAACAAATAACCAGCTATGGTAGTGACAACAGCTGGAAGGGCTACGGGGGCTGATAAAATCGCTGCCCCAATCCCTGCCAATGCCAGTCCTAGATTGCCCAGTTTTCGAAAGAAAGGAGGTGTAGGTTTCCCGAACCTGTTTTTGACCTCCAATATTGATGCATATAAAGACATATAATTAGAATTTAAGTTAATAGGCAAGCAATCAGAACTTGCCCGCAATAAATCTTCGGATATCTCCCTGCTCGACTTTGAGCCAAACACAGAGCTCTCTCAGGTCAACATAATCTTTGCGGAGATCACGGATGTCCTGAACCAAAAGCTTGAGAAAATAGGCTATTATGGAGAGAAGGATCGATAGGACTCCTCCTATTACCAATATGAACACACTATGCTGAAACTCCATCATTTATCATCAAAAATGTTGGATCATCAACAATCTCAAGCCAAACCCTATCCCCCTGCACAAGTACTTCCTGTAGGTTTTCGACTAATTTCAGAAATGCCAATCTGGAAAACTTAGCCCTACTGGTAATATTTATAACAGGAGAAATCGCATTCTGAGGAATTGTTTTTCCATTTGTGAGGGGTTGGAATCTTGCTATTGGGACTTCATTGTCTACCAATCGCAAATACCAGCCCCTCAATTCAGAATAATGGAAAATCACCTCGTAACAACCTTCCGGAATACAGCGGTTCTTAGGCAGCTCTAAAGTCTTAGCAAGCATCTTGCCCTGATAAGCGATGAGCCCCAAAGTCCTTCGTTTGCTGTATTTCCGGTGAAGTGACAACTTCATATGTTTATAATTTGGCTTATAATGACCACCCCAATTAGTCGGGGCAGGTTATGGAATCTTTGCGTGCTGAAAATCATTCCAGTGTGAAATGTTTTCATCAAGCTTGATTTCATGGTTTAGTCTTTTTGGACCATCATGATTGCTGCTGCATTGTGGGCACCGTTTGAAAGTGCATAATACAGTCCATTGACCTCTTGCAAGAACTCTATACCCAAAAGGAATACTTTGTTGGGATCAACCAGCGTGGCCTTATCAATCGCCAACTGCAAAACTGTGGTTTGTGAATTTATCGACATCTCCCCTGAAGAAACAGTGAGGAAATTCTTGGTGCCAGTTGAAAAATCAACTGAGGCTCCAGCCACAAATATCCTGAAATGGGACGCCCCTTCAGGAATAAGAATAAAATCCCTTGGAAGAAAAGGTGGTATGGATACGTCCCAATCACCGACAGCATTATTGATTGCAATATCTGGGCGTAATACAGAAGTCAGCCCAGCTTTGGCGTTCATTTCCAAACCTTGCAAAAGATCCCAGTCTCCTTCTGCCACCGATCTTTCTCCCCGATTGTTGACAGGATCCGTCCTGAGGATTTCGAGCATTCTTTTGACAAGCCTCTGGTGGATCCTAGAATCGGATATTTTCAAGATGGCAGGCCTGATGCTATCCTTCAGCAACCTGACTGCTTCTGCCGCCGTCTTGAACTCAGCAATATTTTCCCTGGTCCTCGCGTACCTAGGGTCGGTCATTATCCTGGACTTCGATACGCCACCTTTTTCCCTGGCTTGATAGCCATCGCGGTTTTTGAAGAAATTCAATTTCCCAACATTGCCGCTAAGTGTAATTATTCCTGTTTGTTTTGCCATAATTTAATTGGTTTTTGTGTGAAACATGATCAAATATGAGTGATAACCAACTTGTAATGAAACCAATATGCGGTTCTAGCGGATGTAGTATATTATTGCGTAAAATCACCCTGATTGCTTGGTTTTGCGTTATCTGCGGTTTTGGGACAGGTTGGGGAGGGATTTGAGAGGGAAAGGTGAAGAGAGAAGAAACAAGAGTCAAATAGACTAGAAGCGAGAAGCGAGAGACAAGATGCAAGACAGTGACATGTCTTTCTACGACTACGTCACCTCGATGGAAGGAGAGGTCTCGTCCCTTCTTTGAAGAAGGCAAGTGAAAATTGAAGTTGGGGTGTGAAATTCAGTTCGAGATTTCTCCCTTTGCCTCCCTAAAGTGAGACAGGTTCGAAATGACTTGCCTATAAAACGAGGAGTTAAGTATAAAAAAAGTGTCAACTATTTCCGGGACGTGACACCTATGCATATCGGGGACAAAAAACATCGAATGGTGAAGTCTCAATGAGATGCCTAAGTAGATAAGGTCTGTGGGGACACATACCATGGGGTGGATGATGATTGATTCGAGGAATCTTGGAAAAGTACAATATAAGAATATTTATATGGTTTCTTTATTTTTCGCCAAAAGTCGGCGAATGGTCGGGAGAGACACGGGACACGGTCGGGAGATAGTCGGAAGAAAGAGGTCTAAAACAGGGTTGTTTTCAGAAATAAATTGTATTTAAACAGAGTAATATTGTATTTTACAATCATCCTAATCAAGACAGAGATGCGTCTAGCATGGCCTGAAAAGCCTGTCCCGTATCGAATGCTTTCGGTACGGGAGGCAATTGAATGTTTTCGGTGATACAGAAAAGAAATTAAAAAGTGTCTTGGAATTTCAGGATGAGAATGTATGGTCTGTGGAGGCACAAACCATAGGGTAGAGTTATGGTCTGTGGAGACACAAACCATGGAGTAGTGCTAGATTATATATAGGGTTCTATTTCTTCGATGGGGATGCCAGAGAACTTGGAGAATTCTTTGATGGTAACAAACTGGTGGGATTCTTTATTGAAGTATATGCGTACCTTATTGAGCAGATCCTGCGAGTATCTCTCGGATTTATCTGTCATCCTTTGGATGTCTTTCGGATAAATGACGCATCTTTTCTTAAACATGGGTTTTATCTCTAAGTGGGAAATAAATTCCTTGTTGGTGAAGTATGAATAAGTACTTTCTTTTTATTGCCTTTAATCACACGAACAAAACAGTTTTGCAGATCATGTTTAGAGGAATCCAGAATTTCTGTATTCCCCCAATAGTTTGAATATGTGAGCGAATTCATTCGCACCTCAAATAATTTTACCATTGGCCATATGGTAGTATCTATTGGTCTCCATATATGACCAATAATTGCTTCCTGCTATCATCGATTTCAAAGAGTCTAGGTAATAAGGCAGTCTAGTTTCTGGAGATTTTACTATATAAGAGCAGTGTTGGTTAAACTGAAACAATATGCTATGATGCTTTTTTTCGGCCATTGAGATTGCTGTGCTTGTCAAAACACCATACTTTTTGATCAGTATAATCACATAATTGTAAAATGAGCCCTCTTTGAGTTCTTTGTAGAAAGAGGTAAGGTCGTTTGCCAAGCAGATCAAAAGGGTAGCTTTGGCTTCCAAATCTTTTAATTGAATAGCAATTGAAAGGTCATCTACAGAAATTAAATTATGCATATCCCTAAGGAAGTAGACCGCCAAATATGCCCCAGAAGCAATTGGCCTATTGCATGAGTATTGGTTGGTGGAAGGTATTTCATTTTTCCTGTTCAAATCAATCTCCCAGGTCTGGAAACTTATATATTCAATAAAGTAATGAGAGAAAACCTTAAATCCCTTGGCTTCTACTATAGCTTTCCATTCCGTACAAAAAGATGAAAAGGCGGTTGTATATGGGTTTTTTAGCTTTACTTCTCTCCCATATAGTATATCAACGAAATCTTTAAATAATTGAAAAACAAAGCCTCTATTTGGGGGGTCTGCCCTGTTGTCGATAAAGTCGTCCAATAAGAATAAAATCAGAAACAGTTTTGAAATAGGCAATAAGCGAATGCTGTCTGCTTTGGGATAAAGACAAGATGCAAACCAATTGATTTTCATTTGAATGACTATATTGGTCATTTCCCTTGTATGCAACAAGCCAATATCTTCTGCCCAATCAATGACTTTCTTATCAATCTCTTCTGAAAGCGGGTTCACACTAGTTGAAAAGGGATAAATAATTTCCATATCAGGATAAATTTGTGGTTCAAAAAACGCTAGATTTAAAGGAATACATCTATTCCTTTGTTAGTTCTTTTCTAAGTCTAAAAACAGTACGCTCAGGAATATTCAGTATCGTACTAATATCCTTAACCGAAATCAAGCTAAAAACAGAACTGAGTCTTTGAAGCGCTTTGTAAGCTTCTTTTTTGTCCATCCAATGAAGCCTCCTCCATTGATGATCAATCTTGGTATTTCGATGGTTGATTCTGAGTGCCAACTTTGCAAATTCAGGAATACTTTCGATTACCTCAAATTCTTTGAACTTTGCCAATTCACTGACTTTGACATCGGTAAAAGCTTTGAGTAAAATATTTGAGTTCGATTCTGACCAATAAGATTCAAAATCACAGGCTATCTCCTGGGGATTGAATATCCTCCTACAAAGTAGGTCCTTAGATTTGTATTCATAAAGTGCGATCTCTCCAGAGTGTACGTATCTACTTACTACTTCTACCTCGTCGTGGTTTTTTATAACCTCCCCTTTACTGAAGGTTCTAATTTCAAGATATTCAAAGAGTCTGACATACTCCTTGCGATCGATGACAAAAAGTTTATCATAATCTTTTTTCATCTGGTTGATTAACTCTTCCATCCATTCAGCTTAAAAGTCTTGACAAAACAATACTTGATATTTGCCCAAACCTGAGCATAAACCGAAACACGATACCTGTACAGCAAATTGGCAGTATTCCAGACCAGAACAATTTGAGAATCCACTCTCATCAAAATAACTACAAACAATTTTGATTTAAAATATCCAAAAATGCAAGTCAACTAGTAAATATTTAAGTATAAAATGTATTATTTATGCCATTTGGCAGTCGAAAATAACGTTAAAGGGAAAAGAGAGGGAAGAAAGGTGGGATTTGACACACAAAGCCTGCCCAAGCGGATATCGGGGACATAAGATATAAGACTCAAGATTTGAGGTTTTAAAATACCTCGAAGGTCTTCACAACAAAGTGCCATTGAATTTCAGGACGGGAACTTATGGCCTGTGGGGACAGAGATGTTTTTATGGTTTGTGAGGACACAAACCATGGACCGGGACATAAACCATGGGATAGAGAGGCTTATGGAGAGGCAAGTGTTCTTAGGTCTGTGGGGATCCAAGCCTTGTGGAGACACTGGTATTTTTATGGTAGGAGGGGAAAAAAAGTCGTTGGTTATTGAAAATATTACGATTTGGTATGCCATATGGCAGGAAGTTTTATGTTTTATGGATTTACTGCCATTTTTTTTTGACTGTTTTGAAAATTCCATATAGATTCAATCATTAAACTTCTGAAAACCTGACCAATGTGACACAGATAAGGATAAACCAAAAGCATACCATAGCTACAATCTGCACATGGCTACTGGCAATTGTCTTTATCTATACAGCCGTCAGTAAGGTGTATGATTGGGAGGGGACAAGGAGGTCATTGTACAACCAAGTCTTTCCAATCTGGTTTGCCGAAGCCTTGCTTTATGTGATACCTGCCTTGGAGTTGGTTATAGCTGCCATGCTCCTATCCAAGAATACAGCAAAATCGGGGTTGCTGCTTTCCGTCATCCTGATGGCATTGTTCACGGGATATGTGGGATTGATCATGACAGGGGTGTTTGGCAGGGTCCCTTGCTCTTGTGGAGGAGTCATTTCATCCCTGGGATGGGGGGAGCATTTGGTGTTCAATATAGTGCTGATGGGTATTGGGGTGGTAGGGTTGATAAGGATTAGAGACGTGAGATGTGAGACAAGAAACTAGAGACAAGAAGCGAGATGCGAGAGGCAAGAAACGAGAAACAAGAGGCGAGAGGCAAGAAACAAGACTTGAGACAAGCGTAAGTTTTGTCTGCGGTTACGTCACCTCGACGGCAGGAGAGGTCTCGTCCCTATTTGAAACTGGAAAGTTAAAATTGAAGTTGGAGTGTGAAATTCAGTACGAGATTTCTTCCCGCAATCCTGCGGGACAGGCTCCTCTAGTCGAAATGACTTGCCTCTATAACGAGGACGTAAGTATAAAAAAAGTGTCAAGTAAATTCAGGACATGAACATCAAATATCGAAAAACAAAAGAAATGTACAGCCTGTGAAGCTACGAGGTAGTTGCCAGGCAACAGCAGGGGGATCAAAAAAACACCGATCGTCCCTCTCCAAAGGAGAACATTCCTCCCCCGGCAGGGAGGAAATCCAAAACGACCGGTGGTCTATTAACAACTGTAAATATTAATGTTATGAAAAGTTACATTGAAAATTTGATTAAAGCAAGCCTTGTGATGCTTGCTGTAGTGGCGGCGTTTGCTTTTACGACGCCGAAGAATGATGAAGAGCCAAGGTTCAGATTGGTCGATGACGAATGGACATTGGTCGAAGGACAAATGGGAGTTCATTACACTTGCAGTGGGTCTTCCCCAATCTGTACCGTCCAACTTGTAGACAATGACCCGGAATTGGGTGAGGTAGTCGAAGACAGTGAGATATTTGGCATATATACACCGGCTCCATAAATCTCAAATTTTGATATCAGGTGGAGGGTACTGCCCTCCACTTGAATTATGGGTTTTGCTCTAACCCATAGGTCTGGATTTCAATGTCAATCAATGGTAGGATATAAAACAAATCATTGGGCAAAAGGGTATAGGTTTGGGAACCGACTTTTTTTGACAATATCCTCTGAAAGCTTGGTTCATGGTTTAACCTTCTTAAATCATACCAGCTCAAACTTCTCAACGCAAGCTCCCTGGTTCTCTCTTCAAATACCTCTCGAAGTGCTTCGGTAGGATCTGTAAATGAAACTTCATTGAAAGTAGAAATTTCATATCGATTTTTTCTCAATGCATTCAAAAGCCCCACCCCTTCTATCATACTTCCATTTCTGATTTTACATTCTGCCAAAATCAAATAAAGCTCTGCTGTAGTCATTCCACTAAACAATGTAAACAAGCCTGTATAGCTTCCTTTGAAAGTTATCCTTCCCGTACTTTGGTTAACATTAAAAAACCTTGGCTTTCTGAGGTCTTCATTATCATATTTGTCATAGAGGCTGGGAGATATTTCCCCAATGAAGTTAGACAGGTATGAAATTGTATTTGAGTGGTAAATCACTTCATCATTGAACCTGGGAAATGTAGAAGCAGCACTTGGGTTGATTCCATGATAATCAATTAAAATATTATATCTGTCCAAAACGTAATCCGCAGCATCTTCGGCTTTTGAAAATTCCCCTTGGAACAAATAAAACCTCGCCAATATTGACTTTACAGCCAGCTTGGAAGGTCTTGTTTTAATACTATTTGATTCCTGCAACAAACCATGGGCAAGTTGTAGCTGGGCTTCGACAAAAGCATAAGAATCAGATACGGACATTCTGAGGGGAGGGCTTTCTATTGCTGCAGATTCCTTGAATATCAGACCATACTTATCGAGCTCTGCTCCATCTTGGGGCATCGCAGCAAACAAGGTCAGTAAATTGAAATAGGCGTGAGCTCTGTAAAAAACCGCACTTCCTTTTATCTGATCGTATTGGGTGCTGTTTGATTGGGTCCTTTCTATCGTTTCCAAGGTTTCCAAAACAACGTTTGAATAGAATATTTGCTCATACATTCCTACCCAATCAACATTGGAGCCACTCTCATACAAATCGTCAGCCCATACATATCCATTTCTCTCGGATGGTTCAGAGATACTTTGCAGGACATCTTCCTTGAGTAAATACTCATCCGATAAAATTGTCGGTATTCCCGGGGAAAGATTCATCAATAACAGTTCATTGTCCATCAATGCCTGCAAATCAGAAAGTGATGATGGTACCACAAGTGATTTTTGAGGTTTTTCATCCAAAAACCCTTGACAGCCTAATGTAAATATGGCGACTATGATAATGTAAATTTGTTTTTTCATCTGTTTTGTAATTTTGATTCTAATGATCTGGTAATCTGTCTTGCATGTTGCCTGAAGCTATTGGGGCATCCCAATGTGTCACATATCCGTCATTCGCGATTCCACTTGTCTATTGTTTTTGTAAATCGCCCCATTGTTCAAAAGGGAAAAGCTTTGGCACTTTTCTCTATTTTTGGTTTACCCAATAATAAAGGGGGCCGGCAGGTTAGAGAGTGGAATCAATACCGGCCTGGGGAGCTATGGAGAGAACTCCCCCTCTCCACCGTCCAGTAGCATCGTCACCTTCTGTGTCTCCGTACTACTTGGGTTTATATTCATCGTTAACCTTTTTGAGGAAAATTGGACGGGGAGGCCTTAGGATTGGTGATTTCAGGGTTTAGATTGCTTTTATGGTTATAGTGACGGTAGATATGGAGCTAGAAGTTGATCTTCAGCCCTCCTGCCAAGCTTCTAAGGGGTCTCATAGACCTGAAATCAGGGTCAATAGGATCTTGGCTTGCCTTCCAAAGTATTCCCAGGTTATTTGCGTAGAAATAAACTTCAGCACTTCTGAAAGGCAATGCCTGCCATCTAATCTTCTCAAAACCGTATGCTATCCTAATGTCCTGTAACCTGATATGATCTCCACGCTCAACCAAAGCTTCTGAGAATCTGTAGACATTGTCCCTGTTTGTATTGGTTGCATTTGGAATCGATGGTACATTGGTGATCAATTCGTCGCCTGGGCTTTGCCACCTTTGGGCATAATCACCATGGCCTCCAAGCCCCCTATGGTTGCTGTAAATAATGGATTCCCTTCTGTAGTAATAGCCCAACCTATAGGAAAGATTGACCGATAGGCTGAATCCTTTCCAAGAGAAATCGTTCCTTAATGCCCCAAACACATTTGGTCTGGCTGTCCCATGGTAAACTAAATCTTCAAGGCCTGTTTCCCTGATAATAACCAAGTAATCTGTGCTAACCTCCCCATCCAATATCCCCTGGGGATTGCCATTGTCGGGATCTAACCCTGCCCATCTATATGAGAAAACCGGAAACATGCCATATCCCGTAACAGGGTACATGGAGGTGGCGCCAAAGTTCAAAATTGTATTGACGGGGTGATCCGTGCTATAGCCTGTCACTTCATCTTGGTAGTAGTTGAACAAAAAGGCTGTATTCCATTTCAATCCCCTATCAATGTTCAAGCTGTTCAATTCAAAATCAACACCCGCTCCTTTGATGGTGGCTGTATTGCCACGGAAATTTCTCACCCCCGCAGAGGGTGCTACAGCAGCGAATCCTATCATGTCTTGCCCATCCCTCCGGTAATATTCCATGGTACCACCGATCCGGTTGTTTTTGGTGGAAAAATCCAGTGCAAGATTGAGCATACTCAGCCTCTCCCAGCGTAAGTTTGGGTTGGGTGGATTTTCTATCGTGGAATAAGGCAAGCCCGTAAATGGACTGCTGGGAGAAAACCTCGCAGTAGTGAAGGCAGACAGAGAATTGTCAACATTGCCATTGTAACCATAAGTCGCCCTGACTTTCAGATAAGGCAATAGCTCCGAGCCAAAGAAATTTTCTTCTGAAATGATCCAACCCAAACCGGCAGACCAAAGCGGAACACCACGCATATTGGTCTCAACGCCAAATAAGTTAGACTGGTCTTTTCTTGCGGATAGAGAAAGCAGGTATCGTTTTTTGTATTCGTATCCCACATTGGCAAAATATGATATAAACCTGTCTATTACCCCAGATTGGCTATCCCCATAAGGGATTCTTTGAAAGGTATTTTGCGCAAAGTACATCGGGAAGTTGGATAGGTAATCCACAGGCCTGACACCAGCAATTTCTTCTTCGTAACCATATTGCCTGGAATTGTGGCCTTTGGATTGAAAGTCCTTGGCCTCATATCCCGCCAATGCCGTCAACTGATGATCTGTGCCCCAAGTGTTGTCATATGCCAGGTTGGCCCTAAAAGTATGGCTGTATCCTTCTGCCAAACTTTGGTTGTGTATCCCACCATCTGGGATATGGCTTAAAATATTCCCTGTATTGTCCGTATATGAAAAACTATTGATGAGGTTTCTTGCGAAATAGGAATTTTGGTGATGAATTCCAACCCGGTTATTTCGGTTTGTCCAATATTGATACCTTACGTCCACTGCCAGGTTTTTAAGGATTTTATAGTTGGTGTTTAGGTTCAGCCTGACTTCATTTTGCCTTTCCACGTTATTCATAAGGCTGGTTTCTTCAAGCGGTCTATAGGCCCAATCCTTCAAACCCAATCCATCCAGGCTATTGATATAGGATGTTCTATAATCTTTTGGAATCGCCAACGCTTCCCCATGATCACCCCTGAAAGACGCATATGGGTACAATCTGGGATCGGTGCTTGAAAGCATAAACCTTGTTGGGTCAATACTGTTATTCGTCTTGCGGGTTTGGACTATGCTGATCCCTGAATTGAGCTTAAGCCGATTGTTAAGCATCAACAAGGTTTGGTTGCTGTTGATAGTGAACCTGTTGTTTTGATCCCCAATGGATGAGGATTTGTTATCGTCAAATCCTATGGATGTATTGAAGTGGAAGAAATCAGACCCACCACTGAGATTCAATGCCGTTTGGCTGAACACATTGTTTTGGTAAAATTCATTGTATTGATCCCTGGCATCCATTTGTCTGAATGCATTGATCTGTTGGTTCATTTTATCTTCTGTAATCTCTCCGTTTCTGTGGCTAAGGAGCAGTTCGACGACGGGACTCAATGCCAACCTTCTTGGATTGTTGATCCTGGAATTGAAAAAATTGTTGTTGAAGAGGGTTATCTCTGTGTCTATGTAATCGTTGACAGACATCTGTGGCCTGTAAAAAAAGTCAGGCATTTCCGTGGTGGTAATATTGGTGTTTAGGCTTATCCTTATGGGAGATTTGACGCTGCCTTTTTTGGTCTTGATGACGATAACCCCATTTCCAGCCCTTGCCCCCCAAATAGATGCCGCAGCTGCATCTTTGAGGACAGTAATGCTCTCCACATCGTTGGGGTTTATATTTTCCAGGGGGCCATCATAGGGAAAGTCGTCTATGATGACCAGTGGGTTTGGATTGGCAAACAGTGTGCTTCGCCCCCTTATGCCTATTGGGTCTGCATTGGATCTGTTGAGTATCAGGCCGGATGTCACATCTGCCAACCTATCGATCAGGTTTGTAGATACCCTCCGGTTGATCAGGTCTTCGCCGATACTTACAAAAGAGCCAGTAGCCCTTTCCTTGGAGAGTTGTTGGTAGCCTGTAGAAACGATCTCTACCCCATCAATATCCAGCCCCACCTCTTCCAGATCGATCTGCAGCAATTCTTGATATGGCATAGAGACTACCAGTTCATAGGTATCAAAACCAATGTAGCTGATCAACAATACCGACTCACCCATTGGCAAATTGAGGGTAAACAGTCCATCTGCATCTGTAATGGTCCCTTTTGATTCACCTTTGAATGACACACTTGCCCCCGGCAAAGGCAATCCATCCTTTTTGCTGTTCACCTGCCCCTTCAAGGTGGCGATGTCCTGAGACCAGCCTTCAAACCCAAAGCAAGTCAGGAATATTAAAATGAAGTAATTTTTTTTCATGGGGGTTTATGGGATTTGGTTGGGGGATATTTGATTGTCGGAGATCACGAGGATCTCCTGTTCTGTCGTAGTCTCTATAATGTCCAGTCCATGGGGTAGTAAGGCCTTTTTAATGGACTCCATATCAGACATATTACATTGTAGATGCAAATCCAGAGGTTTGTTATACCCAGTCTGGTCGACAAGCACCTTGTCCAAGTGCTGCAAGTATTTGAGATTGAGATGTCCGACCAAAAAACCAAGGGTCTTATTCTGAATGATGGCCTCGTAGGGCGTTACATTATCTATCGGCTGTCCGCCATTCGTTTTGGGGGTAAAACCGTCCATGGCAATCAGGGCATAGCAAGGGACTACCCGAAGTTCCTTCCCTGCCTTGTATTGGGGAAATAGCAGTCTGAGATCAGCTTTAAAAATGTCCCAGATTTTGTCTTTAAATTCTCTGGCAACTTCCAGTTCGTATGTGAAAGTATATTTTTTTGTCCATTCGGTCATTTCGGTGGTTGACATCTTCTCTAAATCTTCAAAATAGTTGTCATTCTTAACCTGGACATCTACATTCTTGCTATTAAGGGACTTTCCACCGTCCCTGTGTGAATACCTATAAAGAACAGTCAAGGGGATATTCGTAAGGTAAATCCTAATATTATGGTCCCCCTCTTCAAAAAATGTGGAGATGGATGCCATGGAAGGAAACCCCGGAATGTGTCCCCATAATCCAGATTGATAAATAGGTTTGCTTACTTCTGGGATCTGATCCCTTAGAGGTTTGTCTTTTTCGAATACATTCGCTTGCTGCCTGTCGTTTCTGATTGCTGAGTAATCTCCGGCTATCGCTTTATGGATGTTGGCAGGGTTGATCTCATCTGAGTTTGTATATGCAGCCACCCTACCCTCCCGATCTATCCAAACATAATAAGGTAGTGAGCTGTGTGGAAAAATAGACCTTAGGGTATCATCCCCATACACCATTGGCTTTTTGATATCCTTCAGCTTAGCCATTCGTGAAAAGAGCTTTTCTACTTCCTCCTTGTCTTGATAAGTCACGGGAAGGATCGCCAAATCATCCCCAAAAGCCTTGTCCAAACTATCCAACTTCGGAAAGGAAGCCACGCATGGGGCGCACCAAGTAGCCCAAAAGTCAAGGATCAGAAGCTTGCCTTTGTAATCGGATATTTTGATGGGTTCACCATGACTGTTGAGTACATTGGTGAATTTGAAATCGGGAACCTGGTCACCTACCTGCAATTCCCCCATTGTCACCAATGGCGAAGAGGCGGATGCCTCCTGCACCATTGGTTGGGGTGTTTGGGGGAAAGCAACTTTTGCTGTCATCAAAAAGAGTGTTGTCAATAAGATGTTTTTCATTTGTAATTAGATTTGGGTTACTAAAGATTTTAAGATTAGGACATTAGTTATAAGTGGATTAGGTTATTGGTTGAATTGGTTCGTTAAGCGTTAAAGTTGTTAGATAGGGATTGTCACATCGAGCAAAGCGAGATGTCTCGAACTAGGATTGAGATTTCTCACTGGCGTTCGAAATGACTTAGCGTAAAAAGCCTGGCAGTACGGGCGTGGCGTATGAGGTTCGCCACAAACCCAGTTTAGCATCACTTGGTTTATTGTTAAACATATCACCGTAGCTGCCATGGCTTATTTGGTTATTAGTGGATTAGGTTATTGGTTGATTGAGGTTTGAAGGTTGGAAAGTTTGAAAGTTGGAAGGTTTGGGGTCTAGTAAAGTTCATGGGGTGTTAGTTATAAGTGGATTGGGTTAGTGGGATTTGAAATATTGAAAGATTTTAAGATTAGGATATTAGTTGATTAGGTTATTGGTTGATTGGGGATTAGTCACATCGAGCATAGCGAGATGTCTCGAACTAGGATTCAGATTTCTTCCCAATATCCATCAGGACAGACTTTAATACTTTGTACATTGTACATCGTACTTTGTACACTTTTTCTTCTCGCTTCTAGTCTCTCGCATCTAGCTTCTCGTCTGTCACATCGAATTTACCTCCCAACTCAGGGAGGCGTAGAGAGATGTCTCGAACTAGGGTTAAGATGTCCTCCCGCAATCCTTTAGGACAGGCTTCGCTTCTCTGCCTCTCGCTTCTCGCCTCTCGCTTCTCGCTTCTAGTTTCTCGCTTCTAGTCTCTCGTTTCTAGCTTCTCGCATCTCAAAAACAACACATACCCCTCCCATCCTGGAAAAAACCTGCGTTTTCCCCAACTGGGTCCAGAAACAGGGAAATGCTCCTAGTGGCTAAGAAATTAGAATATGGTTCCTTTCCGACAGTGCTCCTGCAGTAGCGATAGTTTCGGAAAGGGTGCGGGTACATCCATGGCGTATCGACCTTGGAAAAACGTATCTAAGTAGATGCCCCGTCTCGCATTGGTAAAGTAGGTTTAGATAGGGTTCTTGGGCTTGCGCTCAAAGAGGATATCGAAGGCAGAGAGGCCTGGGTCATCCGTAGGTTTGAGGGATTCTGTCTGATCAGACTGATGGTTTTTTCCTGACTCGGATCGCAAAGCAAATAGACACAGTCCTGCCATTCCGAATAAATCGGAGTAGGGTTCAATGATCAGGTGGCTGTATATTTTGCTCGCTTTCATGTTTGGAAAATATTAAAACGAGTCTGATTACGGAAAAAGTAACACTATAGCTAGGGCAACTACTTCAACCGCATCACAAGGTTCCGACGCCTTATAGGGACGATATCGATAGTGCCCAAGAGCTATAGTGCATACAAAAGTACGCAAAATATTCCCTTGGGCATTAATCTATCTTCTCTCCCTATTACAAACTTGTCGGAATTTGTGATCGAGACTCTTTGATTAATACCAAATTGATAATTCTAACATCATCAGAGTTTATCTAAACCTGATAATCCAAATATAATAATTTAAGTACATTTAAAAAACTATTTGATATAAAATGTACTAGAAAATATTTCTCCATTTGCTCATTATGAGCAAAATAGATGAAACTAGAGCTGAAACAATATCCCAGAACCTAAAGTTAATTATGGAAGTAGCAGACTTAACCATTGATGGATTGGCTGAATATACCAAAGTCTCAAAGCCCACAATTGACAGAGCAATATTAAAAACATCAAATATTTCACCTAATAAGCTAAATAAAATTGCAATTTCATTTGATTTATCCTCATCTCAAATTTCAAACAGATTCCCAGTAAAAACCAGCCACCTATCTAAAGTTAAAAAACTAATTGAATTTAAAGATGATGATTCAGCGAACCCTAAATACTTCATTAGCGAAGCAAAAAAACACAATGCGCATCAATTTGTAAAAGATCAGCTTTTAAACGATTCATATTTTTCGAAGGAAAGAAGGTTAAGTGACATCAAGAAAAGGCTAAAGGCTAGCGACTTATTTGTTAATACTTTTACGGATAGTGCATTAGAACAAGCTATTAAAAGGATAGCTACGGAATTCGAATGGCTTAAAATCTCCAAAAAAAGTCCAAAAGGAAAAGTGTTTTATTACAAAGTTGCGAAGTGATTTGAATTATTAAGAAATATTTTTATTAGTGAAAAATACCCTGTAGTTGGTATTTTTTAAATGATGGGGAATTGGTATGTTTGGGAAGTATCCAGACTTGTTTCTTATTATTAATGGATAAAGTCGGGCTTTTCCAGACAGATATAGGCAAAATTGAAGTGCGAAATCCACAAAACCAAATAATGAAATGACATTTATAGTAGGGTTAATTGAAAAAGACAATATATATTTATTCTCAGATACAGCAATAACAGAATGGAATTCTAATGAAATAAGTCAGATTTCTTCTTTTGGTGAAAACTCATATTCAGATGATGTGAGGGTTGTTTATCAGTCCGAGATTAAGCTTTTTAGTGTAAATAATAGGCTAATAATTGGAGGAGCAGGGAATTCAAATTCCATAGATTCATTCATCGAAAATATTGAAACTTATGAGAGTTATGATCTGTCTCTTAGCGAAATTGTTGAAAATGCATTAGAAAATATTGACGATATTGATTTTGAAATATTGTTGGGTTATTTTGAAAATAATATGCCAGTTTTATGCAAAAAACATTCAAATTCAATTGAACTCGAAGTTTGTAGCAATGAATTTTCTTACATTGGAAAAGAAGGGACACATTTTACTCTTTTTCAGAATAATTTCACAGAACTGAAATCTCAAACAGCAAATTTTGATTCATGGGATCCTAAAGAAATTTCAGTTACTGTGAATTCAATGTTGCAAGCCTATGGGGTCTGGAATTACACGTTAGAGGAAGGCATTGGCGGTGCTTTTACATCGTTATATTTAGATAAACAAAGAGTATCTTGGCAGCCAAGTTTAAGCTATATAATTTTTGATATCAACATTAATTCTCTAAAAGCAATTTCTTCAAATCCTGACATGGCTTTGCCGAATAATCTATTTTCTAATTCAAAATATATTTTCACAGACCAGAGAGAAGGTGCATTCTATATTAGTTCTCCGAAGCCAAATTATACAGGTTTTCTATTTCGACAGTTAGACAAAAAAAAGGAAATTTTGTGAAGAATTGGTTTTATAAATATGAAGAGGAATTGATTCGTCAATTTATAAATATTGAAATTGAATATGTTATTTTTATTTGCACTAATACGAAAGTTGTTACAATATTTGAGAAAGAAGAGTTATCAAAAAAGAGGATTCAGATTCAATATGGAAAAATGCTAAAACTTAAATATGAAATTCTTAATGAAGATGATATTAAGAATTATGCAGAATTTATAAACATGATAACAGAACCATTAGACAACGATTTCACTTTAAAAATTACTTTTCCTAATAGCAAAATATAATCAACTGCGGTTTCAGTGTTGTTAACAAGTTTTACAACCCAAATTAGCTAATGTTCTTTTCGACAGGAAAGGTCTCCTCAATCCGCAAATAATAATGTTTTCGGAACGTTGGCAGTAAGTTTAGGGACGACCGTACAATACTTCAAACCGACAAGCAATGAACACAGATAATATTGAGAAAATTTTTACAGACTACCTAAAGACAGACAAAACGCAATATGCGATTTTGCTTAATGGAAGTTGGGGATGTGGCAAGACATATTTTTGGAAATACGGCTTAGACGGCATAGCAGTCAAAAATGGTTTTAAGACAATTTTTATCTCTTTGAATGGCATCAGTAAAATAGATGCACTTGAACATTTACTATTTCTGCGGTTGATACCTTTTATCGGCAATCAAGAAAGTTCTCTGCTTCAAAACGCTACAAAGCTAGTCACTAACATTATAAATCAAGCAAGTAAGACCTTTCTCAAAACAAATTTGGTGGACATTTTTAAAGATGTCAGCGTTGACTCTTTCAACTTTTCCAAGTATGTAATTTGCTTTGATGATTTGGAACGCTGTCAAATCCCTATTAAAGAAGTATTAGGGTTCATCAATAATTTTGTTGAACACAAAAGTTTAAAAACACTAATTCTTGCAGATGAAAGTAACATTGACACAACTCAAAAAGGCTACAACAACATCAAAGAAAAGATCATTGGACGTGTTTTGAATTTTGAACTGAACATTGCCGCAACATTACCACAGCTCTTTAAAAAGTATGAGAATGGCAATGTTGACTTCTACAGCTTTTTACTCTCACAAAAACAAGTTTTAATAGATATTTTAGTAGAATACAAGCAGGACAATCTAAGAATTGTAGGTTTTTACTTAGACACCTTGGAAAAGCTGTTTCCTTCATTCAAAGATGTTGATGCAAAATACATTCAAGAACTCATTCTCTTTTCAGCATTGATAGCAATTGAGTTTAAAAAAGGTAAATTGACTTCTGCTGATTACAGAGACCCTAAAGGAATTGATATTATTGATGAACACTATTACTCATTAAATATAGCTCGTACAATGAGAGCATCAGAAAAGGAAACGACCGTTAGAGATAAATCTTATGCTGAAATCTTTTACGAGAAATATTTAGATAAGAGAATAGCAAATTATTTCTACTACCCTTCGGTTTATTCATACATACTATCAGGTTATTTAAATCAAACAGACTTAGATGCTGAAATTAAAAAGAGATACCCAGAAGTAATTTCTCAAGAAGTCCAAGATTTCAGAAGTTTATTAAACTACAAGTTTCGCGAGCTATCTAATGAAGACTTTAAAAAACTATCAAGAAATGTTTTAAAGTATGCAAGAGAAGGTCAGTATTGGATTTATGACTACGTGCAAATAGCCAATTTCTTTTACTTCTTTTCAAACAACAAGCTAATAACTGAAACAAAAGAAGATATAGACAACATTTTGCAGGTAGGACTTGAAATAGTAAAAGGTAAAAAGCAAATAAATGATAGAGTTTTAGAAAATCTGTTGCATTTTGGCGATGATAACCCTGAAGTAACCAAGATTAAGCAACTAGTAAAACTAATTCATTCTGAGATAAAAAAAGAAGAGTATGTGGCAGATAGCAACGAACTAATTGATTGTTTAACTAATAAAGATGAATATGCTTTAGCTGCTTTATTTGAGAAGCATAAATTTTCAAAAGAACTTTTTCAATATACTGACGACAAATTATTACTTGACACAATTTTGAGCATTTCAAATAAGCAATTATTCAATTTTACGGAGTTGCTGCGACACAGATACGAAATTGTAAACATTGGTGAGTTTTTGTTTGAGGACACGGTCTGTTTGAATAAAGTAAAAACGGGTTTATCTAATTATCTTGAGAAAAATGATGTCATTGAGCAACCGAGAAGGTACTTGTTTGTGACATTAGAAACAACCTTAATGTCAACAATTGAACACTTGAATGACACAAGAAAATAAATAAGTCCACCACTAATCAAGTCTCCTCCCGACCTTAGCCATTAGCTCAAATTGAATTCTGAAGTATTCTATATGCAGCTAGCAATTCTTTCTCTGTTAATTCTTTTTCTCTCTCTATTTTCTTAATTATTCGCGAAATCATATTTGAATCATGAATACTCAAGTCCTTAGATTTTACACCTAAATAATTAATTCTTATTAATCCATCTACACCAATTTCCATTAGCTTATTACGGATCCTATTTTTCAATTCGATATCCAGAGTGAATGATGTATATCTTTCTTTCGTGTCCTTCTTATCATACAGCTCTTTATTTAATTTCGAAAAGTCTATATCTAGAGATAGACTCTTCAATCGATTCCAACATTCAGTTTTTTTTGCCCATTCTCCTATTAAACCTCCCGGAGCAGTTTCTCGCATGAAGTCGTCTACCCTCCGCAGAACTGATAATATACAATTTTCGAATATTGTTGATAGTCCTTGATCTTTCCATATCTTATGAAGATTTAAGTTGTTTCCGACTTTAAACTTAATCCATGACACTGTGTATGGTACAACCATATACCTTAGATCTCCAATTGATTTTGCGCCAGTTCCATAAAGACGTTCCGCTGAACGGAATATAATTGCTTTAGCTATTATATTCTCATAAAAAATAGAATCTACATCTATATCGTTGGCTACTTTCATAAATTCAATAAAACTTTTTTGACGTCCACGTACCACCCACCAGGGTTCCATTTCCCAGCTCTTGTAAAATCTGGCAAGGTCTTCCTTTGCAAATTTCTGATTTTTAGGGTTTCTCTCAAGCCATTTTTTTTCCTGTGCCTTGGAATCAATCTGATATAGCTCGTCATTATACTGACCTCTGGCTCTTTCATAAAACCAACGTGTCTGATTTTTCCCTTTGCCTGCATTGGTCCATATTTTCCTTGACAGATTCTCCAATTTAATATGAAAAGGATGATTCGATGAAAGATCCGCTTCAGAAACTTTATTCTGAGTATTAGCATATCTAGAAATAAGGGCAACTATTTCCGGCTTACGAAATTGATCCTTAATTACAGACAATTTTACCTGTACACAAACAGAACTTATATCTGCAGTTTTATACTTTCTTTTTGTCTGAAAAATTGATGCTATGGTCTGACCGCCATTCACGATCTGAAAATCCTTTATGGAAGCAATTCCTTTTTCGTCATCTGTAAGCTCCACAAATTCTGCTGTCGCAGTAATACCATTATTATAAGCCATAAACATATGTGGTTCTTTAAGAATTGTATCTCGGATCCCCTTGTTAATTTTACCTCTGAATTGCAAAAAGGTACGGACGTTTTGTTCCAATAAACGTGCTCCATAGTTTTGATATATATCTATCAGCATATAAGCAGGTATAATGCATAGGTACGAATCATAATCGTCATTTATCTCTGACATGGGAAGACATGGAACCGACTCTTTAAAGGTTTCAATAAAATTTATAATTATGACCTCCTTTCCTGAACCGGAAGTATGTATACGCTTAAAATATTCAATATCCCTTACATGATAATTCAACTTTATCCCACTGAAATCAGATGGCCCCGAAACATTAATCGGAATCAAATAGTCAGAGAGAATGCATATGTTCACTCTGACTATTTGATCCACAATTGAACGGATAGTATTGACTAGATCAAACACAGGAGCAGTTTCTTCAATACCTTCCAGCTTGCCCGTTAGAAGATTTTGTAGAAAACGGGTGCACAGGCTTACAGCCATTTTAAGTTCATCTGAATAAAGTCTACCCAAATCTTCAGACCCCTTAAATACAGTAATAAAAAGATCAACAGTTTCATATCCTTCACTCAATGCATAACCGTTAATTTTATGAATACGGTTGCCAATACTGTTTTCTCTTATTTCGCGACAGAGAATCGCTCCTTCTGTCTCACCCGCATGCTCTAGATATTCGAACGCAATTTCTGTAAACTTCTCTTCTCTTATACCCCCTACTCGGTCAAAATGTATAGAATCATTAATATCCTGCAATACAGTTGTCCTGAAACGGGTCAATTCATGTCTTTTCATTATAAACGAATATTTGATTCATTTTAGAACCATCATTTAATATAAAATCATCAAATGGATCAGTTGCTTTTTCTACCCCTAGTGAATGACAGAACATACCATATATATCTTCAAATTTTCCTCCATAGCTAATTTTACACTTTCTCTGGTCACCTTCCTTTTGAGTTAAAGGCAAAATATAGAATACTGGAATTTTCACCCCATGTGCATGTTCTATTCTACGTATTGGCGTAGTCAATTCACATACGTATTCTCTCTCCAAACCCGTAGAAGGGTTGGTTTTTTTCATAATAATCTTTTCACCAGCATTCATGAGAATAGTATTCTTTAGCCCTTTCAAGTCATCAATTATTTCAAACACTAATTGTAACTCTTTCTTATAGATAGGACTTTCAAAGTCATCATGCGATAAAGGATTCATTACTACCCTTAGGCAGTTTCTAAGTTTGATAAAAGGTATAAAACTCAAGCCATTTTCTTCCAAATAGAGTTTAAGTTTCGTAACAAACGTATCTAGTTTATTAACAGGAACTATTTCTCCATTCGGTAGTGAATCGTACTTTTTGTTATCGGGAAGAAATCGCTTAATCAAGTTTTCACATATTTTCCTCTGATAATTTGCACAAGCAGGATACTGTTTGGTTTTAAAATAGTATTGTGCTTTTTCGAAATCATTTTGTGCGGGCAACCAGATCGGATGATCAAATTCTTGCGAATGATGATCAATGTACATTTCATGAAAATACCACTTACTATTTCCCATGTCATTTTTAGCTAATTCATACCATTGACGATCATAAGTAGTTAAAAAAATCTGATGACCTGTAAATGTTTCATCTGTGCCTTTGATAACCGGATCTGTTAGAATATCCAGCAACGGCATTCTGTTCGACATATCCAGTCCAGTGAAAATGTCATCTAGAAAAAGCATTTTGAATTGAGGGGAGGGAACAGACAGATGACCAGCAAGAAATATACATATTGCTAATGCAGATAGTCGTGCTTCATTCAGAAAATGATGATACTGCTCTGTTGAATCACTAAGGTCAACACCAAAATAGTTCACCTTTAGGCTTATAACTGGGAATCCACTTTTGATCGATGTTTCTGTCAGTTGGGGAAATGTTACTGAAATGGATTCATCAAAGTATTTAAGAAGAGAATTAAGAATAGTACTCAGATCTTCCAGTGTTTGGTTAACACCCGATACAAAATCCTTGACATTGACTTCATCAGGATTTGATTTTACAATCTGGAATAGGTCTTTTAATTTCAGATTAGTTTCAGGGCTTGAAGGAGCAGGATTAGGTAAATCTGCCAGCAATCCTTCACTTTCAAACAGGAAACCAAAGAGATTCACCGCTGAATCACTCATGAAATGAATCTTAAGAAGATCTCGGTATGTCATAAAGCTTCTGGCACTGGCCACAGAACGTAGTATTTCGTCATTAACAACATTTCTGTGAGGATCAGACGAAAAACGATATGTTTTATCCGGTTGACCATTTTCTTTAAAAGCAATCTCGATAAAAGGTTGTTCATCAAGCTCAAGACTTTTTGCAAAAACATTTTCAATTAAACGGTAACTCGGGTCAATAGAAGAATAGAACAAATCCTTTACCCCTTTATAAAACGAACTTTTACCACTTCCATTTTCACCATAAATAAGCATGTTTTTCCCATCCTTCAGATCAATTATATATTTTGTCCGTTCTTCTCCTTTTTCAGTATAGAAAGCGCGATAATTACTGATGATAATTTGATTTATCTTCATAAAGGCCTATTTTACTGGGTAAAAACTGATTTAATTCTATTTATCTTTTCCTGACTATCCAAAAAAAAGAGTGTTTTACGGACAGGATGGTTTTTATCATACAGTACCGCAAATAACTCCTCTGCTAATCCTGCTTTTTTTTCTGCCAACGGGAGATCTCCCGGAACAAGACGTGAAAGTTCAAAATGCAATAGTTCTTTTTCTTTTTGCAAGACAATTGGAAAATATGTGCAAAAAATCAACGCGTCCAAAATCCCTGCGAAAAAAGATCTTTTTATTCCAGTTCCATCAATCTGTTCCTTGCGAGCGATCGCAACCAAGATCTCATACAGGTTGTCGTAAAGCCACAAGTTATCTTCTTCTGGTAAAACGAGTGGAAAGTTGTAAAGAACCTCATTTTTTATAAAGTAGGTATCCTTACGCTGTTCCCCTTTCACCCGTACCCAAGCACCGAACAAAGTTGAATTAAATAATGAAGCCATATATTTTGCACAAGAAATCTCTGGTCTGATCACCCAGCAACTATCTGCAAATATTGCCGGCTGATCATGGTAAGAGAAGGTAACATATCTAGATCTTTTCGGCCCAACAAGACATCCTTTTTGCTCAATAAATTCTTGTTCGGGATTTACGACTACCAATGGAGGCTCATTCAGATAGAACTGCTGAATATCTTTTTCTGAATAGAAAGGAACAGTTAGGTGTCCGACAGCCTTTTCTTTTGCAAGTACCAAATTAACATTGGATGCCAGTTCATGCAAAATATTGTCCGTTTTAGGGTACGTAGGCACCATTCCACTGGAGAATTCAGTTTCGTTCAAAACATTCTGATAGCTATTTTCTATGAGGTCTCTAAATGTTTTTTCACTGAGTGGATAAGTCTGTCTGTATGAATTGTTTTTTTCAGAATCTTCTTCTTCCAACCCCAGATCTTCTATATCCAAATCTTCTGGATAATCATATAGTTGTTCTTTAAAAACATCATTTACTGCATACAAGACTTTTTCTTCATTTTCAATTTCCGGAAAACTAAGTGCAAGTCCTATAATAGGTTGTTCACTATAAGGGGAGTTCTTCGGATCTGGTTTAGGATCTAGTGGATAAATAAGTAACAAAGCGTTCCTTTCATCTCTATTTTTACGGATTCGTAAGGGGCTAGGGTGCTCAGTATTAGTTTCAATTCCTTTTTCTCGTTTATCTCTTTTGGTTGCTTCGAGTGCTTCTTCAAGTTGGTTATCATTCAGATCAATGTATTCATGAAAATTACCGATAATGTGTGCCTTGGTCAATTCATAATACTGCGATCCTTCTTCAGCATCGTTTTTACGGTAAGACAATCCCACCTTTTGATCACCAAATCTTTTAAGAGATTCTTCTTCTACACGGCTGTTATTTACTAGTGCAATTGTCCAATTCACCAATTTTCCTTTTGCGGCTTGTTTTTCTATATACTGCCGAAGCAAACTCGTATTGAAGGATGTTTGCGACGATTGATATTCACTGAGATATTGTATGACTTCCTTATAATTATTCTGCCCCCTCCATACGTATTTTTGTGAGGTCAGATGCTTACTTTTATTGGCTGGACCATTCGTGATTCCGAGTTTCTCGATAAATGACTGGGTTATTTGATGGTTTTTGTCGAACAAATCTTTTCTGATCTTATCAAACTGCCATGTTTCCTCAAGATCACCAGAAAAACTGAAAGACATCATCTTTTTATACCGAAATTTATTAGCTGCAGTGATTGCCAGAACGCCCGCATGAGCTCTTACTTTTAGTCCGTAATCCCTTGGTCTTTTACGAAGTAGCCACATTCTGTCAAATTCCGCCCGCATTTCTTCTGTTGCTGCTGTAATGTGTTTATAATGACTCACCAGATCATTTGTAGTAAACAACCTACACAGGTCTAAATAACCAGGTCTGTAGCCGAACCACCTCCCCATTTGCATTAAGGTGTCGTACATTTTGGAAGCACGTAGATAATAGCTTATTGTAAGTCCTTCAAGTGTGAGGCCTCGTGATAATTTATTCCCTCCAACGGCAATCACTGAAAGTCCCTTTTTCTGATTATCATAATAATCTAATGGTTGAATATTTTCCGGTTCAAGACCACCTAATAGCTTTGATCCATGTACTGCTCGAATACGTATTTTTGTAATCGCTGGGAGCAATTCTGGTTCAATATCATTCCACTTTATTGGCGTAATACCTGAATCAATTATTTCTGGAGATTTTATAATATGTTCGGTTTTAGAAATAAAGTCAATTTCCCACAAATCCTTCAGATCTTCAAAAAAACTGGAGTTTCTGAATTCTATTCTATTTTTATAACGGGACAGTTCATCCTCAACTAGAGATGCTATATGATTCTGCCATTCAACAAAACGTGTTACATGAATAAGCATGGAATTATGAACATTGATCTGTCCACGGACTCTTCTTGCAGCACAGGAAAGTATAAAACATTTTATTGCCTTTTTAAGAGACTCTGGTAGTTCCTTTGGCTTAGCGTCATCTTTTTTATGTCCGTCTGGGATAAAATTATAATTATGATCTTTAATTACTTCTGATATCATACGGCTCTGGTAGTCCAAAGGCTGATAATCTTTTACAGGTTCAAATAGATGGATTGGTTGGAGTGAGTTATTACTTTCGACTTCCTCCTTATCAGTTTCAGAGACTGTATCATATATATCATCTTCGCTCATAATACCGAAAAACTTCTCCGGTCCAATATAATTTGAAGGAGGTGAAATATTAATAATAAAATCTCTTGGGAATAGGTCTTCCCCTATCAAATAATCTTTATTCCCCGCAACTACACAGAGACCTTTTCCTGGTTTTTCATCGTTTTCAGAAAGGGGGATAAATACATTGGCATACGGAGTGGCGGTATAGCCTACATATGCACTTTTCCGAAACAGACTTAGCAAAGCCCTAATAGACCCATTAATTGAAGACACACTGCTTTTACTGATATTAATAGACGCATTATCAGCTTCATCATCAATCAGTAAAAGCGGAAGGTTATTTATAATTCTATTCCCAGAATTTGGTAGATCTTCACCAACTTTTGCTGATAACCATTGAATTAGATTTTTTAAAACGGCATTATTTTTCTTAACAACTACTATTACTGGATCCGTCCCTCTAAGATTTAGGTTTATCGTTTCCGCCACATTTCTATGAAAATCACCATTCAAAGCACTACTGGTAAGAGAATGTGCAGGGACATTCGGATCTAGTCGTCCCACTCCTATACGATTTGTAGACTGGCTGAAACTACGAGTGGTTTCTGTATCGTAACCAAGAAACCCCTCGTCTATTCGCAATTGAGTCTGACTACGCAGCGAACTGTGAATACCAGCAAGTACAATGATAAATTTATAACCTGCATCAGCAGCTTTTGTAATTAATCCAATATAGTTGGAAGTTTTTCCCGATTGAACGTGACCTACCACCAATCCTCGTTTATCAAATTCATCATGACCCTCAGGGTCAGACAACCTGTCTAAAATATTATTCGTCAAATCATCAAGTCGGGAAATAACTTTTGGTGCTATTTTTTTATCGTCTGCAAGATAGTTCTGATATCGTTTCCAGAACCTCCTGCTATTTGCCATTTGGGACCATTTGTCTACAACCCAGGGTTCGATCTTTTCATTGTCGAGAATACGGGAAACCTCCTGCGTTATTCCTGTAACTTCCACTAATCGGGATAACAACATTTTTTTGTCATCTTCATCAAGCGATAACAATTGTTTAACTTTATTGATAACCTCTTTTATCTTTTCTGTGGTTGCCGGCGGATCAATATCTAGAAGGTTTCGGCATATTTTCTGAGCCTGTTCTAAAATATTTCTATCACTCATAGCTTAAAGTTTCGATTAATTGTGGATAATCACTGAAGGGTTCTGTCATTAATAGCTTTTTTTTAATCAGGTCACCTGCCAGTCCCTGTTTTTTCCAGCCTTCGGATAATTCTTTCATTAACGAAGTAATTTCGGTATCTGGAATCATTTCGAATGGGCGCATCATATTATCAGGGTATTCATGCTCTTTTGCAATAATTGAAGAACCCGGGACTGTTTGTTCAATAAGGCGAAGTAATTTCTGTATATCTTTTTTTTTGTCTGCAGACTTTAAAACAAAAGATGCAATAAAAGGATGATCTTGATTGATCCTGAAAAAAAAACGTCCATCTTTTACCATCTCTTTCCATACAAATGAAAAATCTCCAGATAAAGATCGCTGAACCTGCTTTCCTCTATGACGAAAAACCTGTTCTGCCTGGGTGACTGTTGCCATGGTAATAGCTTTCAGATAATGTCTCAAAGTAAGGGGGGGGCTGGCTCTCGATTTTTTTATATCTATCTGCCACTCATGGTCAAAGTGATTAGGTAGATCAATCATAATTCTTGCTAACTTATAATGAGGTTTTTTTCGTATTAATCCCAGCCAATCTGCAGCCAACAATAACCGCTCATTTCGGTATACATAAAAACCTTGTAAAGAGTCCCATCCACCTCTTTCTTCATTTTCTGACCAAATATCTTCTCCTAATTTGGAGCGGTGAGGGAGAATATAGGATTTTATACGTATTTCTCCATTTTCCAACAATTCATCTGGGAGAGGTTGTGTAGCGATTTCCCCACGAAGAAACGGATCCCAGGCTCTTACAGCCACACCATTAAAAATGATTTGCAGTTTTCCAGTTTCCAGATACCTATGAAAAACCATTTCGATATGGCGCTTTACTTTTTCAGCGACTAAATAAAAATCATCCTCTGAATATCCCTCTTTATCTAACTCAATAACCCTGTCCAAATTATCCCATATCACAACTGTGCCACTTATCATCTTTCCTGCTTTAAGCAAATCATCTTTCTCAGCCTTCTGGAGTATTGTCCAGCCTTCCGTATCAGGAGCAGTAATATAATCCAAATCCCAACACCAATAACTTAATTTTTGTGTTTTCTTCCGAGACAAAACTGTAAGCATACGGCATTGCGATAAAGAAGCTGTTTTCAAACCTAAACCAAATCGTCCTAAATCATTATTTTTCCGCTCTGATGCAGGACTTTGACTTCCTGGACGCATCGCACGTACCAGCTGTTCTTCAGTCATTCCTAGACCATCATCCGAAATAACTATGCGAGATTGAACTCCATTCCACAAGAAATCAATAGAAACTTTTGTTGCCCTGGCAAAAATGGCATTATCAATAATATCAGCAACAGCTGTTTCTGTTGAATAACCTAGATCCCGTAGGCTTTCCATCATTGAAGCTGCAAATGGTGCTGCCTCACGCATTTTTATGTTATCATATTTACTTGACATAAAACGTTTTCGATTACAATTCTACAAAAGTTAGTATCGATACTCATTCCATTTTGTTACAGTGGACAAACAGAACAACAAGATCGTGGACCGAATTGATTAATCTTTTAACTTCCCCACCATTCTGTAACGAAATTACTTATATAATTTCAGCAAAACCGTTCTCCCATTCTCAATACACTTTTTTAAATTCAGACCGTATACTTTAAAGGAATTCCCCTGAAGTTAGTTTGTTTATTTCTCAATCCAGAATTTCTTTCCCCAATATAAGAAACGTATAGCTTTCTTCTGCTTTCAATTTAGTTAAACTATTCTAATCTAAGTCGATTTTATTTATAGTTAAATGTATTGTTAATCCAATCCGAAACAATCCGTACATAACTTTGACATACTGCGAAGAAATGTTGTATTAACCTGTAAGGCATAAACTGTTTACGATCTTATTCAATTCTTATGAGTTCGTTATTCAACAAAAAATTCTGTCAACATTAGATTCAGCTAAATTGGATTTTTAATGTAATCTGTACTTAACTATAACCATTGGATTCCCTCCCCCCCCATAACTGTAAAACATATTAATAAAAAGACCAATAATTAACATGAGACAACTTTTGCTCCGGTCCGTGTTTTTAATCTACAAAGTTTGTATTTTACATTTTACAAATAAGTAGTGAAGCAAAGCATAGCCAGTGTTTACACTTAGTGCATTACCAGCCTGTTTATATATCTGATGTTCACTAACTCCTGAATTGATCGCATTCTGGTAAAATTCAGCATTGAATCCCTGTAATTTTAATGCTTCCCAAGGTGTAAGTTTTCTAACAGGGACCTTGAAAAGAACTTCTTTCGAAGTATCCTTTTGTGAATTGTTGTTCAGAATGAAGTCATCAGAATAATAATTATCTTGACAAGCTCTATGCATCTTTACCATTGTAGCAGTAAGAGTTCTTGCTATATCCAGATCTATTTGGGACTTACTTTTGAAATTTTTTGAGCCATCAGCAAGAATAGTATGCTTAATCTTTTCAGAGAGATAATACTTTTGATCTACCTCTTTATCCAGTACATCTCTGACATCTTTATATGTGTTTAAAGAGTGCTTCTTTATAGAATTGAAATTGTTTATAATCGCTTCCTCACTCAAATCAATATCAAGTTTCTTTTTGCTGCAAACAAAAAATACTCTCGCTCTACGCTGGGGTAGTCCATAGTTGCGAGTATCTAGAAGAACATAATTGACATATTTATATTGATGACCTTTGAAAAAATCAAGTATTTTCCCTAAAGTTTCTCCTTTATTATGCTGAAGTATATTTCTTACATTTTCAAGTACTACAAATTTTGGTTGCTTTTTTACCAATAACTCATGTATACTAAACAATATTTTTCCCCGCTCATCTTCAAGTCCAAGTTGCTTACCGAGTAGACTGAATGCTTGGCAAGGAAACCCTCCGAGTAACAGGTCGAAATCTTCAAGTTGATTTATTCTTTCCTTTTCAGAAGTGAATTCAACTATATTATTCATACATGTTTCCCCGTTAATCACATAGTTACTACCATAGGATTTGAGTGCATAAGGATCTATTTCGGAGAATGCGGTGCATTTCAAACGGACATCAGTATCTTTTGATATTAGATCGGCTGATTGTCTGAAGCCACCTATTCCTGAAAATAATTCGGCATATTTCATTGAATATAGTTTTTAATTTCTTTGCCAATTACCTCAGCCAGTTTGACTGGAACGGCATTTCCAATTTGCTGATACCAGCTGTTGAGATTACCCCTGAAAATATAGTCATCTGGAAAAGTCTGAATTCTTGCCGCTTCTCTTGGACTCAATCCACGTGCTTCTTCGGGGTGTATATACATGTGACAATCAAATCTCATGTGAGAGGTAATGGTCTTTGATACTTCATCCCGCTTTAACCTGTAATATTTGTCCTTGAAAATATGTTTTCTATTTTTATAAACCAGAATATCCTGTATACTATCATGCAACGAATTTGCACCTTCAGGTAATCGTTTGAAGATTTCCAAATCATTTTCATTATTGTATCGTGATCTGTGATTCCATAAATAGTCAACTTTACGTCCCCCATTTATTTCTGTCAGAAATTCATTTTGTTCGAGCGATATACTTCGGACATTATATCCATTTATTTCACTTTCATAATCTACATTGAGCTTAATTGGATTAGTCTGTATATGAGGTAAACCGAAAAGAACATCACGTAGTTTATATCCTTTGTCTTCATTTTGCCTGTAGGTAAGCCTTGTTTTTATCTGTTCTATATCAAACACATTTTTCCCTCCAATCAGAAAATAACGTATCCTACTTTGTGGAACACCAAAATGTTTAGCATCGAGTATCAATGGATTAAAAAAATATTCGCTATTTGTTGCATTTTTAATATCTTCTTTAATTTGTTCTTCTACCTTTTTCATTCCACGAACATTCTCCATTATGAAAAAATCAGGTTTGATCAGACCAAGTAACTGAACAAATTGCTTATATAATACATTGCGTTTATCCTCAATAAAACGCTTTTCCTGATTTTCTGAATTTATCGTAAAGTTTTGACGATTAGCCGTTGAAAAACCTTGACAAGGTGGTCCACCAGCTATAAGTTTTACACCCTCAAACAGGTGTAGGAAGTCTGCAACATTATTGACAAGTTCAGCTATATCACCATAATAAAATCTGTCCAGGCTAAGAAAATGATTGAAGTAGTAAGTTTCAAGTGCCTCTAAATAATTATCATTTACAAAAGAGGGAGTAAATCCTGCATTTATTAAACCCTGGCTAAGGCCGCCAGCGCCACTGAAGAAATCTGCGAATAACAAGTCTGACTTTGGATGTACTTTTAATTCTGGCAGGTACTTTTTTAATAAAGGGTGATCTTTTGCATTATTCTTTCTAAGAGTATAATACACGTTGTTAAAATTCTTAAATAATGTTTCTGTAAGTTCAGTCTCATATTCACATGGGATTTCTGTACCTTCAGTTTCTTCAACGCATATACTTTCATATTGAAGAATTTTAGAAATTTCTTCAAATAGTTTTTTCGATTTTTCTCTGAACTTATTTTTATTGTATTTATAATAAAATTCAAGCATTTAATGAATTATTTAAGAGTATTGGTTAAGAAGGCGGATTTCAGATATCACTTCATAATCTCTATAACTCCTAAGTCAACATTTGTTGGCTCCAGTTTGCTCTTTACACCTTTTCCAACATTCCAGTTTATTTTAACTATTGCCGTTCTGTACATCTGGGAAAACTAAATAGCACTTATAATCTTCATAGCTATAAAAAGCATTACTTTATTAAATAAAACTGTTATATACTTGGGTAAAATAATATATGTTAGACCAAATATTTTTCCATGAAGTCCATACCTCAATCAATCATTTTGAAAACAGGAACATACTTGCTTGAAAATTCAGCTTTTTATCCTTTATTAAATTTTATCCTCTTTTACTTTACACATCTACAATTATTTATTTTAAACAAAAAGATCATTTTTTAGCATCTAATAACCAGGTTATCTTTATCATTGGTACATAGAGTCTACACAGTTTTGTCTAAGCTAACTTTACACCATTTCATTTCTAGGATTCATGAACTGCTCAGAGGATTCATTAGATATTCATTAGTTTTGTTTTGTTTAGATCTGAATTAATTCTTTTCTGGCTATATTGAGGCGCAACCCCCATTTTGCATCAAATACCCATTTTTCCAATCCTTGCAGATCGAACAAATTATAGTTAGTATTTACTACTTTTTTTGCAAAGTCTATAAATGATGATAACATTTTACATTCGAACAACTCAAGCAAAAAAACAAAGTGCTTTGTAACAGCTACGTTTCTGATAGTTTTGAAATATGTAATCAGCTTTTGTGAGCTTATATATGCACGTCTAATAAGCCAAATAAGTTCATCGTAGCCGATTGAATATCGTGGTTGATCAAAACAATCCGCTATGGTGATCTGATACCGGAAGCTTCCATACCTATTCCACCTAAACTCAACCTCTCTATGAACTAAATTTTCAAATTTCTGGTTGAGTTGTTTTTCAATATTCGAAAATTTAAAAAGCTGTATTTCGTGATCACCTAGTAGTTTCAAAAACTCTAACTGAGTTTTGGTAAGATTTGCAGAAATGTACACACTGTCAGCCATAATTACTGTTTAAGGAATCAAAAGCCCTAAAAAATGAGTCTTTTGATTCTTCAATTGGTAAATGTAATGAGAATTTTATAATTTTTATCCTTTATAAACGATTAAATATGCTAACCTTTGATCATTTATCATTGGCTTCATTTTTAACTGAATCATATCCTAATTCTCATATTTTATTTACATATGATTCTACAGCACTATGTCGTTTTCCACCTTTAGGATGAACTCAATTTCATACAGCTTTCATACTCTGGATCAAGCTTAGGGAAATCTCTTTTTAAAACCTTGAAATTTAAGAATTAGTGATTGTTTTGGACATAGTCAAAACAAAAACCGGTTTACTCTTTATTTTTTTCAGAATTGAAGGTTACCAAACATATATCCAAACTAAACCATCTTATCCCCTTGAGTAGATTCTCTTTCTTTCCTTTTCAGCGAGGCGGACTCTTGAAACTACAAAGTAAATTCAAACCATTCAAGCTGGACTAACTAAGGGGATTTTATCCTTTCAAATGTGGAATACCTTTCTATCAGGTATTCGGAAAAGCATTTGCTTTTCTTGATCTTGAGGGTAAAATCTATGTGCCTACCTTGGGAAAATATTGATAGACGTGTACAGAAATGCGGTAACCTGCTGTGCCATAAGGGGAAGCGAAATGAAAACCCTGTTTGAAAATGCGTTAAAACGCTATCAGATCAACTTTACCAAACTCATCAGTTTCGCAAGAAGAGAAAATAAAGAGGAACAAATTAAAAGCTACTTAGAAAACAACTTTGATGAATCTGTTAAAGATATTTTAAGATGATAAAAGAACATTGTTTTACCAAAAGTATGAATCAACGGTTTTAAGCAAGTTTGAAGGCTTTTTGATAGCCGGGAACTTCAAAATTGAAGAGGTCATACTTGCAGCTGGTAAGGTAGCCTACACTGCGAGACGATCAAAGAACCAAGATTTTTCAGAGGAATTTAATGGTCAGGACATCAGTAAGTTAGAAATATCGGGTGAGCTAAACTTTCTTAACAAGCTTAAAAAGTTAAGAGACAAAACAGCTTTTTTTATTGGTACAATGCGTCGAATTAAAAATCATCCCGATATTGATCAGCACAAACTGACTAATCAGCCCAGATTGAGAGTTTTTGTTTACGATTGTCGGAATCGTTAAAGACGGTGGCAAATTAAATTAATGTGGGAAGAAAAAATGATAGTTGCTCAGGACACTATAGAATCAATCTGTTATTTTTACATAAAATGTAGCAATAGAACAGAAATCATCAATAAATCTGATACTTCCCAACAACATAGGTGTCTTTCTGAAGAATGTGATTTTGAATTTATATTATAATTTGACAATAAAGATGAAATATGAAAGAAGGGCAAAAGCTATGGACAAGAGAAGAATTAATTTTAGTGGTAAATTTATACTGCAAATTACCTTTTGGTAGGTTACATCGACTAAACCCGGAAGTAATTCATCTAGCCGATCTAATTGGACGAACACCAAGCTCTGTAGCTTACAAGCTTGTAAATTTCGCGAGTCTTGACCCAAGTTTACAAGCAAGAGGAATTAAAGGCGCTTCAAATGCAAGTAAGCTTGATTCTGAAATTTGGAACGAGTTTTTTAATAATTGGGATGTTTTGCCTTTTGAAAGTGAAAAACTATTGGCGTATTTTGAAAATACGACCGTTGAACGGCTGAATCACATTCCAGAAATGGATGTGCCAAAAGAAGGAAAAACAAGAGAACAAATAGTAAAAGCCAGGGTAAATCAATCATTCTTTAGAAGTTCGATTTTGGCTTCCTACAATAATACCTGTTGCATAACTGGAATTCGGCAACCGGAATTACTAATTGCTGGCCACATCAAACCGTGGAGTATTGACGAAAAGAACAGATTAAACCCCCAAAATGGAATTGCCATAAATGCACTGCATGACAAGGCTTTTGAAACAGGTTTGATGACGATTACAACCGACTTTAAAGTAAAAATTTCCCCAACTCTATTTAAACAAAAGAAATCAAAATCTATCGATGACTATTTTTTAAAATTGGACAATCAAAACATTATTTTGCCTGATAGATTTCTTCCATCCAAAGACTTCTTAGATTGGCATTACACACATGTTTTCAAGAAATAAGTTGGATGTCTGGAAACCCTCCTAAGGCGGACATGTAAATGCGGATAAATTTGTAGTCTGTTTTTAAATGGTAGAACAGGTTTGGATAAGAGTTGTCCTTCAATTATCTCAAAACATAAATTTTATGGCAAAGTTGTAAAATCGACTTTATCTTTTTGCCTTCCAAGCAAAAAATGACGTAACAGAAATTGTTACCTTTACATAATTAAATTGATTTACTGTTGTAATGTCGTTATCTAAACAAAAATACACAGAACTTATTGACAGCATCGGCTCTACCTTACAAAGAGCAAGGGAAAATGCTGTTAAGGCAGTCAATAGAGAATTGGTGAAAGCCAACTGGGAAATTGGTCAATATATCGTGGAATACGAGCAAGACGGAAAAGAAAAAGCAGAATATGGAAGTGCTTTATTGACGAGTTTGGCAAAAGACCTGAAAATAAAATATGGCAAGGGCTTTAGTAAAAGTAGCATCTATCTTTGCAGACAGTTTTATATCAAATATCCAATTTTCCAGACGGTGTCTGGAAAATTGAGTTGGAGTCATTTTGCTGAATTATTAACGGTATCAGACGATTTGGCGAGAAGTTTTTATGAACAGCAATCCATCAAAGAAAATTGGGGAGCAAGAGAAATGAAACGCCAAATAGATTCAGCATTGTTTCAACGATTAGCGTTGAGCAAAGATAAAAAAGGCGTTTTAGCATTAGCAGAAAAAGGTCAGGAAATAGCAACATCTAAAGACATCATAAAAGACCCTTACGTTTTTGAGTTTCTTGAATTACCAATGGACACTATCGTCCAAGAAAGAGCCTTGGAAAAGAAACTCATTGACAACCTTCAACAATTCTTGTTGGAACTTGGTAAAGGTTTTTCTTTCGTCAAACAGCAGTTCAAAATCACATTAGACAACGAACATAATTTTATTGACCTTGTTTTCTATCACCGAATACTCAAATGTTTTGTTCTTATCGACCTGAAAACAAGAAAAGTGAAACACCAAGACATCGGGCAAATGAACCTTTATCTAAACTACTTCAGAGAAGAAGAAAACACCGAAGGCGACAACGAACCTATAGGGATTATCATCGCAGCAGACAAGCACGAATATACCGTTAAATATGCAACAGGTGGGCTAACCACCAAGATTTTTGTTTCAAAATATCAGTTGTATTTACCCGACCAAAAACAGTTGGAAGAAAAGGTAAAGGAAATAATTGAGCGATAAAAAGAAGTGAGACCGTACAATCGAGGTAAAGGCAAATCCTATCCTTTCATATCTCACTGCTTGTCCCGTCATACGGGGGTATACTGTATGTACCATACTCCAGCTCATTGCAGAAGCTCATATTTTGTAGTCGGATAATCCGTTTTTGTATCTGTCCGAGCAAGTCCAAGTCCTAGAATTAATTTTTTGTAAAGATGCATCATGGATATTCCGGAGCATAGCCTGTCCCGAATCTCGGGACTGACCCTAAAGTAGGAATTCCGATAAGATCCTCGAACCTGTTGCTCTGGGATATCCATCATAGAAATAAGTTGGATGTCTGAAAACCCACCTAAGGCGGGCATGTAAATACGGATAAATTTGCTAATTTTAGAGGGATTCCCACCATTCGATAGGGCAGGTGTAAAAGGGTTGGACTAAAAACTGGCAGAGGCTTTTTTCACAGTCTAACGTTATGATCAGTTTACAACATTACAAAAATCATCCACAAATGGGAAGCTGGGGTACAGGAATATCTTCAAATGATATATTCGAAGACATAAAAGATGAATTCTTCGAACTATACAATGATGGGTATGAGCCAAATGAAATAGCTCAAAAACTTATTGATTCCAATCAAGAGATTGTCAACGATTATGAGGAAGCTAACAATTTTTGGTTTGCGTTAGCTCTTTGCCAGTGGGAATGCAAATTGCTTGAACCAAGAATCCTTATGCGTGTAACTCAGATAATTGAATCAGGAAATGACATTAAACTTTGGAAGGAACTTGGGGCTGATAAATCTGAGGTTACAAAGAGGAAGAAAATTCTTGAAAAATTCCTCGAAAAGCTCAATTCTGAGAAGAAAAATCCGAAAAGAAGGGAAAAGAAAATATTTAGAGATTCTATTTTTAAAAAAGGTCATTGCCTTAGCGTCCAACTTTCTAACGGATTATTCGGAGCAGCTTTCGTTTTAGAATCCGAAGAACAAACCGAATATGGACTTAACCTAATTGCACTTTGCGATTACATTTCAGATAAAACTCCGACAGTCGAATTTTTCGAAAAGGCAAACGTCTTGTTTTCAAAAGATCAAGATTCACCAGATACCTATAAAGATTATCCACTAGTTAGTTGGTATATGGCTCCTCATTATAAAGCTAATGAGGTAGATTTGAAAATTATTGGTTCAATAGAAATAAAGAAATCATATAATAATGAAAGGGATTACATGAGATATGTCCATTGGAAATATATTCCTAGTCAAATTGAAGACCAAGCTGAACTTGTTGCCAAACATGGAGAAATAAAAATGAAATTGAAATTGAGCTCACTAAGAATAAAAACATGGCTATAACAACACCTAAGAAAATATGGGGCGGTCAGTGGGATACGAAAGGGTTGTTCCCCGAACCAACTTCAGCTAAGAAGGACAGGCAATCGCTCCGAAATGCCCCACGTTTCTTAGCTGTGAACCGTGTGTGACTTGAATCAGCCCCTAGGCTGAATGCTTTGAAATGGATGGAGGACTATTGGGCAACCAGTAGAGAGGCCCCCCGATGGCGGTTTGCCGAAGCAGCCATCAAACTACCTTGCGCTGCATAATTGGGAAGCCAATATGTGGTGAGTGGTAAGGAAAAACGGGGACTTTGATTCCCGTAGGTGAGAGTGCAATTCCATTGCCTGAATCCGATTGTAAGTAATTTAAACCAATCTAACATATGAGAAAAATCATTCTACTATTGACATTAGTCCTAACGAATAATGTATTATCTGCGCAAAATCAAGAATGGTTGACTTACAATTTAGACTCAATAATTTCAATTGAAATGCCAAATGAAGTTTTTGAATTAGATACAATTGCACAAGGAATGAGAATGTATCAAATATACTCTTATACAGAAAACTCAACATTTATTGCTCAAAAATCACTTTTTGAAAAAGAGAGCCAAAATGAAGACCTTTCAAGACTACCTTATAACTTAAAAAGTCTTATAGAACAATATAATGGAACGATTGACGGAATTGCGTCTAGTATTCCTTATGAGTTAGAATCTCGAGAACTGATTGAAAAAGAAGGCTATAAAGGTTACCGACTAAAGTTTAAAGATTCATTAAATAATCCAACTTATCAAGTAGAGTTGTATTTACTAAATAAACATCTTTATTCTTTTTATTATATTGGTTTAGAGAATTTTGACAATAACGAAAAGGAATTATTCTTTAACTCTATAAAGATAAATCCTAACCAAGAAATCAGTCAATATCTTGGAAAGGCACAGAGTTATAGAATTGGATATTTATTCGGAAAATATTTCTTCTATATTTTAATATTTGGAGTAATAATATACTTTATAGTAAGAAAGAAAAAGAAATAAAGGAATTTTCAGCTGTATTTGATGATAAAAAAGTTACATTATTTCAATATCTGAGATATAAAAGACGTTATTTCAAAGGAATTAAAAATTTGTTTGACATTTATATTGAGATCGTAGATGGAGCTTTGATTTTTGACAATTCGTATGGTAAACACGAACTGATAGCGCAAAAAATAGAACACGAACCACTATTAATTGTCGATTCAGAAAAATTTAATCTATTAAAGAAAAGCTATGAGCAACAGAGACAAGCAAATGGAACTTAAAGACAAGATTGTCAAGGGACTTGATAAAGTTTATGAAAGACTTCTTGAGTTTAAAAAAGAGAAAAAAAGTGAACTGGTTATTATGCAAGGTGGAAAAATTGTGAAAATTAAACCTGAATAAGAACATTATTGCTTAAAATTAACCCTAGTAAAAAACAACTCTTATACTAAGCCCTATCAGAGCTTTTTATTGGTATTTATGAATGCATAGCATTTGTCTAGTGGCTGCCTGCCCTCCGGGAGACGTATTGACTGTCTTGTGCGACGTGGCGTACATCCGCTGGGCGTAGGGGTTGCTAGATTTGCCAAAATTTTGTGTCATCAATGATTAATCTACAATAACCTAAACATACATATGAAAAGCAGGGAAATCGCTTTTATCCAAAAAACCCTCCTAAGGCGGGCATGTAAATACGGATAAATTTGCTAATTTTAGAGGGATTCCCGCCATTCGGTAGGGCAGGTGTAAAAAAGTTGGACTTAAAAACTGGCAGAGGCTTTTCCCATAACCTGTCCCGTACTGTGGGAGTCTGCCGTTAGCTGTAAGCTAAACGGAAAATTCAAGAACCATGGAGTTAAAGAGTAATTAAATATTTATGAAGAATTTGAATGTTAAAAAACATATCCTATTAAACCTGTGTGTATGTTTTGTGCTTTTTTCTTGTTCAAAAGACAATGATGATTACGAACTCAGTGAAGGACCAATAGTGAACAATATTGTGTTGTCAGTCAAAGACACTAATGGCAATGATTTGCTAAGCCCGAGTAATTCAATACATTTCGCAGAGGAAAATATTTCACTGGAACATCTAACATATGATGGGAAGGAAACCTCTAAAAATTTTAAAATTATAAAACACCGATACAATGAGTTATACATATTAAATTTTGAATCAAATCTAAAAGTTTTCGATTCAAAATCTAAAACGATTGTTCATTGGGACGGTATTTTATCAGATACCATAGAAGTTGAGTTTTCTAAAGACCTTTCGAAGGTTCTAAAAATTTCGGCAAATAATATTCCTATTTGGCATCACCTTCAAGCAAGCAGCTTGCCTCCCACAATAGTAAATAGTGGCCATTGAGAGATAGCCAACAGTTAATCGAGGTAAAGTGGGACTTTATTTCAGCCTTCCCCATGTCGGCTCTGGCTTTTATTGTGGGATCCCCAGATCCAGTGAATCTGGTAAAATAGATACCAAAATTTCATTTTCCAGTCGATTGGCTTCCTGTCCTTAGTTGACCTTACTTAAACCAATTTCAGTCCAAAGGATCAAAGAGAGGATAACTTGTATAAATTTTGACATAGAATAAGCTTGTTACGAGTTAAAATTGATTGTCATAAGTAAGTTGCTGTGATTGGTTGCTCCCCATATCTAGTATATGCAGCCTGCCATTGTCGGCATTGGAATTGGTATAGACAATCCTACGTCCATCTGGCGCCCAATCAGCTGTATGTGCATCAGCTTTTAGTAATTGCGGTTTTGTATTGCCGTTCGTCATTACAAAGATTGAGGAAGCCTCGGTTTCAATTGCAAATGAAGAAAAGAGGAATGAATCACCTGATTTTTCAAACCTGAAGTATTTGTTTGAAATAAATTCTGATGAGCTTAATGTCGTGACAAAAACATTTTCCGATTCTTTTACATTGTAGCAGAACAAAGAGTCCCCTAATACATCTCCATCACTTTCTACCCAGCTTCTTCGATAAACAAAAAGTTCTTGGGTAGGATGGAAGTTAGATGGCGTTCCATAAGAGACAAGGAATTTTGGAGATTTTCCGATTTCCATCATCCAAACACCACAAGGTATATTTGTGCAAATACTTTGTCGAAACAATAATATTGTTCCGTCTGGATTCCAATTTGGAGAAAAATTCCTTCCCTCAAAGGTCAGTTGTTCTGTGCTGCCACTTTCCAATTCCATGACCCATATTTGAGCGCCAAGGGAATAGGCGAGCTTCTTGGAGTCTGGACTCCAAGAAGGGTTTTGGGCGCCGGGTATCAACAATGTGTTTTCGCTTCCATCAGGCTTTATCCTGTAGATACCCGTGTGGGAAGGTTGGCTGTCTACATGGAGATATGCAATCCATTCCCCATCTGGACTCCAGGATGGTTCATAATCAATCAAAAGAAAATTCGGGCAGCCGTCAATACAGCTCGAACCTTCCTCCTCATCCGTTATACAAGCTGTAAACATGATCCCAAGCAGAACCACCCAAGCTATTTGCTTGGCTTTACCATATATTGAATATGTTTTGGAAAATCCCATAGCGGTTGAAGGTCTGTTAGACCCAATTAATCTACTTTATGCATTGAAATCAATATAGTAATTATTAACCTGAGTTCGACTATTCTCACTTTGTGATAACAATCGAACTCAGGTTAATACTATAATATATCAAAAAATAATATAAAAAATAACTGTTAAAATAATAATTAAAACGCAAGCGATCAGAATCTATTCGGGATTAACTACGGAAATTGGACGATCGATAAATTTTACCTTACTAGGCAGAACATAGGCGTCAAAATCAGCTCAAATTGAGGGGGAGTACGCTTTTCAGAATTTTTGAAGGTGTTTTGGGGAGTATTATACCATAATGGCTTCTACAAATAGCACTGCAAAAATGGATGGATGCTATTGGCTTAAAAAAAGGTGGCTGTGAGTTCACTAGTCCTCTATGTTAATAATTTTGGTAATTTTGGAACTGATAAATTAAAATAGAAAATTAAGCTTACGCCTCATGGCTAACCTGTAGGGGATTACTTGCTAAGTGCCCTACTTATAAAACACCAGAGACCCTGAGCAATTATACAAGAAATGATTTGAGACATAGATTTTATATTAAATCAAGAAAGGAACAAAATCGGATTCAATTTTTGATTGGATTATTGGCATTGATAGTAATCTTGACATCCTTGTTTATTTCTTGGAAGACAGGGATCTATGGATTTGTGATTTTAACTTTCCCAATAACGCTATCTATAATTGCACCTTTCTTCGATACACCTTCTTTGAAAAAGAGTGGAAGTTTAAAATATTATTCATCACTCTTCCTGGCCGAAAAACCTAAGGATGGAGTGGTTAAAATACACGGAGGGACATTGTTTGATTATGTTTTTGTAATTGACCAAAAAATGAATGGAAAACAAAGGTCGGATTTTATAATTCAGCAATATTTGGAGGGGCTTCTGAATCTTATTGAAGAAAGCGAAGCTTGTGAGTCTGAAAACATTACAATTCGTGGTACAAGTTACATTATCAATGATAGGACTGCACAGCGTATGGGTTTTGATGTGGTTAGAACAGATTATGTCCAAAAGTTAATTTTAATATATAATTACTTCAATCTTTTGATAACATATTCAATCGCAAAAGGTAGACTATCATTTCCCAAATTGAATAGGACAATAACATTCGAGGGAAAATTAAACGAACTTGTCAAGAGACGGGAATTTATAAGAAACCTGAATGAAAAATTAAAAAACACTAGTGCCAACAATTAGCTTATTAGAGAAAAGCCCTTGATACAGATCACTATCGGTAAACCCTGTTGGGTGTGAAAATCTATCAGGGCTTTTTATGGATTCTGAGTTTGTTTTTTATTGGAATCTTTACAGCAATTCTTTTAGAATGGATATTCCGGAGCATAGTCTGTCCCGAATCCCGGGATTGACCCCTCTCAACCGACATGTTTTTTGGCAGAGAAAGTGATCCATTCCCTGGATATGGTTCATAGGAATAAGTTGGATGTCTGAAAACCCTCCTAATAACCTGTCTCGTACTGTGGGAGTCTGACGAGGTTCGCTGGATTGTAGGTTGCGCCTGCCTGACCGACATGTTTGGGTAGGATTTGAGAGTGTAGGAAATCGATATTGAACAATCAAAATATACCAACCTAATAAACCAAATTGATGGACTTCTAAAAAAAGGGAGAGGGCAAGGGCAAGTAGCAAAGTCGGTAAACACAATTTTAGTTCAGACCTATTGGTTAATCGGTAGACACATCGCTGAATTTGAGCAAGGCGGTAAAGAAAAAGCAGCGTACGTGACTTTTCTCTTTGAGAAGCTTTCCAAAGACCTGATTCGACTTTATGGAAAGGGGTTCAGTAGAGCTAACTTGTTGTACATGAGAAAGCTGTATCTATTCTTTCCAAAAAGTGAGACACTGTCTAACGTATTGAGTTGGAGCCATTATTTTGAGATTTTGCGTTCTGACAACGGACTTGATATCTAATGCTTGGTCAGAACAAGAGCATGGTAAAAGTTAGCCATGAAACCATCTTTCATTATATTAGTTTGAATCTTGAATATCCATGATTATATTTGGTGAAAATGTCCCTGAACATTTTTTTACGAGCTGAAACCCTAATACAGACATTTGCGCTATCTTCTGAATCAGAACAGATAAAGCAGCGCTTTTTTTTGTCTATCTCCTACAAAAACCATAGTCTTCAACCAAGATAATAATCTAATCGAGCATGAAAAAAATAGTTGGTTTATTTATCACTCTGATAAGTTTTACAATCTCAGCACAGCAATCGAAATTTACGGACATTTATCCTTTCATCGAAAATACAGCGGTATTTGAAATCAACCAGACTGAAGGCCACACAGTCTGTATTCCTTTTAAGTCGGTTGGTGAAGCATTAAATCTTCAGACATCGAAGTCAGAAAATGTGCTTTCGTTGAATGGAAGATGGAAATTCCATTTTGCCAATACTCCGGAAGGTACACCCAACGACTTTTTTAAATCAAATTTTAATGATCAGAAATGGTCTGAAATTACAGTTCCCTCCAACTGGGAAATGCAGGGGGTTGGAGATCCTTTGTTCCGAAATGTTGCACATCCGTTTCCCTCCAATCCGCCATTTGTTCCCCGCGAATACAACCCGACTGGCTCGTATCGCAAAACATTTACCCTACCGGCAAATTGGAAAAGCAAACGCATTTTTTTGCGCATGGAGAAAACCGCTTCGGCATCATTTGTCTGGATCAACGGACAGGAAGTTGGCTACAACGAAGGTGCGCAAGAGCCTGCTGAATATGATATTACCAGTTTCCTGAAACCAGGAAAAAATACCATTGCCGTCAACGTCATTAAATATTCAGATGGTGTGTATCTCGAAAGTCAGGACTATTGGCGCTTGGCTGGTATTTTCGATGATGTTTGGCTGTATGCTAAGTCGGATGTACATCTCTTCGACTGGTATGCCACTACCGACCTGGACGAAAACTATGAGAACGCAAAACTGAATTTGCAGATTACGGTAAATAACCAATCGAGAACCGATAAACAGGACTACAAAGTTCGAACTTCGCTGTTTGATGCAAGCAATGCATTGGTTCAGGATTTTACTTCGGATGCAGTTCAAATAACTGCTGAGAATAAGCAAATTATTGATATGTCATCAGACGTATTAAACCCTAAAAAGTGGACAGCCGAAACGCCCAACCTCTATCGGTTAACCATGGAATTGATAAACAATGAAGGAAAAACCGAAGAAGTAATTACTGGTCGTATTGGTTTTAAAGAAACTGAAATCCGCAATCAGGTTTTCTACCTCAATGGCAAGGCCATAAAACTGAACGGCATCAATACGCACATGCAACATCCCACTTTGGGGCATACCATGGACGAGGCCACCATTCGGAAAGATTTTGAACTGTTTAAACAATTCAACATCAATTGTGTACGCATATCACACTATCCACCTGTATCACGCTATTTGGAATTGGCAGACGAATATGGGTTTTACATCATCGATGAAACCGGAAATGAAGCACATGCCACAGAATACCTTAGCGATAATCCGGACTGGGAACCCATGTACCGCGATCGAGTTCGCAAAATGGTGTTGCACGACCGCAATCATCCTTCCATTCTCTTCTGGAGTGCAGGCAACGAAAGTGGGGAAGGTAATAATATATGTGCTGTAATAGATGAAGGAAGGAAATATGACAGTACACGATACTGGATGTATGGAGGGAATGCTTTTTCGCATCACTGCGAAGAGATTATTGGTCCACGTTACCCTTCTCCTTTTGATCTCAAAACACAGGTGGGGATGGTTCCTGAAAGTGTTGATCCGAGACCATCGTTTATGGACGAATACCTTTCGGTAGCTGGAAACGCTGGTGGTGGACTGGATGAATATTGGGATGTCATTTACCAGTATCCACGCATCACGGGCGGTGCAATCTGGGATTTCGTGAGTCCAGGTTTGCTTGAGCCAGTTCGCAAATTGACCGATTCCTCACCCAACAAGGTCGCAACGCACATCATGGGACGCGCAAAACTGGTTGGCGGACACGATGGAAAAGGCATTGATCTGAATGGTCACGACCAATGGGTGGAAGTGTATCAGGATAGGAATATTGAAATCTCGGGTAATGAACTAACTGTTTCATTTTGGATTTTTCCACGCGATCTAATGAAAATGGGTGGAACACTGGTCACCAAAGGAAACAATCAATTTGGTTTGCAGCAAGTGGGTGACAACTCGCTCGATTTCTATATCTACACATCGAAAAAAACAGTAGTCCGTGGTGAATTACCCGAAGATTGGACACAAAACTGGCATCATGTGGCAGGTATTTATGACGGAAAAACGATATCACTATTCATCGACAACAAAAAGGTGGCTGAAGAACCGGTCACCGGGAACATTACCAATTTTCCTTTTCCTCTTAATGTGGGCAAGAATGCCGAGACACATGGTCAGCATACCTCCGGCTATTTGTGCGATGCCATTATCGATCAGGTGGGTATTTTCCCCAAAGCGATTGAAATCAATGATTTATTTACAGCAAAACCGGACTTGAAAAATCGTGCAGCTTTGTGGCTCGATTTTGAACAGGAGCAAAACGAAGGCGAGTTTTTCAGTTATGGAATTGGCGCGCGTACCTATGGAAGTATTTGGCCCGATCGGGTTCCGCAGCCTGAAATGTGGCAAATAAAAAAGTCGGCTCAACCCATTTCTGTAAAGTGGAGCAATGCCGAAAAAATGGAAATTGAAGTTCAGAACCGAAACTTTTTTACCAATACGAATGCCTTTGAAGCACGTTGGAATCTGGAGGAAAACGGCATATCAATAGCTTCCGGAAAATTGGAGGTGGATGTCGAACCAGAAGCAAAAAAAATCTACGTTCTTCCTATCCAAAAGCCTCAGCTAAAAGCCGGTGCAACTTATTTGGCAACAGTTAGTTTTCATTCGAAAGAAGCTGCAGAATGGGCAGCGAAGGGTTTTGAACTGTGTTGGGATCAATTGGAATTGCCATGGATTGTTCCTGCCGATAAAAAATTGGTACAGCATCAGACCAATCCTTTAAAAGTGACAGATAATGAGCAACATTTGATTGTATCCGGAGTAAATTTCGATTATACCTTTAATAAAGCCGATGGACAATTGTACTCCATGAAATACATGGGTGCAGAATTGCTGAAACAGGGAGCGCAACTCAATGTTTGGCGTGCCCCTTTGGCGAACGAACTGGACGACTGGACAGTTCCTGCGGTTAATGTATTTCCTACAAAACAAGGTTACGGAAGGATGGTTGCCACTTCATGGTATTCTATCGGTCTGGATAATATGAAGTCAAAACTTGAATCATTTCGGGTTGAAAATAAGGCTGAAAACGTAATTGTCAGTATTCGTGAAATTGCTCTTTTTGGAAATGCTGGCAATGCAGGCTTCGAAAATGAGATGGTTTATACGATTACGCCAGACGGTGAAATCAGTTTACAGCACACGATTAATCCAAATGGAAAAATGCCCATGTCCTTGCCACGCATCGGAACAAAATGGGTTTTCGATGAGCAAATGCAACATGTAGAATGGTTTGGACGTGGACCTCAGGAAAATTATCCCGACCGCAAAACCGGCTACCGTATTGGGCTTTATCAGTCAACGGTTGATGCGATGTTTGAACCATATTTGATTCCCCAGGATTGTGGCTTGCGCACCGACAACCAATATGTGCGACTGACAAATACTGAAGGAATCGGAATTGAGTTTTCGGCAGCTATACCATTCAATTTCAATTGCTATAATTACAGCACCGAAAATTTGTCAAAGGCAAAATATACCTATGATCTGATCAAATCGGATGGCGTAACATTCAATTTCGACTACCAAACCACTGGGGTAGGATGCACGGCAATCGGGGTGATTAATAAATATCAAGCCATTCCTCAAACCATACAATTTACAAGTTCGATAAAACCATTTAAAACCAATAAGTAAGCCTGATAATTTTTAAAACAATAAGAATTATATAATGCTTAAATATATGACATTGGGCTTTAAGGGTTCAAAAAATAATACGACAGATGACTTTGAGGTGTATTTTAATATATTTTCGAATTCCTATAAAAAATGTCCCAAAATCAACTTTCAAGATTGGCCTTGATAAGTGGAGGTTATGTCCCTTCTGATATAACTCCATAAGAGAATATGGATCTGAGTTTGTAACCTAGCTTTGGATGCAATTTCGTTAAACTTAATAATCAATTGATAATGAATGCTATTTTTAGGCTATATTCCGACCATGCCGAAAAATATTTTGAGATTAATGAATCTTGGACTAAACTACTATCGGCTAAAGACCGATAGGTTTGGTTTCGCCTAAAGGCGCCTAAAGTGAATCCGAGACTTAGTGTTCTTTGTGAAAAACATGGTGATCTTTGTGGTTATGAATTTTTACCACAAGGATCACAAAGTAAAAAAACACTAAAGTCTTCGCCTAAAGGTGGGGGGGACCAGAGTGAGGCATTAAAATATCATCAAATGACTCAATCGAAGGTTATCGAAAAATGGATTTTGCCATCGTCTGTTTTCTGGGGACATGAAATACTATCCACCTGATCAGGATATTTTAATTTTATGAAAGATTAGTTAGGTTTGGTAAGTGGGAAATAGCACCACTGTAGTTGATAGCATCCCGTTTTGAAATGCTGTTATCAATTAAGAATAAAGAAAGTAGAAGTTGGGATACGACTGGATTGCTGAGAAGTAGGATTGAATATGTTATTAATAAAGCATCCTAAATTGTAAAAAAAAACTTAGTTAGATTATGTCAAACACACCTTCAAATACAAAATTCTTCATGAAAATTGTTGATTTACTACAATCAGCAAGAAGTAAAGTAGTGCGTACTGTTAACCAGACAATGGTACTCAGCTATTTTGAGATTGGGAGAATGATTGTAGAGGAAGAGCAAGATGGGAAAGAAAGAGCAGACTATGGAAAACAAATCTTAAAAGATCTTTCTGATGTCTTGACTAAAGAGTTTGGTAAAGGTTTTTCGGTTGACAACCTTGAGAATATGAGACGGTTTTATCTTGTTTATGGAAAATCCGAAACACCGTCTCGGAATTTTGATTTAAGTTGGTCACACTACTTGAAACTCATACGAATTGATGATGAAAACGAGCGTAAATTCTATGAGATTGAATCATCTAAAAACACTTGGAGCGTGAGGGAATTACAACGCCAATTTGACTCCGCATTATATACAAGATTGGCATTAAGCAGAGATAAGGGCAAAGTAAAAGAACTCTCGGAAAAGGGATTGGTACTTGAAAAACCAAAAGATGCAATAAAAGACCCTTATATTCTTGAATTTATTGGACTTCCTGAACATTCTTCTTATTCTGAAAGCGACCTTGAACAAGAGTTAATAGATAAACTTGAACACTTTTTATTAGAACTTGGCAACGGGTTCACATTTGTTGCCCGTCAAAAACGAATTTCTTTTGATAGTTTAAAGTCTATTGACCTGCAGGATATTCCGGAGCATAGCCTGTCCCGAATCTCGGGATTGACCCCTCTCAACCGACATGTTTTTAGGCAGTGAAAGTGGGCCATTCCCTGGATATGATTCATAGGAATAGGTTGGATGTCTGAAAACCCTCCTAAGATGGGCATGCAAATACAGCTAAATTTACTAATTTTAGAGGGATTCCCGCCATTCGGTAGGACAGGTGTAAAAGGGTTGGACTAAAAACTGGCAGAGGCTTTTTTCATAACCTGTCCCCTACTGCGGGAGTCTGATGTTATATACCACCAATGCAACTACAATGAAAGTATATCGAATATATGGCAACAAGATCAAGAACTGGAAAACTTTCCATTCTGAATTCAAATCGGAGATGAACTTTCCAGACTATTATGGCGAGAACATGAATGCTTGGATTGATTGTGTAGACGAACTTTCGACTGAACCAACCCTAATCGAAATCCATAAAGGAAAACTTTTGAAACAGAATGCGCCAGAACTATTGGAAGCGATTTTTGAATGTTCAGCTTTCGTGAACTTTCGAAAAGTAGAGATTGGCGAACAACCAACTTTGATGGTTTCCATGAGCTGACCTCAGCAGAAGATATTTTGGCCAAAAGCTTTTTGGCCGACTCATCATTGTTTCAATTTATCCTTACTGGTATGATTGCGGATAATTATTTTGATAAAAAAACATGCCAATTAATCTCCAGTACGCCTCCGACCTTCATTTAGAATTCGAGGCCAACAAGAAATTCTTAAAACAGTATCCTTTGCAGCCCATGGGTGATGTATTGGTGTTGTCAGGAGATATTGTGCCTTTTGCGGTACTGGATAAGAACCAGGATTTTTTCAGTTTTTTGTCAGATCATTTCAAAACTACTTATTGGCTGCCCGGCAATCATGAATATTACCATTTTGATATGGCCGAGAAAAACGGTGTGTTGTATGAAGCCATTCGCCGCAATGTATTTTTGGTGAACAATACTGCGGTGGTACATGAAAGTGTAAAATTGATTTTCTCTACCCTTTGGAGCCACATCAGTCCCAACTACCAGTGGCAAATTGAACGCAGCCTGAATGATTTTCAATTAATCAAATACAAAGGCTACCGCCTTTCGACTGAACTATATAACCAACTGCATGTAGAGAGTTTGGCATTTATACAAAATGAACTAAACAAGAATACGGACTGGAAAATGGCCGTTTTTACCCACCATTGCCCTACATTTCTCAATTATCCTGAGCAATACAAGGGCGATATACTCAGTGAGGCCTTTGCGGTAGAACTGCATGACCTTATAGAATCGTCCGAAATAGCCTGTTGGGTGTATGGGCATCATCATACAAACACGCCTGAGTTCACGATTGGCAATACCAAACTCATAACCAATCAGTTGGGCTATATACATCGAAATGAACATCAGCTTTTTGAAACGAGTGAAGTGATTAAGATATGAAAATCAGAATAATAAATCTATATTTGCACAATAAAGATATATGCTTTATCAACCGAAATTAGGTTTATCATGGAACATAGAATGAAGAAAACGCTTAGGTATATTGAGGAAACGCTGGGCATACATCCAACGGTAACTCCCATAGCCAAAAGCTATTTGGACAGACTTCCTATGTATATCCACGAGACCTTCAAGCTGTACCGCACAGACTTATTCAACAAAGAAATCATTTTGGCGGAATTGAAAAACGATGATGGACTAAGCATACGACAAACCGAAAAGCAGGTGCAACAAATAAAAAACCTGCTCAAACAAAAAGTTGTGATAGTGTTGGAAAACGTACAAGCATACAACCGCAAACGATTGATTGAAAAAGGCATCAACTTTATAATGCCGGGAAAACAACTTTACATGCCCGATTTGCTGATTGACTTGCGTGAAATCTATGTTCATCCAAAGGCGAAGCAAAAAAATGAGACCCTACTTCCATCTGCACAATTTTTAATGATTTATCAAATCATCCATAGATACCAGCAATGGAAACTGGAAGAACATCCCTTTAAAGAAATTGCACAGAAATTAGGCTATACATCAATGGCTATATCAAATGCAATTGACAATTTGAAATACCATGAATTAGTAGATGTAGAAGGGGGGAAAGAAAAATTTATCCGCTTTCGATATGAGGGGAATAAGTTATGGAACATTGCCCAACAACAAAATCTTTTGGTGAATCCTATTATTAAAACTGTATATGTAGATGAAAAACCCAAAAATCTTTTTCTGCTGCATAGCAATACATCTGCTTTGCCTGAATACACTGATTTGAACCCCAGCAGACAAGAATATTTCGCTATTGAAAAAACCGTTTTTTATGATTTAAAAAGAAGCAATGCTTTAGTTAATCCAAACGATTATGAAGGCAAATATGCCTTAGAGGTATGGAAATATAACCCTTTGGCATTGGTGGATGAACTGCCAAATGATAGGACTGTGGTAGATCCACTTTCTTTATACCTGAGTGTGAAGGATAGCAAAGATGAACGTATTGATATGGCATTAGACCAGATTTTAGAGAAATATAGATGGTAAGAGGATTAGACATATTTAAAGAATACTTTGGACGGTATCCTGGCAATTACGTGATTATCGGTGGTACGGCTTGCGATATTATAATTGATGAAGCTGGCTTTGTTCCCAGAGCCACCAAGGATATAGACATCATTTTGGTTGTAGAAGCCCTAAGCTCAGAATTTGTTAAACAGTTTTGGCAGTTTATTGATGACGGCAAGTATCAGCAAAGGGAAAAAAGTAATGAAGAAAGAGAATATTACCGATTTGTTAAACCGGAGAATACAGACTTTCCGCATCAAATAGAGCTGTTTTCAAGAACACCCGATATAATTGTTTTAGAAGGCGAAGCACATCTAACACCTATTCCAGTTGACGATGACCTTTCAAGTTTATCAGCCATATTATTGAATGACGACTATTACAATTACATGATTGAGCACAGTCAAGTGGAAGATGGCCTGCATCATGCCAGTATTGAAGCATTGATATGTTTGAAGGCTAAAGCATTTTTAGAAATAAAAGAACGAATTGAAAAAGGTAGTAGAGAAGATGCAAAGCAATTGAGAAAACACAAGGCCGATGTGTTCAGATTGACAGTAATGCTTACACCGGAATCAATATTTAAACTACCCGAGACAATTCAAGCCCATGTTAATCAATTTGCTGCGTTAGCATCAGGTGAACTGCCCGATAAAGCCATATTTAAAGAGATGGGTATAACCAATGTTGCCCCGAACAATGTGTTTGAACAATTTAAAAAATCATTCAGGGTAAATATTGGGGAAGCCCAATAAAACAAAAGATCATATATGTAAAGAAAACTGGCAAAACTACACATGAGCAAGGCAACGTGAATAGAAAACAGCTCAATTTGAGGTGTTTTTGTTTATGTTAGTCAGAGTTTTAAAAAAAACAACGTGAAAACGATAAAAGAAAACATAGATAAGAAAGCAATTGACGGGTTGTTTGTGACCATTCCGACAGGAGCGATTGGTATGAGAGATGACCGAACCAAAGAAACTTGGTCGGTTGAAATAAACTCCTTTGAACTTTCTAAATTCCCAATAACACAGGAAATATATAGAGCATTGACAGACGAAAACCCTTCGACATTCAAAGGAGACAAATTGCCAGTTGAAAATGTTTCTTGGATTGATGCGGTGAATTTTTGCAATGGACTATCTGATTCTTTGGGAAAAGATAAATGCTATGCAATTGACTTAGCAACTGAAAAAGTAACGTTAAATTCAAAAGCAAATGGATTTCGATTGCCAACAGAAGCAGAATGGCAGTATGCTTGTCAAGCGGGGGTCAAAGACATTAGATACGGAGAATTGAATAAAATTGCTTGGTTTAAAGATAATTCCAATAATCAAACTCAAAAAGTTGGACAAAAGAAACCTAACGAATGGGGACTTTATGATATGTTGGGAAATGTTTGGGAATGGTGTTCAGACATATATGACGAAACTGTTTACGGAACTTACCGTGTTTTCCGTGGTGGCGGTTGGTGTGACCATGAAAGGAGTGTAATGGCAACAAATCGAAGAAGAAGTCATCCTTTTTCGTTCAAAATAGATGATTTGGGATTCAGAATTGCAAGGAACGTGAATGGATAAAAACAACAGTTAACAACACCTAAGAATACCCTAACCTTACTTTGAATGGGTGGTCAAGATGGTTCGGGATATACATATCTATTAAAAACATTCACTTTCAGAACTAACGGAGGGTACCAATTCTGGAAATCTAAAATAAAGATAGAGGCCTGCAAGGTGCAGATTTTCAATAGGGTAGTGTTAGATTGATCAGGGTTGCTGAAACCTCTAATGCATGTCTGGCTCCTTCATTAAGAAAAATAAATTCTACTAATTTGTGATTTTTTGGAAACTTCAAATACTAATTGGTTGAAGTTTGATTTTCGATGGATAAAAAAAGCCGATTCATACAAGTAGTAAAACAGAATGAAGGACTGATTTTTAAAGTAGCGATGCTTTATACCAACAGTCTTCACGACAGGGAGGACCTGTATCAGGAAATTGTCTTCCAACTTTGGAAGTCCTTTGACTCCTTCAGCGAACAGTCCAAGCTAAGCACTTGGATGTACCGGGTGGCCATGAACACGGCCATTTACAGTCTGAAAAGCACCAAGAAGCAAGTGGACACCGTCCCCATTGATTTGGAGACCATGCGGTTTGCCGATGTATCAGACAAGTTGGAGGAGGAAAGACTTAAGCTACTTTATGAGCATATCCAACTGCTAAATCTGCTGGAAAAAGGCATCATCCTGCTTTTTTTAGAAGGAAAGAGCCACCTGGAAATCGCTGAAATCATAGGTATAACGACCAGTAATGTAGGAACCAAGATTTCAAGAATCAAAGAGAAACTGAAATCACAGATCACTAAAACGCACTAATCATGGAACTGGAAGAAATGAAAAACACTTGGCAAGAAATGAGTAAGAGATTGGAAAAACAAGAAATTCTGACGCATCAAGTCATCGAAAAAATGACAAAAGAAAGGTATGTCAATAAATTCAGCAAACTACAAATTTATGAAACTATAGGTTCTGTAATATGCTATGGCAGTGCTATATTTTTAATTGTCAATTTTGAAAAACTAGATTCTTGGTATTTAATATTATTCGGGATAATCACCTTGCTGTTATTACTAGTCTTGCCAGCATTAACGTTGAGAAAAATCAGCAACATGAAAAAAATAAATATCGCCAATAGTAGCTATAAAGATGTTTTGGTTAAATTTCAAAAAGCTAAAAAATCATTGTTTTTTACTCAGAAAATAACACTTTATCTAAGTATGGTTTTGGCAATTATGATCTTACCTGTCACTTCTAAAATAATTAAAAATAAAGATCTTTTTGAGGCAGAGCATATTGACAATCTTTGGATTTATATTCCTATACTTTTAATCTTCTTGTTCTTTCTTTCAAGATGGGTATTCAAAGGCTACAAAAATGTCACAAATTCTGCAGAGAATATTTTAAAAGAAATAGATAGTTAACTGCGATTTGGTTAAAATCGGAACAAATGCTTTCCAACATCAACAGCTAATACCCCACAAACAGATTAGAATTTTCAAATCGGCTGAAACTATCAGTTACAGGATAGCTATGCCCAAAAAACCATAGAGTTATGAAAAAAATTGTAACAATCTTATGCTTTGCATTGATCTCTTTCACAGCATTTTCTCAGGAGATTGAGGGAATCTGGAATGGAAACCTGGAAGTACAGCCAGAAAGAAAAATACTGTTTATTTTTCAGATTTCCAGAACTGGTGAAGTACTGAAAACAGAGATTGCCATACCAAGCCAAGGAGTGAAAGACCTTGTGGCTAAATCTACCACTTTTGAAAATGGCGACTTCTTGATAGATGCTTCTAATCTGGGGTTCAAGTATAGCGGAAAATGGAATGTCTCCTCAGGTACAATTGAGGGCACTTTCCAAGAAGGAGTTAATAAAGTTCCTTTGATACTCACTAAAGAAACCATTGAGGAAGTCAAGCTGAACAGACCCCAAGAACCTGTAAAACCTTACCCCTACAGGGAGGAAGATGTGAAGTTTAATAATCAAAAAAGCAATGTTACGCTTGCGGGCACATTGACCCTTCCCATAAAAACGGACAAAAAACCACCAGTGGTCATACTGATTTCGGGCAGTGGACCGCAGGACAGAGACGAATCATTTGCTGCGCACAAACCTTTCTTGGTGCTTTCAGATTACCTCACCCGAAAAGGAATTGCGGTTTTGCGATATGATGACAGGGGCTATGGTGAATCCACAGGTGATTTTTCTGCTGGTACTACTGCCGATTTTGCAGCAGATGTTTTAAGTGCCATTGAATTTTTGAAGAAAAGAACGGATATTGACACCAATAAAATCGGTTTGGTTGGGCATAGCGAAGGGGCCATTATTGCCCCGATGGTAGCCAATCAGTCAAAAGATGTCAATTTCATAGTTATGCTGGCTGGCACCGGTACAACTGGGAAAGAAGTTTCATTACGGCAATCACTAGACTTTCGCAGCTTCCCTGTGGCGGATGAGAAAGCATATGAAGCCTATGTAAAGGAAGCCATCGAAATAGCTTCATCTGATAAGGAAACCACAATTGTAATGAGGGAATTGAAAGAGTTTTATCAAAATTCAGAGATATTGGCATCACTTCTACCGGTCAATGTTGACAGGGATGAATTTATTGAAAATCTGGTAGCAACAAGAACCACTCCCTGGATTAGGTATTTTTACAATTATAATCCAGCCACTGAAATCAAGAAAATTGACATTCCGGCAATGGCATTATATGGCACTAACGACACCCAAGTTCCTCCTAAATATCACTTACAACCTGTGAAAGATGCCTTGGAATCAAGTAGATCAAAAAATCATGAAGTTATTTTATTACAAGGATTGAATCACTTGTTTCAGGAAAGTAAAACAGGACTTGTTTCTGAATATTCCCAAATTGAAGAAACATTTGCTCCTGAAGCGTTGGAAGTAATTAGCAATTGGATTTTAAAACAAACCAAATAGATCGTGCAATGAAAATTAACTTGAAAGAAAAATTTGCCAAAATACAGCATCACTGGCACCCCTACATCATAGGAGAGTTGAATGAAAACTATGTAAAACTAGCCAAGCTTAAAGGAGACTTGGTTTGGCATAGCCATCAGGAAGAAGATGAGATGTTTGTGGTGGTCAGTGGTACCTTGATGATGGATTTTAGAGATGGGAAGACCATAGTCACCAATCCCGGAGAGATATTGATTGTACCAAAGGGCGTAGAACATAGGCCTTGGACTACAAACGGCGAAGAAGTAAAAGTCATGCTTATCGAGCCTAAAACCACTAAGCATACAGGAGACCTTAAAACTCCACAAACGGTAGATCAATTGGATTGGATATAGTGACAAAAGTAAATGTGAAAACTGGCAACATTGTATAATAGCAATAACGGGTGATGCCCGAACCGAAAGTTTCCTGCAATATTGTATCTTAGAAGCCGTTTGAAAGTCCATTGCTTTCAAACGGCTACTGCTTTATACTTGACCGTCCCATATATTGATACATAAGATCGTTAAATACAACCAAGAAAATGATAAATCTATTTCAACCTGGGACTTGAAGCTGTTAGATGCACCAACCGATTTTCAGTTAATGTTGGAATCTGATTTAAATAATAATTATCCAGATGTCTGGGCAATTACCGAATAGTCGGCTCAGTCAATAAAAACACCCATTTACTGCGTTAAATTTTTGAGCGATAGCTTAGGCTATTCCTCAAAAATTTGCCTTGTAACTGGATATTTTTATTGATTTTGACTTTGTGACAACAATCGAACTCAGGTTAATAAAATTAGTCTGCCAACTTCACCTTGGTACAGCCTGTCTGATTCCGGCAGGATGAATCCCGTCAGTGGCCATTCTAAAACAACATTCTGCTATAAAACAACAATCCAATGAAACCAGAAATTTATCAACCAAATAGTGAACTGACAGAATTTGTTAAGTGCTATTGGACATTGGAAGGCGAAAAAGACAGTACACCACAAAAAAACACCATAGTGCCTGATGGGACGATGAAGTTGATTTTTCACTATGGAGACACGTACAAACATCACTCAAACAACGGAGAAATCACAATCTTGCCAAAGTGCTTTTTAATTGGGCAATTGACGAAACCTTATATAGTAGAACCTGTTGGAATAACGGGCTCTTTTATTGTTCGATTTTACCCGAATGGCTTTCTGCCTTTTACGACCATTCCGATTAAGGAAATAGAAAATACGGCTGTCCCATTGGTTAAGCTATTTGGGAAAGACGGAGAAGAAATTGGGAAAAACATTTTAAACGCAAATTCAACTTCGGAGAGAATAAACATCATCGAAGCCTTTTTGTTAAAACGTCTTACAGACAAACAAACAATTGACAACATTGTAAAATCTACGGTTGAGACAATCTTAAATGCTAACGGACAGTTTTCTGTCATTGAACATTCATTGCAAAACAATATCAATCGCAGACAATTGACACGCAAATTTTCTTCAACTATCGGGATAAGCCCCAAACAACTCTCAAAAACAATACGAATCCAAGCCGCTTTAAAGTCATTATTGACAAAAGATGTCGGTAAATTAACCGATTTGGCTTATGAAAATGAATACTTTGACCAAGCTCATTTTATAAAGGATTTTAAAGAGTTTACAGGACTAACACCAAAAGAATTCTATGGTGACGATTTAAAAATGTCCTTGATTTTTGACAAAGATTGACCTTGTCCCATTTTTACAATTTTGCCGTTTTAAGTTGTTGTTGCTTTGTAGAGCAATTTTGCAACAGCACATAAATTTATAATAAAATGGCAGATGTAAATCCAGTTGGTTGGTTTGACCTCAATGTAGCAAGCTTAGACCGTGCAAAAAGATTCTATGAAACAGTTTTTGATGTAAAACTGACTGACCTTCCCATTGAATGGGGTAAACAATCCTTTTTTCCTTCCAATCCCAAGAGCCCAAACATTTCGGGGGCATTGGTGGAAAAAGCAGATTTTGCCCCAAGCAACAACAATACGGTTATATATTTTGAAACCGAAGACTGCCTTGCAGAAGAGCAAAGAATTGAGAAGGCAGGTGGAAAAGTTGTGCAACCTAAATTACATATTGGCGATTTCGGCTATGTTTCGATTTTCATTGACACAGAAGGCAATACCGTAGGGTTGCACTCACGAAAATAATAATGGACTATGCCATATGATATAGGTCTTGCAGACAGCGTCCGTGAGTATCTTTCCGAAATTCCAAATATAGAGGTTGAAGAAAAAGAAATGTTCTCAGTTCTCAACTTTATGGTTAATGGAAAAACCTGCGTCTGCGTTAGTGAAGAGAAATTGATGTTACGGTTTGATCCCAATCGTCAAGAAGAACTTTACGAATGGAGGGGATACGAAACAATGTTAATGAAAGGCAAGGAGTATAAAGGGTATTGCTACATAAATCCAGAAGGGTATAGGGACAAAAAAGACTTTGACTACTTACTGAATATTTGTCTTGACTATAACAAAGTCTCAAAAAAATCAAAGAAAAGAACCCGCTAACAGTGGTTCTGCGTAAAGAGGACAAACGTGCTTGATGGCACGCTTGCCCTTTATGTATTTAGATAATAGCGCTTATTCAATTATTGAAAATCGCATAATAACAGATGGATTTGATGGGATTATATAATTCACAATCCTTAATCATTCAGAATCTACTTGCTGATACACCCTTACATAATCTACTTCGTATGTCTTTGGAAATGCTGTTTCTGTGGGATCACCCCCATTTCCACCTATTGCCAAGTTGAGTAAAATATAGTGGGGTTGATGAAAAGGGTTGAAACCATCAGGATTTAAGGTAAGACTCAAGTCAATTTCGTTGAGCAATTCACCATCCAACGATAGTCTGATGTTTTCTGGAGTCCATTCCATCACCCAAGTATGGAATTTTTCAGGCCAATGGGCATCTTTTTCCAAGAAATCCCTGAATGGGATTTTAGCTTCATCCCATGCTGCCCGTTTGCTTTCATGCGCCCATGCCGCATTGGCCAAAATCGTGCCTTCTCCCTTCACCCTGTAATATTCCATGATGTCAACCTCCCCATTTGCTGGCCAGCCCTTGTCCACCCCCAGTGTCCATATTGCCGGCCACATACCCATAGCGGTATCAATCTTTGCCTTTACCTCAATAATCCCATATTGGAAAGTCTGTTTTCCCGCTGTGTTGATACTGGACGAAGAATACAATCCATATTCCCTGCTCTTTTTCCAATCCTTGCTTTGGGGATCATAGTTGGGATTTGGGATGCTATCCCTTCTGCCTTCAATCACCAATACCCCATCTTTGATATTGGCATTATCCTGTTGGTACCATTGTAGCTCATGGTTGCGGACAAAACCACTTTCAAACGACCAATCATCCGGGTTAGGTTTGCCTTCAGTGTCAAATTCATCTTGCCAAACGAGTTCATACCCAGGGTATGGGGAAGTGTTTTTACTGGTTTTTTCGATTTTTGTATCGCAAGAATACAGAAAAAGCACACTTAAAAAACCAAGAACAATAATATCATCATATTTTGTTGATAAATTCATTTTATGATATTTAGATTAGTCGAAAATTTCAATACTCCAAGTGTCCTTCCAATGCAATACAGGCCTTCCATCTTCAAACATGATAGGTAGCCAAACATATCTTCCATCAATTGCATTTTGCGGTCTCCACCTGTCGGCCATAAAAATAAAAGCACCTTCCTTGCCCTGCACGGGAAGTATGTAAGTGCTTTGGGAATCAAAAGTAATATCAGCATCCTTTCCCTGTGCGGGATTCCCCAAAGACTCCCAAGGCCCCATGATATCATCAGCCACAAAGGAACGGGCAGCATTGGGATCCCACCCGGTACATCCCGAGGTAATCATGTAGTAGCGTCCGTCTTTTTTGAATATTGCAGGGGCTTCATTGTGTCCAGCTGGTTCCAGTATTGCCCATTTACCTGTGAAATCAAGATAATCATCAGTCAACTCAGAAATGTGTAGGGTAAGGTTTTCTTCTGCCGAGTGGATATGGTAAGCTTTGCCATCTTCATCAACAAACAATGTCATGTCCCTTGACATTTGCCCTCCTTCAAAATCTCTTCTGACAAACAAGCCTTCACTGACTTCATTCTTCCACTGATCCGTCCATGCTTTTAGGTCCTTTTCCTGAATTGATTTTGTTTTCCATGACTCGGGAAAATCTATAGGCCAGGTTTTGGCATTGGGCCTTAAAGACTTGACAAAGGTAAATGGTCCTGTTGGTGTATCGCTTATTGCCAGGGCGGTCCGGGCAGCTTCATACCCCTTGTCTTTCAACTCCAGATGAAACCACATGACAAATTTACCCGACGATTCATTGTATATGACCTTCGGTCTTTCAATTACGCTGCCTTTTTCAATGTCTGACCCACTACCTTCAGCATCCACAGGGAGCGCTATTCCTTTGTTTTCCCAATTATAAAGATCTGTTGAAGCATAGCAGCCAACACCTACCAGTGCCCTGTTTCCCCCTCTTCCGGCAGTTTTGTGTTCTCCATACCAATAATAGATCCCATCATGGTATAAAAGACCTCCACCATGGGCATTGATATGTGTGCCTTGGTCATCTTTCCATATTTCTCCTGGGGTGAAGCTTTTATATTCTTGTGCATGGCCTATTGATACAGACAGCATCTGTATCAATAGGAATGTAGACAAAAGCTTGAAATGCCTCAATTTACTTTTTTTCATGTTTTTTATTGGTTTTACCATCCTGGGTTTTGTGTCAATGTCCCTCCTGATTTATTGATTTCAACGGCTTGTATTGGATACAGATTCATATGCGGTGCAAAATACCTGGACTCTACTTCCCGCTCATTGTATTCAATATCCCCTCCACTGTTCAATGCAATTGAAACTCCCAAAATGGGCTGATTCAATACCTCGTCAGCAATTCCCCATCTTCTCACGTCCCAGTATCTATGTTCTTCAAATGCCAATTCTACTCTTCTTTCGTTATGGAGACGGTCTCTAAATGCATCTTTACCTTGGACAGCAACAGCAGGCATATTAACTCCCGGCCTGGTCCTTACTTGGTTCAGCGCTTCCCTCGCAGACAAGGGAGTTTGCTCCGAGGTACCATCAGGCCCATAGAGCTCATTCATCGCCTCGGCATAGTTCAACAGAACTTCAGCGTACCTGAAATAAATCCAAGCATGCACACTTGTCCTTCCCTGCAGGATATCCAAACCTTCATCTACATACTTTTTCTGGTAATAGCCAGTCCTTGTAGCTCTGGGTTTTCCTGGGCCATCCATTCCATATCTAAAGGTTTCAACTGCTCTCCCCTTATAGGTTGAGCCATTTGTGACAATGCTCATCATCAGCCGTGGATCTCGGTTGACGTATGGAGCTTGTGGATCATAAGTTGGGTCTTCTGAGATTGCCAGGCCATTGCTTGTCTCATAAGCATTCACCAGATTCTGGCTTGGGTTTGTGCCTCCTACTGCACCTGTAAATCCTATTGGGTACATGGATCTTTCCAGGCTGTTTGCAGCAGGATATCTCCTTGAGAATATAATCTCGGAATTATGGCTACTTCTAAACAGGTCTCTGTAATTTCCAACCAAATTATATTGGCCACTTCCTATAACTTCAAAAGATGCCACCGCTGCTTTCTCCCAAGGCTCTGGATCAGCACCTGTATTGTGTAGGGGGCTTGCTGCATAGAGCCACAGCCTAGACCTTAATGCGTGTGCTGCACCTGTAGTGGCCCTACCCAAAAGCCTGTCACTATCAAAACCCTGCCAGCTTACCCTAAGGTCAACCAAGGCTGTTTGTATTTCATTTTCTATAAAGTTAACACATTCCCCAAAACTTGCCCTTTGAATTCCCTGTGTATCTTCCAGTGTCAGAACCTCTTCGATGATGGGAACTCCCCCGTATCTTTTGATGAGTTCAAAGTAAAAATATGCTTTAAGAAAATGTGCTTCAGCCCTCAACCAACGCAGGTCGTTTACTTGTGTTTGGTATGTTTGCCTGCCCTGATCAGTAATCGTATCCTGAATGATCACCCGTTCATAATCTACAGATTCCTGCAGAAACAAATTTGCTTTTCTGATTCCACTATACAGGTTGTTCCATTGGTCATCTGGGTTTGAGAATGCACCCCAATTTCCCGATGACAATTTTTGCACTGTCCCTATTGCACCGGAATGGACTGCTTCATCAGATGCTGCTGCCAAGGTTCCTCCATCAAATCTGTCAAAACCGTTTGGCAGGTGACTGTAAATACCAATCCCAAAATTCCTGATTGTTGTATAGGTTGAGAACACCTGGTCCTTGGTATAGTTTGTATCCATTCTTCTGTCCAAAAACTCATCCACACATGCGGTAAGACTGAGCATCAACAAGATTGTTATTATTCTATTCATTTTCATGATTTCTCAGGTTAAAAGGGTTAAAACTGTAAGGTCACTCCCATATTGAATGATTTCAAAGGTGGATAGCCACCAAAACTTTCCGGGTCAACCATATCCATACTATCCCAAGTAAAAAGGTTGACGGCATTGACATATAGCCTAAAACTGTCAACTCGGATTTTCTGGGTTAATGTACTTGGCAATGTATAACCCAGCTCTATATTCCTAAGTCGGAACACATTCCCTGACGCCTGCCAAAAAGTGGAAGGCCTAAAGTTATTTTCATTTGGAAGTGTGGAAAGCCTCGGATAAGTGGCATTTTGCTGATTATCCATTGTCCACCTACCCAAAGCATGAGCAGGGATATTGGCATCATTTTGCAATGCCCAGAAATAAGTACCATTCAATGCAACATCCCTTTGTGCCAAACCATAAAATAGGAGATCAAGATCGAAACCTTTAAAAGCACCACCTAAATTGATCCCATAATTAACTTGGGGCTGCCATGGTTTTCCAATCGCTGTCTCATCATTTTGATCGATCACTCCATCATTGTTCAGGTCTTTGTATTTGATATCCCCGGGCTGTACTGGTCCAAAGGATGAATTGACAACTCCCGATACAAGCGACCCGTCAGGCTGAAAATCCTCTGGCATATAGAACCCGTCTGCTACCCAACCAAAAGGTTGACCGATTGGATGTCCAGTTCGTTGCATGTAGGATTCGGGGTAATCAATCTCCTGCATGGCGATGATTTTGTTTTTGGCAAAGGAGACATTTCCTCCCAAATGATATCTGAATTCCCCAATTTCGTTGGAGTAATTCAACTCCAGTTCAACACCTCTGTTGTTTACTTTACCAAAGTTTAGGTGCGGGGCGACTACACCCAAGTAGCCTGGGTAGATTTGGGCACCGTTGATCAAGATGTCTGTTCGAGAATTGTAAAAAGCATCAAACCTAAAATCCAAGTGACCCAGAACCTGTCCCTGGAAACCAAAGTTTGTTTTAAAATCCTTCTCCCAGCTAATATTGGTATTGGCGAGTGAACCTTCCATAATGATTCCATTCGAAGTATTCTCAGCCCCCAAGCGATAATCTCCCGAATAGTAGAAATCCTGGGCATAGGCAAACCTGCTTCCCCCAAATTTATCACTGCCTACCAGTCCCACAGATCCTCTTACTTTAAGATAATCGAAGACTTTTTGTTGAGACATAAAATCTTCCTTGCTCAATATCCATCCTGCCGATACTGCTGGAAACAAACCGAATCGGTTTCCCTCTGGAAAGCGTTCAGATCCACTATAAGCCATGGTAAGTTCAGCAAAATATTTTTCTAGGTAGTTATACGAAAACCTCCCCATTACACTTTGGTTGGCGTAAGGCACATTGTTTCCTCCTACATAGAATGCATCTTGGTGGTACATCATCATGGCTTGAAGTCCATGATCATTTAATTGCTTTTGATAATCCAATGCAAACTGAAGGTTCAATCTATTCCACTGATCATTTCCCCACTCACTGATAGAGAAACCACTGTCCAATCCTCTTTGCAGGTAGGAGTAGGTGCCTTCCTCACTACCAGGAATCAGTTCAAAGAATGCAAGGTTTCTTGTTCTGTTGTAGTTTGCCCTATGGTAATTGTTTATACCGATGGCTTGTGAAAATTTGAGTCCTGGGACAAAATCACTCAAATTTTGGGACAATCTTAAATTGGCCATCAAGTTTCTATCATGGGAAGAAGTATAGCCCCTCCCAAGTACTGCAGCGGCTGGGTTGTTTGGGTAGGCATTGCTTCCTCCCCATGACCCATCTGGATTATATACCGGAAATGCATTGGCGGGATACCTGGCCATGTTTTCCCAGAGTTGAGCTCCGTTGACATTGGGGAAAAACCTATTTTCAATCCTGCCACCAAAATCCAAGGATGCCGCTACTTTATCTGAAATGGCAACATCGATGTTTGAGCGAAAATTCACCCTTTCAAAGTGGGCATTGGAATTGTCTTCCCTTCTTGAATCTGTATTACTGTACAAACCTTCATTTTGTAAATACCCCATCAGAATAAAATAACGTGTTCTTTTATTTCCACCTGAAAAAGTAAGGTTATAATCTTTGATTGGGGCACTGTTCTTCAAGACCTCATCGTACCAATTTACATTGGGGTATAGATAAGGATCCGAGCCGGATTGATACGCTGCTATCTGATCGGCACTATATCGCAAAGGCAGACCATCGTTGGATAGTGCTTCATTATACAGAGATGCATATTGCGAGGCATTCACAAACTCAGGCAAACGGGTAGGCTGTTGGAACCCCGTCCGTGCATCAAAGCGGATACGTGTCTTACCATCATGGCCTCTTTTGGTAGTGACCAAAATCACCCCGTTGGCTCCCCTTACACCATAAATCGCCAATGATGCTGCATCTTTCAATATGGAAACAGACTCTATCTCAAAAGCTGACAATTGGTCAAAGGATGCTTCGAAACCATCTACGATCACCAAAGGAGTGGCATTGTTCAAAGTTCCTAATCCCCTGATCAGCATGCTTGGCTCATCAAAACCCGGCTCTCCAGAGCCATGCATAATGGTAAGACCTGCCAACCTTCCAAACAAAGTATTGCTCAAGGTAGGTACAAAAGTCTTTTGGAGCGCCTCTCCACTTACAGTAGCCATGGATCCTGTAAAATGCGATTGTGCCTGCACCCCATAGCCTATATTCAATGGTTGGTCATTGCTTTCCGAGTTATGGTTTTTGTAATCAATTTGATCTGTTGAGTCAAGTTCAACTGCTATTCTTGGGCCAACACTCTGCCCAATACCTATTGTCACATTTACCAAAACAAAGATGGCAATCAACGCAGCATTCAGCTTTTTAAATTTGGCTATATAATGAATGTGTTTATAAATTTTCATAAGAAGTTATTTCAGAATTTAAAGGAATTGAAAAATGTGACAACCTAAAGGAAGATTGATGCACATTGTTTCCAAACTGCATTACCAACCTGGGTTTTGTTGAATGTACCCCTTGTCGATTTCACCTTGGGGAATCGGATAGATATACATTCTATCCTCCCATACCCTGCTTTCAAAGGGTTCCTTCCTGAAGATCATACTGCCATCTGTCTGCTGATACAATGTCAATCCCCACATCTGCCCCTTCATCACGCCTTCTTCCGAAGCAATTCTCCATCTTCTCACATCGAAAAACCTATGTTCTTCAAATGCCAATTCAATGGCTCTCTCCCTACGGATTTCAGCCCTGAATTTTTCTTGGGTATTGTACCTTGGATCTGATGGATCAATCTCGGGAATCCCCGCTCTTCTTTTGATCCTGTTTATTGCATCAAATGCCGCAGGATCCAAGGGGCTTGCCTCGTTCAAAGCTTCTGCATAGTTCAGATAAATCTCTCCCAGCCTGAAAATGATCCAATGGAATTGACCACCTCCCCAATTTCCTCTCCCCAGAAATTTCTTCATGTAACCTACGCCATTCACAGGAGCATTGTCAGACCAAGTACCATCTGATCTTTGGAAAAAATCACGGGTTCCAATTTCATCATTCCAACGTGACCCTGAATAAAATACAGAATATTGAAAACGAGGCTCCAAAGATTCCATGTTGCTTCTAAAAGTCTCCAAAGACCCTGTTTCTGGCCATTCCAAATCTTCCCCATCTATGGTATGGTAGTTATTGGCATGGTTTAAGGTTACACCGTGGCCATACCAGCCACCATAAATTCCTCTAGGCATTGCAAATTGCTGGAACATTGGGCCATAAGCCCCCCACCAACCGTTGGATTGGTTCATCAGGATAACTTCACTGTTTCCTTGGGTTTCAATTGCGAGGCTATAGTTTGTTTGGGGATCTGTGCTGCTCTCCACAAGACTATAGCCATTTTGTGAGGCCCAGTCCAGCATTTCCCTGCTTGCATTTGCTGCTGTTTGCCACCTATTAATGCTGTAATTTCCGTATCCAGTAAGTTGTTCCTGTCCTGGCAAATAGGGTGTGTCAGTATTGTGTAGTGGACTGGCGGCGTAAAGCAACACCCTAGACTTCAAAGCATGAGCAACACCTTTGGTGACTCTTCCCAGAAACTGGGTTGAATAATTATTGGGAAGTATTTCAATGCCTTGGTTACATAGTTCCACGATGTATTCTACACATTCTTCATAAGTATTTCTTGGCAACATGATCTCACCTGAAGCACTCAAGACTTCTCTGACCAAGGGAACCGCACCATACCTTTTCATCAACTCATGATAGCTGATAGCCATGAGTACTTTCGCCTCAGCCTTCATCTGTTCTTTTTCCGCATTGGGGATATCAGGGACCACATCCACATTTTCAATGAAAATCCACGCATTCCGGATACCTTTATAATGTACCCCAAAATCATTCTCACGATTATCTACTGCACTCCAAACACCCGTGTTATGGTCATTGGATGAGGGCCATGAATCATAGACATCTCCTTCATCACTAGCTGCCATCAACATGGAAGCATACATCCCATTATGCTTACCCCAATCTATCGGAAAGCCCAATGGGACATTTGTCCTGTATGTTTCCCATAGAAAAGACTCTGCCCTGGCCCTTTCAGAAAATATTTCTTCTACCGTCACATCGTTGCTTATAGGTCTTCCTAGAAATTCCTTGTCACAAGAGCATATCAATAAGACAATCGCCAGTGTCAATATGCTATTTTGTATTTTTATATTAAATGTCATTGTTTCTGAATTTAAAGGTTAAAATCTGGCATTCACCCCCATGTTGTAAACCCTCATTTGAGGATAAAAACCTCCCCTTCCTGTAGGGGCTTCCGGATCAAAATTTTTCATCTTGCTCCAAGTCAAAAGGTTGTTTCCATTGACAAAAACCCTGAGGTTTGCCACACCAATGCGACTGAGGAAACTTTTCTGGAAATTGTATGCTACTTCAGCGTTTTTTAACCTCAGATAACTGGCGTCTTGCAACCAAAAATCAGATGGTCTGTAATTGTGTTTGCCTGGTGTAGGTGAAAGCTCTACCCTCGGATAGCTGATGGGAAGACCTGCTTCATACCGCTCGGGGGTCCATCTTTCCAAATGCCTGGTAGTCGCACTTCTCCAATCTGTATCAAAGGCCCAAGCCCCCATCTGGTCAATGTATGCAGATACCTTATCGGCACCCTGAAACAATACCGAAAAATCAAGATTTTTGTATTGGCCACCGAATGAAACCCCATAAATTACCTGTGGAAAACTGGAGTAGCCGATTGGCACTTCATCGTATTGGTCAATGACACCATCACCATTTTGATCAACATACCTGATATCTCCCAATTGCAGTTGTGAGGTGAAGCCTGAATTGTCTGCTGCTGCCAATTCCTCTTGGGTGTTATAAAAGCCATCACTTACCAATCCCCAAAATTGACCTACTTGATGTCCTGTTCTTTGGAGCCATGGATGTGCACGTTGTGGCTCATCCATATAGAGGATTTTGTTCCTTGCCAAGGAGTAATTGGACTTGATCCAATAATTCAATTCCCCTATTTTGTTGTTGTAATTTATCTCCAATTCGAAGCCCCTGTTTTGGACTTCCCCAATATTTACTGGAGGCAGATTGGCCTGTACCAAAGCGGGAACTGTCCCCAGATACCAAAGGATATTGTCTCTGTTTTCGGCAAACACATCAAAATTTATCCTTAGATTATCATCAAAAAAACCTGTTTCTATACCTAGGTTGAACTTTTTGGCTCTTTCCCAGGTCACATTTGGATTACCTACCCTGCCTTCGGAGGATCCTGGATACCATTGATAGTTTTCACCATATTGTCCAAAATGGTAACCTCCTGAATTTGGATAGAATACCGATGGCAAATATAAAAACCTTGCTTGCCCTATTTTGTCATTTCCAACTTCACCATAGGAACCCCTGATTTTCATAAATGACAGAAAACCTACAGATTTCATAAATGCTTCTTCTGTAAGTATCCAACCCAAGGAGAAAGATGGAAAAAAACCAAACCTTTTTCCTTCCGGAAAATTCTCGGAACCATTATAGCCCATATTGAATTCAGAAAGGTATTTTTCTTTGTAGTTGTAGGTAAATCTACTGACCAAGCCTTGATAGCCTATTGGTACATTGTATTCCTGTCCTGGTTTGGTAAACCTTTCCTGCATATACAAACCCATGGCGGTAACTTGGTGAACCCCAAAAGTCCTGTTGTAATCCACTGCTGCCTCTGCATAAATCTTTCTGTTTCTCTCGTAACCCTCACTGAAAGAAAACGGGGCGTCCATTCCTTGTGGCAAGAATACAGGCAATTCAGGGTCTTCTGGATCCCTGACAATTCTGTAACGCATCGTTTCTTTACTCCTTCGGACATTGTGCTGGTAAAAATTATCGTAAGCTACCATTCCCCTAACACTCAGGCCTTCTGTGATAAAACCCAATTTATGTTTTAAGCTGACGTTGGTGTTTAGAGTACTTCCGAAATTCCTTTGATACCCATTGTTTACAATGGCATCCAAAGGGCTTCCCGAACTCGAAGGGAGTCCTTCTACACCAGTAATCAACATGCCATCAATAATGCCTGGATTCATCATTGGGTTGGTGTTGAGCAACCTGAAGAAGATATCTCCAGCACCAATACCAGGAAAGTTGGAATCGGTAAACTGTCCACTCAATTTTACAGAAGCAGAAAAGTCCTTGTTGAAATCTATGTCAAAGTTTGACCTGAAATTATATCTTTTGAATCTGGGATTGGCCGAATAAGCTGTTTGGACATCTTGGACATCATAAGCACCGCTTTGATCAAAATAGCCCAAGGATATAAAGTACCTCGTATTGTCTGTACCTCCGCTAAGATTGAGGTTATGTTGCTGTTGGGCCGAAAAATCCTTTAAAACCAGATCATACCAATTTACATCAGGATGGAAGTAAGGATCATCACCCATACGAAAACGCTCCAATGAAGCATCACTGAAATAGGGAGCCTGTCCGGAATTCACACTTGCTTCATTCCTCAGGGTGGCATAATCATAGCTGTTCAATAACTGTGGCAATGAATTGGGACTCTGTAAACCAAAGTTGGAGGTATAGTTTATTTGTGGTTTCCCCTTTGTTCCAGTCTTGGTTGTGATAAGAATAACCCCATTTGCCCCCCTTACACCAAACACCGCAGTGGCAGATGCATCTTTGAGGATACTTAAAGTTTCTATTTCATGTGGATCTATCTGATTGATATTGTCACGCTGTACACCATCGACCAATATCAGTGGATTTGATTCTGCTCCTGAATTCAGTGTCCCAATACCCCTGATTTTTAAGCTGGATTGATCATAACCTGGCTCACCGCTGGACTGAACGGCAATCAAACCTGGCAATCTACCGACCAAGGCATTGCTGATATTTGCTACAGGAGTTTGGATAAGCTCCTTGTCACCAATCGTAGAGACAGCTCCCGTCATGGTTGCTTTCTTCTGTTCCCCAAAACCAACGACAACAAACTCTTCCAGTCCTTGCATATCCGGTTCCATTTCAATGTTCAAAACAGAACTGTTGCCAACCGGCACCTCTAGAGACTTATAGCCAATGAAGGTAAACACCAATGTTGCATCCGAGGAAGCAGCTATGGAAAAACGGCCATCAATATCGGTCACAGTCCCGCGAGTCGTTCCCTTTATCAGTATATTGACACCAGGCAAACCCACACCATCATCTTGTGCTACAACTGTTCCTTGTCTGGTAGTTTGCTGGGCAAAAACCATTGTTCCAGAAAGCTGCAACAATGAGAAGACAAAGACCAAATGCTTAATCCATAATAGTATTGTTTTGTTCATAAAAGATTTATTTTGGGTAAAACACCAAGAAGATTCAATCGAATCCTACCCAAAAGTCAAAATAATCCTGTCGCTATATCGGGGGGGAATTGAGTAGATGAAGGGGGGTAGTCTGTTTAGTTGCCACTTTATTTGGAAAAAATGCTGTGGTGATTTTCCGACAAAGAATTCTGCACAGGAACTGATTTAAGAAAAGCCGCATCTCTGAGTTTCAAAAAAGAGAGCCCTCAAAAAAGATCATGCTAAGACGATGGTGTAACTTGGCATGCAAGCAGGAAGAAGGAATTTAAATTCCTTCTTCCAATTAAGGTAGTTTTTTCGGGACAAAAATTTTGGTGCCATTTCGTTTAATCCTGCTATTTCCAAACATCCTGATTGAGGATAAATTGTTTCTCGCTGAGAGCGTCTTTATACCTTTTCTGGAATTCAGAGGGTGTCATTCCATACTGCTGTAAAAACTGTTGCCTGAAATGTTTCAAATCGTGTAAACCAACCTGCAAAACAGCTTGGTTGACCTGCATATTTGAAGTAAGTAGCAAAGTTGCGACTTTACGAAGTCGGACAAAGCTTATCAGTTCTTTTATGTTCTTACCTGTCAGGTGCTTGATTTTTTTGAACAATGGAGAGTGGCTCATTCCCAAGTGTTTGCCCAGCATAGTCACATTAAATGCTTCATTTCCAAGTTGCTCTTCAATATAATCAATAGCTTTGTCCAAAAACTCTTTGTCGTCCTTGCTGATTTTTTGTTCAAACGGTTTGTTGGTGACTTCGTGCAATAAATACTGTTGTATTGTTTGCTGCCTTTTTAAGATCCCATGGATTCTAGCCAGTAAATACCTCCTGTCAAAAGGTTTGGTGATATAATCATCAGCACCTACTTCCACCCCTTTTAGTTTGATGCTTTCGGAAGCACTTGCTGTCAGTAGTATAATCGGAATATGCTTATAGGATTGGTTCATTTTAAGCTCCTTGCAAAAATCAATACCATTCTCCTCACCCAGGACTACATCCGAAATAATGAGATCCGGTGGATCACTTTCCAAACTTTTATAGGCTGCTTTTAGATTGTCAACTGCAGTGATTTGGTAGGTGTCTTTTAGAATCTTCTGTATGTAGTTTAAAAGCTGGGGGTTGTCATCTACCACTAGGATCTTCTGCTGTTTTTTAAGCAAATCACTATCCAAATATGAAGATAGCTCTTCGTTCTCTAGCTCTTTTTCTTTCTCCCCTTCATCTTGCTTTTGAAACCAATCATCAGGAAACACGACATATTCATCCAATTCTTCATGGACCAGTTCATTCTGAATATGAGCCCTTCCCTTAAGAAAGCCCAGTTCAAAACAAGTAAGTTGGTTATCCTCTGCTACCAGTTCGATCTTGCCTCCATGCTGGTCCATGATGTGTTTGACCAGATACAGGCCTATTCCAAACCCGTTTGATTTCTCTGAAGCCTGATAGAACAACTCAAAAACCTTGGATCTCTCACGTTCGTCAATGCCCTTGCCGTTGTCCGATACTGAGATTTTAACCTGGTCATCATTTTCGCTCAGAAGAACCTCTACAAGTCCATTTTCTTTGGGCGCATATTTGATGGCATTGGAGATAAGGTTAAAAAGGGCTGTTTCTACAAGTTTCCTATCTGCATATATAAATGTTTCCTCAATATCGGTTTGAAATCTATAGTCAATATTTTGGTTTTTGGCATGGTAAATAAAACAGGCAAAAACTTCCTTGATCATGGCCACCAGCTCCAATTTTACAATGCGCAGGCTACCTACCTCATTTTGAACTTTCCTAAAAAGCAGAAGCTGGTCCACTAGGCCCAAAAGCCTTTTTCCATTTCTATAAACTTCCTCTATTTCACCAGGGTCCAAGCTTTTTTTATTCCCATACAACAAATCCTTTAGAGGATTAATAATCAAAGTCAATGGTGCCCTAAGTTCATGGGAAATATTGGTAAAAAAATTCAACTTCTTTTCATGCAGCTCGTGTTCATTTTTCACCTCCAGTTGAGATAAGGCTATCTGATACTTCAGATAGCTCTGTTTTCTTTGATAAAACACAAAAAGTGTGAGCAATCCCAAAATAAGCATCCCATAACCTGAATAGGCCCACCAACTCCTATACCATGGGGGCAATATCGTAATCGGCAAAGAATAAGCCTCCGGATTCCAGACACCATTTTCATTGGTGGACCTGACATGGAAAATGTATTTCCCTTCGGGTAATCTGGAATAATTGGCTACCCTGGTATTTCTGGATTGAATCCATTCTTTATCCCAACCTTCCATCATGTATGCATAGGAAATCTTATCGCCATGGGCATATTCCAGTGCCACAAAATCAAAAGTCAGCATGGACTGTTCGTAAGGAAGCTTCAGTTCTTTGTGCGCAAAGATGGTATTCTTGGTCAACTCACTTACCGGGATGTTGTTAATACTTAAGTTGGAAATGTGCAAGGGAGGGAACTGGACTTCCGGATAATTGGCTTGGGGATGAATAATATTAAACCCTTTAATTCCACCCAAGAGTATGGAACCATCCGACAATTTCATGCCTGCATTATAATTAAATTGATTGCTTTGCAGTCCATCAGATTCGAAATAACTGGTAATCCTTTTGGTCTGCAAATCAAACTTCCCAATTCCATTATAGGTACTGAACCAATAATTCCCCGTTTCATCTTTGACAATTTTTAGCACGGAGTTGTTTGGCAAGCCATCTTCCTCCAAAAATACTTTCTGTTGGAAAGTCCCCTTATCAATCAGTCTAAGTCCACCACCTTCTGTCCCAATCAACAACTCCCCATTTTCTACCATTAATATATCCCTGACAGGATAGCCAATAGGTATTACTTGATGAAGGTGTCCGGACAAATCCAATTTCACCAGATGGTCGAAAGTGCCGATCCAAAAATCCCCTTCTTCATCTTGGTTCATGGAAATAATCCCATATATACCTGCATCTATAAATTTAAAATAATCTTCCTCGGCTTGATATTGGTACAAGCCTTCACCATCAGGGCTAGCTGCCCACAGGTTTTGCTGGTGATCCTCAAAGAGAAACCATACATTTTTATGTAATATATTGTTAGAGAGCGGATAAGACTTGAACTTCTCCGTCTTTTCATCATACAAAGCTATCCCTCCTCCGTAGGTGGCAAACCAAACGCCTTGGTGGTTTTTATGGATAGCCGAGACAAAATCATTGGGGATTGAATTTGGGTTTTGAGCATCAAAAACGAAATTCCTGAAAGTGTTTTTCTCAGTATTCCAAAGACTTGCACCACCTCCATCAGTTCCGATCCAAATTTCATTTTGAGAGTTTTCACAAAATGAAAGAATGAAATTGCTATTAAGTTGTCGATATTGGGAATTTTCTTTGGAAACTGTCTTAAATTGGGCTGGTACATAATCGAGGATATTGATTCCTCCTCTCAGGGTCCCCATCCATTTGCTCCCAGATCTATCGGTAAGCAAGCTAAAGACAGCGTTGCTGCTGATATCAACAGCGCTTCCCTGTTGGATATAACTAAAGGAATCATTTTGGATATCCAGACATACAACACCCCTTGCATCTATTCCAGCCCAAACCTGGTTTAATTCTTTCACAAACATTAAGTCAGTGATTTTGCCAAGTGTATGTTCCAGTGAATACCATTGATTAGCTCCGGAAATGGTATTGTACTTTAACAAGCCATAATCTGACCCAACCCAAAGGATGTCCTGATCATCAATAATGACAGTATTCGCACTCAATACCTGATCAAAACGAAGTTTCAGATTCTTATTTCCCTTGTCGTTACTGACAATGCCAATCCCTTGTACAAAACACCATATATTACCTTTGGAGTCCAAATCAAAAGATTGCGCATGGAAATCATATAGCATCGTATTCTCATGAATTAAAGGAATCTGTTGGAAAATCCCATTCTGATCTTCCTCCAACAAGCCTTTTCCTGCTGTCGCTAGCCAGATTTCTTTTGAATTTCCTCCAATTTTGTTGATATCATAAAGTATTTTTTCTGCATTTCCCGAAGGGATTTTCAAAAATCTTGATTCAAACTGGCCTGTCAAAACATCATATACACTAAGTCCTCTTTTTGTCCCTACCCAAATCTCATTTTCTCTCCCATAGATGCTGACAATCCTATTGTTGATCAAGGTACTGCTATCCCTGGGGAAGTTTCTGAAAACTTGAAAATCGTATCCATCATACCTGTTCAGTCCATCATAGGTCCCTATCCACATGAACCCTCTTTCATCTTGATACAAAGCAGTTACCGCATTATTGGACAAACCGGATTCAATACCCAAGTATTTTACCGAAAAACCTTGATTGTTGAGAATGGTATTATCTCCCTGAGCATATAATCCAGTAATGGATATCAAAAAAAAAAGAAATTTGATATGTCTTTGCATCGTGAGCAGTAGATTAGGGAATTATCAACTTAACATTAATAATACATAACTTTGACGACAAGTGAAGCAGGATGCTATTAAAACAGTCAATATAGTATGCAAGAATGCTAATATTATTCTATTGGATATTTGCAAACCTAAATCAATTCAAACCTGTGGAAGGGATAAAGTTATATAAGATTGGAAAAGATGGCTTTTTTAGTAAAATTGGGGTACACCTTGTCTAAGAAAATAGAGCAAACCCAAGTCAATCAAAGAAGCTGCCCATAGCAATAGCTAAAAGCAGGCGAAAAATGTTAAATTGGAAGTGATTGCCTTCGCATGGGACAAAGTGAATCGGGTTTTAAAGCCCCACCAGCTCTTAGTCTTTAGGCTTAATTATGGATAACAGATAATGATGAAAATTTACTTGATCCTAATGATATTGTTTTATTCTCATTTGGCATTTAGCCAAAATGTTGACAGAGAAATTTTTGAAGAAACATTGGGTGAAGCAAAAGCACATGCCTATTCTGTGTTGGAAAAATCATTCGAAGAATTTTTGAAATCAAATTATCAAAATCAAAACACTTTGCCTGAAAGGATTAAAAGTTATCTAACAGATATACAAAATCAAAATATTAATTGGTCTTACGATGAAAATCTGAGTAAATCAACACTTGATCAATTGGAAAAGTCAGGATTGAGGAAGGATATTTTGCTATACAAAAGTGAATCCTACAAAGAAAGGTTTGAATTCAGTAATTATTTAAATGAAAACAGTTCAAACACAGAAACAATAGACAATAGTAAAATTGATGATGATTTTGAAGAATTGATTGAAATTCCAACAACAAGCAGAAAGGAAGATGAGCAGGTCATCAAAGAAGAATTAGAGCGCCAAAAGTTTAGAGATAAATTTCCACAACCAAATAAAAATGGTCGTTTTTATTATGCTTTGGCAAAGGCTCAAACAAATCATGAAGATGTAAAAGAATATGTTTTCTTGGTTACTAAGCATGAAGAAAGTCCAAGCCCTTCTTTAATTGCGTCTGCATTTTTAGATAATTTCTCTGATAGTGAGTTGATTGCATGGGAGAATAGGCTAATGATGATTGTGGAGATTTATATGAAAAACTTAATATATAATGAAATAATTAAAAATTAACTTATGCCTAACAAGACCTTTACAGCCTGTCTTTTTTCACAGATGCCCGCCGTCTTCAAACCTGTATGCTACAGGCAGGCTGAATCATACCGGCAACCCTGAAAACACAGTCCAACTGAAAATGATGTCTGACATTAAGAAATATACATTTAAACAAGGGTTGCCACAAGAATTTGAATTGCTTGGCATTGGACAATTATACAACGACCATTCCGACACCTTGACGACAGCACACCGGACTGGTTTTTATCACATACTTTGGTTCCAAAAAGGCGACCCAACTCATTTGGTCGACTTCAATCCCGTAAAGATTAAACCCAATACAATGCTGTTTTTGAACAAAGACACTGTTCAACGATTTGACAAGAATGGTGGTTTTGACGGCAAAGCAATCCTGTTTACTGACAATTTTTTCTGCAAGACAGAAGCAGACACAAAGTATTTGCGGAGCAGTATTCTATTCAACGACTTGCTGTCAGTTTCCCAAATCCACGTCAGCAAAACCGCTTCCCTGTTTGCTGATTTGTTTAAGCTGATGGAAAAGGAATTGGAAAACGAAAAAGACATATCACAGTCCGACATTCTGAAAAATTTACTGCATACCATTTTACTTCTATCGGAAAGAGAAAGGCGGAAACAAGATTTCACCGAAATCAAAAAAGGTGCTGACCTTGACTATGTCATGCTTTTCAAAGACCTTTTGGAAAGCAACTATCGGGAGTTGAAGCAAGTAAGCAAATACGCAAAAAAAATGAGCATAACCGAAAAGAGGTTGAACCAGGCAACATCAAAGGTTTTGGACAAGTCGCCTAAGCAAATGATTGACGAGAGAATAATGCTTGAAGCAAAACGACTTTTGGTTCACACCAATGATAGCGTAAAAGAAATTGGGTTTGGTTTGGGTTTTGACGAGCCCACCAACTTTATAAAGTATTTTCGAAAACACAGCCTATCAACACCAGTTGAATTTAGGGCGCAATTTGCTTCGGCTTAAAAGTATCATTTAAAGGACTGTTTCTACCTTTTACATTTTTGTGCATCGCTGCACCTTTGTATCATCAATTTAAACAATAAAACGATGAACAATTTAGTATTAAGTGCAGCGATAATTTTAGGAGTTGGATTTTCCGCACGCACCAACGTCAGCAACTCTAATCCACAAGATATAAAAGAAGAAAAAATGGAAATTTCAAACAAACAAAAAGTAGTTGCGCTTTTGAAAAGCCTCGAAACAGGAGACACTGTTCCTGCCGGTTACATCAACCCAAACAAATACATCCAGCACAATATACAGGTAGCGGATGGATTGGAAGGTTTTGAAGCATTCACCAAAATACTTCCCAAGGGAGAAACAAGCGTGAACACAGTAAGGGCATTTGTGGATGGAGACTATGTTTTCACACACAGTGAGTACAATGTTTTTGGACCCAAAATCGGTTTTGACATCTTTCGTTTCGAAGATGGAAAGATTGTAGAGCATTGGGATAATCTACAGGAGACACTGAAGCCAAACCCAAGTGGTCACACAATGATTGACGGTGCTACAGCGCTGGAAGATCTGGACAAAACAGAGACCAACAAAACCTTGGTCGGCAACTTTGTGGATGACATATTGGTCAATGGCAAAATGGAGAAGCTAACAGGTTATTTTGACGGAGACAATTATATCCAACATAATCCTTACATCGGCGATGGTCTGTCTGGTTTGGGGAAGGCGCTACAGGAATGGGCAAAGCAAGGCATCACGATGAAGTATGATAGAGTGCATCAGGTGTTAGGTGAAGGAAACTTTGTTTTGGTTGTAAGCGAAGGTCAATTGGGCGGAACCCATACGGCATTTTATGACCTGTTCCGTGTTGAGAATGGAAAGATTGCAGAACATTGGGACACACTGGAAACCATTCCTTCAAAAGATGACTGGAGAAACAACAACGGGAAGTTCTGAACTCCTATGCAGCTTCGAAATAACACAATATCTAAAAAGGAGGCGAAAATGAAAGTAGAAATATGGTCCGACATTGTTTGCCCTTTCTGCTATATCGGCAAACGAAAGTTTGATAAAGCTCTGGAGCAATTCGAACACCGGGAAAACGTAGAAGTCGTGTGGCGTAGCTTCCAATTGTTTCCGTACTATAAACAAAAACCCGGTTCAGATTTCTATGAAGAAGTAGGGAAGCTGAAGGGAATCAGCCGGGAAAGAAGTGTACTTCTACACGGACAGGTAACTCAAGCCGCAAAGGATGCCGGATTAGCGTATAACTTCGGTAAGATTATTTTACCGAATACATTTGATGCACATAGGTTTGCCCATTTTGCCAAACAAAACAACCTTCAAAATGAGGCAGAAGAAAGGCTGTTCTCTGCCTATTTTACAGAAGGCAAGAACATCAACGACATGGATGTGCTGTCTCAACTGGGGGAGGAAATAGGGTTGGATATGGAAGAGACCAAAGAAGTGCTTTATAGCAGTCAATTTACCAGCGAAGTAAAGAAAGATATTGAAACTGCTCAATTATTGGGTATTTCAGGAATTCCACATTTCAGGATTGACGGTGAATTTTATATATCGGGGGCACAGGATGTATTACCCTTTTTGGATACCTTGAGACAAGCCTGGAATTCCAGGGCAATAAAGCCTGAAAATGTCGGTACACAAGATTCAAACGGTGTTTCGTGTAGTGTGGATGGGGACTGTAAATGATGAGTTGAAAAACACTTCACCTATTCAATAACATACATTAACTTTAAGGAATCCCTGACTAGAAACAGTCAGGGATTTCTACTTTTTGGACAAAGAACAAAACGGACATCTTGGAAAAGGGCAAGGAGATCTACCTGCTCAAACGCAAAACCCATTGGAACAAATTGCTAAGAAAATCACTAACAACAAAATCAAGATTAAATCTGTATATTTGCGTAAATCATACGCATATAATGGATGGAACTAAAGCAGAATATTAAAATAGCGGTTGATGCAATTGTTTTTGGCTATGCTGACAATAAATTGAATGTCTTACTTATCAAACAAAAATTTGGAGAATTGAAAAACCAATGGGCATTAGTTGGTGGATTTGTAAAAGACAACGAGACTCTAATCGATGCAGTAAATAGAGAACTTCAAGAAGAAACAGGAATTAAAGTAAACTATTTGGAGCAACTTTTTACTTTCGGGGACAATGTAAATAGAGACCCAAGATTTAGGGTTGTTTCAGTAGCTTATTTTGCATTGGTTAATTCTACAAAACTAGTTTTGCAAGCTGATAGCGATGCGGAAGATGCCAAATGGTTTTCAATCAACGAACTTCCAAAGTTAGCTTTTGACCATAAGGAAATTTTAAAAACTGCCCAAAGACGACTTCAAAGTAAACTTTCCTATCAACCTATTGGCTTCGATTTACTTCCAAAAGAATTTTTGTTTTCAGAACTTGAGAATCTTTATTGCACCATTTTAGAAAGGAAAATTGACCGTAGAAATTTCAGAAAAAAGATATTGAGTTTTGGAATTGTGGAAGAAACAGAAAAGTTTGGAAATAAAATTAAAGGCAGGCCAGCCAAACTTTATAGGTTTAATAAACAGAAATACAACAAGTTAGTGAAAGATGGATTTTTATTTGAAATCAATTTTGCGTAATATTTACACAAATTATTTGGCGGTTAGAATATTTGATTTAACTTTGCGTAACAATTACACAAAATAAAAAATCATGATAATCAATTTAGACAAAAATTTCAAGCCATTAGTTGGTGAAGAAATACAGTTTGAAAGTTTTGTTTTTTCGGGAGGCGAACCACATATCAAAATAAATACAGATTTTGACAAGTCGAAAAAAGTAACAATAACGCATCGGTTAAATACATTTAATGATTTAGGGCTGCTCTGTTTGGCAGTAGATGCCTTGCAGAGAATGGATGCAAAATTAGGAAATTTGGTTATCCCTTATTTTCCTGCAGCTAGACAAGACAGGGTAATGATCAAAGGCGAACCGCTTTCGGTAAAAGTCTATGCTGATATTATTAATGCTTTCAAATTCGAAAAAGTTATCGTTTTTGATGCACATTCAGAAGTAACACCTGCAGTTTTAGATAATTGTGAAGTTGTTGCAAACCATAATTTCATTCAAAAAGTAATTCAAGAAATTGGAAATGAGGTTTTGCTTATTTCCCCGGATGGGGGTGCGTTAAAAAAAATATACAAAGTATCTGAATTTTTGGGAGGGATTGAAGTTGTAGAATGTAGCAAAAGTAGGGATGTAAAAACAGGCAAGCTGACAGGTTTTAAAGTTTATGCTGATGATTTGCAAGGTAAAGATTGCCTAATTGTTGATGACATTTGTGATGGAGGAGGTACATTCATTGGTTTAGCCAATGAACTTAAAAAGAAAAATTCCGGGAAATTATATTTGGCAGTTAGTCACGGGATTTTCAGCAAAGGATTTGAAGATTTAAAGTGTTTTGAAAGAATTTTCACTACCGATTCATTCAAGAATTTAGAAAATGATTGTTTGACTCAAATAGAATTAAGCAATGGACTTTTATCTTAATCCCCAAAATTCCTCAAATCGATTAAATGATTTATGACTCTCCCTAATCATGCACGTAGCCAAATATTCTTTGACAGGTAGTGTCAACTAATTTAATAAATGGATAAGATTGGTTTTCTTGTGACAAATTACAAAG
>NZ_JBHUHR010000028.1:0-20665 GCF_042682445.1 Belliella marina
TTGTAATTTGTCACAAGAAAACCAATCTTATCCATTTATTAAATTAGTTGACACTACCTGTCAAAGAATATTTGGCTACGTGCATGATTAGGGAGAGTCATATTACTTAATATGAGTATCCGCAATGTTGCACGTTGTGATAAAAATGGCTTTATTCGATGCGGATACTCGTCAACAGACAACAGTTCACAGTCAACAGAAACTCAAATTGCTTACCCAACAATATTTTGTTTGGCTACGTGCAAGAAAGCGGATAGTCATTTTACTTAATTGATATAGTTAGTAACCAACTGTAGGTTTAATTTTTTGTCTGCTTCAGCATCTGCAGATTGCATTCCCCTTAAAATCAAGGTGTAAACCCTATTCCCTCTCAGTTCAACACTGTTGGATGAAAGGATTGTTTCGCCTGATGCTTTGGAAACCACCCGAAAAGTGTAAGTCCCTGAATCTAGGCTTTCGAAATCAGAATAGGATTTGAATTCAGCCTCATCCACAAAAGGGGTGTCGGCATCAGCAATCTGGATTTCAAGCAAGCCAGCATCAGGGGATAGGTGTACGAATCTCAATTGTGCCTCGCGTTGTACAGGAGTTTCCCATTCGTCTGTTACAAAAATCGCATCCAGATCATCAGCTTCACCTGCCAAGAACATAGAGTAGACTACATCTTCTTCCACGGTGAATTTTTTCTCCAATAGTGATGTCACTGAATTGTATGGGGAGAATTTGAATGTTCTTTCTCCCAAATAATACCTGCTATAGGGGATGGTTTCAGAGTATCTGAAGGGGTTGTTGGTCACCCTATTGCTATTGGCAAACACGTCTAGGGAAGGTGCGTCAGGTGAGCCATGATAAATGGAAATAAATGCTGCCGGAGGTAGTGGTGTGCTGTCATTATCGTTGAGACATGAAGTAAGTCCAAGACTTAGTCCAATCAGCATCAAAACCCCAAAGGTTTTTAATTTTTCCGAAATTTTAATCGTAGTAATCATAATAGTTGGTTTAGAAATATCTTTTTGTCAATTCACTACCATGACGGATGAAGTTTCGGAAATGCTACAGGAATTGTAAATATTTTTTAAACCTGATCAGGTTCGGGGTGGACCCATGGGCTTCGATATGGTCTTCTTAATTTGGCAGTAGCCTCAGCATCAGAAGGGATTGTCATCGTTTTTGGATCGTAAGAAAGTGATCTTCCCAGTTCCATTGAGATGTTTGCCAGAATACAACTTGCTGTTGATATATGGCTCTCTTTGATGTTTGCCACCGGTTGTGAATGGGCATCAATGGCATTGATGAAATCTTCAAAATGCTTCCTGGTGGCGGGGGCAGCATGCAGTTCTATGTCTTTTTCTTCCAGGTCTTCAGGATAGGCATCTTTTTCATATACGACATCCCAATGGATCTTTTCTTCATCCTTTCCTACAGGTACAAAGTCCGCCTGCATGGGGCTGCCTGCCAGATAGCCTTTTTCTCCGAAAATCTTGAAAGCCCAAGGATATTCAGGGTCTACAGGATTTCCCCAGGTTCTGTGTTGCCAGACTATGTTGAGGTTTTCATATTCGAAAATCGCAGTTTGGGTATCAGCTATATTGGATTTCCCTTCTTTCTGTACAAAAGTTCCTCCAGTAGCAGTGATTTTTTTAGGCCATTCCAAATCCAGCATCCATCTGACAGAGTCTAGCATGTGGCTGCACATATCCCCAGTGATGCCATTTCCATACTCCATAAAAGTCCTCCACCATCTTTTGTGTGGCAAGCCGTCGAAGGGACGCAAAGGGGCAGGGCCCGTCCATAGTTCATAATCGAAATGGTCGGGAACCTCCTGCACTGGTGGATTTCCATTGGCTCGCATGTGGTAATAGGAGCAGATTTCAACGTGTGAGATCTTTCCGAGGAGCTTGCTGTCTATGATTTTCTTTTTAGCTGCGACTAGGTGTGGGGTACTTTTTCTTTGAAAACCCACCTGCACAGTTTTTTGATATTTTTCTGAAGCGGCTACTACCGCCTCTCCTTCTATCACGTCTACTGAAATCGGTTTTTGAAGATATACATGTGAGCCGGATTTCATTGCGGCAATACTTTGCAGGGCATGCCAATGGTCAGGTGTACCGATGATCGTGATGTCCAATTGATGCTTTGCAAGTAAGGTTCTGTAGTCTTTGTAAAGTTTTGGTTTGCTGTTTGGGGATCTCGTCTTCAACAGCGACTCAGCCTCATCGAGGTGGTTTTTGTCTACATCACAAAGAGCCACGACATCTACATTTGCAATCTGGATCAACCGCCATAAATCCATTTTTCCATACCATCCACAGCCAATCAAAGCTACTTTAATCTTTTCCTTGTTGAAGATTGGCTGAAAAGAAGCCAGCCCCAAACTGGAGAGTGCCAATACTGCGGCTGAATTTTTGATGAAAGTTCTTCTTCCGTGCAGTGGATTTTTCATAGAAACAGGATATGGGTTATTGGAAATGACTTGTTTTGATGGCTTCAATATACAAAACATTTGAGTCCATCTGAAATTACTACAGGGTCATAAATCCAATCAATGCTTATCTGCTAAAAAATGTGATCCAATTGTAAATGGTTATTGGTTAATTGGTAGATTAGTGAATTAAGTAAAAAAATCCAATCTGTATAGTGGACAAATTCCAAGGTTTGTGGGGAAACAAACCTTTTGAATGCATTCCCCTTGATGTCAAAAACTTGACTGGATCTATTGGATTTTGGTGATATTAGCTTTGGGGTAGGTTAGCTTTAATATAGGGATTACTTCTTGATCGAAATATGTTTACCATAATTGACTACTACTCCCCAATCCACTAATCCCCCAATAACCTAATTTACTATTCCCTTCACAATTCCACTCCAAATTTTTCTCCCAAAGCTCTCAAATCATCTTCTACAGGTTTGATCAGGGGGATTCCATTTTCCATTCTTTCCGCTTCCAATTCTCTTTCGGGATCACCTGGGATAAGGACTTTTTCGTGCCCCGGGGTAGGCTTTGCCGATCTGAATCTGCTGATCCAATTATCCATGTGTGCTTTGAATTCATCGGCAGGACGAAAAGCATCCACGCGCATTGCTCCAAAGAAGTGTCCCAGCCCTTCACCTACAGGATTTGGATCTGGTTCCAAAAATGCCACAAAAGGCGGTGCCCAAGGGCCGTAATTTGCACCTGATAAAACTGCTGAAAAAATATCCACAATGGAGCCTAGAATATAGCCTTTGTGCGAACCATGTTCTCTATCTCCTCCAAGGGGCAGGAGTGCCCCTCCATTTTTGACACCATTTGCATCTGTAGTTGGGATTCCATCAGCATCTTGCACCCAGCCCAATGGAGCATCCAAGTTTTTCCTTTGCAGGATTTCAAGTTTTCCGTTGGCAGCTGTTGTTGTAGCCATATCAGCTACAAATGGTGGTTGGTCTTTTGCAGGAATGGCTACAGAAATAGGATTTGTACCAAGCATCCTTTCTTTGGAAAATGTGGGGCTTACCAGAGGGCTTGCATTTGTGAGGGAAATTCCGATCATGTCATGCTCCAATGCCATCATAGAATGGTATCCTGCAATCCCGTAATGGTTTGAGTTTTTGACTGAAACCCAACCTGTACCAGCTGTTTTTGCTTTTTCTATCGCTATCTGCATTGCAAACGGCGCTACCACCAAACCAAGTCCTCCGTCACCATCCACCACAGCTGTACTTGGGGTTTCGTAACTTACATGGACATTGGGAGTAGGGTTTATCCTGCCTTTTTCCCAAAGCCGAACATAACCTGATAACCGTGCCACACCATGTGAATCTACACCTCTCAAATCAGCAGAAAGAAGCACTTTGGTAGCCAGATTAGCGTCTTTTTCAGAACAGCCGATCTTGAGAAGTATTTTGTTTGAGAAAGAAAAAAGTTCTTGGTAAGTAAATGTATTCATAACAAATGAAATGCTGGATTAAAACTTTTTGTTTTAGTTCAATGAAGCACCTTCAAGGGAATTTTTCCCTATCAACTGTGCAATAACCCCTTCTTTGAGTGCAAAGTTAGAGCAGGTAAGTGTATCTACTGCTACATGCTTCAAGATGTAAGTGATCAAACAGGATGCAACCACAATCATGTCTACCCGCATAGGGATCATTCCGGGGATTTTCAACCTTTCCGATTTGTTCAGGTTGAGCAGTTGTTCTGCAATAAGCTCAAAACCAACACGGGGAAGCAGGAAGGTTTGTTCGGTTTTCGCCTTTTTTATTTGTTGGGAAGCATAATATATGTCACTTAAGGTATCAAAAGTACCCGATGCCCCTACAAGTCCTGTTGGGGAGAAGGTGTTGATGGCGTCAAGGAGATCTGTCAATTTTTCTTCCAAAAAAAGTGTCAGGTTGGAGATTTCTTCTGGGAGGATAGGGTCATGGTAGTGGAATAAGTCCAACAATCTCTGCCCTCCTATCTCAAAACTTTGTTTCCATAGGGATTCTTGTTCATTTCCAATGATAAATTCAACCGACCCTCCGCCAATATCCATCATCAGGTGGTTTTCTGCACTCAGCGATCCGCTAAACCGAATGCCTTCATAGATCAGTTGGGCTTCTTGTAACCCATCGATCACTTGTACTTCTATATTGAACTTCTCTTTTATTTCAGTTACAAATTGACTGCCGTTTTCTGCACTTCTTACGGCACTGGTGGCAAAAGCAAAAATTTCTCTAATCCCCTCTCCATCAATTAAATTCTTGAAATGTTGCAATGTGTGGAAGGCTCTTTTCTTGGCTTCCTGCGTGATTGTGTTGTTTGAAATGCCGCCTTGGCCGATTTTTACGGCAATTTTCTCCTTATAGATTGTAGTAAAATCTCCTGCATGCAAATTAACCAATAACAAATGAAATGTATTGGTGCCCATGTCGATTATCGCTGCTTTTCTAGGTATCATAATCGCCTAAATTAAAGTTGTGCGAATATAGAGTTTTTATTTAAAAGCCAAGGTCTTCCCGGGTTATAATAGGACTTATTCTTTGATGAATTCAAAAAATTAACAGAAAGCTAACTTTGAATTTATTTCACCTAAATTCAGAAATGTTTTTGCACTATAACTGTGCTCCGTATATTTGAAACAACCAAATTAACATTAGACTGACATGGATAGCCAAACCAAAGGTGTTTACACACAACCTACGAATAAAGACAAAATTGATTTGTTGAAGAAAAAAAACGAAGAGGCCCTTTTGGGAGGTGGTGAGGCTAGAATAGCTGCACAGCACAAAAAGGGAAAGCTTACAGCCCGTGAGCGGATTCATTTGTTGATGGATGAGGGGTCGTTTCAGGAGATCGATAAATTCGTCATGCATAGGGCAAAAGATTTTGGTTTGGACAAAGAACATTATCTCGGTGATGGGGTAGTGACCGGCTATGGGGAGATCAATGGTAGATTGACCTATGTTTACTCCCAAGATTTCACAGTATTCGGAGGATCACTCTCAGAAACCCACGCTGAGAAAATCTGCAAGGTAATGGATATGGCGATGAAGAATGGTGCTCCCGTGATCGGTTTGAATGACTCGGGAGGTGCAAGGATCCAGGAAGGGGTGGTTTCGCTAGGTGGTTATGCCGATATTTTTTACAGAAACACGCTTGCATCAGGTGTAGTGCCTCAGCTGTCAGCCATCATGGGACCATCGGCTGGAGGGGCTGTATATTCCCCGGCAATCACTGACTTTATATTGATGGTGGAGAATACTTCCTATATGTTTGTCACTGGACCTAATGTAGTCAAAACAGTCACCCAAGAGACTGTGACGGCAGAGGAACTAGGGGGTGCCAGTACCCATAGTTCGAAGAGTGGGGTCACACATTTTTCCTGTGCCAACGAACTGGAATGCATCAACCATATCAAACAGCTTTTGGGGTATATTCCACAAAACTGTGAAGATGAAGCTCCTGTATACGCTTATGACCTAAAAGAAGATGAGTCAAGACCGGTATTGAATGACATCATACCAGACAATGCCAACCATCCTTATGATATCAGAGAGGTAGTAGAAGGGATTGTGGATGAAAATTCTTTTATGGAGGTACACAAAAATTTTGCTGATAATATTGTAGTTGGATTCGCAAGATTGGCAGGGAGAAGTATTGGGATAGTAGGCAACCAGCCGCAGTCTATGGCAGGAGTATTGGACAATGATGCTTCAGTCAAAGCCGCCAGGTTTGTGAGGTTCTGTGACTCATTCAATGTCCCGTTGTTGGTATTGGTGGATGTTCCTGGTTTTTTGCCTGGCACAGACCAGGAATGGAACGGGATCATTACCAACGGTGCAAAACTGTTGTATGCATTTTCGGAAGCTACAGTGCCAAGAATCACCGTCATCACGAGAAAAGCCTACGGCGGTGCATATGATGTGATGAATTCAAAACATATCGGAGCAGATTTGAATTTTGCTTGGCCAACGGCAGAAATTGCAGTGATGGGAGCAAAAGGAGCAGCTGAAATCATCTTCAAAAGAGAGATTGCCGAAGCAGAGAATCCAGAAGAAAAGCTTCAAGAGAAAATAGACGATTATACAGCCAAATTCGCCAACCCATACAGGGCAGCCCATAGAGGCTTCATAGACGAAGTCATCATCCCATCCGAAACCCGGGAGAAACTCATCAGAGGATTCAAAATGCTGGAGAACAAAGTCGATAAATTGCCGAGGAAAAAGCATGGGAATATTCCTCTTTAGTGGTTTGGTTAAATAGTTAATTGGAGATTAGTTGAATTAGTTATCAGTGAGAATTGTTGATTAGCTGGAAGAACTTGAGTTGTTGAAGAAAAGGCTATTTGTGTTAAGATATTTTATAAAAGCTGTTTCAATATAAGATTATGGTATTTGATTTTCTTTCGACTAGATTCAATTCAAAAAAAAAATCAATAATCTGTTTAATAACTTAAGTTATCTAATTGTAAAACTATTAAATTTTAAGAGGATGGGATTTCAGACTTTTGAAGATTTAGAGGTATGGAAAAAGAGTAGAGATTTGCGAAAGTTCGTTAAAAAACTGGTACAAAAATTCCCAAAAGAGGAAAAATATGTGCTAGAAAAGCAAGTGGTTAGGTCATCCAGGTCAATTACCAACAATATAGCAGAAGGTTATGGAAGGTTCTTTTTTCAGGAAAACATACAGTTTTGTAGAATTGCACGCGGTTCTCTTGAAGAAACTTTAGATCATATGATAATTGCAAATGATGAAGGTTATATTTCAACCGAGGATTTGTTAGGGTTTAGAGACCTTCATGGGGAATGTCTAAGATTGTTGAATGGATACATTAGCTATTTAATAAAAGTAAAGTCTGGAACTGCACCACCAAAATGATTACGGAAGAACTTTAAGGGGTTTGATATGTAATTAAGATATTGCTCTTGATTTAAAAATGGAATTCTTTTCATTAAAAAGTTTTTAACTCATAGTTGGTACTTGTATCGATTTGCTAACAATAACCAAATTAACCAATAACTGATTTAACCATTCCCCAGTCATCTGATTCACCCATCAACCAATAACTTAATAACCCAATTAACTTAGTTTTCAACTTAACTAATCAACCGAATTCACAAGTTCAACTTATCAATCAAATAACCAATACGGAATGTCTCAATCAGAAAAATTTATTTACAAATACCTCAATACAGCAAGTCCAACGGGGTTTGAAGCTTCTGGGCAACAAGTTTGGCTGGATTATGTCAAGCCGTTTGTCGATACTTACTTTACAGACAACTATGGTACTGCAGTAGGAGTGATCAATCCAGATGCTGAATTCAAAGTGGTGATAGAAGCCCATGCTGATGAGATCAGTTGGTTTGTCAACTACATCACACCAGAAGGATATATTTATGTCAGGAGGAATGGTGGTTCTGATCATATGATCGCCCCTTCTATGCGGGTCAATATCCATACCGACGAGAAAGTGATTCCTGGAGTGTTCGGTTGGCCAGCCATCCATGTGCGGAAAGACGGAAAAGAAGAAGCCCCGACTTTGGACAATATCTTTATCGATGTGGGGGCAAGGTCAAAAGAGGAAGTTGATAAAATGGGAATTTATGTGGGTTGCGTGATCACATTTCAGGATGAACTGACAGAATTGAACGATAAGTTTTATAGTGGTCGTGCCTTGGATAACAGGGTGGGTGGCTTTATGATTGCGGAAGTAGCCAGGTTGCTTCATGAGTCTAAAGTCAAACTGCCATTTGGGCTTTATATCGTCAATGCGGTCCAAGAGGAAATTGGTCTTCGGGGAGCAGGGATGATAGCTGCTCGGATCAAGCCCCAAGTAGCAATCATCACCGATGTGTGTCACGATACAACTGCCCCCATGTACAACAAAATAACCTCTGGTGATCAGGTTGCCGGAAAAGGGCCAGTCTTGACTTATGGTGCATCTGTCCACAAGAAATTGTTGGATTTGATCATTGACTCGGCAAGGAAAAGGGAAATTCCATTCCAACGATCTGCAGCTTCCCGTGTGACGGGAACAGATACAGATGCATTTGCCTATTCCAATGAAGGAGTGCCATCTGCCTTGGTTTCCTTGCCGTTGAAATACATGCATACCACTGTCGAAACAGCCAGCAAAGAAGATATCCAGCAAGTCATCCAACTGATCAAAGGCTTCCTTGAAGACTTCGATCCGAAGTATGATTTTAGGTATGTGGTTTAGTGATTAGTGGATTGGGTTATTGGTTAATTAGGATAAAAAGTTAATTAAGAGGAATAGTTGACTGAGTAGTTGGTTAGGTAAATGTTGTCGTTGAATGAGTTACATGTTTTTTATTATCATAAAATGCGTAACTCTCCCAACCTTTCAACCCACCCCAAGGTCTGTGTCTTCACAGACCTTCTACTCTAAGTCTGCATAGAATGCTGATATTGTCAAATGGCTTATGGAGACACAAGCCATTGTTAGGAAGTTTGATCAGGGAAGATTGCTTGATTGGTTGAGAAATTGGGCGATATTGTGGTTATCGGAGAATGTTTGAGTAATAGGCTTTGTTGAACATATTTAATGCTAAAAATTGTGCGGATCATCTAGTGTGTTCTACTAATCTCCATTCCCTATATTAACCATTCAACTTCCCTAATCCAAGCAACCAGTCAATCTTGTAATATTTCAATTTTCCAATCTTCCAACCTTCATTCATGGCTTGTGGAGACACAAGCCATGGAATAACCTTCCAACTTTACAACTAAAAAAAATGCCCACCTACACCGACCAACTCAACCGAAAGATATACATCCCTGAAAAGCCGCAGAGGATCATCTCCCTTGTACCTTCACAGACGGAGCTTTTGGTAGATCTTGGACTGGGGGAGAAGATAGTAGGGGTGACCAAGTTTTGTGTGCATCCTGAAGGGTTCAAAAAGAAAAAGCAAATCATTGGGGGAACCAAGAATTTTCATTTTGATAAAATTGATCAGCTGAAGCCGGACTTGATTATTGGCAACAAAGAAGAGAACTATCAGGAGGGGATAGTGAGATTGGCTGAAGAATATCCTGTTTGGGTGAGTGATATCTTCGATCTAAGCGATGCAATGGAGATGATGCTTGGGGTTGGGAAAATCACAGGAAGTTCAGAAGCAGCACAGCAATTGGTTGATAAGATTCGAAAGGATATGGATTATGTACCTAAGAAAAAAGGGACGGCAGTGTACCTGATTTGGAAAGATCCAATAATGGTGGCAGGAAAGAATACCTTTATAGATGACATGCTTGCCAGGGCAGGTTTTGGGAATTTGGTGGGGAAAAGCAGATATCCAGAGATATCCATGGAAGAGCTTAAGGAAATGGATCCTGATTATATACTCCTCAGTTCAGAACCATACCCGTTCAAGCAAAAGCATCTGGACGAATTCGCTGCCACATTGCCAAATTCCACAATTCAATTGGTTGATGGGGAAATTTTCAGTTGGTATGGGAGTAGGTTGTTAATGGCAAGGCATTATTTTGAGAATGAATTAAGCTAGAGCACCAGCTTTTTAAGCCCTTCAATTATGGAAAAGTAGCAGACTAACTCCAAGTGTCCAAACTCGGTCATTTGCAAACATGGGGTTGTCCAAAATCGGTCGGTTTCGCAAAAAATTGGTATTCGTACAATTAATTTTTTGATATTTTAAAGAGTTGGTGTTAACTTTCAACATCTTTTAATTCAGATAACAGTATTATCTAACTTATATTCTTTACACTGAAACAATTTATCGAGTATGGTTATTGTGTCTAAAACATCAATTAATTGTCACCTAATTTTAAATATATGAGAAAATCCGCTTTACTATCACTTTTCGGTGTATTCTTCGTGTTCTCGGTTTTTGGTCAAACCAAAATCGAATTCAAGGAATTTACGCTGGATAATGGGTTGCACGTAATCCTGCACCAGGACAACACCACACCTATAGTCGCTACATCAGTACTATATCATGTCGGGTCCAAAAATGAGAATCCAGAAAGAACTGGCTTCGCCCATTTCTTCGAACATTTGATGTTTGAAGGATCTGAAAATATACCTAGAGGTAAGTTTTTCGAAATAGTGGAATCTGCCGGAGGGACTTTGAACGCTGGTACCAGCCAAGATTATACTATTTATTACGAGATACTTCCTTCAAACCAATTGGAGTTGTCTCTCTATTTGGAATCTGAAAGGATGCTTCAAGCTAAAGTTGACCAGATCGGAGTAGATACGCAGCGTGAGGTGATCAAGCAGGAAATGAAGCAAGTGATGGAAGAAAGGCCGTATGGTTCTTTCCAAAAGGAGATCCCAAAAAGATTGTATCCAAACCATCCATATATGTCGCCTATCATTGGGTCTGCTGAGCATTTGGATGCTTCCAAATTGGAAGAATTCATGGAGTTTTATGCTACTTATTACAAACCAAACAATGCGACCCTATCCATTGCTGGTGATATAGATTACAAAGAGACAGAGAGATTGGTAAGGGCATATTTCGGGGAAATCCCAAAAGGAAACATCGAACCCTACAGGCCAAATATTGAAATCCAGAAATTGACGGAAGAGATTGAAGATATCGTCTATGACAATATCCAATTACCAGCAATTTTCCAAGGATACCTGATGCCCAAAAAAGACCATCCAGATACCTATGCTTTGGACTTGCTCAGCACATATTTGTTGTCAGGAAAGAGTTCTTTGATGTACAAGGAATTGGTAGACAAAAGCCAAAAAGCGATTCAGGCTGTTGCTTTCCCAAATGACCTTGAAGATGGCGGGATGTTCCTGGTACTTGCGATTGCAAATATGGGTGTGGATGTCGATGATTTGAATGTTGCTATTGACGAAGTGCTGGATCAGGTGAGGGCCAATGGTATTGACGAAAATGATCTGCAGAAGTTGATCAATATCAAGGAAAACCAAATCATCAATGGTTTCGGGTCTGTGGCAAATATTTCGCAATCTCTTGCGCAAGGCCATGTGTTTTATGGGGATGCGGATTATGTAAATACCCAATTGGGTCTTTTTAGAAAAGTGACCGCAGAAGATGTCAAAAGGGTAGCTCAAAAATATCTCGACAAAGACAGCAGGGTAGTTTTGAAGTATCTTCCAAAACCAACAGATGCAACTGAATAAGTTCAATAACTTAATTGAAATCAACATGAGAAAATTATTTATATATTTTGTTCTTTCCATTTTTTCTACTGTTGCATTTGCACAGATAGATAGGTCCAAAATGCCGGAACCAGGGCCTGCACCGGAGATTAGGTTCGGTGATGCAGCGTCTTTTACGCTTGACAATGGACTGAAAGTGTTTGTGATCCAAAACACAAAACTTCCAAGGGTCACCTATTCCTTGATCTTGGATCGGGATCCAATCCTCGAAGGGGATAAGGCAGGAATGCTGGGCTTTGTAGGAGAGATGCTGACGGCTGGTACAAAGAATAGATCAAAAGATAAGTTCAACGAGGAGATTGACTTTCTTGGAGCAAGAATTTCAGCTACCTCTACCTCTCTTTCCGCATCTACTTTGACCAAACACCAGGAAAAAGTATTGGAATTGATGGCAGATGTTTTGTACAATCCATTGTTTCCGGAAGATGAGCTTGCAAAATTGAAAACACAATCGAAATCTGCTTTGGCATTGGCGAAAAATGATCCCAATACCATATCGAGTGTGCTGTCAAGCAAACTGGTATATGGTGCTGACCATCCCTATGGAGAAGTAGAGACGGAATCCACGATAGAAAATGTTACTGTAGATGATATCAAAAACTACTACGGCACTTTCTTCAAGCCGAACATTGCTTATTTGGCAATTGTAGGTGATGTAAGCGTGAAAGAAGCCAAGAAATTGGTAGACAAGCATTTCTCCTCATGGAAAAAAGCAGATGTTCCCACATTCAAATATGCGCTTCCCGAAATCCCTTCTGAGAATACGGTTGCATTGGTGGATAGGTCAGCTTCCCAGCAGTCTGTTATAAACATTACTTATCCTGTTCAGAATCATTTGCCAAGCGAGGATTATTTGGCAACTAGAGTTATCGGACAGGTCCTTGGTGGTGGAGGCTCCGGAAGACTCTTCATGAACCTGCGGGAAGACAAAGGTTTTACCTATGGCGCATATGCAGGGATTGGGTCTGATAAGTTGGTATCGAGCTTTTCTGCAGAGTCAAGTGTTAGGGGTACAGCGACTGATTCTGCTGTTCATGAGATTATTTATGAAATAAAAAACATGAAAGACAATGGGATCACCCAGGCTGAACTTGATGCTGCCAAAGCTAATTTGAGCGGGTCTTTTGGGAGGTCGCTGGAAAGCCCAAGTACTGTTGCGAATTTTGCAATCAACACAGAGCGTTATGGTCTGTCTAAGGACTTTTACACAACCTACCTACAACGGTTGAATGCACTCACAGTAGAAGATGTGAATGCCGTTGCCAAGAAGTTTTTGAAGCCTGAGAACATGTATATAACCATCGTTGGAAATGGGGCGCAAATCAAAGATGGATTGATGGCATTTGGAGATGTGAAATTGTTCACTCCCCTTGGTGACCCTGAGCGTCAGGTAGCAATGGATGCAAATGTCACCGCAAAAGGTGTAATAGAGAATTATATCGAAGCGATTGGTGGTGAAGCGAAGGTGAAATCAATAAAAACTTCTTTAGTGGAAGCCTCCGCAGAAGTCCAAGGAATGAAACTGGGATTCGATTATTACTATGATGAACAAAGCCAATCCTTTTCCAATAAAGTAAGTATGGGAGGCAATGTCATGTCAAACACCTTGCTGAAAGATGGCAAAGGTGAAGTCAAAGCCAATGGAATGTCCCAAGCACTTACTGACGAACAGTTTGAGGCAGCCAAAATGGGCATGTTCATATTCCCTGAATTGCATTTTGAGTCTTTGGGATATACTTTGGAAGTGGATGGTATCAAAGATGTGGAAGGTGAGGATGCATATAAGGTGGTTATCTCCAATCCAATAGGTTCTACTACGATCAATTACTATAGTGTGGGCACAGGTCTGAAAGTGAAATCAGAGAGTGAGGAGACAGGAGAGGTTTTCTTTTCCGAGTATAAGTCTTTCGATGGGGTGCATTATCCTATGAGAATGGTTATCAAATCCCCTATGATCCCTGTTCCGTTGGATGCAGTGGTGAACAATGTCGTTTTCAATACTACTTTTGAAGATTCCGTATTTAATTAAAACTCCATTTGGCTAGACTGGAACCCAGTCTAGCCATTTTTATACTTTCATTTTATCTAAACAATCAATCTTATGAAAATCAAGTCACTTTTGATCCCGGTTTTGGTCCTAGGTATTTCACAAGGAGCCATGTCTTTCCCCCTTCATACTGAAAACAACCCGAATTTCGAGTTGTTTAAATTGGAAAATGACGCCCAAACAGTCATAGCAAATTATATCAAAGCTATAGGTGGGCAAGAAAATGTGGATAAAATAAGAAATGCATATTTGCTTGCGGAAGCAGATTTCCAGGGAGCCAAAATCGAAATTTTGGCCATCTCTGATGCTGAAAATGTCAGACTCAAACAACAGACTTCCGCAATGGGGAATGTACAGCAAAAAACCGTTTTGGTTGACGGAAAATGTACTATGACCGTAATGGGACAGGAACAACCCGTACCTGATGAAATGATTGAGATGATTTCTCTTCAAGCCTATACCATTCCTGAAACCAGGTATGAAGCTTTGGGAATCGAGTTGGAATTGAGAGGTACTGAAGATATTGATGGTGAAGAGGCGAATGCGGTAGTGGTAACATTTCCAAATGGCATGAAGTCCATGGAATATTTCAGTGTGGAATCTGGTTTGAAACTTAAAACAAGCTCAGATGTCGCAGGGGATATTAAGTATTCCGATTATCAGGAAATCAATGGTGTTTTGATCCCAAGAACAATGGTAATCCAAAGTTCAATGTTGCCATTTCCCCTTGAATGCAAGTATGTGGAGGTTGAGTTCAACAGAGAGTTGACTGCGGAAGATTTCAAATAAATTTAGATAAAAGGTGCGTGTCTCAAAAGTCAATTTCGGGATTGTCTCGCCAAATATTGCTTTATGAAGCATTCCAGACTTGGAAAAAGGTAAATGAAGCCACTTTATTTACCTTTTCCAAGTATTAACCTGAGTTCGATTGTTATCACAAAGTCAAAATCAATAAAAATATCCAGTTACAAGGCAAATTTTTGAGGGATAGCCTAAGCTATCGCTCAGAAATTTAACGCAGTAAATGGGTGTTTTTATTGACTGAGCCGACTATTTGGTTTTAAACGGCAATCTACTTCACTTTTTCAATCCGCAATATCCCAATATTACTTCATAAAAAAGTTCGCACCTTCTTTTCGTAGTTCTCACCATTTAAAACTGTTTTGACAAAGTGAGAATATTCGAACTCAGGTTATTAGACTGCGGGCTTAAACCTTGCCCATCCAAATTTTGGTGTATTCATTCATCTCTTTGATAGTTGTTGTGAACTTTGGGAAGACACCTAATTCCTGAGGTTCGAGTTTTACGTCTATTTTTCTCCCGTATCTTTCGATCCATAGTAGAAGTCCATTTTCCGGATTTGACAATGACATGCTAAAATCACTTTCCCCAATCCTTAAAATCAAATCTCCCAACATTAATTTTTGGTAGGCATCACTTTCCGGGTGGATTTGCTTGATGATCCCGCTTTGGACTCTCACTCCAAATTGATGTAGCAGCTTATCATTTTCATCCAATTTTTCCTCTATTTCTATCCCAGCTTGACCAAGTAGCTCCTTGAGTTGCGGGTATAGGTTTTCATTTCCGAAAACATATTTTCCGAAAAAATCATGAATTGAATCTTGATTTTTGGTTTTGCTACTGATGGATTTCTGGAAGTCAGCCAATTCATAGCCAATGCCCGTTTTCCCAAACTGAAGCCAAATTTCTCTCATAACTTCGGCTAAGGAAGATCCGTTGTTGATCAAAATCAGATCCAAACAAAGCGAAATTAATGCCCCTCTGTTGTAAATACTTACTTTTTTGTCAGGGATGCCAATTTTGTAGCCGTCTAGCCAAAGATCAAAACTTGAAGCTACGATGCTTTGGTTTTGCCAACCGAAACTATCAAATTCCTTTTGGAGGAGTTTGTCAAGTACTTGTTCACAGTATTCCTCAGGACTGAAAAATCCAGATTGGAGCAAAAATAGGTCTCCCATGTAGGTAGTGACCCCTTCTAGTATAAGACCTGTATCCAAATACACTTCTTTGGATAGATCATAAGGTAGGATTCCTTTTGGGCGGATTCTGCAGACATTCCAAAAGTGGTATAATTCATGTGAACTCACCCCAATCAATTCTTTCATTTGACTTGCTTCTGCCAATGATTTTGCCGGACCGAAGGTAATGACTGTAGAAAACTGATGCTCTACTCCATGGTAATGTTTGTACGGGAGTAGCTGAAAAATGAAATGATAATCTTTAGCTGGAAAATCCCCAAATGCCTCTATCTGTAATTGCGTGAAATCTTTGAAGACATTTGTTAAATTTCCAATATCAAAGTGAATCTCTCCATTGAACCAAAGGTGGAAAGTTGTCTGTTCGACTACGTAATTATAATGAGACATTTCTTTACTGGCCAAAAATGGGCTGTCCATGACGTGTTGATAGGAATCAGCTTCCCATTTGTGCTTTGAAATGAGCGATAAGGGGCTTGCTGCCAAATAGTCATCCGGCACATCGATTTCCAAGGTTATCGGATCTGTATCGCGCCCTTTGACTTCAAAAATAAAATTGCTGAAATTGAGATAAAGCTGATTCTCATCCGACCAGCTGCCACCAGCATCCATTTGGTTGGCGTAAAATTCATATTTGATTTCGTAGACACCTTCCTGTACAGCTTCAAAATACCACAAATCTTTGCTTCCCTTTTTCCAAGCTACTTTCCTACCATCGTAACTTACCCCAAATCCACGGATTTTTTGCGAGTAATTGGCCAGTTCATACCTTCCAGGTCTCCAAGATGCTAGCTGTAGGTTGATTTTTTCTCCTGCATCACAGGTTATGTGGAAGGTTATTTGGATAAATTGTGAAGTTTTTGAGTCTCTGGAAATTGAGTAATACATGTATCTTTGTGAAGATGATTCAAACAAAAGTAATCTACTGATTTGTAAATAAAAAAAACCTATCTATCTTTGCAGTCCTTTTTAGGGTGAACCTCAAGAGGAAGTTTTAGAAAAGCATAAAAAATATTAAATCATAGCGTCATGAAAAGAACATTTCAGCCTTCTCGTAGAAAAAGAAGAAACAAGCACGGTTTCAGAGAGAGAATGTCTACTGCAAACGGTAGAAGAGTTATAAGATCAAGAAGAGCAAAAGGTAGACACAAGCTTACTGTTTCTTCTGAAAAAACACTTAAGAAATAATTCTCAGCATTGATTTCGTATGTTGAGTACGTAAATAGAAATGCGATGAATTTTACACTTTCCAAGAATGAAAGATTACATTCTAAAAAGTCAATAAAGGAACTTTTTGATAAAGGTTCCTCTTTTTTTTTATACCCCTTCAAAGTTTTGTATTTGGATTGCCCTCCAGAGGCAATTGAAACTAATCAGGTACTTTTTTCTGTTTCAAAGAGGAAGATCAAAAAAGCCGTAGACAGAAACCATGTCAAAAGGAGAATCAAGGAAGCATATAGGCTAAACAAACATTTGTTGACGGAGAAAAATAAATCCAAAAAAAACATTGCCTTTATATATGTTTCTTCTGACATTTCTACGTTCAAAAGCGTGGAGCCGATTATTCAAAAAATACTAAAAAAACTGGACAACCTACCAGTGAAAGCTAACCAAATATGATCAACAAATTCAAAACCAAGGCCTTTCTTGGGCTAGTCCTTACCATATTGATGGGAGGGGTTCTTTTGTCTTTTACATTGAAAAACGACAAACTGTTTACCATTGCCAAGAATCTGGATATTTTTGCTTCACTTGTACGTGAATTGGATTCATACTATGTAGATGAAATTGATGCAGAAGAATTGGTGACAATAGGGATCAATGCCATGCTTGAGGAGCTGGATCCCTATACCGAATATATTCCTGAGGAAAACGCAGATGATTTCAGACTGTTGACTACTGGTGAGTATGCCGGGGTTGGGGCATTGATAGGAAATAGAACCGGAAAGAATATGGTGCTGATGCCATATAAAGGTTTTCCGGCACAAGTCGCAGGTTTGAGGATTGGTGACGAATTTTTGAAAGTGGACACTGTTGATGTTCGGGAGAAAGAAACTGCTGACATTTCCGCATTATTGAAGGGACCTGCCAATACTTCTATCGAGGTACAGGTCAAAAGAGGGGAGGATACGATCACAGTTGAATTGGTAAGGAAAAAGATAGTGATCAGCAATGTGCCATATTATGGCAAAATCAACGACCAGACAGGATATATAAAGCTGTCAGACTTCACGACCAATGCGGCCTCTGATGTCAGGAAGGCTTTGGTGGATCTGAAGTCCCAAGGTATCTCAAGATTGGTCTTAGACGTTCGGGACAATCCAGGAGGGATCTTGAAAGAAGCAGTTGAGATTGTCAATCTTTTTATCCCTAAAGGAAAAGAGGTGGTGCGCACAATAGGGAAGTTGGAAAGTGTAAATACAGTTTACAAGACGACAAAATCCCCTTTGGACAAGGATATTCCACTTGTGGTTTTGATCAATGAGAGGAGTGCTTCCGCTTCAGAGATTGTTGCGGGTGCATTGCAAGATTATGATAGGGCGGTACTCGTAGGAAGAAAAACATTTGGAAAGGGCCTTGTCCAGACTTCAATCCCACTCTCCTACAATTCCCAGGTAAAAGTCACTACGGCCAAATACTATATTCCAAGTGGAAGGTGTATTCAGGCTATAGACTACAGCAAGAAAGACGGGGCGAAAATTGTCGCTTCTGTTCCAGATTCCTTGAGGAATGAATTTAAGACAAAGAATGGCAGGGTTGTATTGGATGGAGCTGGCATTGAGCCAGATTCAGCAACAGAGGACACATCCTATGCCCCGATCACATACTCTTTGGTGGCAAGAAGCCATGTTTTTGACTATGGCAATAAATTCTTTTTGGAGAATAGTGAAATACCTTCACCCAGGGAGTTTGAAGTGTCAGATGAAGTATATGATGATTTCGTAGCATGGCTTGAGGGTAAGGAATATGATTACACTACTTATGTAGAAAAATCAATAGAGGATCTGGAGAAGTATGCTGAGAAGGAAAAGTATTTTGATGATATCAAAAATCAAATTGAGGCTTTAAAGAAAAAAGTCACCCATAGTAAGGAGCAGGATCTGGTTACATTTAAGTCTGAAATCAAAGAAGCTTTATCCGATGAGTTGATTTCTAGGTATTATTACCAAGAGGGAGTGATAGAAGCTTCTTTGAAAAATGACGTAGATATAAAAGAGGCTGTGAAAGTTCTGTCTGAGCCAAACAAGGTTTCAAACATTCTTTCATCGTCAACTAAGAAAAAATAAGAGGGGTATGGCTTTGATACTGTCAATAGAGACCGCAACACAAGTATGCTCTGTATCGATCCATCGAGATGGGATGTTATTGGGGGTAACGGAGCTTTATCTGGAAAATGTCCATTCCCAAAAGTTGCTGGGCTTGATTTCGGATTTGTTCGGTCAATTAGGCTTAGTGCGTAAAGACCTAGCTGCTGTTGCCGTTTCTTCCGGGCCAGGTTCTTATACTGGGCTCAGGATTGGGGTTTCGGTAGCGAAAGGGTTTGCTTATGCCTTGGATATCCCTTTGGTTGGTATTGGGACATTACACGGTCTGGCTGCACAAGCCATTCATTTGTGTAGGGAGGGTGATTTTGTGATTCCCATGATAGACGCCAGAAGGATGGAAGTATATGCGGGTGTTTTTGACAGCCAAGGGAATGCCATAAAGGCGCCTGAGCCAACGGTTTTGGATCTCAATCCTTATCTTGCCTACCTAAATGAAGGTGAAGTTTATTTTCTTGGTGATGGCTTAGCCAAAGCAACGGAAGTTTTAGACCATCAAAACTCCCGTTTTTTGCCATTTTGTAATACAAGCAGGTCTCTAGGGGAGTTGGCGTATCAAAAGTTCCTCAAAGGGGAATTTGAAGACCTGGCTTACTTCGAGCCGAACTACTTGAAAGAGTTTAGGGTTTTACAGTCAAAGAAAAACCCGTTTTTAGTATGAGTGAAATTATAAACCGTGTAGCAAATAGTCCGATCATTACCATTGATCTCGAATCTTATTATAGAAGAGAAGAAAGAGTTGTTTTCGATATAAAGGGATTTTTGTTTCAAGGATTGGTCTTGAAAGAGAAAGATTTTAGACTTGCATTGAAAGAGCTTGACTGGGATCAATATAAAGGCAAGCTAGTGTCCATACAATGTTCTGTAGATGCTATCGTGCCAATATGGGCTTTTATATTGGTAGGTACATACCTTTCGAAAATCGAGGGGGAATATGTTATCGGGGATTTGGAAGTTTTGGAACAGTATCTTTTTGAGCAATCTCTATCCAAAATCAATCCTTTGGACTACCAAGATCGGCCAGTTGTTATTAAGGGGTGCAGTAAATTCCCAATACCAATGTTTGCTTATGGGAGGGTAGCTGCATTGATTCAGGGCTACGCAAAATCCATTATGTATGGAGAACCATGCAGTACAGTGCCACTCTATAAATCCCCAAAATAAATTATTTTCCTTTACCACAGATGTTTACTGAATTTCATGATTTTTTTTGAAGCTCTGATTTGGTAAATTTACAAAAGAGCTCTATGTTTGCAGTCCCATTTGAGAGGAACACATCAAAAAGTTGATTGATCCCAAGATTGAAATAAGAATGAAAATTAAGAGTCAAAAAATATTTTAAAATATTTTTGCTTTCTGTTTTGGAAGTTAAAAATATCTCCCGATATTTGCACTCGCTTTCAGGGAAAAGGATCCTGAAACATATCTCTTTAAAGAGAAAAAGTTCATTGAAGTACTGTAAGACGAAACGACAAAAGGTATATTTTAGGATATACAAAATAGGAATTGAATATAAAATATCCGATGTGTCAGGAACAAAGAGACGTGAAGGTCTCACAAAAAAACTTTACAATGGAGAGTTTGATCCTGGCTCAGGATGAACGCTAGCGGCAGGCCTAATACATGCAAGTCGAACGGGATCCGGGACTTCGGTTTTGGTGA
>NZ_JBHUHR010000029.1:0-16209 GCF_042682445.1 Belliella marina
AAATGTATTTTAGCTGTATAAAGTAAATATTGTTCAGGAATTAGGTCTTCGTTACCAAAGATAAGCTAAGTTAAAGAAATGTATAAGTCCTAGCAAGTCCGTCTGTATAAATTTTGATTTCAATTTTGTAGTTCTTAGGAACAAGTTCAACGTATGACGAATGTTTTTTTTAACAAATACTTGATGACACTGAACTGATTTTCTTCTGGTCGGCAATTGACAAAGTAGCACATTGGACATACTATAGCTTACGAAGAATATATATCAAATTCACGGATATGGAAATAGGCAGTCCAGAATACCTGGCAAAGAACAGAACCACATCCCTACCCTTTCCTCAAAGACCTGCATAAGATGAAGCCCACTTTATTGGATTCAGTTTATGAATCATCTTTCAACGACAAATACCAATTTATGAAATCATTTCAAATCTTAGGTTTTCATATTTAAAATTTACCTGATAAGAAAAGAAATTAGGTTAGTTCCTAAACTAAGCATAAAAGATTTGAGGTTTATTTTACCATCTAATGGCAAGTAAGGGCTTTATCCTTACCTGTTTTCCCCATCAAACTGATCATCCAGGCAATAAAAAGTTGAAAGCGATCTATTCCCTGAAAATGGTTCTTCGAAAAAAACCTCTTAAACGGGGCTTTTCATGTATAGGAGAGAATTTGTGGATAGGACATCTTTTGCTTTTTGCCTTGATGCACACGATTGGTTTATAAAACTATAAAACCATTTATATATGTTCCTACATAAACTAGAGAGTCATCATTTTGGAGATGAGTTTTATCATATACTCTTAAAATCATAACATTAGGAAAATTCAGTTTCACTGCGAAAACAACCTCCATTGGGTTTTCAACATTCCCAACGAGAAAAACATCTGGTGGGAAAGGTATTTCCATCAATATATTTTTACTGTATTTCCCCACAACAGCCACCCCTATGCATCTATACTGTTTGCTTGAAAGGGCTTTTTTAATTCTATTGACTACAGTTTGATTCTTTTCTATAACAAAGAAATCCACCACAGGAAATACAATTCTATTTAATGGATTCTTCCCCATTTGACGTTACTTAAATTCATGTATCAACTTTAGTTTACTACCTACCTAAAAAAACTTGGCCACACCTTTTTTAATTAACCTTCTCGAAAATAAACCCATAAATAAGACCAGCGACCATTGCATCAACAATCGGAGCAAGCATATACATCCATACCTGATTAATACTTCTGCCTGTGCAAATATTGTCTTCCTAATGTCCTTTGCTTGAAATACAAATGTACTTGACAAATAAACACTTATCGACCATATTAATGTCAATTCTATAGGCAGACCAAATCAACATCCGCGAAGCTAAGTCCAATTTCTAGGAAAGCAACCTGTATTATCCCTTTCTATACATGTACATATGCGAAAACCCAAGAAAACAGTTTTTGATGTTATAATTCAAACAAAAGAGCAACTAGTATTTAATTTATTTGTATATCCGCTTTCTTACCAGTAGCCATTTAAAATAATGTATCCATATTGTTTCCAGGGCAAGTTGACTGTCAACCGTCGACACTCGTGCGCTCCACCACGGCGGACAGGCGTGGCGTAGTTGACAATTATCCGCATGATTACATATGTATAATTTAACTACTGGTGCCATTGCGGATAATCATATTAATTTATCAAAACAAACGCATCCTACAATGATGCTACAGGTTTCTGCCAAAATTTAAAAACCAGTCCATGTGATAAACTCGTAATTCTTTTTAGTTAATATTTTAACACAAACAATTTAAGAAGCCATCTTAATTTGGCGGATGAATATAGACAAAAAAAATGTAGGCATTTCAGCAGGACAAAGCATAAGGAAGATGGGAGAAGCATTGCTTTTAGAACCTAAGTCATTTACCAAAGCAATTGGCACTTCTGCTTCTACAATATTTCGGATAGAAAAATTAGGCGTTGTATTTATAATGTGAATCTAGATAAGCTTTATTATTTAGATTTTAAGACATTTATCAGTGTTTCAAACAACTAATTTATAACCAACACCTCTTACATTGATTATTTTTATAGAGCTATCTTCCTTAAGATATTTTCTGATTTTGGTAATAAATACATCCATACTTCTGGCTGTAAAAAAATCATCGGAACCCCAAATCAAATTGAGAATATACGACCTGTCCAATACTTGGTTTCTCTTTTTTATCAATTCACTCAAAAGTATAGACTCCTTATAAGTCAAAACAGTTTCCTTTTCATTAATCACCAGAACTTGACTCCCAAAATTAAATTTAAACTTCCCTATTGATATCCATTCCATTTCAAAATTAATTTTGGAAATGCGCAAATGCGAATTGATCCTCACAATCAGTTCCTCCATACTAAAAGGCTTTTTGATAAAATCGTTTGCTCCATTTTCAAATCCCTCAATCACATCTTGGGTCCTGTTTTTTGCGGTCAGAAAAACAATGGGGATATTCTGGTCCAATAACCTGATTTCCCTTGAAACTTCAAAACCGTCTTTATTTGGCATCATAATATCCAAAATAACAATATCAGGCGAAAAAGATTTGAAAGCTTCAATAGCCGTTTTTCCGCAACTGGCATGAAATAATTCAAACCCCCTGCTTTCAAGGCTTTCTTTGATAATTTCACCCAAAGAAATTTCGTCTTCCGCCAACAAAACTTTCCCTTTCATATAGCAAGTGGTAGTTTAATGATAAAATTTGTCCATCCGTTTTTCAGGTTCAGCTCAATTGTTCCAGAATGGGCTTCAATCACCTTTTTAGAAAAATACAGACCTATTCCATGACCTTTGATTAACCGCAGGTTCTCCCCTGGCACTCTGTAGAACTGCTCGAATACTCTTGGGATCTCTTCCTTTGAAAGACTTGTCCCATTGTCAGAAACCATTAGAATGGCTTCATTCTTGGTGGTTTCCAATTTAATTTTTATTTCCTCCCCTCCATACTTCACAGAATTATCCACAATATTTACAATTGCCCTTTTTAGATAGAATATATCGGCTCGGGCATTCAGAAAAGATTCATCACTAAGGAATTCAATTTTTTTTGATGCTTGGCTAAGTTGGAACTCCTCTACAATCTCCATTAATAACTTTACTAAATCTATCTTCCTTTTAATAAAGACATCACTTTCAGATTCAAAACTTGCGGATTCCAATAATCGGTCGATCATATCCGATACCTGATCTAGGTAGTTGCCGGCAACCCCTAAATACTTCCTGTTTTTTTCAATGTCATTTTGGGGGTTGAATCTTTGAGCTGCCTCTATGGCCACTTTTGCTGCCGAAATGGGTGTTTTAAATTCATGGCTAATGTTATTGACAAAATCATTTTTCAATGTCACCAAATCTCTTTGCCTTTTCACAATACTGTACAGTTTCCAAAGTGCAAAAATGATCAGGAATAGAAAAATGAATGAAACCAAAACTTCAACCCCTCCCTGAATCAAAGTATAAGAAAAATTTGGCTTATAATTTAGTTCGATCTGGTGGTTAAGAGGTAGTGCTCTTGTATTAGAGAATATCTTATATTTTGGTCTAAAATCTGAGCTTGTTCTAAATTCACTATTTTTTTTCCCCTTAAAATAATGAACCAAACCCACTTCTGACTTTAATTCAAAAAAGTCAATTTCTGTTTGAAGCATGTTCTTCAGTTCTTTTAGTTCAACTGTATCTTTTGATATAGCTACAAGCATCTGTTTCTTCCTGGGGGAATTTATTGCATCATTGGTTTCACCTGATTCCAATTTATTTGAGTCAAGCGGTTCTTTATTTATGGTTTTTTCTGAGTCAAGTATGCTTAGTTCTTCAAAAGAGTCAGTTTCAATAGAGACTGTCCTAGTCCCAATTTCAAAATAATACCTCTCAACAGCCTTGTCCAAAGCTGTTTTTATGTCTCTATGAAATTGCTGTTGCAAGGTAGAATATGTTACCCAAATACGGGCTAGCTGTACAGCTATTGCAAAAGCTGCAACAATCCATACCATGATCCATATTTTTTTAAAATTCACCGACTGCATTATTTGCTAATATATGTGTAGAAAAGATAACAAGGAAAAATTTAACACTGGTTAACACTAGATAACTCTTTTTCGGTTTTCAATAAAATATTTTTGATCAAGCAATTAGAGACACCTATTCAATTCATTTTAATAACTAAAAACCAAAAATCATGAAAAAAATTATCAATGCAATCGTCATGGTGCTTTTATTAAGTGCACCAGTTTTAGCAAATTCCTACATCAATGAAGAAAAATCAGATAGGAATGAAAATGTAGAAATGACAATTTCACAGAATGAAATCAATGAATTGTCCATTTTTAATTTTATGGAGAATGAGGAGGAAGCGGTTTTCGAGTGTTCCGTCACAATAGATTGTGGCAATGGAAGTAGCGCAACAGGTACAGCTTCGAATTGCGCAACAGCTGGTAAAATAGCCGGAGCTGGCTGTGATGCTTCTCTAGCCCCAGAATAAGTTTGATTACTAATTACGGATAGGTGTTTTGGTGCAGAAAAAAAATTCTGCACCTCTTTTATATACTAAACCTAACACATATGAAACCTTATATTCTATTATTACAATTTATTATTCTATTTGGTTTTTTTCCATCACAGCTTAAAGCCCAGCAAGGGAAAATTACCTATCGAGCATATTCAGGAAAACTGGCTATCGCTTCTCCTGCCAATGAAAATGGCTATCCAAATGAGTATGAAATTGAGAAGGCTACATTATTTTTCACAGAATCAAAGTCTTTATATATCCAGGAGCAGAATAAAGTAAATGTGCAATACATCTCAGGTCCAAATGGAACTGAACGAATAGAAGTTCCCAGAAACAATTTAGACCCTTATGGAGCGGTTTTATATTTAAACTTTCTATCGGGAGAACAATTTTCACGGGAATCATTTTGGAATAAATCAACCTTTGCAAACATCCAAGAGGAAATTCTGCCTATAGACTGGAGAATCACTAATGAAAAGAAAAAAATCGGAAAATTTAATTGTATAAAAGCCACTGCCAATGTTCTTGGTAGGGAATGGGAGGCTTGGTTTACACCAGAACTTCAGGTACCATTTGGTCCCTGGCGGTTAAATGGACTTCCTGGATTAATACTTGAAGCTTTTGATTCAACCTTGGACTTTATTTATCATTTAGCTGAAGTGGAAATCCCTCATGAATTCAACCCTTCTATTGAAGTGGATAATGTTTTTTCTGGCAAACTTCTCAGCAGGTCAGAGTTTGTACAAGAAAATGCAACAAAGAAAGAAAAATACATTTCATACATGAAATCCGTTGCACTCGAAAATGATGGAAAGGTTGAAGTGAAATTCTATCCACAAATCGATTTATCCACACAAGCCATCAAGAAGTGAAATTATCAGTAATCAGTCTTCTAAATCTATTTTGTTTAGTTTCAATTACTATTTTACCTACTTCTCTGACCTTTGGACAAAGAAACAATGAAATAAAAGGGACTGTACTGGATGAAGAAGCCAAAGCGGTACCTTTTGTCTCGGTCATGCTTTTAAATCCCCAAGATTCAACCATAATCGATTTTTCCCAGACAGATCTAAATGGGAGCTTCAAAATTGGAAGTGAAGCTCCCCTACCTTATCTACTAAAGATTTCAAGGTTGGGATACCATGATGCTTTTTACAATAAGGGAGATTTAAGCATGTCCACTTTTACAATTCAATCAAAGGAAATTGAATTGAATCAATATACTGTCGAATACCAAGAACCGATTAGAATCAAAAGTGATACCACTGCCTTTGATGTAGCATCTTTTAGCGATGGATTTGAAAGGAATTTGGAAGAGCTCCTCAAAAAGATTCCGGGCATGACTGTGAGTGACAATGGGACCCTCTTTTTTAATGGTAGAGCTATAGATAAAATTTTGGTTGAGGGAGATGATTTTTTTTCGAAAAACTACAGGGTTTTATCAAGAAATATTCCACCGGGATTACTTGAAAGTGTAGAAGCCATAGAAAATTTCAACTACCAAAAACTGCTCAAAGGAATTGAAAATTCTGATAAAACTGTGCTGAACTTAAGATTCCAAAAAGGATTGAAAGCATCCTTGTTCGGTACAGGTTCACTAGGGGTAGGATTGCCTGAAAACTATGAAGGAAAGACAGTCCTCTTTTCTTTATTGGATAAGCTAAAGGCTGGATATATAGGAAACATTAACAATACTGGTCAAGAAAATATAGCTGGTACCGAGGATTTTTTTATGCGAGAATCCGAAGAAAGCATGTTGAAAAACTCTTACTTTCTTCAAGCTGACCTACCGATTAGCCCCTTCATACCTTTCATCCCAAACCTTCCCAAAAACAGGTATAACATTAACAATGATTTTCTTCAAGCCTTACAACTTAATAACTCCAATGGAATTAATTATAAATCCAACACCTATGCTCTTTTCCAGAATAACCGTGTCAATAATACATTAGATAACCTCAGTAGATTTTTTCTTGAAAACAATACTTTCGATATTCGGGAAACTGGAAGTGGAAACTCTGGGATTCAAAATTTCCAACTAAGATCTACCCATGAATTGGAGCCGGATAGTTTGTCTCAGCTTTCCCTGACATTTAGGGTTGACAACATTTCAGAAGAATCCCTTCTAAAAAGCACATTACAGACAGTTGAAAATCAGTCTGATGTTTTACAAAATTTGAATTCAGAAAAAAAATCGGGTTCTGTTAGGATAGCATATCTCAGAAAACTAAATCATCAAACTGCCCTTCAGTCTGAGCTTTTTATATCGCGAATTATATCGGATCAAAGTCTTGACATCATTTCGGGATCTTTCAACACATCAGATCCTAATCAAAATTTTGGATTGATACAATCTTTCAACAACTCTGCTACTTCCTTGGGCAGCAGTTGGAAGTTAGCAGGAAAACTCAGAAAACATCAATACTCCTTTCTTCTCCACTATGGGTATTTAAACAGCAATATCAAATCAGATCTAGGGACTCAGGAACAAACTTTGCCTGACAATATCGAAGAAGTGGATTTTTTGAACGATCAAACTTTTGAAAACAGTACTGTTATTTTCTCTTTGTCCGATCATATTTCTTTATCAAGAAGTTCTACCATTAGACTGAACTTGGAAAGTCAGGGATTTATCAACAGAATTGGATATCTGAACCAAGAAAGGAAAAACACAAGAGGTTGGCTGACAAACTACCGGATAGGGTTTAACCAAAATCTCAAATCCAAACATAAGATCTTCGTAGATCATTACCGACAAAACCAACTATCATCCCCATTACAAGTTTACAATGGCAGGGTATTTACTGGGGCAAACTCCACAGTAAATTTTGCAGAAGGAATAAATATAATAGAACAGATTGGGATCAACTGGCGGTATAACTTTTTTGATAGAACAAGTTATTGGCAAATTGTGTTGACAGGAAACCATTTCCTACAAAAAAGTCCATTTATTGTTGATTTTCAAAATGATGGGGATCTTCTTTTCAACCTTTCAAGTTTTGCTTCACCCCTATCCAATTCGCAGAATAGAGTAGATCTCGAAACCAGCAAAATGGTTTTTCCCATTAAGTCCAGAATTGGAATCAAAACCTTTTTATCACAAAATCTAATCAACAGGGCTGTAAACGGAACCATTTTACCAAACGAACCCATAAATTCAAAAGGTTTAGGTGTATTTATTGTAAGTGCATTTGATGGACCTGTCAATTTCAGATGGGAAAGTAGCAGGAAAGATTCTAGAATCAACTCGGAGAGCTTAGAATCTAATTTTTCAATTTTCAACTTCCACCATCAGGGGTCTTTAACTTATAGTTTCATGGATAATCTAAAGCTTAAATTATCATATGAACAGATCTCATGGGAAGAAAGAAAGATTGACTTTTTGGATTTTGAGGTTAATTATACTCCTTGGAAAAACAGAGGTATTTACATGCAACTTAATGGAACCAATCTATTGAATAAATCCGAGCTGGTATTTCTTAACCTTTCTAATTCAGTAAGAAACACAACCACCTATTCTCTCTTACCAAGATTGATAATGTTGAATGTGTCATTTGAAATTGGAAGGAAAATATAGGCTAACTGCCTTTAATTCATTCATTTTCATGAAAAATTCACTCCAAGTATTTTACTTTACCAAATCAATACTTCATACTTATTTTCTCTGATGTTTTTTCTAAAAAGTGGAATTACAGCCAAAAACTCATGTGTGGTATTTGGCAAAAGGTATGATTTAACCATTGGCAACTCATATACATAACCAATTCGCATCATAGGGAAAAGGATTCCCAATTGAAAATTATTGGCATAATCAATCCTATGGCCTGCTCCCAACCATATTCTATCCATCATCAATACCTTGAAGTTAAACTCAATATTCTCCGGTAAATCACTTTGGGATCTATACATAAAATTGGTCGCCACCGCCAAATTTTCACTCAAAGCAGATCTGTAACCAGCTTGGAGAACCCCTACCCTTGGTTTACGATCCATAAAAATATCACCAGAACTGATCGCTCCTTGGTTGACATTGTGAACTGCATAGGAAATGTACCAATTGGCATTGGTGATAGCCATTCCAATATTAAAATCCAAAACCTGCATATCAGCAAAGCCATTGATATATTGCCCTACCAAGGGATCTAAAGCTTGCTCTGTACTTAGATTGCTTCCGTCCAACCTGATTGAGTTGAAATTCACGCCTAGACCTAACCTCAAAAAAGTTTTTTCACTCACCTGAATCCTTGAAGCATAACTTGCTATCAATTCAGATTCAACAAATGGTCCATATTGATCATGGAGAATATTTATCCCCAAGGCATTTTTATCAGGGTCTGATTTTTTTGAAAAATCCGCTACATCGATTTCCAATGATGCAAAGTATGTTTTTGGCGCACCTTCAAACCCCGCCCACTGATTTCTGACAAAACCCCTAAAACTGGATCCTTCATAGCCAGTCAAACCAGGATTGAAATAGCTCTGCAAATGGCTAAACTGTGAAACGTATTTCCTAGATTGTCCGTAAAGCTCAAAGACAAACAAAAGGCAAAAGCAAAGTATATATATTTTTTTCATGGTTTTTTCCCTATTAATTGAGCTGTCCTTATATTTAATTCCGAAGCATAAAAGAGAAGGAAAAAACAGCATTGCAATACTCTTCCCTTCCCCTTGATTCTTGCTCCTATTTCCTCAATAGATTCAGTATCCCCCTTCTTATCTCTCCTGTTTCCCCTACTTTTACAGTCCAATAATAAGTACCTACAGGCAACTCAATATTATTGAAAGTCCCGTCCCATCTAACATCTGGATTTTGGGTATAGAAAACACGTTCCCCACTTCTTTCAAAAACTTGTAGCGTTACCCCTGTGTAGAACCTTAATTCACGAACCCCCCAAGTGTCATTCATTCCATCTCCATTTGGAGTAAATGTATTGACAATCTCAATGTCACTTACGGACATCCTATTTCTTATGATAGTAAACTCCTTTTCAAGGATATTCCCATCTCGGTCTTGCACGCTTACCAAAATTCTGAATCTAGTATCTCCATCTGCCCTATCCTCTGGACTCCAGAACAAAACCCCATCCCTAATTTCAAAATAGACATTATCAAAAGCCAAACCTGAAAGTTGAGTATTATGCTGATCATCAAATGGATCAAGTACAGTGAAGCTTCCTATAACTACTTCATTGCCCGATTTTTCAGCATCAAAGACATTATTAGATAAGTGTATATCTTCGGGTGCAGGTTTTGGCAACACTTCCACCTGTATATTTGATGGTATTTGATAAGCATCAAAAAGACCTGGTGACAATTCAAAGTTGCCCGAAACATCATAAACACCCCTTTTGAAAATATCCAAGTTGGATTTATCCCAAATGATATTCATGTTAATTATTTTTCCTGAACCCAACACTGCTATCAATGAATCCGGCAGAACGGTATCAATACCGGAGAACCCCCAAGGAATCTGAACATTGGAAAGATTAATGAACATGATTGGCGACCTATCCCGAACATAATCAGAAACTCCATCCTGATTGGAATCCAAATAACTGATGGGATCCAGCGGATTTGTATTTTGAATATTCTCAATGTAATCGGGAACCTTATCTCCATCTGTATCCAAATAATCATTGGGATCTTTAGGGTCAGTCCCTTCCCTTATTTCTATGATGTCAGGCACACCATCTTCATCGGAATCCAATCTATTGGTAGAGATTGTGAAAGCAATGGGTGTGGATTCTTTGAATGAAAAGCTTTTGAGATAGACTGTTGTGTCTTGGATTTCTTGATCATATTCCATCAACCAATCTACTCCTTCCCTGCTCATCAAGGATTTCAAATGAAAGTCCAAAGGCTCTGAATTTTTATTCCAAGAAAACTGCAAATCAACTATTCCATCAGCTCCACCGTCATTTAGGGAAGATACCTTCCAGAAAAATGGCAAAGACTCTGCTTCACTCAAGGTCTCCATTCCGATCGAAAAGGCACCCGATGTAGAACGGTTCACTATTACTATATCTGCTTTACTTCCAATACCAACTTGAATAAATGCCTTTTCACCATTTTTTAAGACTCTTGTCTTCAACAAAGCATCTGGACTCAACAATTGTATGTAACTATCTTTCCTCAATTTCACCTTTTCAGCTTCAATGATTTGACTCCTGTCCAAAAGCTTTACAGAAGGTGCCGACAAAACAACATCTTCCTGGTTCAAACTAAGCTTCGCATCCCTAACCAAAGTTAGACTTTGCGAAAAAAGGTCTCCAGTGATGAAGAAGGAAGTGGAAATTCCCAAAAATAGTTTGATGAAATTTTTCATATTTTATTCATAACATTCAATTTTCCAGACTTGAAATTATTTATTCTTTCTGGTAAAACTTTTTAATTAACACTAGTTGACTTAAACCATCAATTTAAATTAGAGCTGGTTAAATCACCAGAGCTAAGATTTGTTAGTAAATTCCCTTTCTAATTATAGCGGTCTTTATCCTTATTATAGTTTCCAACTATCTCAGCCAAAGACAATGTTCTTTTGTAGATTTTGAACATACCCATATTCCCTTTGAAGAATCTGCTGGAACCATTCCAGGAACCAATGTTAAATGGTCTTTCAACAATTGTCGGGGAACCCATTCCCGTCGACGCTTCATTGGTCATCACTCCATTTACATAAAACTTTGCGGACTGAGCTGTTTTAGAATAAACTACAGCTATATGGTACCACTGATTAGGAGTAAATGAATAATTAGAAGACACATTTGTAGCCCCGAATATTCCCATATTGAGTTCATTTCCCACAAATTGAAAATGAACCAATCCCGGCACACTCCAATCGTCATGATTTAAAAGAGACGATTGGATACCTGTTCCAAGAGCAGTTGGGTAAACCCAAGTTTCGAGCGTCAACAAATCCGTTTCTACAAATCCATTTCTGAATTCCACAAAATTGTTGTTTCCGTTAAAAACGAAACTGTTGGACTTGTTAAAATCGTAATTGAAATTATTTTTCAATTGTCCATTGAAAAAATTCCCACTCAAATCGTACCAGGTATTATCCAGCCTATTATAGCTGCTTTGAGCTTCGGATTCCAACCAAAGTATCATTTCAGTATCAATAGACAAAGGTGATCTTGTAGCTATCGATTTCCCAGAAGCCCCCATCCCTTTCAGGTCGTTCATTTGTCCATTTCGGTTGATATAGTTGATTTTGGAGGCAGTCTTTTCTCCAAAATTTGTCAAAAGAGCATCTGTCGCACTTACCCTTAATTTCGCTGTAATAAACCCTTGGTCAAATCCGCCTGCAGCGTTTTGTGTAGCAGTGATAGTTGCTGTTCCAATACCTGTAATTGTCACCAAATTCCCGGAAATGGTGGCAACATTCGGATTGTCAATGCTAAAAGTGAAATTCCCTTCACTGCTTGAAATTGGGTTTTTCAACTCAAAAGTACCATCAAAAAACAGTCTGTTGACATCTCCAAAACTTCTAATCTCAGGCAAAGGATCTTTGTATAACAAGACTGTTTCTGTAGGATCATCAGGCAAGGTATTTCCGTCAATTTGGGTTTGGGTATTGCTTACTGTATAAGTCACCTGTGAACTAGAACTGATATTGTCTACTGAAGTAGAGACAATCAATATATGCTCTTCACCATTATACATTGTACCAATATTCCAATTATAATTCTGACCGCTTCCAGACCATGTACCAAAAGTAGGTGTTGCACTGATGAGTGTCAATCCATTTGGAATCAAATTATTGACTACAAGATTTTCCAATAACCCTTCTCCGATGTATTTTGCTTTGATTGTAAAATTGATGATATCACCTGGTTTTCCAGAAGCGATGTCTGCTACATTGCTCAAAACAATCTCAGGATTACAATTGACAACAATTTGTGGCGCAGATTCATAAATACATGGTCCCATACTCACTTCCACGCTATAGCTACCTGGCCTTAGGGGAGAAAAAGTATTAGATGTCTCACCGGGAATCAAAACCCCTTCACTGAACCATGCATAACTTGTAAATCCTTCTGTAGCTTGTAGGATCGTTCCAGGTAAGCACCCATCACCAACAAATTGAACAACCAAATTTGGGACATTATCCAAACCTGAGTAGTATCCCGCTACCCCAATTAATCCTGACACACCGACATACCCTACAGCAATAGGTCCAGTCGCTGCAACTTTTACATTTCCAGAAAGTCCTTCAGCATAGATTGTTTTCCATTGGTCAGTACCAGGGACATTTCTTACTGTATAATCTGCTGCAGTTTCGACAATATTCTCATAGGAAATAACTATGTCATTATCTGGTATTGCAGTTGAGGCAATAATAGTAATTCCGCCGTTAATTGTCAGTCCTGCCAAATCATTGATAAGGGGAATATTATCTATGGTCGTGAACATCAAACAATTGACCGGTGAGATAAAATTAAGCCCGCCAGTTGCTATTTGTGTATCGCCTGAAAGAACTTGATATGCATAGATATCCTTATTGGATGTCACAAACATATTTCCACCAGCTATATTCACTGAGTAAAAGGAAGCAGGTATTTTTGTATAATCACCGGCATTCAGAGTCTTATATGGAGTAGTTGATCCGTTTACGTAAATCTCTGTACCATTTTGCGTAGCTATAATCAAGGGATACTCTTGGATATCTTGTCCCCTTCCCCTTACAAAAACATATTCCTTGCCTATGATATTCTCAGGAGAAGGTTGATCAATACCTGCGTCCCAACCCCCAACAGCAACGTCATCTATTCCCCTCAACAATAATGACCCATTGCTGATCGCTATTTTTTTATTGGAAGTTATGCTAGCTCCCAACCATCCATCTCTATGGGCAGGTGTTGCATTTTCTTTAACTTCAAAAACAAAAGATTGCCCAGCATTCAATGTGATTTGTTTGGTATTGTCTGTCATACCAAAACCATCAAGCTGCAATCTAAATGCAATATTGGTATCATAACCAAAAACGTTTACCACAGTACCATCTTCAGTTGCCATTATGCCCAATGTGGCGTTTACGCCAGTATTTGTAGAAGCCCCAAGAGGTAATCCACCCCATTTAAAAGAAGTCCCTAACGCTTGTCTTCCCTTTGAGGTAAGCGAAGTTCCTTGGGCAGTATTTTTTCCCCTATAATTTGCATAAAATTTCTGACCACCAACTGACTGTAATCGTAAACCTGAATTGCTGAGAACCACACCTGTATTTTCATTTGAAACCAATGTAATATCATTGTCTCCATTGGGAAGGGCAACTTTTCCAGGGTTTGTATTTGATATGGTTACAGTTGAATAAGGAGTACTATTCGTCCCCCTAAATATCTGAACTTCAAATGGCGTAGTTTCTGAAGTAGAGAGATATAAATTTTGGTTTATAACTGCCACTTGATTCGTAGCTTGTTTGAGTGGTGGCAAATAATGTAAATCACTTAACTGTGCATGGACTCGGATAGAATTAAAAGCTAATAACGAGAATAGGAGAAATAGTATTTTTATCTTCATCTTTCTTAATAATAAAAGTCCATTTGAATTCTATCTCCTGTACTTAGTGAGTATGATCCATTTGCTACTGGATCATATGTCAAGCTTGTGCCAATGACAGTATATGCCGAATTGCTTATTCGAACACCATTGATATACATTTTCACTATACTATTTGAAGATGGTGTCTGAGATAAAGTAAAACTCGTCTGGGATGCCGTAGCAACAAATTCATCAGCAACTTCTCTAATTGGTGGGGCAGTTGCGGTATTCACCCAAGTCACATTCCCAGTGCCATTTGTTGAAAGTACCTGACCTTCGGTGCCATCTGTATTGGGCAGAGTAATGGCTCCTGTCGTGAGCTTGCCTGAAGTTATTAAATTGACAATAAATTCATTTCCAAGCTTGATGGTATTGCTAGCTGTCACTGTGGTGTTGTGTCCGATTACAATTGTATTTGAAAGATTCCCTTCTGAAACATTTGCATTTGTTCCTATACCAATGTTTCCTGAACCTGTCTGGTTAGAAATTAACGCCTGGCTACCAAGCGCCACATTATCTGAACCTGTTGTGTTGTTGACGAGTGGGATGTATCCAACACCTGTATTGCCACTTCCCAGTGTATTTGCAGCTAAAGCTCCTCTTCCTAATCCAGTATTGGCATAACCTTCATTTGATTCTAAGCTCCCTAATCCCAGGGCAGTGTTAGAGTTTTCATTATGGTTCCCCCTACCTACAAGAACTCCATTAATGACTACATCAGAAAGGAAATTTTTACTTCCTCCTATTGATTGATTAGTTGTCAAGTCTACAAAGTTTTTAGTATCTGAACCAGTTCCTCCATTCACTATAGGCAAAACTCCACTAACGTTTGTTGTTAAATCAATTACCTTTCCATCCACATAAGTCTTCACAGCTTTTTCAGTAGGAAACAATGTATCTGTTGGATCTGACAAAGTGATGTCTGTTGACTTGTTTGCACTATTTTCTTTGAGTGCAATATTTGCAGAATTAGTTTGAATACTAGTTGTGTTCGTAGAAACCGCATTATTTAAAGAAACGATATCTCCTGTATTTGCTAAAATTGCTGTAGAATTACTTTGAATATCCAACTTGTTTTCACCCGTAACGATCTTCAAAGCATCAATCTCACCTTTGTTCAAAGTGATGTTGTCTGAATTGGTTTTTATATCCAATATATTCTCAGAAACTGCAGTTTCCAAAGTGGAAATATCTGTGGTGTTTTGAGAAATGTTGATAGTATTGGTTTGAATGTTACTGGCGTTCGTCTGGATGTCAGATGTATTTGCCAAGATATCTGACTTGTTTTCATCCGTAACGATCTTCAAAGCATCAATCTCTCCTTTGTTCAAAGTGATGTTGTCTGAATTGGTTTGTATATCTACTGTATTCTCAGAAACAGAAGTTTCCAAAGTGGAAATGTCTGTGGTGTTTTGGGAAATGTTGGCAGTATTGGTTTGAATATTACTGGCGTTCGTCTGGATATCCGATGTATTTGCCAAGATATCTACCTTGTTTTCATCCGTCACGATCTTCAAAGCATCAATCTCTCCTTTGTTCAATGTGATGTTGTCTGAATTGGTTTTTATATCCAATGTGTTCTCAGAAACTGCAGTTTCCAAAGTGGAAATATCTGTGGTATTTTGGGAAATATTGGCAGTATTGGCTTGAATATTAGTGGCATTCGTCTGGATATCAGATGTATTCGCCAGGATATCTACCTTGTTTTCATCTGTCACGATCTTCAAAGCATCAATCTCTCCTTTGCTCAAAGTGATGTTGTCTGAATTTGTTTGAATATTACTGGCGTTCGTCTGGATCTCAGATGTATTCGCCAAGATATCTGCCTTGTTTTCATCCGTCACGATCTTCAAAGCATCAATCTCTCCTTTGTTCAATGTGATGTTGTCTGAATTGGTTTTTATATCCAATGTGTTCTCAGAAACTGCAGTTTCCAAAGTGGAAATGTCTGTGGTGTTTTGGGAAATATTGGCAGTATTGGCTTGAATATTAGTGGCATTCGTCTGGATATCAGACGTATTCGCCAAGATATCTGACTTGTTTTCATCCGTCACGATCTTCAAAGCATCAATCTGTCCTTTGCTCAAAGTGATGTTGTCTGAATTTGCCTTGATATCCAATATACTCTCAGAAACCGATGC
>NZ_JBHUHR010000030.1:0-788 GCF_042682445.1 Belliella marina
AACCTATTGAATATCACAATATTGTTTGACACAAACCGGTTCAATCCCTTGACTTCAAAAGTATCATTATCACCATCTCCATTTGGAGTGATTACATTAGGTATAAAGAAATCCCTTATCCTGTTTTCATCCGTATCTTCATTGTCGGTAGGGTCTTCATCTTCCTCCAGTGATGTTACCTCTGTGTAGTTGATGATTGTACCTGGAGTTTCGGCTTTTGCTTTTAGGGTAATCACCAATTCGTCACCAGCCATAAACAAAGGAATACTCCACATCAACGTTTGTCCATTGGTTTGCATGGTATATTCAACCAGGCCAAAAGCACTTTCTATTTCATAGCTTTGGTAAGAAACACCATTGGGCAAATTATCTATCACCACCACATCGGTAGCATCTATTTCGCTGTTGTTCTGTACCCTGATCTCATATTCAAAAATATCCCCCTCCCAGATTGACACGTCAAATGAAGTTTTTTCAATTGACAGATTTGTCATATTGCTGGACAAGACCGCCAAAGTAAAAATCCCATAATCCTCCAACTCCACGGGAGTGGTAACTGTCTGTCCCCCCATATCAATTTCACCTCCGAGGCTTTTCCATTGGGCATCCGAATCATCCCAATGTGCCACAACCAGCCTATTGGTTTCCCCCAAAATGAAAGCAGGCGTCGTAACATCCCTCCATGAGAGTGTGAGTTTCACGTCTCCATCCCCCTCTTCTTTAGAAAGCTCCCAGTATTCCGCATCGTCAATCAGGTTCAACCTGCCTTCCTTTTGTTCCCTGGGATA
>NZ_JBHUHR010000030.1:798-1058 GCF_042682445.1 Belliella marina
GGAGAGTGTGAGTTTCACGTCTCCATCCCCCTCTTCTTTAGAAAGCTCCCAGTATTCCGCATCGTCAATCAGGTTCAACCTGCCTTCCTTTTGTTCCCTGGGATACAAACCATCCGGGTCATCAAAGAAATACTTTGCATGGAAATTTGAAATAGCCTCTGAGGGTGAAGAGATTCCCGCAAAACGGAAAAAGCCCCCATCACCTATCGGATAAACAAAAGCCTCGTCCCCTTTCTTTGCCACCACTCCATCTACATGGC
>NZ_JBHUHR010000030.1:1068-1377 GCF_042682445.1 Belliella marina
TTCAAAGAAATACTTTGCATGGAAATTTGAAATAGTCTCTGAGGGTGAAGAGATTCCCGCAAAACGGAAAAAGCCCCCATCACCTATCGGATAAACAAAAGCCTCGTCCCCTTTCTTTGCCACCACTCCATCTACATGGCTGAGGTCAGAAGTCTGTGTATGGGAACCACCTTTTTCAAAAAGCATCAATCCCCCATTTCCATCAGCCAACACGATCCCCTGTACAAACCGGCTTACCCCGGCAATACTTACATCACCAAACAAGTGGAAAGCATTTTGGTCATGCACATTGTCAAACAGCACATTTTT
>NZ_JBHUHR010000030.1:1387-2541 GCF_042682445.1 Belliella marina
TTGTGTATGGGAACCACCTTTTTCAAAAAGCATCAATCCCCCATTTCCATCCGCCAACACGATCCCCTGTACAAACCGGCTTACCCCGGCAATACTTACATCACCAAACAAGTGGAAAGCATTTTGGTCATGCACATTGTCAAACAGCACATTTTTCAAGCGGCTCAAACTAGTACCCATAATCTGCTGGATCCCACTCTTACCTACAAACCTCGTAAGCCCTTCTTCACCCTCAGTGAAGGAGATCTCCCCGTCATTGTTTAGGCTTGCAAACAAATACAGGTCACCATCATTGATCAGTTTACCAGATTCCCGGTTGTCCAGATCAAAATACGTCGACACCACTGTGCCAGGCAACACAGTCAACTCTCCAAGGTTGACTGTCTGGGAAAGTCCCTTAAAATTTGGAACCAGAAGGCCAAACAAAAGGATTCCCATACCTAAAAAAGAAATTTTATTTTGTCCCATCATTTAATCTTAATTTCCGTCCTTCTGTTTAATTGATGCATTTCAGGTGAACAATCTTGCGTATCGCAGTCAACCACAGGCCTTGATTTGCCAAACCATTCATACGAAACCCTATTTTTCTCAATATTCCTATCTACCAGATATTTCAACACTACCTCTGCCCTTCTTTCTGACAATGCCTTGTTATAATCCTCACTTCCCCTTATATCTGTATGTCCTTCAAGGTTCAGCTTGATATTGTTGCTGTTTAGCAGAAGGATCAACCTTTCCAATTCCATCTTATGCTTCAACCTCAGGAAGGACTTGTCAAAATCAAAGTAGATTATAGGGATTTCGATATCTTCCCTGATCTTGTTGATGAGATCAACTTCATTACACAAGTCATCCTCCAAGAGATCTTCCGGAATCAACGCCCCATCTTTCAATATAATAGACAGGCTCAGTTCACTCCTTCTATTCAGTTGGTGATCATCTTCAGAACAATCCACCCCATCCGGGCAATCATTCACCAGTTTTTCTTCACCATGCCATTCGAGGGACACTCTGGATTCACTGATGCCTTTGTCTCGCAGACTCGATCGAACCGCTTCTGCCCTACGCTTGCTCAAGGCTTCGTTGTATTCGTGCGAAGCCCTGGAATCAGTATGGGAAGAGACTTTCAAATCCAAGAATTTATATTTTTCCAT
>NZ_JBHUHR010000031.1:0-158944 GCF_042682445.1 Belliella marina
GACACGGAAGGCGAGAGGCGGGAGTTTGTGGACTACATGGGCATCAGCATCGGAAAGCTCGACGATGAGATCAGGATGGTCTACGACAGGATCGAAAGCGTGGACTAGCGGGCTGGGTCAGGAATTGATCTTGGTGATCCTGTTTTGAAGCTCCGCATAATGGTTCTTCCCTATCGGGATGTTGTGGTTGCCGATTATCAACTCCTTCGAATTGATGGCATCGATGTTTTTTAGGTTGATGATAAAAGATTTGTGAACCCTTAAGAAAACCCCACAAGGCAAATTGCTGATAATATCTTTGATAGGACTTCTTAATGTGAATTCTTTGTCTTTGGTGATTACTCTGGTATAACTACCTTCAGTTTTTATAAAATCAATTTCAAATACTTTGATTTTTTTCAACCAGCCCCTATCCCTTATATAAAGAATTTCATTATCTATTTTATTTTCAGGCTCTTGATTGACTGTACTTTTGACATAGTGGTTGTTAAGAATGATCTCTATCGTGATGATAAGGGTTTCTTTACTGAACGGCTTAACGATAAAAGCTTCAGGGTTTACATCCTTCACCCTTTCTATTGTTGCTTTATCATTGAATGAAGAGATAAAAATTATTGGTGTAGCAGTAATTTCCCGTATCCTTGTTGCTACCATTATACCATCTTTTTCATTTTGAAGCTTGATGTCCATCAAAAATAAATCAGGCTCGAAAGATTCGATTTCCTCCTCTATATTGATTCCATTGGGCAAAACTTTGATGTTATCAAAACCGCTGATCACGAGCAGTTCCTTAATGGTCTCTGCCAAGATTACATTATCTTCAATTAGCAATATCTTATTTCTCTTCATTTTTTTGTTTTTTTAACCCTAGCCTCTTAGAAATGCAAGCGAATTATATAATTGAGTATAAGTTACCAAAATTAATAAATGATTAACTTAAATTCTGATATGTGAAGCAGTTTTTTGTTAATTATTGGTGTAATCTGTAGGATATTTTTTCATAAACTGTGTTTTTTTTATTTTTAGTGTAATTACTCCTTAATGTATGATTAATTTTAATCAAAGTCAATTACAACCAGAAGTATATTAATTGTATAATTTATTCAATTATATATTTTACCATAATAGATAATGCTATAGACCTGCACCAAAATTACCCATCTTAAGGCTTCGAAAAAATACCAAGTACTTGGTATTTTTCATGATAATGACGTGAAATTTTGCTTTATGTTCTAGCGTTTTACCTGAAACCACACCTGTTTTTCTTTAATTTAAATGACTATCCGCTTTCTTGCACGTAGCCAAACAAAATATTGATGGGTGAGCGATTTGAGTTTCTGTTGTCTATGCCACGGCGCACAAGTTATTGACGAGTATCCGCATAGGATAAAGTCATTTCTATCACAACGTGCAACATTGCGGATACTCATATTAATTTATCAAGCTTCTTTCTATATCATTGGTAGATTGTCTATTTTTGCGCTATGTTATCTATCAACAATCTATCGTACTTTATCGGAGGCAGGGCACTTTATGAAAATGCTTCTCTACATATAAAACCAAAAGACAAAATAGGGCTCGTCGGTCTCAACGGGACGGGAAAGTCAACTTTACTGAAAATCATCAATGGAGATTACCAACCTTCCTCAGGCGATGTGCAAAAAGCAAAAGACTGCACGATCGGATTTTTGAATCAGGATTTGCTTTCTTATCAATCGGAGGACTCGATTTTGGATGTTGCATTGGAAGCTTTTCAGGAGACACTCCGCCTGCAGGAAGAAATAGATGCTGTCCTCAAGCAGATGGAAACAGACTATTCTGATGAGATCATCAATAAATTGGCAAAACTTCAAGACCAATTTGAAGCCAATGAAGGCTACACCATCAAAGCCAAAGCAGAAGAGGTTTTGGAAGGGATTGGGTTTAATACCAAGGATTTGCAAAGACCTTTGAAGACGTTTTCCGGAGGATGGAGAATGCGGGTGATGTTGGCAAAATTACTGCTGGAAAAGCCTTCCTTGTTGATGCTCGATGAACCTACCAACCACTTGGATTTACCTTCGATCCAATGGGTAGAGAATTACCTAAAGACTTATGAAGGGGCTGTGGTAGTAGTTTCCCATGATCAGGATTTCTTGGACAATTGCATTGATTCGACGGTTGAGGTATCCAATGGTAGTTTGACACTTTATTCGGGAAACTACTCTTTCTATAAGGAAGAGAAGAAAGAAAGAATGGAGATCCAGCAGAATGCTTATGAAAACCAACAGCAAATGATCAAGCAGACTGAAAAGTTTATCGAGCGATTCCGAGCCAAAGCAACCAAATCCAACCAAGTTCAGTCAAGGGTAAAGGCTTTGGATCGGTTGGATCGGGTCAATGAGGTGGTGGATGACAACATTTCTGTGAATTTTAAATTCAAATTTTCCCAAAAATCAGGTCGTGACATTGTCTCTTTGGAGCATGTGTCAAAGGCATACGGTGATTTGGTGATTTTGAAAAATACTACAGCCCGTATAGAGCGTGGTGATAAAATAGCACTTATTGGTGCCAACGGTAAGGGTAAATCAACCTTGCTTAGGATTATTGATGGTACTGAGCCGATTGAAGGAAAGCGCGAGCATGGTTACAATGTGATCAAATCTTTCTATGCCCAGCATCAGTTGGAGGCTTTGAATGTCAACAATGAGATTCTGCAGGAAATGTCACAAGCCGGATCTTCGAAATCTGAACAGGAATTGAGAACTGTACTTGGATGTTTTCTGTTTTCCAATGATGATGTGTTCAAAAAAATCAAAGTACTCTCAGGTGGTGAAAAATCCAGGGTGGCTTTGGCAAAAACCCTGATTTCAGAAGCCAATTTCCTTTTGTTGGATGAACCTACCAACCACTTGGATATGCAGTCAGTAAATATCCTGATCCAAGCACTGGAACAATATGAAGGTACTTTTATTACGGTTTCCCATGATAGGCATTTTATCAAGGGTGTTGCCAATAAAATTTGGTACATAGAAAACAACGAAATAAAGGAATACTTGGGTACATATCAGGAGTTTGTAGACTGGAAAGCAAAGCAGGAAACTGTAGCTACTCCAAAGCAAGAAAAGATAGAAGTTCCAAAAGTTGAGAAAAAAAAACGTGAGGATAACAGTTTCGAATCCACCCTCTTGAAAAAAGAGTTGAAGAAAAAAGAACAGGATTTGGAGAGGATTGAATTGGAGATAGGGAAGCTCGAAGAGATAAAATCCTCATTGGAGATAGAAATGGCAAAACCTGAAGTGTATTCCGATGTTGAAAAATTGGAAAAATTGAACCAAGATTATACCAAACTGAAATCAAAAGAATCCCTACTAAACAAGGATTGGGAAAAGTTGGCGGAAGTTATAGAAGAACTTCAAGGACAAGTTTCTTAAGGATTTGGATGTTGATTTGTAATACAAACTGGATTTTAATCAAAATAAAACCCCAATGCCAAACTCCTAAATTGGAGTTTGGCATCGTTTTTTAGGGGATTGGTTATTACTTAGGTTTCAAAATATTGCCATAAATCAAACAAATGATTACCTTGAGTTATGCGGTAAATTAATTGAGGTGTCGATTTGTAGACGCAGCAGGATTTTAAAAAAACAATACCAATCAAAATTGAACGATAATGCTAAAAAGAATTCTATTATTCACTTTTTCCATTTCCTTCATTGCGCAGGGATATTCCCAAAATGTACTGGTGGATAAGGTTTTTGAAGATAATATCCAGTCGGTGCGACTTTTTCCCAAGACCCAGGATTTCGGAAGCCAGATGAGTTCCCCAGCGATCTCTTTACAAGCCGCCACGCCCTTGCTACTTTCTTTTGATGACATTGCCTATGATCCTGACATGTATTCTGCAAAGATCATCCATTGTGATATGGATTGGACACCATCGGATTTGAAGGAAAATGATTACTTGGATCAGTTCAATGAATTCAATGTCAACGATTATAATTATTCGATAGATACAAGGATTCCATATATCCATTTCAATTTTGTATTGCCTCGGGTCACCAAAAGTGGAAATTATGTGGTACAGGTTTATAGGGCAAGAGACACTGACCAGACAATTATTACGAAGAGGTTTATGGTTTTCGACAATTCTATCCAAGTAGGGGCAAAGGTAGTCCCACCCAGCCAAACCGAGTATAGGAGAAAACAACAACAGATCAACCTGAACATCAATTATAAAGCGAGGGAGGTTTTAGACCCAAGGAATAGCCTTAAGGTTTTGATTCGTCAAAACCAGAGATGGGATAATCAGAAATCAGACCTTGTTCCAACAATGGTTAGAGAGGATTTGAAGACTGTAGAATACCAACTTTTTGATGGTTCAAATTCATTTTTTGCAGGGAACGAATTCAGGTTTGTAGACCTTCGCTATGTCCGAGCGAGAGGGAATAATGTTGCCAAGGTTGAAATGGAGGAAGATGTGGTCTTCGCAGAAGTGATGACAGAAAAAGCAAGGCCAAATGCGGCCTATTCCCAGTATCTAGACCTTAATGGCCAGTATGCAATATTTAATTTTGAAAGGCAAAACCACGACCTTGAAGGTGAATATATATTGGCGACATTCAATCTAAGTGCTGAAGGGATAAAAGAAACGCCATATTTGGTGGGGAGTTTGACAAATTGGGGGTTTCATCCTGACGCCAAAATGACTTTGAATTCAAAGACTAAGACCTATCAATCCACATTGTTGCTCAAGCAGGGATGGTATGATTATCAATTTGCCTACAAGTCATCAGAAGGTTGGGACATGTCGCCTATAGAAGGGGATCATTTTGAGACAGAAAATGAGTACGAAGTATTTGTTTATTTTAGAGACGTTGGCTCAAGATACGACGAGCTGGTTGGGTATATCAATGTCAACCCGAATAAAAGAAGACTTTAAATATAAGACACAAGATGCAAGAGTCAAGCCATGAGACACGAGAGTCAAGCCGTGAGATTCAAAACATCAAGATGTATTTAACCACGAAGTGCCTGCCTGTTGCAGACAGGGTTGAACTTCTCTAACTAAAAGAAAAAAAGTGTCAACTAATTTCAGGACGTGACAGGTTTTAGAATTCAATATATTATTGTGGATTTTTACCTCAATCAAAAAAATAGCCCAATCAATCGATTGGGCTATTTAAGTTAGCAATTAAGCTTCTTCAGTTCCTTGTTCTCCTTCACCTTCTTGAGGTTTTTGTCTCTCATGGGACTTGTAAGGAATAAATCCTTCCCTCTTGAATTTGTAAGGTTCTGTTCTTTGGTTATGGCCGTGGTTTGCAAGGTCAAGCATTCCAAAGCCTTTGTGGGTAAATGCACCCAAACCACATTTGAACACGAAATCCTGTACTTCCGGTGCAGCATACAAAGTAAAAGGAAGTGTATATCCTCTCACTTCATATTTGACATCCATGTCATATACAGAATAGATTCTAGCAAATTTCTTTTGCTGTTCTCTTAGCTTATTTACATAATTCATGTCCGGTACCACTTGGAACTTGTAGAACGATTCCATCTGCTCTTGGGAATACCAACCGGATCTTTCCATTCTGGTCAGGGTAGATTCATATAGCAGATCAGAAAATTCATCTGAATCTGGATTGATAAATCTTTTGCCTGACTCATCATTGAAGGATGGGGTCAATAGTACCAAAGGCGAGATACAAACGAACTTGTTTGAAGTCTCCAATTCTGGCTCTGTCTCTTGCTCTGTGTATTCAGGAGAGATGACAAGATTTCCTAACTCAATTTTCGGAGTTGCGAATACTTGCTCAAGTAGATAGTCAATAAAATCTTCATTGGGTGATGAAAGCACTAGAGTGACTAAACTCGAGTAATAGTGTAATCCGCTTCTACTTACTTTGGTCTGTCCTTTGAGGCCAGAGAAGTTGAAGTAATTGTAGTTGAAAAACTCCTCACGGCCACCTTTTACGATCAGCCCCTTGAGAAATTGCGCCAGAATGTACTGGTGGTGAAATGGTAAATATGCACCTTTGTTTTTTAACGAAAATATTAATCTTATTCTCACAGTTTTTAAAAATAAAATTGAAACAATTAATTAAATTATTTTTTTGTTGTGTTTTTTACGGGTTCTTGCAAAAGTACAAATTTTTTTCAAAGTTTTATCATACATTGAACCTAAAATGCATAATATCACCATCTTGGACTACATATTCTTTGCCTTCGATAGAAATCTTGCCATTTTCCCTACATGCTGCCTCTGTTTTAAACTTTTCATACTCAGGTAGTTTTATAACTTCAGCCTTGATAAAACCCCTTTCGAAGTCTGTATGGATTACGCCGGCAGCCTGAGGTGCTTTCCAACCTTTTTTAATCGTCCAAGCCCTAACTTCCTGAACTCCCGCCGTAAAATAGGTGATTAAGTTGAGCAATGAATAAGCCCCGGCGATCAGTCTGTTCAATCCACTCTCTTCAAGTCCATATTCGGATAGAAACATGGCTTTCTCATCTGCATCTTCAAACTCAGCGATTTGGGCCTCAAGAGCAGCGCATAGTATGATTACCTCTGCATTTTCCTCTTTTACATCTTCCTTCAGTTTCTCAACAAACTCATTGCCAGTCAAGATGCTTTCTTCATCCACATTTGCGACATACAATACCGGTTTGATTGTCAGTAGATGCAGGTCTTTCACCGCTTCCAAATCTTCTTTTTCAACATCGACTGCACGGGCATTTTTGCCGTTGACAAGGGCATTCTTGAACAGCATCAATGTCTCCAGTTCTTTTCTTGCCTTTGCATCGCCTGATTTGGCTATTTTTTCGACCTTTTGGATTTTCTTATCTACAGATTCCAAGTCTTTTAACTGCAATTCCGTATCGATCACTTCTTTGTCAAATACAGGGTCAACTCCGCCTGCCACGTGGACGATATTGTCGTCGTTGAAGCACCTGATCACATGGATGATTGCATCCACTTCCCTGATGTTTGCCAAAAACTTATTTCCTAACCCTTCACCTTTACTGGCACCTTTTACTAGACCTGCAATGTCCACAAACTCGATTACCGTTGGCAAGACACGTTGGGGGGAAACAAGATTTTCGAGGATTTGAAGTCTTCTGTCAGGGACGGTTACCACACCGACGTTTGGTTCGATAGTACAAAAAGGGAAATTTGCCGCCTCCGCTTTTGCACTTGATAATGCGTTGAATAAGGTTGATTTCCCAACATTGGGTAATCCTACGATGCCACACTGTAAAGCCATTATGAATTTTTTATAATTTGAATATTTTATATGCCTTATACCCTTTGTAGAATTCCATGATGGCAACCCTAAAAACGGTATAGACTGGTATTGCGAAGATCATACCGGGGATGCCGGCGATTTTTGCTCCGGCAAAGATAACAACAAAAATCTCAAGTGGATGTGCTTTTACAGATTTAGAGAAAATCAAAGGTTGCAGGATGATATTATCGGCCAGCTGAACTATCGAAAATACAGAAAGTATTTTGATGATAAACAAGGTGACCTCTGTAGTTTCCCCAAAGCTCGAAGTAGTCAAACCAACCAATACTCCAAATGTAGCTCCCAAAAGAGGTCCCGCATAAGGGATAAGGTTGGCTACGGCAGCAAAGAACGCGATGGTTAAGGCATATTCAATGCCCAAAATTGACAATCCTACTGAGGCAATCGTGAATATTGCAGTCATTTGGATCAATAAACCGATAAGGTAATTCGACAACAATGTCTCTATTTTATTGAAAGTAGATACATAGAGCTCAAAATAGGCATTTGGTACCAAGTTGATAATATTCCTACGCAATAGGCCATTTTCCAACAAAAGAAAAAAAGTGATGAACGTGATGGCCATCACCCCTATCAAAATATTGCTGGTGGTATTGACCACTGTATTGACAAAACCCTGGATGTTGATGATGTTGAAACTGGAGATGAGGTTTTCCCTTACCTGCAGGATCAAAAATCCAGGCTCACTTTGGATTAATTTGTATCTGATGAGAAAATCTTCAATTTTGCCTGCCGGATTCTGGATTTGATCATAAAGAAATTCCAAATCATACGTAGCAATTATCTGTATTTGGGTACTGATCAGTGGTACAAAAAGCAAACCCACTATGACGATAAAATTAACGATCACAAAAAAGGAAACCAGTATGGCAAACCATCTGGGAACATGTCTCCCCATCAGGTGGATGGCATTGATTCTATTGGTGAGTGGGCGTAATACGGCCGATAATATAATTGAAAAGATGATATAGAAGGCAATATTGGAAAAGTACCAACCTATTATGAGAAATAGAATGGTGATGATTGAAACATAAATAAATACCTTTTTCATGGATCAAAATAAAAAAGAGAAAGAAACAAAATGGGAAGATGAGGGTACACCGTCCTGTTTTGGGTATTTTACAATGCCCAATTGTGTTTCTTTCTCGGTTATGGTCAATGTGAATTGAAGGGGACTATTCCCACTTCAATTCATCATCATACTCTGACTCTGTTTCTTCTTCATCAAACTGAGAAAAATCAAAATCAGGTAAAAGATCATTTTTTACATGGTCTACCGCACCCTGTAATGCTTCAATAAATTTACCGAAATCCTCTTTGTAAAGAAAAATCTTGTGCTTTTCAAAAGTAAATGAATCACCATTCATTCTTCTTTTACTTTCGGTGATGGTGAGATAATAGTCATTCGATCTGGTTGATTTTACATCAAAGAAATAGGTTCTTTTACCAGCCTTTACTCTCTTTGAGAAGATTTCTTCTCTGTCATTTCCTCTGTTGTCTTCCACAGCCCTAAGTTTTTTTGTTCGTATAAGGAATTAAATCAGAAGGCAAGATAATCGAATTCATCAAAGAAATTCAATAGACGATTCAGTTTTTTTTTGGAAGGGGATTAAGTGTTTGGGTTTATCTCCTTGTTTTTCAAGGAGATAAGGTTAAAAACAATAAAGAGGGATATACCCTCTTTATTCTCCATGCATGAAAATTTTCTTTTCCAAAAGGGTCTCTTCGGATTCTTGATGGTCGGGATCATCTACACAGCAGTCTACTGGACATACAGCAGCACACTGTGGTTCTTCGTGAAAGCCCGTACATTCTGTACATTTTTCAGTTACAATATAGTAGAATTCATCTGATACTGGTTCTTGCTTTTCTGAGGCATCCACTACAGTTCCATCTGGTAGGGTAACTTCTTTGAGTGTAGTACCACCAGCCCACGTCCACTCTATTCCACCTTCATATATTGCTGTATTCGGACATTCTGGTTCACATGCACCACAATTGATGCATTCATCCGTAATCATTATTGCCATGGCTAATTTTTAATTTTTATTTTGGTTCCAAAATTAATACGCAAATAGCATAACCACCAAGGAAAAGTTGTTATGCTAAATAATTTATATTTAATCTAACTAAGATTTTTTTCTCCTAAATAAGATAACTTTGCAGCTCAAAGATAGTGAAATGACATTAGAAGAAAGAATTTTAGCCTTTGTTCAGTTAGGAAAATTAATATCAAGCCTCAATTCAGATGAATTTGATGCGCTTGCTTGGCGGGTGGAGAATAACAATAGCTGGTTTACACCGGAGCATACTAAGTCTGCCCTGAATGGCTTGGAGGTGTTTTTGGATGAAAAAAAACTTAGGGAATGGACGGCAAAGTACACTATAAACGAGAATGCCTCACCTAAGGAAATTGGGATATTGATGGCTGGAAATATTCCTGCAGTAGGGTTTCATGACTTGCTATGTGTTTTGATTGTCGGACACAAGGCATCTGTCAAATTGAGCACTTCCGATACTGTGTTGATCCAGTGGTTGGCAAATGAGCTGGTAGCAATCCAGCCAGAGTTCGGCAAATTGATCAGTTTTGAAGAAATGCTCAAGGGAAAGGATGCCTACATTGCTACCGGAAGTGATAATTCGGCACGATATTTCAATTACTACTTTGGTAAATACCCCAGTATTATAAGGAAAAACAGAACTTCGATTGGGATTTTGGATGGAAAGGAAAGTCCTGCTGATTTTGTGTCCCTGGCAAAAGACATTTTCCAGTATTTTGGATTGGGCTGTAGGAATGTGTCCAAGATATATGTCCCACATAAAGAAGTCTTGGTTAAGTTTTTGGATGCAATCGATGGATTCCAAATTCTCGCCAGCAACCATAAATACATCAACAATTACGATTACAACAAATCGATATACCTTGTAAATGGGGAAGAGCATTTGGACAATGGCTTCCTGCTGCTGAGACAAAGCAAAGATTTGGTGTCTCCTATTTCGGTGGTCTATTATGAAACCTACGATTCTTTGGAGTCGTTGGAAAATGAAATTTCTACAATCAGTGAAAAGATTCAGTGTATAGTCAGCAAAGATGCCTGGTATGCCGGCAGTAGTGGATTTGGGCTGGCCCAAACACCGGCTTTGGATGATTATGCCGATGGGATCGATACATTGGAGTTTTTGATCGGGTTGTGATTTGAAGGAAGCAAAATCTCAAATTTGCTTCCTTGATTCGGATCACTTTGTATGTTCAAGGAGCCTCCGTGTTTTTTGATGTAATCTTTGACCAATAGCAATCCAAGCCCTGTCCCTGTTTCGTTGCTCTTTCCTACGGTGGTGAAGCTCACACCATCTTCTAATTTCTTTAGGTTCTCTTCACTGATTCCTGATCCAGTGTCCATGATCTTTACTTCAAGTTCATTGTCTTTTTGGACAGCATAAATGGCTACATGGTCTCCAGAACCCGAGAATTTCAGCGCATTGCTTATCAGGTTTCGAATCACCAAATCGATCATATGTTTGTCTCCGAATGCGTAAAGGTCTTTCTCTACCTTGACCTCAAATTTTATGTTTTTTTCTTTGGCCAAATTTTCAAATAGAAGATATTGCTGGTTGATCAGGAGAGACAGGTTAAACCTTTTTTTGTCCACAAATTCACCCTTTAGCTGGGTAGAAGTCCAAGCCAATAGATTTTCCAGTAACAATGAAACAGAATCCATGCTTTTGGATACTTCCGGGAGGATATTTTGAAACTCTTCTTGGCTGATGCTGCCATTGGCAGTGAGTTTGATCAGTTCATTTGCACCTAGGATAGGGCCTTTTAGGTCATGTGACACAATGGAAAACAGCTTGTCCTTTAAGTTGTTTAATTTCAGGAGCTCATGAGTTTGGTCGATTAGTTTTTCCCTTATTTTTTTTTCTTCCGTAACGTCGTCAAACTGAAGCATCAGCCCACTAAAAATACTTTTTTTGTTCAAGAGTGGAATTACTTTCAAATTGAAATCTTTTGGACTGTTGGAAAAATACATTTTTAAATCCAAAGAGCATTTGGTTTGTGCATACGAACTTTTGAGGATATCTTCATAGTCGCCAAATATTGAGCTTATGGATTTTCCAATTAGGTTTGTTTTTGGATTTCCGAGAATTCGCAGCATGGAAGGGTTGAAATCTATCACCCTGTTTTTAGGGTCAAGGACCAAGATGCCTGTTGTCATTGCCAATATAACCCTGTCTCTGGCAATTGGTTTGATGTCAAACAAGTCAAATTTGAGGAGTCCAATTCCAATAATGATGTAGAGAAACAAAAATGAGTAGGGGGTCAAGTCTATGTGGCCAAATGGCCTGTATCCCAAAAGATACATGAGGTTGATAATCCAGGGTAAAAATCCACTAGCTATAATTATGTAAGTTTGGTTTTTGAAAATAGGGTCTGTGTTTTTGAATCTCTTAAACAAAATAAGGTTGCCGAATGCCAGCGTAATGTAGAAATAGACCATGTGAACGTAATACCATACACCCCGTGTAATATCCAAAAGTGGAAATGGTCCAGAATACGAAACGTCTACGTTTTTGTAAAACAGATAATGGTGATGGTTGGTAAATACCAATATATAGGTCACCAAGGGTATCAAAAACAGGAATATGAATACACCTTTGGTCAGCCACTTTTCCAAGCCAGCGTATTTTAGACAAAACCAAATCCAAACGCCTGGCACAAATGCAATACCAATATATTCAATTTTGATCCAGAAAAGCATGTCTTCAAGGGTTGTGCTTGCCAGCTCGAAACCATATGCAAGCGACCAAAGGGAAACAAAAAGCATTGTGAACGCAAACCATTTTACATAGTCGTTCAGCCTAAAGATGATTATACTGGATAAGACTGTTACAATAAAGCCAGACACCAATAGCGTTAAAGAAAAGACATTGAATTCTAAGTTCATCTACTTCTTTTTAGGATACATTGAGTTAATCTGTCCCTTTGCCACGAAATATTTGAAGCCAGGTAGTTTTAGGGGCAAATAAAATTGAGTTATGATTTGATGGGGTGATTGGTACTTTTGTTACTTCAACTTAGAAGTCGCAATCCATATTTCCAAAAGAAATGGTTGATATTATTGCAAAAGCTGACATAAGTCATGATTTTCTACTTTGGTTGAGACAGACAGTGACTATAAGATGCATATTGCAGAACAAATATAAACAAAATGGCATCTAGATATAAAGCCTTTTTTAAAGTCTATATAAATTACCAACTCATATTTTATTTTGCTTCTATTTTTGCCCTTATTTTTTATCTTTGCGATCGATTTAAATAAACCTTATCAACACTCTAAACCATACATTTCCAATGGCATTTGATATAGAAATGATTAAGGCGGTCTACGAAAAATATCCAGCAAGGATAGAAGCTGCAAGAAAAGCGGTAGGTAGGCCACTTACATTGACAGAAAAAATATTATACGCACATCTTACCGAAGGTGAAGCAAATACAGCATATGAAAGAGGTGTTTCGTATGTTGACTTTCAGCCAGACAGGGTAGCAATGCAGGATGCGACTGCCCAAATGGCACTTTTGCAGTTTATGCAAGCCGGTAGGGATCAGGTAGCTGTACCTTCTACAGTACACTGTGACCACTTGATCCAAGCAGAAGTTGGGGCTGTGGCAGATTTGACAAAAGCAAAAGACAAAAACAGGGAGGTATATGAATTTTTATCTTCTGTTTCCAATAAATACGGTATTGGTTTCTGGAAGCCTGGAGCTGGTATCATCCATCAGGTAGTATTGGAAAACTATGCATTCCCTGGAGGTATGATGATCGGTACAGATTCCCATACTCCAAATGCAGGTGGCCTTGGAATGATCGCAATTGGTGTTGGTGGTGCAGATGCCTGTGATGTAATGGCAGGTCTTCCTTGGGAACTGAAATTCCCGAAATTGATAGGTGTGAAGCTGACTGGGAAATTGTCCGGTTGGACTTCTGCAAAAGATGTGATTTTGAAAGTTGCAGGTATTTTGACCGTAAAAGGTGGTACTGGTGCAATTGTAGAATATTTTGGTGAAGGTGCAAATTCCCTATCAGCCACTGGCAAGGGTACCATTTGTAATATGGGAGCTGAAATCGGTGCAACGACATCTATTTTTGGTTATGACGAAAAAACTGCCGCTTACCTAAAAGGTACTGATAGAGCTGATATTGTAGCATTGGCAGATGGCATCAAAGAGCATTTGAATGGAGATGATGCTGTATATGCGACTCCAGAGAAATATTTTGACCAAGTAATCGAGATCAACCTTTCTGAATTGGAGCCACATGTCAATGGTCCATTTACCCCAGATTTGGCTTGGCCTTTGTCCAAATTTGCTGCAGCTGTAAAAGAAAACGGTTGGCCTGCAAAATTGGAAGTGGGTTTGATCGGTTCTTGTACAAACTCTTCCTATGAAGATATTTCCCGTGCTGCTTCATTGGCACAGCAAGCAGTTGATAAGAAATTGATTGCCAAGTCAGAATATACCATTACACCGGGTTCTGAGCAGGTAAGATTTACGGTAGAAAGAGATGGTTTCTTGAATATTTTCGACCAAATGGGCGGTGTCGTATTGGCGAATGCTTGTGGTCCTTGTATTGGCCAGTGGGCCAGACATGGTGCAGAAAAGCAGGAAAAGAACTCGATCATCACTTCATTCAACAGAAACTTCGCAAAAAGAGCTGATGGCAATCCAAACACACACTCTTTTGTAGCTTCTCCAGAGATCGTTACTGCATTGGCTATTGCCGGTGATTTGACTTTCAACCCGATGACTGATTCTTTGACAAACGAAGATGGTGTACAGGTGAAGTTGGAAGAGCCTTCAGGATTGGAATTGCCTACCAAAGGTTTTGCCGTAGAAGATGCAGGTTATCAAGCGCCAGCTGAAGATGGCTCTTCAGTAGATGTTATAGTAGATGCCCAGTCTGAAAGACTCCAGTTGTTGGAGCCATTCGCTCCATGGGAGGGAAGTGATTTGACTGGCTTGAAACTTCTGATCAAGGCGAAAGGAAAATGTACTACTGACCACATTTCAATGGCTGGCCCATGGCTGAGATTCAGGGGACATTTGGATAATATCTCCAACAATATGCTGATTGGTGCGGTAAACTTTTATAATGAAGAGACCAACAAAGTCAAAAACCAATTGAATGGCGAATATGGTGAGGTACCTGCCGTACAGCGTCAATACAAGCAGTTTGGGGTTGGTTCTATTGTGGTAGGTGATGAAAACTATGGAGAGGGTTCTTCAAGGGAGCACGCAGCGATGGAGCCTAGATTCCTTGGTGTGAGAGCTATTTTGGTGAAATCATTTGCCAGAATCCACGAGACCAATTTGAAAAAACAAGGGATGTTGGCTTTGACTTTTGCAAATCCGGCTGATTATGATTTGGTCCAAGAAGATGACAATATAGATATCGTAGGTTTGGATTCTTTTGCTCCAGGCAAGTCATTGACAGTGGTATTGAACCATGCTGATGGAAGTAAAGATGAAATCAAAGTGAACCATACCTATAATGCAGGACAGATTGGCTGGTTCAAGGCAGGCTCTGCTTTGAACTTGATCAAAGGTGATGCATAATAAATAGTTGCATGTATTTCCGATTTCATACCAATAGCCACCTAAAATAATGTATCCATATTATTTCCAGGGGAAGTTGACAATTATCCGCATGATTTCAGATGCATAATTTAACAACTGGTATCATTGCGGGTAATCATGATAGTTATTTAATGATATGATAAAAAAGCTGTGGGGTCCCACAGCTTTTTTATTTGCCTATTTGCTTTAAATTTGGAAAAAAATGCAACCATGGGAAAAATTGTTTTTAATGTTATATTCTTGGGAATTGTTTCCTTATTTTTTGTAATCTCCAATACCAATGACCTGTATGGACAGACTGTTGAGTCAGATGAAAGGGCACTTTTGAATGTCGATGAAGGGATCAGGTTTTCAAAAGATTCACTTTTCTTGATGAACCTGAGGTTTAGGATGCAGAACCGTGCTGGATTCAACTCGGTCTACAATGGGAGTGACCTGAGTGTAGAACAATTTGAAATGAGGGTAAGGAGGCTCAGACTCAGGTTGGATGGCTATGTCTTGAATCCTAAATTCCAATACTATATCCAGTTGGCATTTTCTAAAGCTGATTTGGATTTGGAGACTGGGGACATTGCCCAACCTATTAGGGATGCGATTTTATATTATACGGTAAACAGGAATCTGTATTTTGGATTCGGGCAATCTAAATTGCCCGGAAACCGGGAAAGGGTAATAAGCTCTGGGAATCTCCAGTTTGCTGATAGGTCGATAGCAAACAGTCTATTTACATTGGACAGGGATTTTGGGATGTTTGGATATTATACATTAAGGACAAAGGGTGAGTCTGTTTTTCTCCTCAAAGGTGCAGTGTCCACTGGTGACGGGAGAAATGCATCAGCAGTAAACAATGGCCTTTCGTACACAGGGAGAGTTGAGGCATTGCCATTTGGATTGTTTGGCAATAGTGGGGATTATTCGGAAGGCGACCTGGAGTTTGAGGTCAATCCTAAGCTATCGATAGGATTGACACTTTCGGAGAATCAGAAAGCTATCAGGACTGGTGGACAATTGGGCGCAGAGCTATACCAGGCAAGAACATTGAACAGCTTGATTATAGATGCGATGTTTAAGTATAGGGGCTGGGCAGTCATGTCTGAATATATGGGAAGATCAGCCCATGATCCGATCACTACGAATGATTCCGGTGATGTTAGGTTTGTAGTAGTGGGAAAAGGCATGAATACCCATCTGAGTAAAATGGTTAGTCCCAAATCGGAATTGGCGCTTAGGTATGCATTTGTAATTCCCGATGAATCCATCAGTATGTATTTGGATAGGGTAGATGAATCGCTTTTGGGGTTCACCCATTATTTGAACGGTCATAGGATAAAAATTCAGGCAAACATCGGTTATCGGTGGCTTGAAGGATTGTACCAAATAGAGAATTCCGGGAATTCCTGGACAGGGATGTTTCAGGTAGAATTTGGGATTTAAGGAAATTTAGAATATTAATCAATATTTATAAAGCAAAAAACTTGCTATGAAAAACAAATAGATGTATGTTTACGGATCGGAATACGATAATGCTTAATATCACTAGACTAAGTATTTGGTTTTTTCTGATCTGGATCTATGAAGGAAAGGGGTATAAATAGTACATTCAAAAAGATAATATATGAATCTTCCGAGATGGTATTTCTAGCGGATGATACTTTTCCATATAATATCTTTTACACAAACCAACTGTTTGATGAGCAGATTGGGAATGGGCTATTGGAGATGAATCTCTTGGGTTTGGGTTTGGATATCAATTCTTATATTTTTAAGGAAGAATTGATCATCAAGTTTGAAGGAAAGGAGTTTTCATTCAATTTGGAACTTCCCCAGCAGAATGGATCAAATTACTTCCTGTTTTACAAGGGAAGGGAGATTCGGGAAAAAGGACTGCCATCAAGAATGGAAGCCCAACAGTTTTTTCAAAACAGTACAGATCTAATAGGGATTGGTCAAGATAGTTTTTTGACTTGGGTAAGCGATTCATTTACAGATGTTTTGGGTTATGTTCCGGATGAATTGGTCAATTTGGATTTATGTCAATTTTTCCATGAGGAAGACTTAACGCTTGCGAAAGACTTTCTTTTCCAGGCCAAGAATGGCGGGGGAAACACCCGGTTTACGGCAAGGATATTAGGCAAAGATGGCCTGTATAAACACATTGATTGGCATATCCGATCCAATAACAATAAGTTTTACGCTACGGGAAGGGTTGTCCCAGAACAGCAAATCAAGCGGGCACAACAAGAGAAGCAGCTCTTGGAAGAGTTGGGCTTGTTCAAAGAACTTTTTGACCTTTCCCCTGAAGCGATATTGATTACAGGCGTTTCGGGAGAGATTGTTTTTACCAACCAGCAGGCGCAGGAGCGATTGGGGATTTTTGATGGGATTGTTTCACGCCCTATGATCAACACATATGATTCCAAGTTCACGACTGATGCTGCTTGGATATCCCATGTCAAGCAACTCGAACAGGAAAAGAGTATCAGGTATAGGAGCGAATTGATCCATACGAAAGGCAAGGAATTTCCGGTAGAAGTAAGTTGCAATTTGATTGAGGTACATGGGGAAAAGTATATCATATCATTTTCCCGGGATATTACAGAAAGGATTCAGTTGGAGAAGTCGCTCCAGGATTCTTCTGATTTTTTACTTCACCTAACAGAGCAGGTTCCAGGGGCACTTTATCAATTTGTATTGGATAGAGCAGGGGAGATGAAGTTTTCATATTTGAGTCCAGGGATAAAGACGATCTTTGATTTGGGAGAAAATGAGATCAACAGCGTGAATGACATTGGCTTGATCATTTCCAAAATCCATCCGGAGGATATTGCGAAGGTTTTGATGACTTCGGTTGCATCTGCCAAAAAATCAACCCCATGGTCTTGTCAATTTAGGGTAAGGAATAATGGAGAAGGAGGCTACAAATGGGTGATGGGTGCTGCAAAACCTGAGTGTATGGAATCAGGAGATGTAGTATGGTATGGTTATCTTTCGGATATTACTGAGCAAAAAGAGTTTGAAGAATCCCTAAAGCATGCAAGGGAAGTAGCAGAAAAGGCAAGCAGTGTCAAGTCTGAATTTTTGTCTATGATTAGCCATGAATTGCGGACACCTCTGAATGCCATCTCTGGCTCGGTCTACTCATTACTCCAAGATGATCACACGAGTGCCCAAAAGTCAGCTTTGACCACCATTAATTTTGCAGTAGACAATTTGATTATCATGATCAATGATCTGTTGGATTTCCAAAAAATTGAAGCCGGAAAATTGAACCTTGAAATGAACCCTTTGAATGTGGAAGAAGTAATTCGCCAAGTGGTCAAAGGTTTGGAATTCCACGCCAATGATACCCAAAATGAGCTGAATATGCATCTTGATGAAGCTATCAATATGCATGTTTTGGGTGATAAGGTGAGGCTTGCACAGATTATGAACAACCTGATTACGAATGCCTTGAAATTTACCCAGAAGGGAAAAGTAGATGTTTTCGTAAAACTAAAATCCATTATAGGGAATAAAGTGAACATTTATTTTGAAGTAAGGGATACTGGGATTGGGATTGCCAATGAGCATTTGGGTAAGATTTTTGATGATTTTGACCAAATCCATCATTCGTTTAGCAAAAAATACGGTGGTACTGGGTTAGGTCTTTCGATCACAAAGAAGCTGTTGAACAGAATGAACAGCAATATTCAAGTAGAATCAGAAATTGGGGTAGGAACAAGCTTCTATTTTGAAATTGAATTTGAGAAAGTTTCTCTATTGGAAACCAGTATTGTAAATAATGTTCCAAAGCATGAAGCAGACTTGTCTTCATTGAAGATTTTAATGGCGGAAGACAATGATGTCAACGCTTTGGTATTGGGAAAAATCATCAAAAAATGGGGTTTTCAGCATGATAGGGTGGTGAATGGGAAAGAGGCGATAGATGCCGTGGAATCAGGCGGGTATGATGTTGTATTGATGGATATTCAAATGCCTGTCATGGATGGTTTTGAAGCCACGTCGAACATTAAATCCTTTTCTTCCATACCTGTGATTGCCTTGACTGCTGCGGCAAAACTGGAACTCATCGATGATATTTCCAAAATCGGATTTGATGGTCTTGTTTCCAAGCCTATTGATGCAGAGGAATTGTTCAAAAAAATCAAAGAGGTTTTGATGTTGGAAATCTAGTGTTGGTATCAGTTGACAGATGAGCGCCAACTGTTGAGTCTATCATTTTGGGATTCTTAAACCCCATGTTGTTGGGATACACATTATAGGTTTTGTGCCAGTCCATAGAATTTGTTTGCAAGAGGCATGTCTGGATCGTTTTTAAGGGCATCTTCCAAGTATTTGGTAGCAAGACTTTTGTCACCTTTGAAATAATAATATATCCCTTTGTTTCTCCAGGCGAAAGCGTTTCTGGGGTTTTGTTTCAAACTGAAATTGATATCCTCCAATCCCAAATCCAAATCACCCAAAAACAAGCGGTATAATCCTCTGTTATTGTAATAAAATGACTCTTTGGGGTTGATTTTGATGGCTCTTTCCACCCAATTAAGAGCTTCATTGTAGTTTCCTTCTTCAAAAACAACCATAGATCTCAGATTGTAGATATTGGCTTCATTGGGGTTGTCTTTTTCTGCTTTTTCAAGAAGTTCCACCGCTATGTCCAAATCATTTTGGTAGTAATGGATGGTCGCTTTGTTGACCAATAGGTCGTTGTTGTTTGGATTGAGTGAAATCCCCTTTTCAAAAGCCGCTAAGGCCAATTGATGGTCTTTGAGTTGCTCATGGACTAGCCCGAGAAGAAAATATGTCTTCCAGCTTTTAGGATTGGTCTTTTCCAGGTTTTTGGCATCGTCCAAGGCTTTGTAATATTCCCCGTTGTCCAAGTAGGCAATGCCTCTTTGGAAATATACAAGTGTGTCCATTTCAGAACCTATGGAAATGATCTTTGAATAATCTGATATGGCCAGTTCAAAATTGTTTTGCTTTTCATAGACGATAGCTCGGTTGAGTAGGGCATCCAAGTATCCTTCGTCTATTTTCAATGCTTCCGAATAGTAGTCTAATGCTCCTTGGAGATCATTCTCTTTTAGCTTTTCATTTCCCTTCAACAAAAACCTGCCCTTTTTGTCTTCAATGGAGTCACATGATGTACAGATGCACAGCATGAACGTAAGAAACAGGGTATATTTAATCAAGTTGTTTATCGACATCTTCATTTGATTTCTCTTCTCCAAAAAGGAAGGCATAAGGGTTGGTAGCTTCACTCAATTCAAATATTTTTCTCAATACCGCCAATGTAGGTATAATCAAAATCATTCCAATGACTCCCCAGATAGAAGCACCTACCAATAAACCGATAAAGGTGATGAATGCATTGAGGTTTACATTGTTTCCAACAATTTTTGGTGTCAAAAAATTACTCTCTATCAATTGTATGATCAGAAAAGCAACTACCACGGCAGCGGGATAGAACAGGCTATCTTTGGTCAGGAAAGCGAATATGGTAGGCAATACTGCGCCAAGGACAGGGCCAAGATAGGGGATAATGTTCAGCAATGCAGCGAATACGGCAAAAAACACGGCATGTTTGATGCCCAAGCCCAAAAGGATGGCAACATTCAATACTGCCAAAATCGCCATTACCTTAAATATCCCGATTATGTAGTTTTGGACGAGTTTTCTTAGTTCCCTGATCTCACTTTTGATATGGGCTTGTTTTTTTTCTTTGAACAATTGCACAATGAAATCTGTCAAGTGATCTCTATACAATAAAAAGAAGAAAGTGAATACAGGCAAAAGTACAATTCCTGATAGAGAGCCTACAGTATTTAAGATGGATTCTGCCAGATTAGAGCTGTTCGATTGTAAGAGTTCGATGATATATTCCTGGTCTATCCCTTGGCCCACACCGGTCTCTACCTGAAAATTCTCCAATACCCAAGAGTCAAAATCACTCAGGTATTTATTCAATTTATCACCAACATTTTCCAGGTCCTTTGTGAAACTTGCTACCTGCAAAATAATAAAAGTCAAAAAACCGAGTAATATGATCAGCCCCGAGATAAGTGAAATCAATGCACTGAGCACTCTGGATACTTTTTTCCCTTCGAGCCAATTGCCAATTGGTGTTAATAGTATAGCAATGAAACCACCTAGGAACAAGGGAACTAATAGGCTCTTTCCAATAATCAGGATATAAACTATGGTAATGATCAGCATCAATACCAATAAAGCTTTGATATATGACGGTATTACTAGCTTTTGTTCGTTCATAGAATGAATGTACGCCTAAGTGAAATGTTTATAAAGAACCCTAATATTGGAATTATTGATGAGTTTACAATAAAATAAATCCTATTTTTGGAACTCAAATACAATATGATTAAAGTGAATAGAGAAAAATCAAGGTGGATAATTATTTCTTTCGTGGTGAGTGTCATTTTGTTGATAGTGAAATTTTACTCCTACTATCTGACCAATTCTACGGCGATATTGACGGATGCGTTGGAAAGTATTGTCAATGTAGTCACTGCAAGCTTTGCATCATATAGTATTTATTTAAGTTCGATACCCAAAGATGACAACCATCCCTATGGGCATGGCAAGATCGAGTTCTTCAGTGCAGGAATAGAAGGGGTTTTGATCATGATGGCAGGCTTATTCATCATTTATCAAGCAGTGTATAATTTCTTCTTCCCTCATGAATTGGAAATGCTTTTGGAGGGGATGGCTTTGATAGGTTTTTCGGGCTTGGCGAATGGCTTTTTGGGCTTGAAGCTTAAAAAAGAAGGGAAAAAGCTCAACAGTCTGACCTTGGTAGCCAACGGGAAGCATTTGATTACCGATACCATCTCCAGTTTTGTTTTGATTGTTGGTGTGGCTATTATATTTTTCACGGGGTTTTATGTGCTGGACTCCATCCTGTCTATTTTGTTCTCATTCTATATTATATACTCTGGTTATTTTTTGGTGAGGAAATCAGTCGCTGGATTGATGGATGAGACTAATCCTGTGGCAGTATCAGAAACAGTCGGTGTTTTGAATAAGGAAAGAAAAGATTCTTGGATAGATATCCATAATATGCGTGTCCAACAATACGGTGGGGACCGACATATTGATTTACACCTGACGCTCCCTTATTACTTCGATTTGCGCGAAGTGCATGAAGAAGTGGAAAAAGTGGAATCTGCATTGGAAAATGAGTTTTCGGGTGTATTGGAAGTGTTTGTGCATTCTGATCCATGTATTCCCGAAAAATGTTGTCATTATTGCCAGATGAAATCCTGCCCTGTCAGGCAATCAGAAATCAGAACAAAGATCCATTGGACGGCAGGAAATATGTCCAAGAACCAAAAGCATTATCATGAATTGGCAGATGGCCAATCCTCCTAAGTGTTTCCTGATTGCATGGTTTCGGCAACGAAGCTGGGTTGCAATTATTTTATTTTCGTGGTATTTTCTGTAATTTAATTGCGGAAATTGTTGAAAATCAGCAGATAATAATGTATATTCAACAAAAAAACGATCATGAATGAGGATAAACAATTTAGGATACTATTGGCAATATCTTCAATAGTATGGTTAGTCTTGGTGGGATTCATTATTGTGATGTAGGACTTAGACTATAATGCTCAAAGGTCTGTTTAAATGCAGTAGATTTTTTAGATAAAAAAATAGGATGTAAAAGCATACATCCTATTTTTTGTAAAAGGGTTATCTATCCAGTTTATTCCTCAAATCAAACCAGCCCTTTTGAGCAAAGCCTCTGGTTTCGGATCTCTTCCCCTGAATCTTTTATAAAGGATAGAGGGATGGACTTTGCCACCTGCAGAGAGAATATTGTCCCTGAATGACTTTGCTGTTTGCGGATCGAAAATCCCTTTCTCCTGGAAAAGCTCAAAAGCATCCGCATCCAATACTTCAGCCCACTTATAGCTATAGTAACCAGCTGCATATCCCCCTTGGAATATATGAGAGAAAGAAGTGCTCATCAGTGTCCCTTCCACATCAGGCAATAGGGAAGTGTCCTTCATCTGTTTCTTCTCAAATTCTACTATATCTGCAATCAAGCTTGGGTCGGTACTGTGGTAAGCCATGTCCAGCAATGCAAAACTAATCTGTCTTACAGTTTGATACCCTTGTTGAAAGTTTGATGCATTTTTGATTTTGTCGATCAGTTCAGTCGGGATTTTTTCTCCGCTTTCATAGTGTTTTGCAAAAAGATCCAAACACTCTTTTTCATAACACCAATTTTCAAATATTTGGGAAGGAAGTTCAACAAAATCCCAGTAGACACTTGTGCCGGATAGCGATTCGTAAGTTCCGTTGGCTAATATGCCATGTAGCGCATGCCCAAATTCGTGGAAAAGTGTGGTGACTTCATTGAATGTCAGCAAAGCAGGCTTCGTCTTTGTTGGTTTTGAGAAGTTACACACAATCGATATATGTGGCCTTTGGTCTTTTCCATCGATCAGTTTTTGACCTCTATAGCTTGTCATCCAGGCGCCATTTCTTTTTCCAGCCCTAGGAAAAAAGTCAGCGTAAAAGACCGCTACATGATTGTCCTGCTGATCTTTTACTTCATATGCAGTTACGTCTGGATGGTAGACTTGGATTGCTTTGTTTATCTCGAATTTCAATCCATAGAGTTTTCCTGCGGTCTCGAAGACACCGTTGATTGCATTTTCAAGTTTGAAATATGGTCTGAGCAACTCGTCGTCCACCTCATACTTTTCTTTTTTCAATTTCTCGGAATAATATCCAAAATCCCACTTTTCCAACTTGTCGATTCCGTCAAGTTTTCTTGCGAAATCGGCGACTTCTTCGACTTCTTCGATGGCTTTTGGTTTTGCTTTTCCCAACAGGTTTTTCAAAAAATCAAGTACTGAAGCACCATTTTTTGCCATTCTTTCTTCCAACACGAAGTCTGAATATGATTTGTAGCCCAATAAAGCAGCACGTTCTGATTTTAACTCCAGCATTTCTTTGATGTATTGTTTGTTGTCCAATTCATCATTTTTGGATGCCTTTGTGTTGTATGCCAAAAAGAGTTCTTTTCTTAAATCCCTGTCATCAGCATAGGTCATAAATGGGACATAGCTTGGGAAGTCCAGTGTAAAGATCCATTTTTCGGGCATTCCCTTTTCTTCGGCAGCTTGGGCAGCAGCTTCTTTGATGGAATCAGGCAAGCCTCCGAGTCTGTTCCCATCTTCTACGATCAGCTGATATTTATTGGTCTCAGCCAATACATTTTCACCAAACTTCAAACCTAGCTGGGAAAGCTTGTTGTCAATGTCCCTCAGTTGGGATTTTTGTTTTTCATTCAATTTTGCGCCATTTCTTACAAAGGATTTGTAAGTTTTGTCAAGAAGAGTTTCCTGTTCCTCATTAAGGTTAAGCTGTTCTTTTTGGTCATAGACCTGTTGGATTTTTTGGAATAGTTCTTCATCCAGCAAAACATCATTGCCATGTGCTGTGAGCAGAGGGGATATTTCCCTTGCCAAAGCTTGTATTTGGTAGTTCGTTTCGGCTGAATTGAGATTGAAGAAAATACCAGAGATGATGTTCAGCTTATCTCCGGCATGGTCCAATGCTACAATGGTATTCTCAAAATCTGCGGTAGACTTATTTTTGATGTTTTCTATTTCCGCTTTTGCCAATTGAATTGCCTCTTTTACAGCTGGTAAAAAATCCTCGTTTTTGATTTTTTCAAAAGGAGCTGTCTCAAAAGGTGTATCGAATTTTTCCAATAATGGATTCATATTGTTTTTATGATTTTGTTAATTGTAAGACTAACGATTCTAAGGTCGCAAAGTTAAAAATATTCAAGCCAATGACCCTAAAATTTAAAACCACATTGTTTTTATGGTTAGCTGCATTTATTTTTATGTATCTACGCTACTTTACCACAAGCCAAACAAAGTTTCTCCAACATCGGATTTTCATTTCTGTTGACTGTCCTCCGTAGACGATTATCCGCAACATTATGCCTTGCTTATTTCCTTACTAGCAAAGTAGCGGATAATCATATTTATTTATCTGTATATCCGATATTTTCCCTTTGTTCCATATTGAATCGATATAATAGTTGGTTTACAAATTTAAGTTCAGTCTGGACATCTTCCCCTGAATTTTCCAGCTCAACCAGATTTGATTTGTAACGCTGAAAAGCATCCCTTGCATTGTCAAAATCATCCATTCGCATGTATATCAGCCCCGCTTCCAAATCAAGTTCCTTCAATTTCTTAGGTGCTAGTTTTTCTGCTTCTTTGACGTATGTCAAGGCTTGTAGGTTAGTGTCCAGGTCATTTCCCAGCTTTCTGTATAGTTTGCTCAACAACAAATACTCTTCTTCGGTAGCCATTCCAAATGACTCCATTTTATTTGCAAGCTTCAAAGCATACTCATAGTTTTTACTATGGAATTCCTGCCAGGCAGTATAACTTACCGCATTTGAGATTTTCGCCAGAAACAATTTATTGTTGTCATTGAATAGCCCTGCATTCTTTGACCAATATTCTTCCGAAACCTTGGACACGAGCTTGTTTTGCGCATCATTATATTTTGCTCCTATTCTCTGGAGGTTTTCGACTGTCATGTAAGAGGCAGCCAAGCCTAAATTCAGAGCATCATCAAAGTTATAATAGGTGCCATTCTTTTCGTTGCCATAAGCGATTACAGCTGCTGAGGCAAAGGTGGCAATTGCCCCCCAAGTCCTTGCCCTGTTTTCAGTTTTTATGGCATGGTTTAAGTTCACAAGATTGTGTTCCAATACGATATGGGAAATACATTCTGTTAGCATTTGGGTAAGTTCTTTTTCGGAGTTGGCCATAGAAATAGCACCTGTAGTCATGACTATCATCCCATTTTCAAAAGAAAAGTATTGTGGTTCGGTAGATTTGAGAATTATCAGATTGAAAACCCTGTTTTTATCCTTCATCAAATGCTCAGGGTGGATCTTGAATATCAATTGGTAGATATAATCGTATAAAAGCTCATCTTCAAAGATGAGATTGTTGCCTTTGACCTCTTCGAAGAATACCATTGCATCCTCATACAGTGCCTGCCTATTTTCACTTTGCCAGCCTTTTTCACTTATATCCAATGCCCTGCTTTCAAACCATAGGTTTTCCCAAAAGTTGAAATCATTTGTGAATAAATCCACCCGGTCTTCATTGACAAAAATATTTCCAAAAGAGGTCTTTACAAGGTATTGTGTCTTTCCCGAAAAGTCGTTGGATTTCAGCCCATGTACTTTCACAGTATCACCTACTTGGAATAAGTCAAATTTCCTGTTGACGATGCCTTCTTTATACAATTGTGCAAAAATGGAACCAGTGAAAATGAAAATGGCCGAGAGGGTAAGCAGAGATTTCTTCATGGCAATAAATTGGAAGTTAGTTAATGTCCAAACGTCAAAATATTGATAAAGGTTGATGCTTTAGGTCAATAAAAGCCAAAATAGGTACGATTTCAATCATTCGGGTGGTTGCAAAAAAGGAGGTGCCTTCCATGGCTTCTTCGGTATCAGATACGCATATGTCGAAATAGGGTAGAGATGAAGCCAAGGCTGCCACCTAGAGGTTACTTATAAACCAATATATAGAATCCCAACCAGAGAAATAACATCAGCACATACCCTACAAGAACAATCATGCCTGACTCTTTGAGACTTCTCTTGCTATAGGTATGGACACCAAGTGTCAATGCCACCCAATATAGGATTTCGAATAGATTGATTGTTTGAAGTGGATACAGGTATTTTCGGTCGATTTCCGATGTGTCCAAAAGATGCTGCAAAGAAAATGGATAGAAATCCTTGATTTCCTGAAAGGTCACATTGTCTGAAGGTGCCAGAAAAACAAATAGTTTGATCAGCTCAGGGAAGATAAAGATGGTTTCAGCTACCAATGCAAATGTCCATAGTTGACGGAAAGAGATTTTATAACCAAGAGCAAACGATCCAGTCCAAAGAACAAAGGTGGTCAGGGTAAACTTCCACAGCAAAGCAAATGGAGTCCATATGTAATGAAGTGCATTGAAAATATGGAAGAAGGTAAGTGACCCATCTTGGGATAATTGTTCGTGGCCAGGGATAGCTTCCAGGATGATTTCGTTGGTGAGGTACCTGATGATGATAAATATTGCAACGACAAAGACAAAAAATATCCTTTTATCGAAATTAATTGCCTCTTCAATGCGTTGTGCAAGTTGAGATTTGGGTTTTACCATCAAATGAAAATTAAATATTCCCAAAATTAATTTTTTGTTTGGAATACCTGATAGTTTTGCAGTTAAATTAACAGTGAAGATGAAGTTGAAAGTATTTATATTCAGTTTGCTCATTCCAATAATACTGGGAAGTGCAAATGCCCAACAAAGTGAGGAGATGGATCTTACTGCAGAAAAATCTGCGGCATCAGAATATTTGCTGTTGGATAAAGGACTTCAATTTAGGATAACAGAAGCGGTAAACAGTCTCTATAATTTTGATTTTGAAACAGCAGAGAGGGGGTTTAGGGTTATGCAATACCAATATCCGGATCATCCTTTGCCCTATTTTTTGCTGGGGCTGAGTACTTGGTGGAAAATCACGCCAGATCTTGAAAACAAGCGGTACGATGCGCTGTTTTTCAAGCAGATGGATTTAGCTATCCAAAAGGCTGAGGATTTGTACAAAAAAGATCCCACAAATAAAGAAGCCTCCTTTTTTCTTTCTGGGGCCTATGGGTTTCAGGGCAGGTTACATAGCGAAAGAAGGAACTGGACCAAAGCAACATTAGCTGGAAAAAATGCCATGAAATACCTTAACTTGAGTAAGGGTGATGATGAATTGAATCCGGAATTGCTTTTGGGAGATGCGTTGTTCAATTATTTTTCGGTTTGGATTCCAGAGCATTACCCATTGTTGAAGCCTGTTTTGGCATTTTTCCCAAAAGGAAACAAAGCCTTGGGTTTGCAGCAATTGGAAGATGTGGGTAAAAATGCCTTTTATGCGCGGGTTGAAGCCCAATATTTTTTGTTTAGGCTTTATGCTTCGGAAGAAAAACAACCATACAAGGCATTGGCAATTACTGAATATCTTGTGAATAAATATCCAAACAACCCCTATTTCCATAGATCCCATGCAAGGCACCTATATGCCGTAGGCCGGATCAATGAATCCAAAGATGTATCTGAAGAGATACTCCGGAGAATAGACGATAAATGGACTGGTTATGAATCCAATAGTGGTCGTTATGCTGCTTTTTATATTGCCCAGTACAATGAAAGGGTGAACAATAAAGCTGAGGCAAAGAAATACTACGAGAAAACTTTGTCTTATGGAGAGGAATCTGAGAGCCAGGAAAGCGGTTATTATCTGTATTCGCTGATTGCTTTGGGAAAGATTGCAAATGAGCAAAAAGACAAGAAAAAAGCGAAGCAATATTTCAATTTGGTAAAAAAATATGCAAAGAGAAAACACCCTGCGCACAAAGAAGCTAGAGATTATATCAAAAAGAATAAACTTTAATTAAAATTCTACGTTAAGCTTATTTTAAAATCAAGAGATAATTTGAATATTATCAAGTTCTCATGGTTTATCAGTTGATTTGTTTTATTAAAATACGTTAAGAAATAACAATATTTTGTAAGAGCGGTCGTTTTTTGTTGAAATAGTCTTTAAAATAAATTCAAATTATATTAACTTTGCGCAACATAAAATTTTGCAAATTCTTCATATTATGGATAACAGCATTAGAATTAAATTTGATAAGATAGATAGGAAGATTTTAGAAATCCTTCAAGCAAATGCCAAAATTACCAATGCACAGCTTTCAAAGGATATAGGTCTTTCTCCAGCACCTACATTGGAAAGGGTAAAAAAATTAGAACAATCAGGAATCATCAAGAGCTATCATGCCAAATTGGATCCGGAGAGGATCGGTCTTGGTGTGAGTACATTTGTTTTGGTAAGCCTTATTGGGCACAACAAAGGAAATATCGATGCTTTTATGAAAGAGATCAATGGTATCCAAGAGGTGATCGAATGTCATCACATCACTGGTACTGGGGATTTTATCTTGAAAATCATAGCAAAAGATATCACGGCATATCAGAAGCTCATGCTTGAGAAAGTAAGTGAAATCAGAGAAGTTGATTCTATGCAATCAATGGTTATCCTTTCTACATTTAAGGACAGTAAAGTATTGCCTATCCCGGTTTAAGTTTTTTGGAAAACCAATCAAAAGGGAGGCTAGCAATAGCCTCCCTTTTTTATTGAATAAATAGATAAACAATGAAAAACCCTTGGACTACAAAAAGTATCAAGACAATCCATGAGAATCCTTGGATCAGGTTGGAGCACCATGAAGTAACCATCCCTTCTGGCAAAGATGGGATATATGGGAAAGTTTGTTTCAAAAACAAAGCAATCGCAATTATCCCGGTAGATCAAGATGGGAATACTTGGCTTGTCGGACAATTCAGATATACCCTCAATGCCTATTCGTGGGAAATCCCAATGGGTGGTGGATTACTGGAACATGACTTCTTGGACAGTGCAAAGAGAGAGCTAAAGGAAGAAACAGGCTTATCTGCTGCGAAATGGACCAATATAATGACACTACATACTTCTAATTCTGTCACAGATGAGGAAGGTTTTGTATACTTGGCAGAAGACCTGACTCCAGGGGAAACAGAATTTGAAGAAACAGAACAAATAGAAGTCTTGAAATTGCCATTGCGTGATGCAATCCAAAAAGTCATGAACGGTGAGATAACAGATGCAATATCCATTGCGGGTTTGCTCAAAGTTGCCAGAATTTTCAATATTTGAAACCAGTATAATTTGATTTTAAAAGATGTCTAATTTTAACTTTAAAGACCATTTTTCCAAAACTTTTATCCTTGCTTATCCAGTGATGTTGAGTCAGTTGGGACAAGTTTTGGTTGGGGTGGCGGATAGTATGATGGTGGGGCGTTTGGGGGCAGAGCCTTTGGCAGCAGCTTCCCTTGCAAACAGTATTTTCTTCGTTTTGTTGATGTTTGGGATTGGTGTGTCCATGGCCGTAACACCTTTGGTGGCAATGGCAGATGGAAAAAACAAAAGCAATAGGATTGGTAGATTGTTTAGGCATGGTTTTACGATCAATATGGCAACCGGTTCGGTATTGTTTCTGGTGATTGTTTTATTCTCCCCCTTGTTGAAGTACATGAACCAGCCTGAGCAAGTTGTGGAATTGGCGATACCATATTTGGCAATCATCACCCTTTCTATCCTTCCATTTATGTTTTTTCAGACTTTCAAGCAGTTTGCTGAGGGGCTTTCACAAACAAAACAGGCTATGTTTATTACCCTTGTCTGTAATGGGCTCAACGTTTTTTTGAACTGGGTGATGATCTATGGGAACTTGGGGTTCCCTGCACTTGGGCTGAATGGTGCTGGTTGGGCGACATTGATTTCCAGGGTTTTGATGGGGATCATTATAGCCTATTATGTATTTAAGTCGAAGAGATACCGATCGTACAATATTGGGTTTAGGATAAAAAGTTTTTCTTTCCCAATGATCTCTAAGATGTTGAGAATAGGGGTGCCTACTGGTTTTCAGTTCATTTTCGAAGTGGGGGCATTTAGTACGGCAGCCATTATGATGGGATGGATAGGGGTGACAGCCCTTGCAGCACACCAGATTGCCATCAACTTGGCTTCCATTAGTTATATGATGGCTTCTGGATTATCGGCGGCTGCCATGGTACGGGTTGGCAATCAGTTGGGAAGGAAAGATATCAAAACCTTAAGGGAGGCTGGTTTTACCGTATTTGGGATGACAGCAATATTCATGCTCTGCTCGGCGGTGTTGTTCATTGCATTTAGGGAGTTTCTCCCATCTCTTTACATAGACGATGATACGGTGATTCAGATGAGTGCGAGTCTACTGATTATAGCTGGTCTTTTCCAGTTGTCAGATGGTATCCAGGTGGTAGGCTTGGGTGCACTTAGGGGAATGGCAGATGTGAGGATACCAACTGTAATCACCCTGATAGCATATTGGGTTATAGGGTTGCCTTTGGGATATGTTTTTGCTTTTGTATTTGATATGCAGGCGAAGGGTATTTGGTATGGCTTGTTGATCGGATTGACCGTCACCGGGTTTATGCTGCTTTATAGATTCCATGCTTTAAGTGCAAAACTCCTCAAGAAAACAGAATAATGTTTGGGTTTGAAACCTGATTGAATGTTAGTGTTTCAGCCATTTTTTTTTGTGCTACCATTGTACGTATTTTGAAAAAAAAAAATATGATAGCAGCACGACCATCCAGTTTTTCAAGGGTAATCATCACAGAATTGATGATACCTTCATATGCTAATTTCGGAGGTAAGATCCATGGGGGGATATTACTTTCTTTGATGGATAAAGTAGCATATGCCACTGCTTCCAAACACAGTGGGGCATACTGTGTCACCGTATCTGTAGATACAGTGGATTTTTTGCAGCCTGTTGAGGTAGGGGAGTTGGTGTCTTTGATGGGATCTGTGAATTACGTCGGAAACAGTTCGATGGTGATAGGTATCAAGGTGATTTCGGAAAATGTAAAGACCGGAGTAGTCAAGCATACCAATACCTGCTATTTCACAATGGTTGCAAAAAATGAGGAAGACAGGCCTACCACTGTCCCTGCCCTGATATTGGAGAATAAAACCGACGTAAGGAGATTTATTGAAGCGATTTTCAGAAAAGGCTTCAAGAAAGACTATGAAACCAACCTGAATAAAATCAAAAAAACTTGGGACAAGCAAGAGATAGCCAGCCTACTTGAAAAGGAGCGTTGTATCAACCAATCCTAATATTTATACGAGTTCAGGGATTTTAGGAATTTGGTATTTTGTTTTTGTGATCTTTTCTTTTTTGCCTCATTTTCTATTTGGAGCATCATACCACAGATGATCAATAAATGCCCGAGGATGTAGGTTAACAAAATCAGAAAATGGTTGAAGGTATTTGCTAAATACAAATCTCCTCCCATCAAGGTGTCCCCGATAAAAAAGGATGAAACCCCCAGGATTGTAATGATAAAGCTTATTTTGGAGACATAGAATCTTCTGTTCAGAGCAAGGATGATTGTAGTCGTACTTATAATGGCGTATATGATCGCCGGAACCGCATAAACTCCCAGGTTTGGAAATGCCATAAGCGTAGCCAAAGTGGCGAAAATAACGGTAAGGGCTTCTGGCCAGCGGTTAACCAGCTTGATTTTTTTTTGTTCGAAGTTTTGTACTGAAGAATAATACAGATAACCGTAAGCGGTTTGGGCTACAATGTAGGTGCACAATCCAATCATCTTGAAGAGGGATTCATCTACTTTAAGCATCAATAGTATATCACCAAGAAAGGAAAAAAAAGTAGCCACCATCAATGGAGGGATCAGTTGGTGTTTTGTGAGCTTGAACCTGATGATCAAAAACAACAAAATAATAGGCACGATCAAAGGTTTGGTGATCAAAAATCCCAATTCAATTTCCATGGCAAGAAATGAGAGACATAGAATGGAAACCAATATGTAAATCAGGAATAGTCTTGGGTGGATGGTCATTTTGAAACCAAATATGCGTAATGTGAAAATGAATTTAAATCAAATAATCGAAATTATTAATAAATATTATTAATAATTTGTTAGCTTTTATTCTGAAATGAAGATGTAAATTTTGTTTTTGATTTTCCTCATTGGAAACTATAAAAATTTAACTTTGTCATACTAAAATTGCACTTTTATGATTTAGGAATCCTTTTCTAGAATTATTGGTTTTTTGGATAATGTAAATAAATAGATTATTGCTAAAAATGAAGTTATTGAGCCAAGGGAAAACACCAGGAAAAAATTCTCAGGCTTGTTGTTGTACACAAAACCGGAAACCAATGCACCTATTCCAATCCCAGCTTCCAATGCGATATACATCGTAGCCAATGCCCTTCCCCTGAACTTGTCCAAGGAAAGATCTATCGTCCAGGCTGTGATTGTCGGGGAGTTCATCCCTACAGATGCACCAAAGATAACTGCTCCAAAAAGCAACGTTCCCTTTGTCTGGGCCAGCGCTATGACCATCATGGCAATAGACATAGACAATGTAGCCACTTTCATTACTGGGACTCTTCCATATTTGTCGGAAGCTTTTCCTGCGATTACCCTGATCCCCAAAGATGCCAATGTAAATACAGCAAAGAATAACCCCTTGTTTTTTATCCCGAGAAATGCCGAATAATCTGGAATGATGGTCAAAACAATGCCAAAAGAGAATACAGTCAGGAATAATACAACAGATGGGGTGAGAACCCGCTTTTCTATGATTTCGTGTCGGTTGAGCTTGAAATGATCCAAAGAAAGGTTTTCTCTTTCTTTTAGTGTTTCTTTTAGTCTCAAAAGAATCAAAATGGACAGAATGGCTGTAAATGCCGATGTATAAAATAGTGGATTTATACCCCATTCGGCAGCAATGTATCCTCCTAGTGCCGGTCCTGCAGCCATCCCCATGGAGCCAAATAGAGATTGTATCCCCATGGCTTCTCCTCTTTTGTTGAAGGGAATGATGTCTGCCACATATGCCGAAGTTCCTGTCGGGGTGAAGCCAGTAGAAAAGCCATGGACAAAACGCAAAAACAAGAAGCCAATAACAGATGTGATAAAGGGGTAAAGCAAACTGACCAAAAAACATACAATTGCACCAAAAATCATCACTGGGATTCTTCCGATTCTGTCTGCCAACTTACCACTGAATGGTCTAGATAACCCTGCAGTAAGTGTAAACAATGAAATGATCAGCCCTTTGTAATCTTCTCCTCCCAAAGATGAAAGATAGGAGGGGAGCTCAGGGATGATCATATTGAAGCTCGCAAAAAATAGAAATGAACTCAAGCAAAGCGTGAAAAAATTAAGGTCGAAAAAGGGAGGTAATATCCTTCGCATGTCTTTGCCTTTTACTTCTGATTGGATAAATGAAGAAACCTCTCAGGGAAAATACTTGATACAGCTTTGTATATCATGTATCCCTAAGAGGTTTTTTTGTTTTGGATAGAGTTATATACAATATCTCCACTCTGAATATAAGCTACTTGCCGCTTACAATCTTTAATAGATAACCCTGGGGGAAAATCCTTCGCCTTTAGGTGAAGACTTTTTTTAATATTTTTGTGTCCTTTGTGTATTCATAGTGTTCCGTGTGGTTAAGTTTTTTCACCACAAAGCACACAAATGTTTCACAAAGTCCAGCTTTTGTCTCTAATATTGGATGAATCTTTTTCGGCTTTAGTCGAAACAAAACTACTATCGGTTTTTAATCGATAGTAGTTTTGTTGGTTTATTCCAGATTCAACCACCCTTATTCTTTGTTGGCCTCTTCTTCGCTTTGGGCAAGTAGGAAAGCCTTGATGAACTCATTGACATTACCATCCAGTACTGCTTGGGCATCAGATGTTTCGTGTCCTGTCCTTGCATCTTTTACCAACTTGTAGGGATGCAGTACATAGTTTCTGATTTGGGAACCAAAGTCAATCCGCATTTTTCCAGACTCTACTTTTGCCCTTTCAGCATTCCGCTTTTCCATTTCCATCTGATAAAGTCGGGATTTTAGCATTTGCATGGCTTTCTCCCTGTTGGCTAGCTGGGATCTTTCAATCTGGCAGACTACCACAATTCCTGTAGGTTTGTGCGTAAGCTGGACTTTCGTCTCCACTTTGTTTACATTTTGTCCACCTGCACCACCTGATCTGGAAGTATGCAGCTCCACATCACTTGGGTTGATTTCAATCTCTATGGTGTCGTCTATTACGGGGTATACATACACGGAAGCAAAGGATGTGTGCCTTCTTCCACTACTGTCAAAAGGTGAGATCCTCACCAATCGATGTACTCCGATTTCAGATTTCAGGAACCCATAGGCAAGAGGACCATCAAACTCCAAAGTCACTGATTTGATGCCTGCAACTTCACCTTCTTGCAAATCCACTTCCCGAACCTTGTATCCGTTTTTTTCACCCCACATGATATACATCCTCATCAGGATAGATGCCCAGTCATTGCTTTCTGTACCACCTGCCCCGGGATTGATTTCCATGAGTGCGCTCAGCTGATCTTCCTCACTGCTGAGCATTTTTTTCAACTCCAAATCCTCTACATTCTGATAGACTTTGCTGTATTCAGCTTTCAGCTCCTCTTCAGGAACTTCATCCATAGAATAGAATTCATACAGTACATCCAAGTCTTGAATTCCGGTCTCCACCTTTTCATAGGCATTGGTCCAGGATTTTTTCCCTTGGATTACTTTCATTGTTTTTTCGGCTTCTTCGGGATTGTTCCAAAAGTCAGCCTGTGCCGATACGGCCTCTAAATCTTCTATCTCTGCAATCTTACGATCGTAGTCAAAGATACCTCCTCAAAGCCAAAACGCGGGCTTTCAAGTCTTTCAACTGGTCTGATGTCATAAATTTATTTAGTTTTCGAATGCAAAAATCGGAAAAATTAATCTGGAAACCTATTCATTTTCTAATCTCCGTACAGGATTACCAATTGGATTTTATTCCTTTTCGTGTTTTTAAAATGTCTGTATCTCAATTTGGAGAGTACAAACCCTGTGGCAAACAACGTCCCTGTACCAACCAGAACCCCTGAACTTATGCTTAGGGATTTATCGTGGTAGACTGAATTGATGGCTTCTGCCGACAGCAAAATTACACCAGCTCCATAGCTCATGTAACTGAGGTTCTGAAGTGTACCATTTCTGGTGTCTTTGTTCAATACATCAACAGCGGTGATGTCCTCTGGCTTGAGGATGTTCTCCGAAAGGACAATGATGTCTAGCTGGATATCTTTGATTACATCTGTAATATAATAATCATTGTTTTTGCTTTTATAAGTGAAAAGCTCACCGATTTCATATTTTAAGCTTGTTTTCTGCCTAGAACCTTTTTGGAGTAAAATGAATTTTTGGGCGCAGATATTGTCAACACTAACTATGAAAATTAGGAGAGTACTTGCCAATATTTTGAAAACAGACAACTTCATGTTTTTTTAGTTTGTAGATATCCATTTATCAAACGAAAATCTAAGGCATAAGGGTTATAAAAAAAGAAAAGTGTCAAAATTGACCTTTGACACTTTTCCAATTGAATATTTGGTTGGGATTATACTTTGATGATCCAATTATGTTTGTCTTCGATCTTCCCGTATTTGATACCATCCAGCATAGCTAAAACCTTGTTGCTGAATGCTGTTTCGTCTTTTTGTGGCAATTCATAATCATTGCCATTGATATGGATTTTGGCAATATGTGCGATGGTGGCCGCTGTACCGGTACCAAATGCTTCAGCCAATGTCCCACTTCTCAAGGCATCTTCCAGTTCCGTCACCCTGAGGAATCTTTCCTCTACTTTCACTCCCATTTCCTTTGCAAGGGTCAGCACACTGTCCCTGGTGATTCCCTTGAGAATCGTTCCAGTAGAAGTTGGTGCAGTGATCAGTGTATCATTGACCATGAACATCACGTTCATGGTCCCACTTTCCTCAATATGTTGGTGTGACTTGCCATCTGTCCAAAGCAGTTGGTCATAACCTTGCTTTTGGGCTTGGAGGGCAGGGTAAAGTGACCCAGCATAATTTCCGGCTGCTTTTGCGAATCCGGTTCCACCTTCAGTCGCTCTAGTATATTGACATTCTACTTTGACAGATACAGGCTTTGAGTAATAATTGCCTACTGGGCAAGTGAAAATCATAAACTTATATTTCTCCGAAGGTCTGATTCCCAGATAATCATCTGTAGCGAAGACAAAGGGCCTAATGTAGAGAGAGCAACCAGGCTTATTTGGGATCCAGTCTTTATCTATTTCCAAAAGTTGGAGAAGTCCATCCATAAAGATGTGCTCGGGAACTTCTGGTATACACATTCTTTTGGCAGATTCATTGAGCCTTTTCTGGTTTGCATCAGCCCTGAAAACCAAAGTCTCACCAGCCTCATTTTTATAAGCCTTCATTCCTTCGAATACAGACTGTCCATAATGCAAGGTGGCATTGGCAGGGTTAAGCTGAAGTGGAGCGTAAGGCTCGATTCGGAAATCCCCCCATTCTCCATTTTCATAATCTGCTACAAACATGTGGTCACTGATAGTCTGACCAAATTTCAGGTCTTCAAAATCGGTTTGGGTTAATTTTGAAGCATTCGTTTTGTTGATTTCTATGGTTAAAGTTGTGTTCATAACATTTATGATCTTGGATTCCATGTTACTTCTTCTACTTCTAGTTCTACCGCCATAAGCCGTCCCAGAACAAAGAGATAATCTGAAAGCCTGTTTAAATAACTCAAAATTGTTTCTTCTACGGGTTCTATTTCCATCAGGGTAATGACACAGCGTTCCGCCCTTCTACAGACCGTTCGTGCCAAATGGCAAAAAGAGATAGATTGATGACCTCCGGGAAGAATGAAATTCCGCAGTGGCGGAAGTTTTTCTTCCATGAGATCAATCTCTTTTTCCAAAAGCGCTATGTCTTCATGGTGAAGGTCAGGCTTTTTTACATTTGACTTCCCATGTTCAGTAGCCAACGTAGCTCCCAAGGTAAACAACCTGTCCTGAATTTTTTTCAGGATGAAGTTTCTTGATTTGTTGATTTCCTGATCCCTGAGCAACCCAATGTAAGCATTCAGCTCATCCACGGTTCCATACGCATCGATTTTGATGTGCCCTTTGGATACACGTTTTCCTCCAAGGAGAGATGTAGTTCCGGCATCACCGGTCTTTGTATAAATCTTCATTAATTACACGAGATAAGCTTCCTGTCGGTAAAAATGTACCTTTATACAAAAGTAAGAATCTATTTATAAAAAGATGCTTTTTTACTCGTCTAATTCTACTGTGACGGCCCTTGTCGGATTAAGGTTGACTTCATCTGATTCTACCAGTCCATCCCTGAGCCTGATCACCCGATGGGCATAGTGGGCAATGTCATCCTCATGTGTAACCATGATGATGGTATTGCCTTTTTGATGCAATTCATGGAAAAGCTCCATGATACTGTAGGAGGTTTTGGTATCCAAATTCCCCGTTGGTTCATCGGCAAGTATTATACTGGGGTCATTGACCAATGCCCTGGCAATGGCTACCCTCTGTCTTTGGCCACCCGAAAGCTCATTGGGTTTGTGGTGGACCCTGTCTGCCAACCCAACATTCTTCAGTGCCAAAAAAGCCTTGTCTTCCCTGTCAGACTTGTTGTATCCTGCATAAATCAATGGCAATGCTACATTCTCAAGACATGTGGCTCTCGGGAGAAGGTTGAAAGTTTGGAAAACGAAGCCGATCTCTTTATTCCTGATTTCTGCCAATTCATTTTCGGACATGTCACTGACATCCTTCTCGTTCAAAACATAAGTTCCTGCAGTTGGGGTATCCAAGCATCCAATGATATTCATCAAAGTGGATTTGCCTGAGCCGGAAGGTCCCATGAAGGCTACATATTCCCCTTTGTTGACCGAAATAGAAACTGACTTCAAAGCCCTGACTACTTCAGCTCCCATTTTGTATGTCTTTTGAATATCGCTTGTTTCTATGATTCTTTTCATGGTCAATTTGTTTGGATGCTTGAATTTAGTTTAAATGATTAAAAAGCAAAAATTAATTTGACTAACGGTGAAACTATTTATAGGTTTTCCATCATTAATTTTTCCAATTCCTCATATGTGAGCCATTCTGACATGTCTTCTATCGCTTTGGTACCATAATTTCCCAGGCCATTATTACGGCTCTCCCTAACAAATGCCATCCATAGCAATGGATCTTTGTTGAATTGGATGGCTTCTTGGAGAATTTCATAGCGTTTGAGGGATTCTTTTTCCCGAAGGGCTGCCTGCAATACCATTGGTGTCAGGTAAGCATTCTTTGTTTTAGGAAGTTGAGGTTTCAATAGCCTCTCAATTTTTTCTGATTGGACATGTTCGTTGCCTTCCTGAAGTATTGAGAGCAGTTCCTGAAATTCTTCCTTTGTCCAGGTGGCCTGACTTCCATTGACCAATATTTTTTCCAATTCATTGACCTCATGTTGGTTCAGTCCGTGGCATTTATATAGGATAATATAATTGGCCAATTCAGTTTTGAATGTTTCGGTAGTCAAACCACGAAGTGTCTCCAATAACCTATCCGTTGTACTTTGGTGGAATCTGCTCAGAATCCTGTATAGTTTAGTCTGGTCATTTTCTATCAATCCACCATTTTCGTCCCATTTCATCCAATTTGGAAATTGCAAACTTGCTTTTTGTTGCAATCCCGCTGCTACCTCTGGTTTTCCGTTGAAATAGAGAATGGCTAAGTGATGCGGTTTGAAATGAAGGTAGCCATCCGATGCGGCGACTGTCAGGTCGACGGCTGCCTTTCTGAAATCCAACTGGCTTGCCAAAATATCTGCTGATATCACGTGGTACTTTGCAGCATCATTGGGGAAGGTATAGGATGCACCTGACAAATACTTCAGGGTTTCGTTGATTCTATTCTCTTGGTATACCCTGACCAATCTGGTTTCCCAATAATTCCGTTCCTCATAACTCGTCTGTTGCTGGCTGATCAGATTGTTTAGGATGCTTAGGTCTTGGTCAAAATCGGTGACTGCTTGGTTGGAAAATTGGTTCCGAAGCAGGGATGAAGTGATGACAAATTGATCAGGTAGTTTTTCCGTGTCTAGAACAAATTCCGCAAAATCCCCCAATTTGTTTGCTTTTGCCAACTGGTTTATTTGTACTATAAGGTTTTTGGATGCATTCTCTGGTGTTTTGCTTTCCAAATTATGCTTGACCTCCAATGCCAACATATTGGCATGGATTGCATGGTCTTTCGAATCGATCTTTCCCAAGGTTTCCATTGCCTTCCCGGCTTGGTCGGTTTTTGAATAGAGCAAGGCCAAATTATTCAACAGCATAGGCTGGTTTGGATAATATTCCAATCCTTTTTCCAAATAGAAAATTGCATCAATGGTTTTGTCTGCCTGATGCAGTCTTGAGCTTATCAAAAGGATATTGGGGATATTTGGAGCATAGTCGAAGCTTTCTTCCAAGTGCCTCAATGCGGTATTTTGTTGTTTGTCCTGGAGGTATAGGTGGGCAACGGTGTTTTTTGCACGGTCATTTTTGAAATAATTCATCCAAGAATCTTCATAAAGGATCCTTGCGTGCTGAGGCCTACCCGATTGGTAAAAATAATCAGCCGTCAAGTTTGAGGAAGCTGCTTTCAACTGTAATGCAATGACTGCATCCGCAAAGATCACCAAGATGACTATGAACATGGTTGCTCCAATCCGCATGTGGAAATATGCAAAAAACTGCGGTTTGAAAATCACTTTTTCAATGGCTTCCCCACTGTTCAAAATGCTGGAAAAATTGGTCATGATGTAAGCAAAGAACAGAAGGGAGAGCGAAATTTGTCCGTACAGAAATGTATGGTTGAAAAACTCAATCAATGGCTCATTGTAGGTGTGGATTGCCTTGCCCCAGGTCCAAGTGGCAATCCCAAACCCTACCAGATAAAATGACTTCCCGATCAGTGGATCCCCATAAACCTGTTGTGTTTGGCTGATTTTGTAATCCAAAACAAAATATCCGATAATACCTGCAATAAGCATGAGTATTATTGGAGGGATCGTTGGGAAGGGGAGGTTCACTTCCCCCATTGTCGCCAGTAATGTGTAGAGAACCAGCAAGAAATAGAGGATTGAAATTGCTGTGATGTGCAAACTGATTTTAAGTTTGACATCTTGGTTGAGTTTGATTAGAAAAATACTGCTGCCGGATACAACGGCATGGCCGATATGCAGCATAAAGAGTACAGCAATAAATGCAATCGGCAATGTTATGTTTTCTGACAGAAATAGTTTGGAAGCTTCCATGTTAGTCAAATACAAAAGCAAGGAAAGGGTGCCTATGAGGCTGGGTAACACAACCAGTAAGCGTTTGGAAAGATTCCAGTCTTCACAATAGAAATGGATGATTGTCATTGGAATCAATGTTCCAATGAGAAGAATAATCAATGGGTAGTTTGTGGAAAGTCCCCCGATGTTCAATCCATTGACTCCTGAAAATGTAAAAAAAAATATAATCCCAGCACTTCCTGCGATAAAGTACATTTTCTTCAAGGTACTGATCAATGCCAAACCCAAACCTACAAACAGAACCATCAAAGCTCCAAAAAACAAGCTGAATGTACTGCTGAGGATTGGGGGAAGGGATTCGTAATTTTGGAAAAGGAGGAAGTTCTCAATCTCCAGATTGATGATATCAGTGCCTACCTTGAAATAGGATAGGGGGATGTTGATTTTTTCTGCGAAAACCCCCGGTAGGATCGTCATGCCTCCATTATCCCAGACAAACAGGTGCAACAACAGGAAAAGGCCTCCCAGTGCTGCTAACAAAGCGGGAAGGCCTTTGAATAAGATAGTATCTAAATTCCTGGAGAGTTTCAATGACATCATTCCATCACCTTAGGAACCCTGAAATAATCTGAGTCACGTTGTGGGGCATTCTTAAGACCACTTTCATGGGAAAGGTGTTCTCCGACTTTGTCTTCCCTCAATACATTCACCTCAGAGGACATGGTTGTGATTGGCTCAATATTGTCTGTGTCCAATTCGTTTAGTTGCTCCACCCAATCCAAAATCTGACTCATGTCTTGGGTCATTTTTTCAGCACTTTTTTCGTCAAATTCCAATCTAGCAAGGTGTGCTATTTTTTTCAGTGAATCTACGTCTATTTTCATATTATCTTAAAGCTTATTTTTCTGTTTTATTGTCTTTCCAAAGTTGATTTTGAATGATGTGGTAGGCTTGCTCCCTTATCATCGGAATATCTTTGGAAGTCAGGCCATCTGTAAGGATTGGTTTATGAAACACGATTTTACCTGCTTTGAAATTCAGAAGCAGTTTTTTTTCGTCGGGCAAAATTAAATGATTATAAGATAAAGTTACAGGAATTATAGGGATTTGTTTGTCAATCGCCAAAGTAAATGCTCCATCCTTGAACCTGTTGAGTAGTGGTGGTTGGGCAGAAGTCATCCCCCCTTCGGGGAAAATCACGATACTGCTTCCATTGTCTATTGCTTTTTTTGCCCTGATCAAGACTTCCCCCCGGCTTCTAACACTCTCCCGGTTGACGGCAATGTGGAGATTTTTGAAATAATAACCGAATAGGGGGATTTTTCTCAGGGAACTTTTGCCGATAAATACCACATCACCTGGGACGAAACCCATCATGGCGATATCTATATATGAAAAATGGTTGGCGATAAATACATATGGCTGTCCTTTTTTGACATGTTTTTTTCCCTCAAATCTCACTGGAAGGCAAATCAGTACAAAATATAGATTTGCCCAAAATCTATTGATCTTCCTGCCGTATTTCTGCTGTCCCGGTATCCATATCGTAATCAGCAACAGCGGAAACAAGAGTAGAAAACTCACGCAGAATGCAATGAAGGCATAGATGGTATAGAGTGTCCTAAGGAAATGCATCTTACTTATTGATCATATGGTTGGCGACTTGCACAAAATAACGCATCATGGCCTCTTTGGTATTTTGGTCCATTTCAATTTTCTCCATTGCCGCAAACATGCAGTTGAGCCAACTGTTTCTCAAGTCTCCACCTATTTCCCATTGAAAATGCCGTTTTCGAAGCATGGGATGGCCACGTTGCTCTGAATAGGTCTGTGGTCCACCGAATACTTGCTGCAAAAACAAGAACAACCTTTCTTCCGCAGGAGCCAAATCCTCCGGGTATAGTTTCAACAAACTGGGGGTGTTGGATACACCTTCATAAAAATAGTGTGCTAAATCCCTGATTTTATCCTCGCCTAGCGCTTGATAGATCGATTGAAATTCATGCATTGGGTGACAAGTATGTTTAGTTTATAAAAAAAGACTGCCATGAAGACAGTCTTTTTGTTATTGCTTGTTGCGTAAATCACTTTTTGATAACAGAGAAATCAAAGTCCTCCAAAAACTTGGTTGTAAAATCACCAGCTTTGAATTTTTCGTCATCCAAGAGTGCAATATGGAACGGAATGGTGGTCTTGATTCCATCAATCACAAACTCCTCTAAAGCTCTTTTCATCCTGACGATTACCTCTTCCCTAGATTGGCCACTTACGATTAGTTTGGCAATCATAGAATCATAATTGGGCGGAATGACATATCCTGCATACACATGGCTATCAATTCTTACCCCTCTTCCACCAGGAAGATGTAGGTTTACAATCTTGCCCGGGCTTGGCCTGAATCCGTTGGCAGGATCTTCGGCGTTGATTCTACATTCCATGGCATATAGCTTGGGGAAGTAGTTTTTGCCGGAGATTTTTTCTCCTGCAGCTACTTTGATCTGCTCTTTGATCAAGTCAAAGTCAGTGACTTCTTCTGTGATCGGATGCTCTACCTGGATACGGGTGTTCATTTCCATAAAGTAGAAGTTCCTGTTCTTGTCAACCAAGAATTCTATGGTACCTGCGCCTTCGTAGCCAATCGCTTCTGCCCCTTTGATGGCAGCAGCACCCATGGCTTCTCTCAACTCGTCTGTGATGAAAGGGGAGGGGGTTTCTTCTACCAGTTTTTGGTGTCTTCTCTGGATCGAACAGTCTCTTTCAGATAAGTGACATGCTTTGCCGTTGCTGTCACCTACGATTTGGATTTCTATGTGTCTTGGTTCTTCTACAAACTTTTCCAAGTAAAGGCCATCATTTCCAAAAGCTGCACCCGATTCCTGACGTGCGTCATCCCATGCTTTTTTGAATTCACTTTCTTGCTTGACGATACGCATACCACGACCACCACCACCAGCCGTAGCTTTTAGGATCACAGGGTAGCCCATATCATTGGCAAGTTTGATTCCCTGTTCGATGGATTCAAGCAATCCTTCTGAACCGGGGATGGTAGGTACACCAGCTTCTTTCATGGTTGCCTTGGCCGTAGCTTTGTCACCCATTCTATTGATCATGTCGGGGCTTGCTCCGATGAATTTGATCTTGTATTCTTCACAGATTCTCGAAAACTCAGCATTCTCGGAAAGGAATCCATAACCTGGATGGATTGCATCTGCATTGGTGATCTCTGCCGCTGCGATTATTCTGGGAATATTGAGGTAAGATTCCTTGCTTGGTGCAGGGCCGATGCAAACTGCTTCATCTGCGAACCTGACATGCAAGCTGTCTTTGTCTGCCGTAGAATATACTGCTACAGTTTTGATCCCCATTTCCTTACAGGTACGGATGATCCTGAGTGCAATTTCCCCTCTGTTGGCTATTAGTATTTTTTTAAACACAATTAATCAGTTTTGTGAAACAAAAAGAAATTATCCTGCTGGATCAACCAAGAATAATGGCTGGTCATATTCTACAGGTGTAGCGTTGTCAACCAATATTTTGACAATCTTGCCCGAAATCTCAGATTCAATTTCATTAAAAAGCTTCATTGCTTCTATGATGCAAACAGTCTGCCCAGCTTTGACACTATCCCCAACATTGACAAAATTATCAGAATCAGGGTTTGGTGTTCTGTAGAAAGTCCCAATCATTGGAGATTTTATTTCCAGGTACTTAGAAGTATCTTCTTTTGGGGCTGCAGCCGGTGTAGGTGGAGTCACCGGAGGGGCAGCTTCTACAGCTGCAGGGGTTGGAGCTGGTGCTGATACAGGTACAGAAGAAATGATCTGGGTTTCACTGTTTTTTTTGATTGAGAGTTTGAACTCGTCAGTCTCAATTTTTACCTCGGCTAGGCCAGAATTTGATATAAAATCTATTAAATCTTGAATTTCCTTTGCTTTCATAAGTTATCTAGTTTTCGGAAACCATTTATAGGTTTCTGTTTTTGATTGGGTCAAAAATCGTATTGATATGTAATTTAGCTAAATCAAGCAGTTTTACGAAATTATTTTACTCTTTCGGAATAGGAGCCATCTCTCGTGTCCACTTTGATCATAATATCTTGCTCCACAAAGAGCGGCACCATCACTGTGGCACCCGTCTCAACGATAGCAGGCTTTAGGGCATTTGTAGCAGTGTCTCCCTTGATGCCAGGTTCGGTATAAGTAATCATCAATTCCACAAAAGGAGGGAGCTCGACAGTCAATGGAGTCTCGGTCTCGGCATGGATAAGTACATCCACCATTTGTCCTTCCTTCATCAAATTGGCCCTTTCGATCAATTTTTCATCAATCCGGATTTGCTCGTAGGTATCATTATCCATAAAATGTAAGCCCATATCATCGGCATACAAATATTGATGGGATCTTTTTTCCACACGGGCAGTTGTGACTTTTTCACCGGCGTTGAAAGTCTTATCCAATACTTTTCCATTGGTCAGACTTTTCATTTTGGTTCTGACAAATGCAGCACCTTTACCTGGTTTGACGTGCTGAAATTCTGTGATGGTATAGATGTCATGATTGAATTCAAGACATAATCCATTTTTAAAATCTGCGGTACTTGCCATTATTGATTAACTTATAGGTTTAAATTTATTTTGGGTCGTAGCCCCATTTCAGGTAGATAGAACCCCACGTGAATCCACCACCAAATGCGGCTAGGATGATATTGTCTCCTTTTTTCAATTGGGATTCATAGTCCCAAAGACACAATGGTAGGGTGCCTGCGGTAGTGTTTCCATACTTTTCGATGTTCATCATTACCTTGTCAGGGCCTACACCCATCCTATTGGCAGTGGCATCGATGATTCTTTTGTTTGCTTGGTGCGGTACGAGCCAGGAGACATCTTCCGGGGTTAGCCCATTTTTCTCCATGATTTTGGCACTCACTTCAGCCATATTGGTCACGGCAAATTTGAATACCGTAGAGCCTTCTTGAAAAGCAAAGTGTTCTCTTGCATTCACTGTTTCTATTGTCGCGGGTTTTCTGCTTCCTCCAGCTTTCATGTGAAGGTAAGGTGCACCGGATCCATCTGCATGTAGCATGCTGTCCATGATTCCGACATCTTCGGTGGTAGATTCCAAAAGTACAGCGCCACCACCATCTCCAAAAATAATACAGGTTGCCCTGTCTGTGTAGTCTATGATAGATGACATTTTATCTGCACCTACGATGATCACTTTTTTGTGCATGCCTGTTTCGATAAACTGACTCCCCATCGTCAAGGCATATAAGAAACCAGAGCAAGCTGCGGAAATATCGAAACTGAAGCTGTTTTTTGCGCCTACGTTATCTGCGATGATATTTGCAGTAGCGGGAAATGGCATGTCTGGAGTGACTGTGGCACAGATGATAAGATCGATGTCTTCTGGGTTGGTATTGGTCTTCTTAAGCAATCCTTTTACAGATTCGCTTCCGATGACAGATGTGCCTTGATTTTCCCCTTTTAAAATTCTCCTTTCTTTGATTCCTGTTCGGCTGACAATCCATTCATCGTTGGTGTCCACCATGGTTTCCAATTCTTGATTGGTCAGGACATATTCAGGGACCCAGCCATGGACTCCGGTAATTACTGCTCTTGTTTTTTTCATTAAGTGTATGGTTTAGACAGCCCATTGATGTTTTGGGTACATTTATGGTGCTGACTTACAAGTTTTTGTCTTGTTGGAAAAGGTTTGTCAAGACATTCTTGCTCTGTTTAAGGTTTCAAAAATATTTAAAATGTGCTGTACCACCAAGCTTTTTGAATTTTGAATTGGATTGTTACACGGTTACTTCCTTATAATCAAGGGTATATCCCCTCAATTAAAAGAAAAAATCCATTCCGATGCTTCGAAATGGATTTTCTATAAAAGGCCTTTTATATTGATATGAATTATGCGAGAACTTCCTTCTCCATAATTACCTGTCCTTTGTAATAAAGTTTACCGTCAAGCCAAAAAGCTCTGTGTGGTAAATGGAATTCACCAGTAGTAGGACACTGTGCCAATGCAGGAGCAGTTAGCTTATAATGTGTTCTTCTCTTGTCTCTTCTGGTTTTCGAAATTTTTCGTTTAGGATGCGCCATCTCTATGTAATTTTAGATTAATCTTTTTTCTTTAAATTTTTTAATTTTTCCCACCTGGGATCTGTGTTTTCATCTGAGTCATCTTCCGTTTCATTTTCGTCCGAAAATTTCCCGTCAGATATTTCATTTGAGATATATACCAACTCACCGTCTCCTTCAAAATCCTCTTCATCCATTTCTTCTGCATAATCTGGATGAATTTTCTTTGCCGGTATGGCAAGTAAGATAAATTCGTATATCAATTGGGCTACATTGATACTAGGTGTATCTCTTGTAATCATCAATACGTCATCAGTGATTTCAATTTCCTCGATACCGTACTTATAGATGATCTTTGCTTCTGTAGACAATGGAAAACCAAACTCTTCCAGACTTCTATCACAAGTCAATATGACATCACCTTTGATTTCAAATGTTGCCTCCATCAGAGAAGTTAGCTTGTCTAGATGAACCGTTGCTTGGAGCGTTCCCCCATGCAAAAATTCAGAAGCTTCGAAATGCTCGAAAAACTCTTTGTCAACCGCAAAGGTAAATTCATGCTTACCTTCTTTGAGTTTGATGATGTCTATGTTATAGTTTTTCAAGAATTTCATCTGACCTCCCCTTATTTCAAGACCGCAAATTTAGGCATTCCTTTTAGAAATATGAAATTTGCCATCAAAATATTTTCATTAATCTTCTTCTTCCCAATTACCTTTGTTTTTGATGATGTCATATGCCTGCATGATAGCTGCCCGCATGGAGCCTTCATCTGCCATGTTTTTTCCTGCTATATTATATGCTGTGCCATGATCTGGCGATGTCCTGACGATCGGAAGGCCTGCCGTGAAATTGACACCTGTCTCAAAAGCCAGTGACTTGAAGGGGATCAAACCTTGGTCATGATACATGGCCAATACCCCATCAAATTTCTTCTGATGCATCATCCCAAAGAATCCGTCCGCAGAATATGGCCCAAAAACCAAATGACCTTTGTCTTTGAACTCCCGGATGACAGGTTGGATGATACTGATCTCTTCATCACCCAGCAAGCCTTCTTCTCCAGCGTGTGGGTTGAGTCCGAGTACTGCGATCCTGGGCTTGTTGATCGCAAAATCATCCGTCAATGACCTGAGCATGAGGTTGAGTTTTGTCCGTATACTCTCAGTATTGACATGCTGGGCCACATCTTTTAAAGGGATGTGTCCGGTGACTATACCCACACGGACATCTTCGGCCACCAAAAACATCAAGCTGTCTTTCGCGCCAAAGGAAGCAGTCAGGTATTCAGTATGGCCGACAAATTTCAGTTCTTTTGTATTGATGTTGTTTTTGTTCAGCGGTGCAGTTACCAAAGCATCAATTTTGTTGGCTTTCAAATCTTGGATTGCATGATCCAAAGCAGCTAAGGCCAATTTCCCAGCCTCATGTGTTTCTACCCCGGGTAGTACCTCGGGGCTTTCGTCCACGACATTGATCAGGTTTATTTTTTTGTGGTGGACTTCATCGATGGATTTGATTTGCATGAAATTGAAATCCTCCAATTCCAGTTGCTTTCGATAAAAAGTAATTGCCTTTCCATGGGCATATATCACTGGAGTGACCAATTTTTGTATTCTATTGTCAAGAAGTGCTTTCATGGTGACTTCTGCACCGATACCATTGATATCTCCAATACTGATTCCTATGACGGGCTTATTTTTCCTTTGATTCATCTATTCGAGGCTTACCTTATTTATATTTGTTCCTACATTCGACATGTGCCACAAGACTTCCTCAATCAAATAATTTTAGACCTTTGTGATTATTGTCGTATTTTTGACCTGCAATTTATATAAAAATATTAGAGATAACGCATGGAAAAAGTCAAACCTAAAAAACACCTTGGTCAGCATTTTCTTACTGATCTGAGTATAGCGGAGAATATCGCCAAGGCAGTCACTGGGCATGGAGGGGTTAAGAAAGTCCTCGAAATAGGCCCTGGCATGGGAGTGTTGACTGATTTTCTGTTGGTTCAAAACTGGGATTTGTATTTGGTTGATATAGATAAGGAATCTATCGCATACCTAAACCTCAAATATCCGCAGCTCTCTGATAAGATCATTGATGGGGATTATTTGAAGGAAAATTTCGAACCGATCATGAATGGTCCCTATGCTGTTGCAGGAAACTTTCCATATAATATTTCTTCACAGATATTTTTCAAAATACTGGAAGTGAGAAATCAGGTGACAGAAGTGGTATGTATGTTGCAGAAAGAAGTGGCAGAGCGGATTGCTTCGCCAAAAGGGAACAAAAGCTATGGGATCTTGTCTGTGTTGCTTCAGGCATTTTATGATATAGAATATCTATTCACAGTTCCCCCAGGTGTATTCAACCCTCCACCCAAGGTGAATTCCGGGGTGATCAGGCTTACAAGGAATAGTACAAATAAATTAGATTGTGACGAAAAACTCTTTTTTAGAGTCGTAAAACAAGGTTTTAGTACCAGGCGAAAGACATTGAGAAATGCCATCAAAAGCATGGGGATCTCTGATGAGCTCAAAGCAGATCCGGTTTTGGATCTGAGGGCTGAGCAGCTTGGGGTAGAGGATTTTGTCGCATTAACCAATAAAATTCAGGAATCTTGGAACCAATAAAAATTTTTGAGTTATCAAAAGAGTACTTGGAAAGCCTCCGGGCTGCCATAGAACTCGAAGACAATGATTTCATCAAGGAATCTCTTGATGGGGTCAATGAGGCTGATATTGCTGCACTTCTGGATGAGTTGAATATAGATGAGGCGCTCTATGTGCTGCGCTTGTCTGAGGCAAATGTAGCAGCCGACATATTGATTGAGTTGGATGAGGACTCTTTGATCAAAGTTGTCCGGGAAATGGAAGCCCCTGAACTTGCGCATTATATAGATCAAATGGACTCTGATGATGGGGTTGATATCTTGAATCTGTTTTCTGTAAGGGAGCGGGAAGATATCATCAGCTATTTGCAGGAAAAGGAAAAGTCTGCGCATATTCTTGATCTCCTCCGTTATGATGAGGATAGTGCGGGTGGTTTGATGGCAAAGGAATTTATAAAAGCCAATCAAAACTGGAATGTGATCCAGACAATCGAAGAAATAAGAAGGCAGGCGGAAAAAGTTGAGAAAATCTTTTCGATCTACGTGGTAGACAACAAACAGCACCTGTTGGGAAGGGTTTCTTTGAAAAAAATCATCTTGGCTTCTTCAGAAACAAAAATAGCGGATATCTATGAACCTGAAGTTGTCTCCATTCCGACACACATGGACGAAGAAGAGGTAGCTGAAATCATGCGGAAGTATGATTTGGAATCTGTTCCGGTGGTAAACTCAAAAAACAAATTGGTTGGAAGAATTACTGTCGATGATATCTTGGATGTGATCCGTGAGCAATCCGAAGAGGACATACAGGCAATGACCGGTATTTCTTCCGATGTAGAAGAATCGGATAGTATTTTTAAGATTTCCAAAGCTAGGCTTCCTTGGCTTCTGATAGGGGTAATAGGGGGCTTGTTGGGATCTCAGATTATAGATATTTTCGAGGATGGATTGCGAGAATACGTGACGCTTGCAGCATTTATCCCTCTTGTAGCAGCTACCGGAGGAAATGTAGGTATCCAATCCTCTTCGTTGGTCGTACAGACACTGGCTACCAAGTCGGTATTCGATGATACGCCTTGGCAGCGGTTTATCAAAGGCTTTTTGATAGCCTTGTTGAATGGGGTCGTGTTGGGGGTTTTTGTGTTTCTGGTAGTCGTTTTTGTCCTAGGCAATGAGCGGATATTTGGATTGACGATAGGGTTTTCCATGTTTTGTGTGGTGCTGATGGCTTCATTTATGGGGACTGTGACACCACTTGTGCTGAACAGGTTTGGTATTAACCCAGCGATGGCATCAGGCCCATTTATCACCACAGCAAATGACCTTCTTGGATTGGCAATCTATTTTGGGATAGCGATGTGGTTTTTGAAGCTCTAGGGAGAGAAGCAAGAGACAAGAAGCAAGATTCAAGACAGGGAAACCACGAAGTGCCTGCCTGCTGCAGGCAGGGTTAAATTTCGATTAGCCCTGTATGAAATGCAGGGAAAATGATATGAATATTCCATCATGGTTCATTCAACCCTGAAAGGGTTGAATTTCTTCAATTCCAAGTAAAAGTATCAAGTAAAATCAGGACGTGACAATCTCGCAAAGGTCTCAAAGGTGCAAGTTACTCTAAGTAAATAGTAATAAGATGTGAGACAGAGACACAAGAAACGAGACACAAGTGACAATCGAGAGAGAAAAAGGGATACAAACCCCGAATGGGGTTAAACCTTGAGTAGCCCCGTATGAAATGCGGGGAATTTGGAAAGAGTACCCTTCATGGTTTTATCAACCCCGAAGTGGGTTGAACTTCTTCAATTAAATGAAAAAAAGTGTCAAGTAAAATCAGGATGTGACAGAGACGAGAAGCAAGATGCAAGACACAAGACGTGAACCCAATACGAGAATAGACAGATTGCTTTTGCCCTGAAGGAGAATTTGAATGACATTTAGATTTAATAGGTGAACAGACATATAAAACGAAGGACTGGATTTGGAAACCGGAAAAGATATGCCAAGTGATTATCTGGAAAGTGTAAAAAAACAATTTGAGTATTACAAAATGCTTGGGGAAAAGATTTTTGCCCAACTTTCTGATGAACAACTTTTCTTGCAGCTAAATGAAGAAAGCAATAGCATCTCGACAATCGTTAAACACCTGTCAGGAAACATGCTTTCACGTTGGACGGATTTCTTGACTACAGATGGTGAAAAAGAATGGAGAAAAAGAGATGGTGAATTTGAGAATGATATTAAAACCCGAACTGAACTTGTCTCAAAATGGAATGAAGGTTGGACTTGTCTTTTTGATACAATAAAGTCATTGACAGAAAATGACCTGACCAAAAAAGTTTATATCAGAAATGAAAGACATTCAGTTGTGGACGCTATCAATAGGCAGTTGGCCCATTATCCTTATCATATAGGGCAGATAGTTTTCATCGGAAAAATCCTGCTCAATGATAAATGGGAATCACTATCCATACCAAAAGGGAAATCAAAAGAATATAATGCCAAGAAATTTTCACAATCAAACAAAAAAGAAGATTGAACATCATGCCTTATAAATGATAGTAGGTGAATTCTTGATTCATCATTTGGAGTTCTAAATTATTGATTTTAGAAAAACATCGAATTTCGACTATTAAATATCGAATTGCAAAAAAAAAACAAGTGTTAGGTATTAAGATCAAGGATTTGCCAACAACCTTCCAACCTTTCAACCTTAATAACTCATTCAACCACTATTCCAACTATACAACACAACCCGATCAAAAAGAATGACCCAAAACAATAAAGTACTGATTATAGATGAAATGCACCTCTCAATCATCCCACTATTGGAAGCAGAAGGATATGAGGTGGACTATAGGCCTGAGATCAAAAGAGAAGAGATTATTGGCAAAGTGGCTGATTATGTAGGTTTGATTATCCGTTCCAAGACACCTATGGATAGAATGCTTTTGGAAAATGCTGTGAATTTAAAATTCATAGGCAGGGCAGGGGCAGGTTTGGACCAGATTGATTTGCCCTATTTGGCAGAGAGGGGAATCAAACTGCACAACGCACCGGAAGGAAATAGAGATGCTGTAGGGGAACATGCGATTGGAAGTCTATTGGCACTTTTCAATCATGTAAATAAAGCTGACCAAGAAGTCAGAAGAGGGGTTTGGGATAGAGAAGGCAATCGTGGAGAAGAACTTTCTGGGAAAATAATCGGAGTGTTTGGTTATGGGAATATGGGGCAGTCATTTGCCCGAAAGCTGAAAGGTTTTGATGTCAAAGTCTTGGCTTTTGACAAATACAAGCATGGTTTTGGAAAAGGAGATGTAGAGGAGTCAACTTTTGAAGAAATCCAAAATGAAGCCGATGTCCTGAGTATACATGTACCGTTGACACTTGAGACAAGAGGTTTTTTTACATTGGATATCCTTAAAGGTTTTTCGAAACCCATCTATCTTATCAATACGGCAAGGGGAGAAGTGATTTCTTTTGAGACGCTCAACCAAGCATTTGATCTGGGGTTGTTGAGCGGGGCTGTGTTGGATGTTTTGGAAAATGAAAAATTCAAGACATTTACTACCCAGCAAAAGGCATTGTTCGAAAAACTTGCTGCCAGGGAAAATGTAATCTTCAGTCCCCATGTGGCTGGATGGACTTTTCAATCCTACGAAAAGATCAACCAGGTGCTTGTAGAAAAGATAAAGGAAGGAAACGGTTTCCTTGAATGAAGCAAGGCTATATGATTTCAGTTTTAGCCAATTGCTTGATGGTTAGGCCTAGGTTCATCAGGTTATTGTAAGTGCTTGAACATGAATTGAAATATGAAATATGCGAAAGTTGACCTAGAATCATATTCATTTTTCTTTTTGTCCTAAAATTGCTTTCTCTCCTCAAACTTTATATATTTGCATCATACATAGCGAAAACAGCATAGGAGAAACGGTTTCAGAAATGAGACCGTTCTTTTATTTTTCATAGCCATAGTAAAATTTAATGACATGGGAACGATACAATATTACACAGAAGAAGGTTTGAAGAAATTGAAGGATGAACTTCAGGAACTGAAAACCAAAGGCAGACAAGATATTGCCAAGCAGATCGCAGAGGCAAGGGACAAGGGGGACTTAAGTGAGAATGCAGAATATGATGCAGCCAAAGATGCCCAAGGATTGTTGGAACTTAAAATAGCCAAATTAGAGGGGGTTGTAGGGAATGCGCGTATTATGGACAGTTCAAAGATGGATGCGTCCAAAGTAGGTATTCTTAGCACCGTAAAGATCAAGAATGTCAAAAACGGCATGACAGTCACCTACACATTGGTGTCTGAAGAGGAAGCTGATCTGAAAGCTGGAAAAATCTCGTTGGCATCGCCGTTTGGTAAGGGGTTGAATGGAAAAGCAGTAGGTGATATTGCCCAGATCAATGCCCCGGCAGGTGTATTGGAATTTGAGATTTTAGATATTTCTTATTAATATTATTTTATCCCGATGGTTTTGCCTCGGGATTTTTTATTTTTGGACTATGGCTACAATTTTCACAAAAATCATCAACAAAGAAATCCCGGCAGAAATCATAGCCGAGGATGATCATTACATAGCATTCTTGGATATCATGCCTTTGGTCAAAGGGCATGTATTGGTGGTACCCAAGCAAGAAGTGGATTATATTTTTAATCTGGAAGATGATGTATTGGCAGGATTACATGTTTTTTCCAAGAAAGTAGCAAAAGCTATAGATAAAACCATCAAGTGTACAAGAGTTGGCGTTGCAGTGATTGGCTTGGAAGTTCCCCATGTCCATGTTCATTTAGTTCCACTGAGGACTATGGACGACATCAACTTCACCCGTCCAAAACTTAAATTGACTTCGGAAGAATTGAAGGAGATAGGAGATGTGATTAGAAGTGGCTTTTAAGATTCGAGAAGAGAGAGACGAGAAGCGAGAGACAGAGATACAAGACAAAAGAATCGATATAAGCTTCGCGATATAAATAGATAAAAGCCTCTTCCTGACGGAAGACAAGTTCGGCGATATATATAGGGTCGAGTTCAAATAACGATTGTGATTACAAAAAGTGTCAACTATTTTCAGGGCGTGACAGGTTATTTGTGTGGATGGAACACTGGTGACGCAGATTGGGCTGATGCCCACAGATAATAGGTTAGTAAGGTAAGTAAGATACTGGTATAAGTATAAAATCAGTGATGTCCCACCATTCTCACAATCTTCCAAAACCTTTTAACTTTTAAACTTACTAACCTTTTAACCTATACTAAACCTTCCCAACTTTCCAACAATCGATCCAATGGTTCAGGTCTTTCCATTTGTACCTAAGGCTTTTCGGTATTCAAATTGAAGACCATAACAATTTTAAATCTGCAAGGATGGAACACTGGTGACGCAGATTGTGATGTTGAGCGCAGATTTAGTGGGTGATTTTTTACCACAAGGGACACGAAGGTTTTCACAAGGTGCACAAGGATGACGCTTTGTTTTTTTGATTGGATTATCAGAGATCGTTTGTGATCATAGGTAGTTCACGCGGTGGCCGCAACGATTTTCGTTGTGAGACATGCCAAAAAAATCACCCCTCAACTCTATGAATTTTAAATTAATTCAGGAACAATGGACAACCTTCCAACCTTTCAACCTTAATAACCTTATCAATCCGCCATGGCGGACAAGTTCTTAAAATCTTCCATTCACTGCCTTATACACCAAAGATTATTTGCTGTTTGTTGCTTGCTAATTGAATAATAATATATTTGTTGGATAGTATTAAAAACAATAAACCAAAATAAGCTTATGGAAGAAGTATTAATTTACTTAGTCCCCGTATTGGGGATAGTCGGCCTGATTGTGATGGCTATAAAATCTGCATGGGTCACCAAGCAGGAGACAGGAGATGAGACAATGGTCGAATTGGCAGGTCATATTGCCAAAGGGGCCATGGCATTTCTAAAAGCAGAATGGAAAGTGCTGTTCTATTTTGTAGTAATTGCAGGGATTATTTTGGGATGGTCGGGAACCTTGGTAGCTAATTCAAGCTGGATCATCGCTGTATCTTTTGTTATTGGGGCGTTTTTATCGGCATTTGCTGGATATTTGGGGATGAACATCGCTACTAAAGCGAATGTAAGGACTACCCAAGCAGCCAAAACAAGTTTGAAGAAAGCACTGAGTGTGTCTTTCACAGGTGGATCGGTAATGGGTATCGGAGTTGCTGGATTAGCTGTGCTCGGGATGGGGTCTTTGTTTATAGTATTTTACAATATGTTTGTAGTCTCTACAGGAGGAGATGTCAATGGAGATGCCATGGCAACAGCTTTGGAAGTTTTGGCAGGCTTCTCTCTGGGTGCTGAATCCATAGCACTTTTTGCGAGAGTAGGTGGAGGCATATATACAAAAGCTGCTGATGTAGGTGCTGATTTGGTTGGAAAAGTGGAAGCAGGAATTCCTGAAGATGATGTAAGAAACCCAGCGACAATTGCTGACAATGTTGGGGACAATGTGGGTGATGTGGCAGGAATGGGGGCTGACCTGTTTGGTTCTTATGTCGCTACTATTTTGGCATCCATGGTTTTGGGGAGAGAGATAGTTTCGAATGATAATTTTGGTGGTATAGCCCCGATTTTATTGCCATTGGTGATCGCTGGTATGGGATTGATGTTTTCCATATCTGGGACGTTTTTCGTCAAGATTTCCAAAGACACCGATAGTGTACAGGCAGCATTGAACAAGGGGAATTGGATTTCTATTTTATTGACTGTAGGAGCATCTTTTTTCTTGATAGACTATATGCTACCAGATGGAGAGTTGGTTCTTTCCAGGGGAGGGTCAATCTCATTTACAAAAATGGGTGTCTTCGGTGCTGTGGTCATTGGCTTGATAGTAGGCGCGTTGATGAGTATTATTACAGAGTATTATACCTCTATGGGTAAACGACCAGTGAATTCCATTATCAAGCAGTCGTCCACGGGGCATGCTACCAATATCATTGGTGGACTTTCTGTTGGGATGGAATCGACAGTATTGCCGATTTTGGTATTGGCAGGGGGGATATACGGATCGTTTATGGCAGCAGGACTTTATGGAGTGGCAATAGCGGCAGCAGGAATGATGGCGACTACAGCCATGCAGTTGGCCATTGATGCCTTTGGTCCGATTGCAGATAATGCGGGAGGTATTGCCGAGATGTCAGGATTGCCAAAAGAGGTCCGTGAGCGGACGGATATTTTGGATGCGGTAGGGAATACGACCGCCGCAGCAGGCAAAGGTTTTGCGATTGCTTCTGCAGCTTTGACTGCATTGGCATTGTTTGCCGCCTATGTGGGTCTGGCGGGAATTAGTTCCATAGATATTTACAAGGCAGATGTGCTTTCCGGTTTGTTTGTTGGAGCGATGATTCCGTTTATTTTTTCTTCTTTGGCGATAGCTGCCGTGGGAAGGGCAGCGATGGATATGGTCAACGAAGTGAGGAGACAATTCCGTGAGATACCAGGAATCATGGAATACAAAGCCAAGCCTGAATATGAGAAGTGTGTAGAGATCTCTACCAAAGCTTCGATCAGGGAAATGGTGGCGCCTGGGGCTATTGCTATTCTGTCGCCGATCATTGTAGGATTTGCCTTTGGTCCAGAGGTGTTGGGTGGTTTGCTTGCGGGGATTACAGTGTCGGGTGTATTGATGGGGATTTTCCAAAACAATGCAGGTGGTGCATGGGACAATGCCAAGAAGTCATTTGAGAAAGGTGTTGAGATTGATGGGGTGATGCAATACAAAGGTTCTGATGCCCACAAAGCTTCAGTGACTGGAGATACTGTCGGAGATCCTTTTAAAGACACCTCAGGACCTTCCATGAATATCCTCATCAAGTTGACTTCAATAGTTGCGTTGGTGATTGCACCACATATTTCAGAAGTGCCACATGGCAGTGTAGCAGCATTGGAAAAGGAAGAATTGAAAAAGGAAATCACTTACGTGGAAAGCAAAGTAGCAGAAAAATCACCAAAGGTTGAAATGATAAAATAAGGTCGTTCTAGCTTGTTGTCAATAAGGCTGTTTTCGAAAGGAAGCAGCCTTTTCTTTTCTAAAAAAATCATTAAACTTTCTGATTTTGTGAGAAAAATATTTTAAGATCAATGGTAGAATATTTCGGTTTTCTTTCATTATTAAGTATCTTTCTTGTGTAGATGTTCGGATTTTAATCAAATAAGTAATATATGGTTGGATTTGACAATCTATGTTGCTATCGCTAACCCTATAAACAATTTTACATGATCAGAAAATGTACTAGTAGATTATTCTTCCTGTTATTGCTGTTTGGTATGAGTTCATTGCATGCCCAACAGCTGACTGTATCAGGAAAAGTGACATCACAGGAAGATGGAGGACCACTTCCCGGTGTCAGTATTTTGGTTCAAGGAACAACTATTGGAGCAGTCACGGATATTGATGGTACATATACCATACAAGTCCCTGCCGGAGTTGAAACGTTAGAGTTTTCTTATATTGGATTTGTAAGACAAAATATTGCTATCCGCAACAGGAGTACCATCAATGTTGAAATGGCACCTGATATATCACAGCTATCAGAGGTAGTGGTTACGGCATTTGGGTTGACACAGGAAAAAAAGAAACTGGCTTTTTCGCAGCAGGAAGTAGGTTCTTCTGAAATTGTGGCATCTAGGGAACAAAATGTGGTGGATGCATTGAATGCTAAAGTTGCAGGTGTTCAGGTTACTCGTCAAGGAGGCTCGGCTGGTGCAGGTTCGAGCATAGTAATTCGTGGGATTCAGTCGATTTCAGGGCAAAATCAACCTCTTTTTGTAGTAGATGGGGTTCCCGTCAATAACTCCTTTAGGGCTTCGATAGGTACTTCTGGGGGTGTGGATTATGCGAATAGGGCTATTGATATCAACCCAAATGATATCGAAAGTATCTCTGTATTGAAAGGTCCCGCCGCCACTTCCCTTTATGGTATCCAAGGAGCAACAGGTGTAGTATTGATAACTACCAAGAAGGGCTCTAGGAAAAAAGGGTTCTCAGTGGATATCACCTCCAATACTTCTACTGACCGGATAATGAACTATTTTCCAGCACAACTTCGGTACAGTCAGGGAGATAATGGTGTGTATAGTGGAGGGACTACATTCAATCACTATGGTGCACCTATATCTACTTTGAGATATGATGAAAACACCCCTTTCGCCAAGGATCCACGGGGGACAATTGTAGACATGAATCATCCGAATGCAGGAGCTAGAGTCCCTGTTTATGATAATCAGAAATTGTTTTTCCAAAATGGATTTACCAATGATACCCATGTCTCTGTATCAGCCTCCAATGACAAGTCCAATTTTTATCTTTCTGCTGGAAACATGTATCAGGAGGGTATTATCCCAAACAACACATTCAACAGGACATCCTTCAAACTTTCGGCAGATTCAAAGCTGAGTGATATTGTGAAAATAGGTGGTTCTGTAAACTATATCAACAGTACAAGTACAAAGTTTGGTAGGGGAGACAATTTCTCAGATGCTATTCAAGGCTTATACAGAACCCCTCCATCATTTGATAATTCGGCTGGCTTTGTATATCCAAGTGGAGTGCAAAGAAATTTTAGGGGAGTATTGGATGGCTCAGCTCCATTCAGTCCAGACAACCCCTTTTGGACTGTCAACAATAACCCTTACAATGATAACGTCAACAGGTTTATTTCCTATTTGCAAACAGACATAACTCCTGCTTCATGGTTGACAATCACACACAGGCTGGGATTTGATTTTGCACATGATGAAAGGACACAGATTTGGGCACCATCTTCTTCAGGTGGCGCTGCAATTTCCGCAAGCGGTGCATTGGGTGGCAGAATGTATGAAGATACCTATACGGACAGAATCCTCAACTCAGATTTGATAGTTTCTGCGACCAAAGACTTCAGTGAAAGTTTCACTTCAACATTTTTGGTGGGACACAATATGTTTTCTTCCAATACAGCAAGCCTATTCATGAACGGGACTAATTTTGCTATTCCTGGGTTGTACAATATCGCCAATACCCAAGAGAATCCTATTTTCACCAAAAATGATACTAGAAGAATGACCCAAGCTGTATTTGGAAGGGCAAATTTCGGATATCTCAATTCCATTTTCTTGGAATTGTCGGTGAGAAACGAATGGGCTTCAACACTTCCTGCCAACAATAGGTCATTTACTTATGGGAGTGCAGGCTTGAGCGTAGTCTTGACGGATTTGCTGAAAATAGAAAGCAGTACTTTTAGCTATGCCAAAATAAGAGGTTCGTATGCCGGTGCGGGAAATATTCCTCCAGCATATACTACTGAGACGTTTTATAATATCGCTACTACAGGTACCAGATATGCAGGTGGTATAAGATTCCCATTAGACGGTATTGGTGGGGTGTTGTTAAGTCCATCTGCTGGAAATTCAAATTTAAGGGCAGAATTTACCAACACTTTCGAAATAGGTACAGATATCCGGTTGTTTGAAAATAGGGTGGGTTTGGATGTGACTTATTACAATGCAATAAGCCGTGACCAGATAGTTTCTGTGCCAGTGCCGGCCTCTACCGGGTATACTACCCAACTGATCAATGCAGGTGAAATCCAAAATAGAGGAATTGAGGCAGTATTGACAAGTACAGTTCTGGACAGGGGTGATTTTTCTTGGGACATGATTGTCAATTTTACAAGAAACAGAAATTTCGTAAATGCCTTGCCAAATGATGAGCCAATTGTAGATAATTTATTCGGTGCAAGGATACAAAGGAGATTGGTTCCCGGAGAGCAGTTTGGGCTGTTTTATGGCAATGGTTATCTGAGAAATGACAATGGTGATATTTTGATAAATCCCCAAGGATTCCCAATTATGGATTCCCAGCAAAAAATGTTGGGAAATCCAAATCCAGATTACCTGATTGGTTGGAGGAACAATTTCAACTACAAAAACTTCAGTCTTTCCATGTTATGGGATGTGCGGAAAGGAGGGGATGTTGTGAATGTAACCGCATATTGGATGGGGAATGGTTCTGGTGTAGCAGAACATACATTGGATAGAAACAAAGTAGTAATCTTCAACGGAATAATTCAAAATCCCGGAGCAGACAATGACGGGCAGCCCAACAATATTCCGGTTACATTGAATCAAGCTGCATTCCAAGGAACAGGGGCAGCAACATCATTTGGTAGGGAATTGGCCGAGAGATGGGTACAAGATGGTTCCTGGATAAGACTACGGGACATTACATTGTCTTACAGCTTGTCACCTGATGCAGCAAGAAAATTAGGCATGAGTAGGGCCTCGCTTGGTGTTTATGGTAGGAATCTACTGTTATTTTCAAATTACGGAGGCATCGATCCGGAAACAAACCTGGCTGGACCGAATAGCGTAGTTGGCCTGGATGCGTTCACTACTCCGAACATGAGGAGTTATGGTGTTACCTTAAATATGTCCTTCTAACCTTTAACATGAAAGCAATGAAAAATAAAATATTCCCATTCATACTTTTGCTCTTTGTGTTGCTCTCCTGCGAAAGTTTTGACGAAATCAATACCAATCCAAATCAAGCAACAGATGCATCCATCCAGGTAATTTTTCCTGCGGTGACAGCTTCTTTTGCTTATGGGTTGAATGGAGAGTCTGCACAATTTACAAGCATATTGATGCAATACCTCACAGGGGTATTAGGTGATCAGCAACAGGTTAATAATTATGCGTTTATAGCTGATATGAGTGACGCAACTTGGAATAGATTCTATACAAACTGTCTTCTCAACATCAATAATATCAAATTGAAGTCGACAGAAATAGGTGCTACCGATTATTTAGGTGCGGCAAAAATCATGGAGGCGATCATTGTTGGTTACTCAATAGATCTTTGGAATGATATTCCCTATTCTGAGGCCTTACAACTGGATGAAATCCGCCAGCCAAGCTTTGATGATGCAGCAACACTATACCAAAGAGTCCAGCAGCTTCTTGACGAGGGGATCGCTGACCTCAATGCGGAAAGCTCAACGAGTCCAAGTACCAATGATTTGATTTATAACGCGGCCAACGAAACCCAGTGGAGAGCAAATTCCAAACCTAAATGGATTATGCTTGCCCGGGCTATGAAGGCAAGGTATCACAACCATTTGAGTAAAGTAGACCCCCAAGGTTCAGCTACTGCCACACTTGCTGCCATAGACGCTGGTACCTTCGCTTCCAATGCAGACCAACCAAATGTATTGTTTGGTTCTGAGTTTGCAGGTCCCTGGTTTCCTTTCTTCCAAACTACATTTGGAGAAAATAATGTGGCCATAAGCCAAAGGATTATTGATTTGCTGAGAGATAGAGTAGCACCGGGGGTGGATGATCCCAGGCTGCCTTTCTATGTGTCGGCGACTACTGGTGGACTCTATCTAGGTACACCAAATGGATCTGCGTCTAAGCCACAGGGCTCTGTGATACCCGGGCCTTACCTTAATAGAAGGGAGGCTCCAACCCCAATTTTGAACTATTCAGAACTGAAATTTATCGAAGCTGAGGCAGCATTGAGAGCAGGTCAGGCTGGTAGGGCAGCTACAGCCTACAACGCAGCCGTTTCAGCCTCTTTGCAAAGAGTTACTGGGACTGCCAACCCACTTTATATACTATTGTATGGTAGTGAAACAGGCATCACTTTGACATTCGAAAAAATCATGACCGAAAAACACATAGATATGTTTCTTCAGGCAGAAGCCTGGACAGATTGGAGAAGGTCTACACCTGAGGGAGCAGCAAATACAGTTTCGGGAATTCCGATGCTTGAACCGTCTCCTTCCAATTCTACACAGGGGGCGTTTCCAAGAAGGTTTATTTATCCGAATAGGGAAGTAGTGAACAACTCTTCAAATGTACCGAATGTGACCAATCAAGACAGAGTCTTTTGGGATAGGTAATTGCAAACATCTAAATGAATTACAAAATGAAAAAGATACTAAACATAATAGCCATATTTCTTATGATTGGATTCACTAGCTCGTGCATCTTGGAAGATGTCGAGCCAGAATATGATGTGGTAGGTGCAGTAGGGACTATTTCGGCATTGTCTGTATCCAATACGAGCCCATCGGAAGGTCAGACAGTGACATTCTCAGTGACGATCTATTCGGAACATGAAAATGCAACAGAACTTCGAATGAATAGGATCTCAGGTGGTAACCCTACCAATATTACAACGAGGACTTTTTCCAGCTGGAACAAAGAAGATTCTTATGTGGAGACATTTCAGTATGAAATACCCACAGGTACTTCAGGAACGGCAATCACCATTCAATTCGAATTGGTAACTGAAAGTGGCTTTTCTGCCACAAGGAATATTGTAGTAAATGTACAAAGCTAAGTTAGGAGCTTGTTTCTGATATAAAAAAGACCGCCCAGCTGGGCGGTCTTTTTTATACTTTGATTTTTCGGGAATAAAGCATTTTACTGATGAAATTTCACTGTAATGTTATTTGTTGATTCTCAGATATATCAAAAATTCATCTTTTTCCCAATCCAATACTTTCATATCTTTCGGCATGAAACATTTCGACGTGGTAGTGGTAGGTTCTGGCCCTGCGGGTGGCATGGCAGCCTACGAAGCTTCAAAGGCTGGGTTAAAAGTAGCGATTCTTGAAAAAGAAACCTTGCCTCGGTACAAGACATGTGGAGGTGGATTGGTCTTCAGGGGTAGGGAAATGTTGCCTTTTGACCTGTCTACTGTTATAGAAAAGGAATATGATGATTTATTCATTTATTTTGACCACTTGGATGAGCCACTTTTTGCCAAGAGAAACTATCCGATAGTCACGATGGTGATGCGAGATAAATTTGACAAGCTTATAATAGATGAAGCAAAAAATAAAGGTGCGGTCTTGCTGGAAAACCACCAACTCAAAAAAATAGATTTTTCCGAAAACATCCTGCTTTCCACTTCACAGGGAGAGATTTCAGCTACCTATGTCATCGCAGCAGATGGGGTTTTGGGACCCACAGCCAAATTGGCGGGATGGTCTGAGACAAGACAGTTGATTCCTGCCTTGGAATACGAATTGGAAGTAGATGAGGACACCTATGCGCGCTTATCCAAAGAGGCAAGGTTTGACATTGACATTATCCCAAAAGGTTACGGCTGGTGTTTCCCTAAGAAAAACCATCTTTCAATAGGGGTGGGGACTTTCAAAAAACGAAAGATCAACCTGAGGGAACATTATCAAAATTACCTGGAAGTATTGGGCATAAATGAAATAGTGTCTGAGCAAGCCCATGGATTTCAAGTGCCTATTTCCCCTAGAACCGATGGATTTGTGAAAAACAATGTTTTTCTAACAGGCGACGCTGCAGGATTTGCAGATCCCTTGACAGCAGAGGGGATTACAAATTCTCTTTATTCTGGGGCACTTGCAGGCAAAGCCATTGCAGATAATTTTGCCAATGAAGAGAAAGCTGCAAAACAATATTTGGAAAGTCTGAATGAAAGGCTCTTGCCAGAACTGAAATTTGCTGGATATTTGGCACATTTATTTTACAATCAAAAAACAATCAGAAACTATATAATGAAATCCAATGGCCAAAGGTATTGTGATAAAATCACCGATATCTATACCGGACATTTGGAGCTGAACAGGGATATCAAAGATCGGATTATCAAAAATCTGGGCTTGGGTTTCTTGGTAAAGAATTAAGGTTTTGAGATTTTTATTTTGCAAGATTTTGTTTCTGGCAGATCATTTAGATTCATAGCTTATCGTTTAGGCAGATGTGAATTCACCCACCATAATTTTTCTGTGTGAGACATGATATTGATTTATATAAAGAATTGATTGTAATTCTTATTTTATATGGGTTTCGGTTTGCAATTAAATCCAGAAATTATATATATTGCCAATAGACACCCAAAATCCCCACCTATTTGTTTTTGAATGAATGGGTTAATTACTCTTTAGAAAAGCATGGGGTGATATTCATAATATATTTTAAAAGAGGTTACTGATTGTGTCCTCCTTTTTTGGGAATAACTGTTTAATTGATAAATTACGTTATTGATTAAACAATTATCCAATATCTACTTATTTTAAAATTGACAATTTATAATTTACAGAACATAGGAAATTCATATTGGACATGAAAAGAAGTTTTTTGGTAGTGGATGATCATGCAATTGTACGGTATGGAGTGGCGTTGTTATTGAAAAAGTGGTATTTGAACCCTGTTATATACCAGGTAGGCAATTTGAAAGACGCATTGGGAATATTGGGGGGAAAGCAAGTGGATCTGGTCTTTTTGGATATCAATATCCCCGATGGCAGAGGGACTGATATGGTGCATGATATTAAGAAAGTTAATGATCTGACGAAAATCCTTGTGTTTTCAGCATTGGATGAAGAGCATTTCGCTTCCAGATATTTATTGGCAGGAGTGGATGGGTATGTCCATAAATTTTCCGAAGAAAAAGTGATACAGATTGCCATAGACATCATATTGCGTTCTGGAAAATACGTAAGTGCGAAGGCCAAAGAGGCATTGCTCGGGGCTGTACTCAACCAAGAGATTGCGAATCCACTTGACAGGCTTTCGGCTAGGGAATTGGAAATTGCGAGCCTTTTGGTAAAAGGATTTGGTAATTTGGAGATCAGCAACAGGTTCAATATTCATGCGTCAACAGTAAGTACTTATAAGTCAAGGATATATGAAAAGCTGAATGTAGATAATATTATCTCATTGGCCGAGTTGTTTGCCGTCAACAGGAATGTGGGATGAAGAAAGAAGAGGAGAATTGCCAAAGAAGCGAGAGACAAGAAGCAAGACACAAGAGGCGAGAAGCGAGATTCAAGACGTGAGACTCAAGACAAAGAAAGGTCTCGCAGAGATCTCAAAGATGCGCTGAGGATAGTAGATGCGGGATTACAATCAAGTATCTGGCGAATTCTTGATTCATTATTCGAGTTCAAAATTCATAATTTAAAAAATGTCGAATTGTGAAGTCCTATAGGAAAAACAAGTCTCAAAAAACAATGAAAAAAGTATCAACCAATTTCAGGACGTGACATTTCTGAAGCCTGATTGAAACGACGCTTTTCTTACTTCGATATTAAATTCAGGGTAGGGGGAAGCGCAAGGTGATTTTCGTGCCTCTCTGCGGTGTGCTTTTGATTTCCATGGTGCCGTTCATGATCAATACCAGATCGATTACCATAGGCAGGCCCAAACCGATGCCTTGCTGTTCTGAAACAATCTCTTCGCCTCGAAACAAGCGTAAGTAATAGCCTACCTCTTGGGAAGGCATCCCCCGTCCTGTATCAGTTACTTCCAAAGTCAAGTATTTGTTGGAGATATAGCAGTAAATATTCACTTTTCCATTTATGGTGTTTTTGAGGGCATTATCCAATAGGTTGTGAATGATGATGGAAAGGAAGTTGCTGTTTACCCCTGTCCTCAAGTCGTTTTTTACGCTCAAAATAACCTTGGTCTTCTGAAGTTTGGCAGCCACCTTAAAAATCCTGATCTTGGCTTGTATCAAATCAGTGATGAGATAGTGGGGATTTTCGTTGTCTTCGGGATTTTTTTTGTGCTTGATGTGGCGAATATTTTGTTCTACAAAGTCAAACAAACTTATTATGGTCTGTTGGATGATCTGTACAGCTTCATTCAGGGCAGGATCTTTCTTGTCCAAGTCTTCTTCGACGTTCTGGATATATATGGAAAGATATCGGAGTGGGGTTCGGATGTCATGGCTGATGAGTTGGGTGAGTTTTTTTTGGGTGGTCAGCTGTTTTTTTTGCTGGTCTACACTTTTCCGGAGGGATAGGTTGATGAATTTCAGTTGACGGGTTTTTTCCGCAACTTTTTTTTCCAGAAGACTATTTGCATGGTAAAGATAGCGTGCCCTTATCCTAAACAGTATATATACTGCAAATACTCCAGCGACCAATGATAAAACCTTAAACCAGATAGTCTGCCAGAATGCGGGTCGGATAATGATGACTAGATGCAAAGAGTCATCTAATTCTTCGGATATGGCGGTTTTCCGGATCGAAAGCAAATATTTACCGGGAGGTATGGTGGAGAAAATGATTTCTTCGTGCCGCTCTAAGGGAACCCAATATTTATTTGACCCAGGGGTCAAAGTATATTCCAGAATGAGATTTTTGGAATTGCCAAAAAAAGGGACACTGACATCTATGGAAAGTCTACTGAATGTTTTGTCTAATATCAAGGTGTCTTCGATAGGAAGTTGGCGATTGTCTACCTGTATCTTATCAAAGTATATTTTTTCTTTTGGGAATCTAGGTTGTAGCTTTTTCGGGGAAAATATAACCATGCCGTCCATGGAAGGAAAGGATAGGATATCCTGGTCTTTAAGGAAAATCCCGCAGGGTACGCAGCCACCATTAAACTCGGTGTTCCGTAGTCCATAGGTTTTGTTGAAGTGGTGGTAGTAAACATGTTCGATTTCCCCTTTGATGTATTTTTCCAAATGACTCCGTTTGACATGGAAGAGACCCTTGTTTGAACTGATCCAAAAATACCCATCAGAATCTTCCAATATGCAATGTGAAGTACGTAGGTAGCCCATGGGATCGGTAGGCAATGAAGTGAATTTCCCAGCATGGTAGTGAAACATACCGTTGGAATAGGTGTTGATCCAAATCTCCCCATTCCTGTCTTCATAGATGCTTCTGACCAATATATCATCCATGCCTTCCAGCTTTTCAAGGATGCCGGATACTGGATCCAAAATGTAAAGACCATTGTTGCTCCCTAAGAGGAATGCACTTTTTGTTTCCAGAAAACAGGTGATTTCGAATGCTCCCTTCGATACAAGTTCTGGGGCACCCCCAACCATTTTATAGAGAGAACCCTTTTTTCCAAAAGCAGTGGATATCCATAAAGTTCCACTTTTATCCCTGTACAAATGGGAGACCCTTTGTTCAAAGGTCCATTTATTGATAACAGACACATTGGGGTTACCAGATTCAAGGGATAGGTAATACAGTTGATGGTTATTTTTTGTCCAGATTTTCCTATTGTTTTCCACAATCAGGTTGTACTTGTCGCTAAAGGGTAATAGGTCGTAAGTGTGGGTGATATTTCCTTGTAAATCAAGAACCTCTCCTTGGGAAGTAAGGATTTTGTTGTCTTCCAAAAGAGCTTGGGCATAGAACACCTTATTGTCAGAAGGAGATTGGTGATTGTGGATCTGTATTGGAGAAATCACTCCCAGGCCCCGGGAAACACTTCCGAGATAGATATTTTGGGTTGGAGGATCAAAATAGATTGTATTGATGAATGACTTCTCAAAAGAATAACCATCCAGAACAAGTTGTTTTTGGATTTGACCGTTCTTATAGGAAAGCAGGTAAAGTTGCTGGTTAAGGTAATAGAAAGCCTGGTTCATAGGCCAGTTTACAATGAACGAACCCTCATTGGAAAAATGACTATCGGCTTTTTCCAATGTCTTATTTTGCTCTGGTACAAGCCAAACATCCCCTTTTTTGTCTGTCAGGAAAACCTGACCATCTATCTTGAAAAAGTGCAAGAAATTTTCACGGTCAAAACTGATCTCAGCAGTCATTTCATGATTGGCATTATAATACCTGATAAGGTTATCATAAAGGATGAGATAATTACCGTTATCGGTTTCAAAAAAATAATTGTTATCCCTTACTTCAGTAGAAAGAAAAGCTGTACGCCCCAACGTGTGGGCGTATAAGAAAGGATCGTTAAGGTGTGGGATATCTTGAATGAAATTCTGGATTCGGGTAACTTTCCTATTGGATATGACGAATATTTCTTTTTCATTGAAACATCCAAATATACTGTCCTGGCTTATCTTGCTGAAATAATAAAGCCTCGTACGGTTATATTCTGGTTTACCGGTGTCACTATCATCCAAGACTTTGAAATCCAGACCATCATAACGCACTATCCCTCCCTCCGTAAATAACCATAAGTACCCATAGGCATCTTTGATGATACCTTTTATACTCTGTTGGGGTAAATGGTCATCATCTGTTCCGTACCATACCTCGGTATATTGGGACTGGGCAAAGGAAACGGAGGGAATGTGAATACACAGTACCATAGATACAAACAACATACTTTTGACCAAGACCGTAACTGGTTTTGAGGTTAGAGACCTATAACTGGGAGACATGTGATTCGCGTAATAATTTCTTGTGGTGTTGATTAATATCGTAATGGAAGCCAGAAGATGTTTTTTATATATCGTGTGCTGATCAGAATTTTTATATCCAACCTGGCCAAATATAAATGCTGTTTTCTGGTAGTCCACACGATTGTAGGCAAACGGGATATTGGATTGTAAATAACAACCTTAGGCAGGAAATTCAGAATGTACATTGGTGTGGGTGATTCCAATAAAACAAATGTACAGGCTTAAAGAAAAATACATATAAACATTTTGTAGTAATAATTCTACAAGACAATCAACAATGTCTACAGTAAAGTTTGAATGTCGCGTGTATATTGCTGATAATTAGATGGTTATATATTTACGACAACAATATTTTTAAATAACAAAAACTGCTGAATATATGTTGAAAAAATACTTTCAAGCTTCTTTCGGGCATAAAAGATCTCCCTTTTTCGGTTACTTAAAGCTACCTGAAAAAATAAACGGGAGAGTAATGTTTTTATTTTATTCTCCTCCTCCATTCTTTGGGCAAGCGACCGATTTGTATGCAGTGACGATTAGTCCAAATATCAAATCCTCTCCCTTTTCCGATTTCGAAAACCAACTCAATATACAGGTGATCAATGACCGGGAATGGGATGTTTTGGGAGGTCATATGTTTGAAGATGACAATTATAAAAGCGGCTGCAACAACAATGTGCTTTCTGCCGGGACATACTTCCAGATGCCGGCAGTACATGGGCAGAAGGATCCGGGAGATATATCGAAGGGATGGACACAGGTAATCAAAGAAGACTAAACCATGAGAAAACTACTGATCATCACTATTTCACTGCTGGTTTTTGATTCCGGTATTACTGGGAAGAAGCTGTATGCCCAGCAGCTTCCCCAGTTCAGCCAATACATGTTCAATGGGATGCACATTAATCCTGGTTATGCAGGCTACAAGCAGGAGGGGTATGTACAGGCAACTTACCGTTCCCAATGGACTGGTTTCCCAGGGGCACCAAAGACACTCTCGGTATCGGCTGATTTCAGTGCCAATGAAGGTACGATGGGATTTGGTGTCATGCTCCTGAATGATGAATTGGGTCCAGCAAGGACTACAGGTGGCTTGTTGACCTATGCCTACAGAATACAGACAGGACACAATTCATTTCTGGGTTTGGGTGTAAGCGCAGGTGCGACGGAGTATGCAATCGACCGATCCAAGCTGGATCCGAATGACTGGGAAGACGAAGTGCTTATGGGTGGGATTGCAAACCTGTTTACACCAAACCTGAATATGGGGATGTTTTTCAACACGGCAAATTTCTATGCGGGTCTGAGCGCATACAACATGGTCGGAAAGCGTCAATTGGAACGGGAAGACATCGCTTTGGCTTACCATGATTTCCATTATTATCTGACTGTTGGGGGGATGGTTCCTCTGTCCAATGCTGTTAAAGTACGTCCTTCCATACTGGTGAAGGAAGTCAAGGGGGCACCTACAAACATCGACATGAATGCCATGTTTTTGTTTTATGAAAGATTTTGGGTCGGTGGTTCCTATCGATCCAATGTGAAATGGTGGAAAGACAATGTCGATCCGCGACTGACCAACCGGAATGCCGTTGCGCTGATCTTTGAGGTTTTCGCAACGGACAACTTACGGTTTGGGTATGCCTATGACCAAAACCTGAATACTTTGTCGGATATGAGACATAATTCGCACGAAGTGTCACTGGGTTATTATTTGTCACCAAGAAATGCAAGAATGAGAAACCAAAGATGGTTCTGATATGAGAAAGAATTTTACAATACTACTGATATTTCTGTTTTCGACTGGTTTTTTCCAGGAGGGCTATGCCCAGAAATCAATGCTCAGGTACGCTGACCAGCAGTGGGACTTGGGTAATTACCACCATTCAGCAGATGTCTACACCAAGGCATTTGGCAGAAAGGAGACCTACCGGGCTGCAAAGGGGGCAGCATTAAGTTTTGATAAGCTCAAAGATTATGGGCAATCCTACAATTGGTGGCAAAACGTCGTAAAACAAGGGGATGATATTACTGACGAGGATGTTGGAAATTACTTGATGGCAGCGTATTCCATTGAAAAGCAAGATGAGGCTTTGGCTTTTTTGGATAAAAATGGACGTGCCATAGATGGGCTGGATACTGATCGTATTGCTATGATTCTGGCATCCTTCGAGAATAACAGCAATATTGAGCTGGAGTATTTTAAGGAAATAAATTCTCCTACTGCTGCTGATTTTACCGGTGCCAAGGATAGGGATGGTAATCTATATTTTGTGTCTGATAGGGAAAAGGTTGTAGATAGCAAACCCATGCCCTTGATAAGGTTTGATGCCAAAAACAAAATATATGACAAGAATATCTACAATTGGACTGGAAGGGAATACCTGAGGATTTATAGATATGGTAAGGATGGAAGTATTCAGGAGCTGGGATTTGACAGAAATGATCTCCTGCATCTCAGTGATCCCGCCATAGCAGTGATCGGTGAAGAGGAATATCTGTTTTTCTCGGCGACTAAGGATATTCCCAAAGTTAAAAAGAAAAAAGACCACACAGTCCATCCTGAGCTTTTTTATGGAAAGCTGGTTGATGGGAATGTAACAGATATTATGGAGTTTCCATATAACAATTCCTTGGAATATAGTGTGATAACCCCATTTTTTGATCCTCAAACCGATAGGCTGTATTTTGCCTCGGATATGGAAGGGGGGCAAGGTGGATTTGATTTGTATTTTGTGGAACTGATAGGGGAACTTGGATTTTCTTCCCCGGTCAATCTAGGTGAAGTTGTCAATTCCAATGGAAATGAAAGAGATCCTTACGTTTATGAAGATAAGCTGTACTTTTCCTCTGATGGCCATATTGGGTTGGGGGGCTTCGATATTTTTCAGGCAGATATTATAGGAGGTGATGGATTCTCCAATCTGTCAAATATGGAAGCACCTATAAATTCTTTGAAAGATGATTTCGGATACAGAAAATTTGATCAAAGGGAGATTTACTTGAGCTCCAATAGATTGGGGGACGAAGGTTTGGATGATATATACAAACATGGCAAGTTGCTCAGGAGGTTTATGGTAAGTGTGATAGATTGTGAAGGGGAGCTTGTCAAAGATTCAGACTTGAATGTCCTTTTTGGAGAAGGGGAGACTTTGGAAATGAATGTCAATGGGGAAGGGGTATACCTGGCTGAACTTGAGTCTGATACCGATTATTTTTTGACATTGTCCAAAAAGGGTCATTTTTCGATCAAAGACAACAATATCACTACAAAAAACAATGATGATGAGTTGATAGAGAGGAATTATAGACTGATAAGGAATCCTTTTGATAAGAAGGTGTATTCTGATATTATTTACTATAATTTGGACAAAAGTGATGTTAGGAATGATGCCGCCAAAAGACTTGAAATACTTGCCTCCATCATGGGGAAGTATGATTTTTTGAAATTGAAAGTTTCATCCCATACAGATTCGAGGGCCTCTGATACATACAATCTGGCACTAAGTGAGAGAAGGGCTGAATCTGTTTTGGAGGACCTTTATGAGAAAGGTGTCGACAAAGATAGGGTTTCCTTGGAATGGCATGGAGAGGATAGGCTGGTAAATGATTGTCCAGATGGGGTGGATTGTCCTGAAGATTTGCATCAGCTAAACAGAAGAAGTGAATTGGTACTTTCGGTATCATTCGAAGAAGGCACTTTGTTGCCGGAGGATTTTTTGGATATGGATTGGTGCAATGAAACAAGCTTGATCGGCAAACTGCAGAAGGAGATCGAAATCCCCATTGTCTATTTCGATTTTGACAAATTTGATATACGCCTAGAACACAAAATGGAATTGGAAAGGCTGATACTTTTATTGTCTAGCAACGAAAACATCAGCCTGAAACTGGAAGGCCATACCGATATAAGAGGTAGTGAAGTGTACAACCAGGGACTGTCGGAGCGTCGTGCGGAAGTAGTGATGCAATATTTGATAGACAGGGGCATCAGTAAAGATAGGTTGGACTACGAATGGTTTGGAAAGACAAAGCCTGTATATGATTGTGTAGGAGAGCCATGTACCCCTGCTATGCACCAATTGAATAGAAGAACTGAAATCAAAGTGAAATGATGAGAAATAGAAAGATTTATTCCTATGTTCTGATGCTTTCCCTGATCGGAACCGTGCAAATGCTGGGATTTTATGTCCAGGCTCAGACTGTCAATACGGGGCAGTTGACAATAAGCCCTGAAACGGTAGTTTCCACGCTGTTTGATTTGGACAACAAGCAGGGAGGGAGGTTGGTAAATGATGGAGAACTGTACATCTATGCCCATTTCAACAATGATGGTGAGGTTAGCTTTACACAAGGAAACGAGGGATTGACCCGTTTTGAAGGCAGTACAGGAGTGCAGGAGATTATGGGAAGCCAATTGAGCCGGCTGTATCACGTCCTGTTTAGAAATGGACAGGATCCACAGGCATTTCATCTGTTTGGAAACCTCAGTATATCTGGGGAGTCTAGGTTCATGGAAGGAATCGTCTTGTCAGATGGACTGGGTGGGGTGACTATTTTTGAAGAAGGTGCAAGCCATATAGGTACTTCGGATATCAGCCATGTGGACGGGTATGTCCGGAAGAATGGGCAGGGGGATTTTGCCTATCCAATTGGTGATGGCGGTTATTTTCGTTTTGCAGCTATTTCTTCTCCAAATGAAGAAGCAAGCTCATTTCAGGCCAAGTATTTTTTGGATGATCCTCAGGCACTTTATCCCAGGGAACAAAAAGAAGATCATATCCAATTGATCAATGACGCTGAATATTGGGAGTTGGGCAAGTTGTCCGGAGATCCCGATGTGAAGCTTACCTTGTCTTGGAGAGATGTTACTACTCCGGCCTTCATTTTAGGAGATGGGAATGTACAGGTACATATTGTCAGATGGGATGATGCTGTGGAGCAGTGGGAAGACTTAGGCGGAGAAATCGATGCCAATGCACAGACAGTAACCACTCCCGTGGAACTTGATGACTATGGGGTGTTCACCATGGCCACTGTTTTAAGCAGTGTCACCAATATGGGAATTACCAAAACTTCCTTTGACAAAAGCATCTGGGAGGGGGACGATTTTGAATATGAAATACTGGTGCAGAACAACAGTGATACGGAAGCAACCAATGTAGTGGTGGTGGATAACCTACCTCCAGGCCTCTCTTTTGTGAAAATGGAAACTTCGTCAGCATTTGGCTTGATGGAACCGGAGTTCAATATCAGCGGACAGACCCTGATATGGAATATCCCTCATTTTATGCCTGGGGATGAGTTGGTGATCCAGTTGACAGTGAAAGCCGGAAATGCCGGAAACATCGTCAACCTTGCCGAAGTCAGCTCTACAGAAGAAGATGGGGATATGACTGATAATGCAGATACAGACAGCAATGTGGTCAAGTCCTTTTTTATACCCAATGTGATCACGCCCAATGGCGATAGGGATAATGACTCTTTCGAAATAAAGGGGCTGAAAAGATTTGCCAAAAACAAGATTGTCATTTTTAACAGATGGGGTGATCATGTCTTTGTTAGGGAAGACTATCAAAATGACTGGCAAGCCGAAGGGCAGGTTTCAGGTACCTACTTCTATGTGTTGGAAGTGGAGGAAGCAAATGGGGAGACCAAAGAATTTAAAGGCTGGATTCAGGTATTAAAATAATGGTCAAACCGACAACAATCTATTCAATTAAGGATATGCAAAGTTCAAGAAATAAAACTGTTTACTATATGAAAAATCTATTACTGTTATTAGGGCTACTGCTCGCGGTAGGGTATGCCAATGCGCAGGTGGGGATAGGTACCCCAATGCCAAATTCATCCTCACAACTCGATGTGATGGCTTCCGATAAAGGGATTCTTATCCCTAGAGTGGAACTGAATGGTTCAACCGATGCTACCGCTATCGCCAACGGCAATGTCAATAGCCTATTGGTCTTCAATACTGCAACTGTTGAAGATATTACGCCAGGTTTTTATTATTGGTATAATGATAGGTGGCTCAGGATGGTAAATTCAGGTGAGATAGAGGATGCTGTCGAACTCCCGGATAATATTGTGGTATATAACCCTGTCTCCAATGAGTTTATCTACCTAGACGGTGAGGGTAATACACAAGTTATAGACTTTGAAGAGATCGTCCGGATGAATGAGACTGTCACGACTTTGGCAGACAACGGAGACGGGACTTACACACATACCAGTGAAGACGGAACGGTAACAGTTGTAGACGTACCAGCCTCGGTGGTCAACCAGTTTGGGGATATCGTCAACAGCGGACCTGTAACCATCAACGGCGATACTTTTAATTCCATAGAAGAGTACATCGAGAATATCGTGGCACAGAATGAGACTGTCACGACCTTGGCGGATAACGGAGACGGGACTTACACACATACCAGTGAAGACGGAACGGTAACAGTTGTAGATGTACCAGCCTCGGTGGTCAACCAGTTTGGGGATATCGTCAACAGCGGACCTGTAACCATCAACGGCGATACTTTTAATTCCATAGAAGAGTACATCGAGAATATTGTGGCGCAGAATGAGACCATTACTGTTTTAGTTGACAATGGAGACGGAACCATTTCGTACGTTAATGAAGCAGGAACACAGGTTACAATAGACATGGCACAAGGTCCTCAGGGCGAACAAGGACCAGCAGGTGCAGATGGATCGAATGGTCTTTCAGCTTATGAGATCTGGATCAATGAAGGGAATACAGGTACAGAACAGGAGTTCTTGGATGGACTTCAAGGCGAGCAGGGAATCCAGGGCGAACAAGGACCAGTAGGAGCAGATGGCTCGAATGGTCTTTCTGCTTATGAGATCTGGATCAACGAAGGAAATACAGGCACAGAACAGGAGTTCTTGGATGGACTTCAAGGCGAGCAGGGAATCCAGGGCGAACAAGGACCAGCAGGTGCAGATGGCTCGAATGGTCTTTCAGCTTATGAGATATGGATCAACGAAGGGAATACAGGTACAGAACAGGAGTTCTTGGATGGACTTCAAGGCGAGCAGGGAATCCAGGGCGAAGAAGGACCAGCAGGTGCAGATGGCTCGAATGGTCTTTCGGCTTATGAGATATGGATCAACGAAGGGAATACAGGTACAGAACAGGAGTTCTTGGATGGGCTTCAAGGCGAGCAGGGAATCCAGGGCGAACAAGGACCAGCAGGAGCAGATGGAACAAATGGTCTTTCGGCTTTTGAGATCTGGATCAACGAAGGGAATACAGGTACAGAACAGGAGTTCTTGGATGGGCTTCAAGGCGAGCAGGGAATCCAGGGCGAACAAGGACCAGCGGGAGCAGATGGCTCGAATGGTCTTTCAGCTTATGAGATCTGGATCAACGAAGGAAATACAGGTACAGAGCAGGAGTTCTTGGATGGACTTCAAGGCGAGCAGGGAATCCAGGGCGAACAAGGACCAGCAGGAGCAGATGGAACAAATGGTCTTTCAGCTTACGAGATCTGGATCAACGAAGGAAATACAGGCACAGAACAAGAATTTATAGACTCTTTAGAAGGTGCACAAGGTCCTCAGGGTGAACAAGGAATCCAAGGTGAGCAGGGAATCCAAGGTGAACAAGGTCCAGCGGGTGCGGATGGAGCAGATGGCCTTTCTGCTTACGAAATCTGGATCAACGAGGGGAATACAGGAACCGAGCAGGAGTTTATAGACTCTTTAGAGGGAGCCCAAGGCGAGCAGGGAATTCAGGGTGAACAAGGTCCTCAGGGTGAGCAAGGAATCCAGGGTGAACAAGGACCAGCAGGTGCAGATGGCTCGAATGGTCTTTCAGCTTACGAGATCTGGATCAACGAAGGGAATACAGGCACGGAACAAGAATTTATAGACTCTTTAGAGGGAGCCCAAGGCGAACAGGGAATTCAGGGTGAGCAAGGAATCCAAGGTGTGCAAGGTATTCAAGGCGAACAAGGTCCAGCGGGTGCAGATGGGGCAGATGGCCTTTCCGCTTATGAGATCTGGATCAACGAAGGAAATACAGGAACCGAGCAGGAGTTTATAGACTCTTTAGAGGGAGCCCAAGGCGAACAGGGACCTCAAGGCGAGCAGGGGATTCAGGGTGAGCAAGGAATCCAGGGCGAACAAGGTCCAGCGGGTGCAGATGGCCTTTCTGCTTACGAAATCTGGATCAACGAAGGGAATACAGGCACAGAACAAGAATTTATAGACTCTTTAGAAGGTGCACAAGGTCCTCAGGGTGAACAAGGAATCCAAGGTGAGCAAGGCATTCAGGGTGAACAAGGACCAGCAGGTGCAGATGGCTCGAATGGTCTTTCAGCTTATGAGATCTGGATCAATGAAGGGAATACAGGCACAGAACAAGAATTTATAGACTCTTTAGAAGGTGCACAAGGTCCTCAGGGTGCACAAGGAATCCAAGGTGAGCAAGGCATTCAGGGTGAACAAGGACCAGCAGGTGCAGATGGCTCGAATGGCCTTTCGGCTTATGAGATCTGGATCAACGAAGGAAATACAGGTACAGAACAGGAATTTATAGACTCTCTAGAGGGGACCCAAGGCGAGCAGGGAATTCAGGGTGAGCAAGGAATCCAGGGCGAACAAGGTCCAGCGGGTGCAGATGGAGCAGATGGCCTTTCGGCTTATGAGATCTGGATCAACGAAGGAAATACAGGGACCGAGCAGGAGTTTATAGACTCTCTAGAGGGAGCCCAAGGCGAACAGGGTCCTCAGGGTGAACAAGGAATCCAAGGTGAACAAGGAGTCCAAGGTGAGCAAGGCATTCAAGGCGAACAAGGTCCAGCGGGTGCGGATGGAGCAGATGGCCTTTCTGCTTACGAAATCTGGATCAACGAAGGAAATACAGGAACCGAGCAGGAGTTTATAGACTCTCTAGAGGGGGCGCAAGGCGAACAGGGACCTCAAGGCGAACAGGGAATCCAAGGTGAACAAGGTCCTCAGGGTGAGCAAGGAATCCAGGGTGAACAAGGTCCAGCAGGTGCAGATGGAGCAGATGGTCTTTCCGCTTATGAGATCTGGATCAACGAAGGGAATACCGGAACGGAACAGGAATTTATAGACTCTCTAGAGGGAGCCCAAGGCGAACAGGGCCCTCAAGGCGAGCAGGGAATTCAGGGTGAACAGGGTCCTCAGGGCGAGCAAGGTATTCAAGGGGAGCAAGGACCAGCGGGTGCAGATGGAGCAGATGGACTTTCGGCTTACGAGATCTGGATCAACGAAGGAAATACAGGCACGGAACAAGAATTTATAGACTCTTTAGAAGGTGCACAAGGTCCTCAGGGCGAACAGGGCCCTCAAGGTGAACAAGGCGTCCAAGGCGAACAGGGAATCCAAGGTGAACAAGGCGTCCAAGGCGAACAGGGAATCCAAGGTGAGCAAGGTATTCAGGGCGAACAAGGTCCAGCGGGTGCAGATGGAGCAGATGGCCTTTCCGCTTACGAGATCTGGATCAACGAGGGGAATACAGGAACCGAGCAGGAGTTTATAGACTCTCTAGAGGGAGCCCAAGGCGAACAGGGCCCTCAAGGTGAGCAAGGTATTCAAGGGGAACAAGGTCCAGCGGGTGCGGATGGAGCAGATGGCCTTTCTGCTTACGAAATCTGGATCAACGAAGGAAATACAGGCACGGAACAAGAATTTATAGACTCTCTAGAGGGGGCTCAAGGCGAGCAGGGAATTCAGGGTGAACAAGGTCCTCAGGGTGAGCAAGGAATCCAGGGAGAGCAAGGTATCCAAGGTGAAGTAGGTCCTCAGGGTGAAGTAGGTCCCCAGGGCGAACAAGGTGTCCAAGGAGAAGTAGGCCCACAAGGTGAGCAAGGAATCCAGGGAGAGCAAGGTATCCAAGGTGAAGTAGGTCCTCAGGGAGAACAAGGTATCCAGGGTGAACAAGGTCCTCAAGGTATCCAAGGCGAACAGGGCCCTGCTGGTTTGGATGGATCGACTATAGTAACATCAGGAACGGATATCACTGTAACCGGAGATGGAACCCCAGGTGACCCTTATGTGATCAACTCCACTGCGGATTTTACCGAAACCAATACCGCATTGACGTTTGATGCCGATACGAATATTTTAACCTATACAAACGAGGATGCTGACAATGCTCCGATAGACTTGTCTACTCTTGCGGTGGAACCTTGGTTAAACCAAGCAGATGGAGAGAAGGCAACTGCCAATACCCAGGATATCTACCAAATGGGTAAGATCGGTATTGGTACCGATGATATGCTTGGTACAACCAACCCTGATGTAGTACTGGCAATAAACGGTGCTATGTTGACTACTACCTCGATTTATGCGGATTATGTATTTGAAGATTATTTTGAAGGAGTTTCAGAACTAAAATCAGATTATGTCTTCAAATCGTTGGGTGATGTGGAAAAATTCATCAACGAAAACCGTCATTTACCTGGCATTACCAAGATAGATGCATTGGTGAAAAACGAAAGGGGAGACTATATCATCAATGCTTCTGAGCTTTCTGTACAGGTACTGGAAAAAGTAGAGGAACTCTACCTGCATACTATAGAGCAGCAGCGCTTGCTGGAAGCCAGAGAAGCAGAGATCAGGGAATTACGTGAGCGGATCGAAAGACTGGAAAAACTGCTTCTGGGAAAAGAGTAAGCCTTGCTCGGTAGAGAACTTTTCCAAAGTTTGAAAACTTTGGAAAAGCTCGTCTCTCTGACGGGACAGATGGAATATTAAAGAAACGAACATTAGCCAAATCTTACGTCATGAAATACCATATCCTATGTCTATGGACCGTGTTTTTCCTGTTTGCGACTATTTCCCATGCCCAGACAAGAATTGGGACAACCACGCCTGGCGCAACGCTGGAAGTGGCGGGAAATCCTGCCAATACAAGCGCTATGGATGGAATAATACCCCCAAAAATAACGGGTAACCAACTGGCTGCAAAAACTTATACAGCCGCTCAGATAGGTGCTATTGTCTATGCAACCTCCGCACCGGATTCACAAACCGGGCAAGTGGTCAATGTAAATCAGGAAGGTGTATATGCCTTTAACGGTACTGAATGGGTAAAACTTGCAGCCACTACAGTGGGATTTATACCAACTGTGGTCGCTACTGGCAAAAGTGTTCCTTTTACAGAGTTTCAGCCTACAGGGACTGCGATGATATTGACCAACGAAGTATCCATGCGGACAGGTAGCGGATTGGACGGATCTGGTACTTTTACAGCAACTAATCCCGGCTTTTATCAAATCAATATTCATGCAGAATATAGATCCAATTTAGGTCAGAACATAACATTCTTTATTGGTAATTCTGCCTGTGCAGACGCATGTACTGACTCAAATGGAATTAGCTTAAACAACTATTTAACCCGGGGAGGGAGTGCTTTTTGGAACTCATTAAATGCCAGTGGGATCCTTTACCTCAATCCCGGTGAGTCCATAGGTCCTGTAATCCTTGCTAGAGGAGGAGGAGCTAGCTTTGATCCAGAGCATAGGGCAAGGAACTTCAATATTGTCATACAACATGTAGGTTTATAAAAAGGGAAAAGTAAGACCTTAGACTGTCAGGATGGGACAGAAGTAATGTCAAAAGGAAATAACCATCAATGAAATTGAATGTCATGAAAGATTATGTAAGGAAATATCATATGCTATGCCCATGGATAGTTTTTTTTCTGGCTACAGTGGTCTCCCATGCCCAAACGGGAATTGGAACCACCGACCCACATCCTTCTGCAGCCTTGGAACTTAGTTCCACCGATAAAGGACTGTTGATCCCAAGAATGACAGCCGCACAGCGTGATGCCATTCCGAATCCCGCAGCCGGACTGGAGGTTTATGTGACCAACCAACAGGCCAAGTATTATTTTGACGGCGTGAGTTGGGTGAGGTCTTATGAGACTAAATTCTCCTCCTCTTATCAAATCTATACTTTCGGAGATATGGAGACTGGGACGGGAGCAGATTCCCAGGGGGCTAAACAGATGGATGGATTGAGTATTATTTTCAGGGCCTCGGATGCGGATTATGCCGAGATAATGAATTCTCAGACAGTCAGGATTCTGGAAACGGGAACCTATGTTCTGGAGCTTACCGGAGTCATGAAAAGAATTGTTGCGGATGTCCAGTTCTCGGGCAGAACCATGCTGAGGAGAAATGGCGCAAACCTGAAGCTCTCCGACGCATCGATCGGGGCCTCCCCGGAAGGAGCTAGGAACAGTACAGGGATGGGAATTACAATGGTAGCGGATTTGGTGGCCGGCGACCTGCTCACTCTATGGTATAGGAAAACGGACGCTTCTGATGGCCATAATATCGGATTCCAAAACAATATGCTTACTATTAAAAGATAAATCGAAGATGAGAAGAAACTTACAATGTCTCTTATTGGTGTTATGGTTCAGTGTTTTGATGGCAAATGCACAGACAGGAATAGGAACTACCGTCCCGGACGCCTCCTCCGTACTTGATGTGGTATCTACTGACAAGGGCATACTGTACCCGCGGATGACTACTGCCCAAAGACTGGCTATTCCTGATCCCGCCGAAGGTTTGCAGGTATATGATCTGGATTTTCATTGCCTTATGCTGTATGCCGATGGACGTTGGGACTGCTTTCCCCGTCAGGAAGTGCTGACCTCACAAATGGTGGGCATTGTACGGTTTGATGCCATTCCCAATGCCGGAAGTGTAGCTACATCCGGGGGCAAAACGATCCTATACAATCCGAATGGTATCATCACGGACGGAGCCAACAGCCAAAGGCTACGAGTGACCAGACCGGGGAAATACGAAATCACGCTCCATTCCCGTATTCACAAACCTTCTGATCCAGGCGTAACCTGGCAATCCATAGGACTGTACTCCGAATCCGATCCGGAGAACTTCGTGGAAGGTTTTATCGATATTCCTTTCAGCTACCCCGGAGACAACAATACAATGGCCAAGGGAATCATAGACATCAGCAATGGGGAGGAATTTGTGTTCCGCTATACCCGTCAGGCTACTACCATTTCACACGGTGTTTATAACCCATTTGTCATTATAAAAGTAATCGAATAAAACATGCAAATACAACGTCATTTAATGAATACCCCTCCTTATTTAAAGTTGGTCTTTGCTACAGCCTTTTTCTGGGGGTTGTCTCTTTTGGGAATTACCGTATCTGCGCAGCAGACAGGAATCCGTACCCATACGCCTCATCCTTCAGCGGTATTGGATCTACAGTCCACGGATAAGGGAGTATTGTCCCCCAGACTTTCCACCGCTCAGAAAGATGCCATAGTTGATCCTGCGGAAGGATTGGTGGTATATGATACAGACCTGAAGGCCTATACTTTTTTTGATGGGACACAGTGGGTGCTTCCGGAAGTGGATTATACTTTCCCGGACAGGGTCTATACCATTGTGGGATATCCCTATATCGAAACCCGCACCGATGGAGGAACCGCCAATGTGGAGACTAATCTCAAATTTCAGCAGGTAACGGTAAGTCCGGCTTCGATTGTAAAAGAGTCGGGACACGATATACTGAGCCTGTCGGGAAACAGGATAGTATTCAATCAGGCGGGGAGATACTTGATAAGAGTCAGTGGTGATTTTTTCAAAATTACGCCGGCTTATTCCCAAAATGTGAAAGGAAGGATCATCATCGGTTTGCAAGAAAACACTGCCCAACTGATCAATACGTTTTTTCACCTGCCCAGTGTCGGCAGTGCCCGCTCTTCCAGGGTCAATGTGACCGTAGTGGATATGGAAGTGGGGAGTACACTATATCTGCTGGTGAAAAAAGACCGGTTTGAAGATGATCCCAATATCGCTGAGGCCCGGGCTGCTTGGGACGAAATGCTGCTTGAAATAGAACTGTTGCCGTAAGTACGGTTGTAGGTGATCGATCCATCGAAGTTGGCTTTGTTGGTTGTAAGAAAATAGATAAATGAAGGAAAAATGAAAAAGAAAAGTATTGTCTGGCTTTCCGATAGGCAGGGAGTTGTCAAGTCCCTTTCCCTTCCGGATTCCATTTTCGAAACCTTGGGGGTTTATCGGTTTGAAGAAGAAAGTATCCAGGAAATATGGAGAAACCTTATGCTTAGACCTGATGTCGTCTTTTTTGACGAGCATAAAAATAGGGATAAGTTTGCCAAAAAAGTCAATGAAATGGACGGTGATACATCCTTGTTCTTTTTGTATCAAAAAGAAATCAACCTTTCAGTCTACTTTAAGAATACCTATCATCCAACCTTTGTCAAGATCTCAGGACTTATATAATATGGCGAAACAATGCATATACAGACCATTACCATTTTAAATCAAATAGATAATTTACTCAGATATGGATTTTTATTGATATAGATAAACAGTTCTATCAAATTTCCATTTAAACTTAACACTTATTAAATAAGGATGAAAAATGTACTCTCTAGCATTGTTATATTGCTTGTCTGCAATATAGCATCAGCCCAGGTCGGCATAAATACCACGGAGCCAAAAGCAACACTTGATGTCACAGCAAAAATGACTGACGGGAGCAGTGCTGAAGGTGTTCTTCTACCCAGACTTACAGGTGACCAGATACAATCAGCGGATGCTGTGTACGGTACCGAGCAAATAGGGACTTTAATCTATGCTACGGAGGCAGTAACTGTGGCCAGTACAAAAACAGCTAATATTACGGCGGCAGGGTATTATTTTTTTGATGGAATCATCTGGCAGAAAGTAGGCAATGATGCCTTCAATTATACAGCGGGAAACGGGCTTACTTTAAACGGTACGGAAACGGAGTTAGGGGGGACGCTCAATAAGGGTACTATTGTAGCACAGGGGGATTTTCCCCTTGCCTTTACTTCATCAGCCATCAACGGCTTTTCTGTTGACGGTACCACATTGTCAGTTGATGCTGCCAACAACAGAGTGGGTATCGGAACCACAACTCCGACAGCACAATTGGATATAAACGGACAGGTGAAGATTACTGACGGGACCGAAGAAGCTGGAAAGGTATTGACTTCCGATGCGGTTGGTGCGGCAAGCTGGCAGAATCCACTGGCCGGTTCAATGATTGAAGGAACTATAGGGAATCTAGTCAACGTTTCATCTTCTGCTGCAACGCACACCTATTCAGGCGGATCTATAACTTTTCCCAGAGCGGGTACCTACATGGTTTATGCCAGGTGGAGAATGTTATCGCCTTCGACAAGCCATCCCAGTGGCACACATGCTTTTGTCAACACTGCCTTGTCAACCAGCACTTCAAGTAATACCCAAGCCGGTATGGCGGCTCAATGGGTATTTGTCACCAATGGATCACAAAATACCATTCCTGGATTTAGAGTTACAGTTACAAGTGGACAAACTCTCTATTTTTGGTTTCATACAGGCTTTTTCACTGGAGACCTTGATTTTAGGGAAACATATGCTGTCGGGCCGTTTTAAATCAATAGTGTCAATATTGAATAATTTAAAAGTGACATTTTATCAGGTTTGGATTATTATGAAAACCATAAATGGTTCTGTCAAATTTCCATTTAAACTTAACACTTATTAAATAACGATGAAAAAAGTACTCTCTAGCATTGTTCTATTGCTTGTCTGCAATATAGCATCAGCCCAGGTCGGCATAAATACCACGGAGCCAAAAGCAACACTTGATGTCACAGCAAAAATGACTGACGGGAGCAGTGCTGAAGGTGTTCTTCTACCCAGACTTACAGGTGACCAGATACAATCAGCGGATGCTGTGTACGGTCCAGACCAGATAGGGGCTTTAATTTATGCTACGGAGGCAGTAACTGTGGCCAGTACAAAAACAGCTAATATTACGGCGGCAGGATATTATTTTTTTGATGGAATCATCTGGCAGAAAGTAGGCAATGATGCCTTCAATTATACAGCGGGAAACGGACTTACTTTAAACGGTACGGAAACGGAGTTGGGGGGTACGCTCAATAAGGGTACTATTGTAGCGCAGGGGGATTTTCCGCTTGCCTTTACTTCTTCAGCCACCAACGGCTTTTCTGTTGACGGTACCACATTGTCAGTAGATGCTGCAAACCACCGTGTGGGTATAGGTACGGCATCCCCTACGGTTCCCTTGGAAATCAACAACGGTACAACAGCAGGAGCCCTTAAGATTGTGGACGGAACACAGGGATTTGGCAAAGTCTTGGGCAGTGATGCTGATGGTGTAGCTACCTGGTCCACCACGGTGATGACTGCATTTGCCGATGATTGGACTCCGGCTGCAGGAACTCTTGTAAATCCTTTTGGAGGTGGTGCCGGAGGAGCAAATTTAAATACGGGACTGACTGTGGTCATTCCTGAAAAAGGATGGTATTTTTTTCGTTGCGGTCTTACAATTCGGTCAGGATGCAATGATTATTGGTTTTATATCAATGGAATTGGTGAAGTTTGGAGAGGATATTGTAATGTCTCAGATATCCAAATGATGTCTCCCCGGGATCAGAGTCGGGTACTTTATTTCGCAACTCCGGGGACATACACTGTTTTTGCCGGGAAAACTAACCCAGTTGTTCCTGACTTTAACATAGGAAACCCGGCATTTTATCTTGATTTTGTGAAGTTCCAAAACTAGCAGACGAAGAAGGGGGTTAAGCAGGGTCAAGATTCAAATATGGCAGGTATTCATACTTTGTGACTTAATGCCTCACTCTGTGGGAAAACCCCTCGCCTTTAAGCGAAGACTTTAGTGTTTTTTTCTTGGTGAACTTGGTGGTAAAAATTATAACCACAAAGATCACCAAGTTTTTCACAAACACTAAGTCTCGGATGCACCTTAGCTGCCTTTAGGCGAAACCAAACCTATCGGTCTTTAGCCGATAGTAGTTTAGTTACATTCTTGTACACATATGGGAAATAAGTAGAGAATTTTTCCACAATGGTGATGGTAGTTTTCAAAAACAGTCATCAAGTGTAGGTGTATGAAAGTCCGGTCCTTTGTGAAATATTTCGAAAAGAGCTTCAAAACATGTTAACCCATTGGTTTCCCCTACGAAAGGAGGTACTCTTGAACTCTAAAAAACAACCCTAAAAAATATTAGAAGACTTTATTTTAATTTTCTTTATTTAGTCAGATGACAGTAATAATTATATGAAAAATTTACTGGATTTTTTAGAGTTAATTCATATATTTTAATTTCTATTAAATTAAATTTTGTCAATAACAATGAAAGTTTACACACCCCCAATACCTGAAAAGGAGTTTGAAAGAGTACTACAATTAAGCGAATATGATTTGGATTATACTGAGCTCGACCAGCAGTTTAAAGACCTGACCAAGCTTGCGGCAAGAGTAGCAGGGACAGATATTTCTTTGGTGAATTTGATCGACTCTTTTACCCAATGGTCAGTTTCTGCCTATGGTTTTCCCACCTCCCAGACACCGAGAGAGGAAAGTGTATGCCAATATACCATAATGGGAAATGACCACTTTGAGATTATGGATTTGTCTGCAGATGAAAGGTTTTTGGATAAAATATTTGTAAAGGAAGATCCAAAGTTAAGATACTATATGGGAATTCCCCTGACTACGGCTGAAGGGAATAATTTAGGTGCACTCTGTGTAGTGGATACAGAGATAAGGAGCCTATCCCAAGAGAAAATCGAAATGTTGAAAATCATTGCCGATGAGATTGTCAACAGATTAAAAATCCTAAAGGCTGTCCATGATCTCAAGGGAAGGATGTTGGAGATCAAAGAAAACCAAAAAAAGGTAGCCCATGATATCAGGGGGCCGATTGGAGGGATCATAGGCTTAGCCAAAGTGATCCAAGACCAAGGCAAGCAAAACCAGTTGGAAGAGGTGCTTGAATTTATCAGTTTGATACAAAGAAGTGGTACGTCAGTATTGGAGTTGGCTGATGAGATTCTTTCCCAAGACTATGCTAAGCCTGAAAAGGAGAAAATAGCAATCAACCATGCCGTTGAATTCAGCCTTGAGACACTCAAAGAAAAATTGCTTGACATGTACAGTGTCCAAGCTGTTCAAAAAAATGTAAAGTTCTCAGTTTCCAATAAGGATGGAAAAGACCATGTACCTTTTCCAAAGAACAAACTTCTTCAGATAGTAGGCAATTTGGTATCCAATGCCATCAAGTTTACTCCCGAAAAAGGCTTTGTAAATGTCACGTTGGATTTGGCGGTGTCGGAAAATTCCAAAAATTTGGTGATGGTAGTTGAGGACTCAGGTGTAGGGATTTCAGTAGAAAAAATCAATGAGATCTTGCGGGGAGCTGCAAATTCTACTTTGGGTACCGGAGGGGAAAAAGGTTTTGGCTTTGGGCTGACCTTGGTAAAACACTTGATAGATAAAATCAACGGAACTATTGCTATAGATTCCTCAAAACTTGGTACAAAATTTACGGTAACCTTACCTGTTTGAGAAAGAACACACCCAAGTCAATCTGAAATTGAAAAAGGAGATCAGTCAATGATCTCCTTTAATCCCCTTTTCTGGTTATTCACTGGATTTGCATACATTGCCAAAAAACTCTTGACAGCCATTGGGTCGTTGGTGTCTACCCCTTTTCTGAATCTTTTTTCAAATACTTCCTTTTCATGTTCGGTGTACATGCTTTGGTATTCATTGTCACCAAACAGCAAGTCATGGGCAATGTAATTTGTAGGCCAGAGTTTGTATCCTGACAGAATATTTCTGTCTACCAAGTCAGCTATAGCTTGGAATTGCCTGTTTGGGTTGCTTTCTTCAGCCCCAATATTTTCAATTTCCTCATTGAGGATATTTCCTACGTGGATATGGATCCTTTTTTTCTGTCCCATGATCCCATTCAGTAGTGTGAAAAAGTCTTCATTTTCCCCTTTGACATAAATCTCAGACTTTGCTTTTGCCAAAAGTTCGGGCATTTTCAAGACATCTGTTGGATCGTATTCATAGGAAATAGATATGGGTACAATGTTGAGGCTTTTGAAGTAGTCAATGATATTCTCTTCTTCAGAAGCCATAGAGATCATTTTGAGTACCCCTTTATGGGTCTCGTCATTTCCATCCTTGGTTCTTCCCTCTCTTTGTGCAATCCATACAGATCTGTTTTCTCTCAACAAGGCATTTTTGATGAAGGCAGAAGTCACTTTGGAGCTTTCCAAAAGTTCCCTTGCCGGCAAGCCTCTCTTAATGGTAAAATTTCTCGTCATCCTCGACAATGAATTGAGAAAAGGTTTTTTTACCAAATTATCCCCAATGGCTGTAGTAGTCATGGAAAGGCCATTCTCGTACAAGCTCGCGTTGAATAGGGAGGTGTCTAGAATGATGTCTCTGTGATTGGAAATAAACAGGTACGATTGGTTCTTCTCCAGTTTGTCAAATCCGGAAGTACTGAGCCCTTCAGAGCTTTTTTCCAATACTTTTTGAACTGCCGGGTAAATAAAGTTGATCTGAAAATCCCTGATTGAATGGCAATGCAGCATCAGGTCTTTCCAATATTCGTCAGATGCATCTGGAAAAGTAAAATTCATCATAGCCTTCAACATGGGATGATGGATGATCTCCTTGATGGCATCATTCACTTCCGTATCATAAAAAGGTCTAATATCTTCAAAAGGTGACATGCTTATCTAATTAGTGCAATGCAAATAAACAAAAAAATGATGAAACAGATGGTTTTAATAAATGTGTAAAATGAAATTGGAGCAGGAAATCTGAGAAAGTTTTAAAGTACTATTTCCCATAATATAGAAAAGAGGCTGTATCATAAGGAGTAAAGCCATCATTTCATAAATGTAAATTCTGTGTATCCATCACGTAATAAAACAAGAAGGGAGAAAGTTATGCCTTTCTCCCTTCTCTTTGTCTCGTCCTGAAAATACTTGACACTTTTTGTAATCACAATCGTCATTTGAACTCGACCCTAAATATATCGCCGAACTTGTCTTCCGTCAGGAAGAGGCTTTTATCTATTTATATCGCGAAGCTTATATCGATTCTTTTGTCTTGCATCTTGTTTCTATGTCTCGTCCTGAATTTACTTGACACTTTTTTTATTGTTTTTCTTTTCATCATCTTAAAAGCCTCTTAGTCCAAGTAAAGAGACCTCTCCTGCCGTCGAGGTGACTTAGTGGTCATTTCGAATTTATCTCACGATAGGGAGACAGTAGAGAGAAATCTCGAACTGAAATCAAGACATCCTTTTCATGTTTCACATACTTGTCCATTGTCACGTACTGACTTTACTTGACACTTTTTTCTAGTGATTAGAGAAGTTCAACCCTGCCTGACGTCAGGCAGGCCCATTCGGGGTTAATACCCCTTTTCTTCTCTCGATTCTCACTTGTATCTTGTTTCTCGTCTCTTGTCTCTCGCTTCTTGTTTCTATGTCTCGTCTTGAAAATACTTGACACTTTTTGTAATCACAATCGTCATTTGAACTCGACCCTAAATATATCGCCGAACTTGTCTTCCGTCAGGAAGAGGCTTTTATCTATTTATATCGCGAAGCTTATATCGATTCTTTTGTCTTGTATCTCTGTCTCTCGCTTCTCGTCTCACGCTTCTCTCTCTCAAGTCTTTGTCTCTAAGATTCTACGCAACACAATATAAGGTGAGCCAATCCCAAATATCAATTTTGGGATTGGCTCTTTTTATTCTGGTTTCAAATAATTACTTGATGATCAGTCGCTCCAATGAAGTACTTCCAAATCCATCGGTAATGATGATCAGGTATATCCCTTTAGCCAATGTGCTAACATCAAACTGAACAAGTTTTTCATCAGAAAGCCTTGATTGGATCAAAACTCCGCTCGCAGTTCTCAGTTCAATGTTTTGTAAGCCCTCCATTTTTTTCAATTCAATGAATACAAATTTGTTTGCTGGATTTGGAAATACTTTGACCTTGTTTTGGTTCCCTTTTACCGGGAAGGAAAACGGTTCGGATTCCGCAGAGCATCCATTGGCATCTGTGACAAGCACGGTGTAGATACCAGCTCCATTGATTCTGGATTCATTCGATGTAGTGTTAGGGATCAGCACGCCATTTTTGAACCATTGGTAAGATTGCCCTCCTTCGTAGGTGAACAGCTTCCCTTTGTCAAATGCGATGATTGGTATTGGCAAGACTTTGATGCCGATCGATACCGCCTCTGTCGCTATAGGGTCACATACATTGGAATCCAAAATTGCCCTGACCATAGAACTCTCTACAAGGTTTTCCAGCTCAATGCTGGTCAGTTCTGCAGATCCATCTATTCCTGTCCAAGTATAGCCTTCATCTGTAGATATTTCCCAACCTACCACGCTGTCATAGTTTCCACCGCTTAGCTCGAAAGTGACATTGTTGCTTCCTGCGCATACTTCAGATTCTGAAGCGATGACCATAGCAGATTCAATATCGCATTTTAAGGTAAATCGGGTTTTGACAGGAAGGTGGTCAGAAGTTGTGTTGTCATAATTTGGTATCAAATCATATGGAGCCACAATCCTTTCGGAATTCACAATCCAATTGTTGTTGAGTTCATTTGAGATAATCTGATGATCGATTACATTTTCGAATGAAGGGTATGTTCTTAATCCTGCATTGCTCAAGCTGATCGTGATAGGGGTGTAGCTTGCCGAATCATTGATGTAATTGATAAATGACGTCTCCGATGTATTGACCGTTGCTGCATTCTGATCAGCAACAGTTTCATCCAGATCATCATTGAAATCCCCCAAAAGAATCAATGGTACATCAGGGTAATAGGTGTCAAGGGAATCTTTCAATACATTGACATCATACCTTCTCATGGCATATCTAGGATTGGCAGCGCTTTCTCCACCACCGTTGGATCTTGTATGGACATTGACCAAATTGATGTTTTGTTGTACACCATTGATATTGGTTCGTACTTCAAACAAATATGGAAGTCTGCCACTTGCCCAGAACCTGTCAGCACCTGAAGGGTAATTCACCAAATCAGCTGGGTTCACATCTTTCAGTAGTACTCTTGTCGTCACGGAATCCACCGTGGCTGTTTTGTATAGATAAGTGAGCTTTTGTGCTTCACTGAAATCACCTGCTTGGGATACTGCTGGTGAATGGAAACCTCTATAGCCAGGGAGTGCATCTACCAATTCGTAGAATTTGTCTAGGTTTGTGATCTCTTGGAAAGCATAGACATCGGCATCCAAATCTTCGATGACGGTTTTTACATTTTGTAGCTGAAGATCCACATTTGTAGGTCCCTGTCCCGAATTGGAAGATCCAAACCATTCGATATTCCAATTGACAACATCGAAAGTCTTGTCTTTTTCTATTGTTGCACCTGTGAGGTAGCCTTTGGATTCTGTGATGTCTCCATTTTCGCTTTCGAACTTGATTGGGCTTGCAAAAGCCCCTTCCTGATTTGGTCTGAACCTAATTGTGACTGTATTCAGATTTGCCAATTCGGCTGGAGTGTATGTCAAAATACTTGCGTAATCAGCTCCGTTTTTAGAAAATTCAAATGCCTCGGTCGCTGAAATCGTCAGATTATCCACTGCATTTGAAAGACTGAAATTGAATGTCTTGGTAACTGCTGACGGTGTATTGACAGGAGTAATCCCAAAATGGAAATAGTCCACATTTCCAAGACTGTTGGAGAAGAAAGGAGATGCCGGAATATCAGAACTGAACAGTTCAAAATCATCCAAAGTCCATCTTGCTGCCCCTGTTTCTGGAGATGAATAGTATACAAATGCAATTCTGATACTTTGGTCCAAATAAGTTGAAAGATCAATTTCCCCAGAGTATGTCCACTGATCGGCATTTGCAAACCTATCGCTCAATTCCGTCCATGTTGCTGTATTAGGATCTCCACTTTCGTAATCTGTAGAAACCATCAATTTCAATCTTGGGCCTTGGAATGCTACCCTGCTCCAGAAGGACATCAATGGGATGTTGAAGCCGCTCAAATCAAAGCTTGGAGTGATTACCCAGTCTTCATTGAGGACAGCCCCACCGGCAAAGCCATTGATCTGCAAGCCTGATGGCGCAGATGCAGTAGGTGTCGTACCTGCCCTGCCAAAAGTTGTACATGCCCATACCTGATCTCCCAATACGCTTATTGCAGACCAGCCTGAAGGGAGGTTTGGACAGGATGCATTGAAATCTTCGGAGATATTGAATGGATCAAAAACCGAAGCTGAGACAGGCAGGGAAACTGGCAATGTTCCAGTTGTCTGCTGTATGATTGAGCTACTGAATACACCTTCTGTGCTGTTGTCGATTTTCACAGAAATTGTTTGGCTAGAAGCCAATTCAGCGAGTGAGTAAACTATGGAATTTGTGAAGTTTATCCCGTCTTTGGAAACACTGAACGGTGAAGTACTGCTCACAGTGACATCCCCCTCCAAATTAGATCCAGACAACTCGTATGTTAGGACAGGTGATTCATCCGCCAAGCTTACAATGCCAAAATCAAGCGAGCTAGGATCGACTGTCAATGTTGGGATGATTACCCCGGCTGCATCTTTGACAACTCCAGAGAATGCAACAGGGAGCGATCCTTCGGAAGAGAAGTAATTGGTAACCCTTAGTGTTCCCCCGGCTGCTACAGTGCCACCATTGGCTGATATATCACTGGTGGAGATTATCCTGAATTCAACTTCGCCTGACAAGTTTTGCAGTCCTGACAAATCTATCACCTGATTTACAAAAGTACCTGTATGTGTCCATTCTGCCAATCTAGCCGTAAATCCATCCCCGCTGTATACCAATGCCAGATCCCTAGGACCTGTATTGGAAGAGGTAGAACCCAACTGGAGTGCGGAGAGATCGATTAATTTGTCTGGAGCTACCGTGAACCCAAAAGTAAAGTATCTGTTTTCCCCTGCATTCCAACCGTTGGAGCTGATGGAGTTGACAGCAGCAGCTGGGTTGATTCCAGATCCACGAGCAAAATCACTGGCAAGAACCCCAGAGGTGAGTGTGTTTCCTTCCGTGAAAGCCTGATTGCCCGGTTGTCCTGTGAAATCCCAATTGACAAATTCTATGGGGTCTAGACTTACTGGAACACTGATGTCTAAGGCTGTCAGTCCAATCTGACGGCTTCCACCACCGGCATTGAATCCCCGGTCGGAAGACCAAGAAATATTCACCAACTCATTTGGAAGGATATTCAGCCCATCTATAAGTGCGATAACAGGTTTGTCGATTCCATCGGAAGTACTGTAGGCAAGATCAGGGATTTCAATGCCATTTACAGATACCGTCCATTCAGGGAATCTTGTTTGGTCTACTCTGCCCACTTTTCCTTCATAGGAGATTTCCAATTCATTGATTGTAGAACCAGTCGTGTTTTCCAGAGTCAATGTCGCTTCTATTACCCCGGAGGTACCGGTATGCTGATAACCCAATACATCACCCCCTCTAAAACCACCTGCTGTTCCTGTACCAAAAGCACCATTATAATTCAAAACTGAACCTGAAAAAGACCATTCCCCATTTGAGCCGAAGCTGGATACAGGATTGCTTAGGTTCACAAATTGCGCAAAATCTTGGTTGTATGGTATGCTGCCAGCAGGTGCTTGTGGAAGTGAAATGGTAAATGCGGCAGTTGCTACCTCACTTACATTGAAGCCATCTTTGAAAGCGATTGCAGAGATCGTTGTCGTTTCTTCGATTTGGATAGGGGAGATATATTGTGTACTTCCCAGATTTGGAACACTTCCATCCAGCGTGTAATAAATTGTCGCTCCATCAGTGTCTGTAACCAAAGTGACTGATTGTGCTTCCTCAAATGATCCGCCATTTGGGCTGATCGATGGTGTAGCTGTAGTTGGAAGTGGTTCGGAGGAAGATTCATTTCCACTGATAAAAATTTCATCAATCGCACTGGTGCCTGTATTGGCAATGGGGCTTCCATTTACAGCAATGCCAGAAACCAGCAATGATCTAATATAGACCAAAGGTGAATTGTCCAATACTGATGGCAACGCTAAGCTGTTCAAAACTCCGGAAGTGAAGTTGTTGGCTACCGTGATTGTACCAGAAGGTATATCTGACCAAGAGGAACCGTCTGTGCTATATTGCAGTTGGAAATCCCTTGGCCCTGTATTTGAGCTCCTTTGTTTCAAGGAGACGGTAAGGTTTTCAAACCCAATGGTGTTGACTGGGATTATCCAGGCTTTTTCAGGTTCTGATCCAGCCCAGGCACTTGATGTGATTGCTCTTCCGGGTGACCCAGCAATATATCCTGTGATATTTGCTCCGGTTACGGAGATTTGTTGTACACCGACATTGTTGGTGTTGCCTTGGTCAGCAAGTGGAGACTCTTCTCCTGTTACAGTACCAAATGTCCAGCCTGCTATCGTGGCTGTTTGGGCATAAAGCTCAAACATTCCCATAAATAACCAGACGAGCAATAGTGTTTTGTGTAGAGATTTTTTCATGTAAAAGGGTTTTAAGAATTGACTTCTTTTGGATTAGACAGTATAAATGCTTTTAAAATTAGCGAATTCAATTTAAAATGTTTTGAAAATAGTTGTTATGAAATGATTAATATGATTATCCGCTACTTTTCCAGTAAATAAATAACAAAGGCATAATGTTGCGGATAATCGTCAACAGACAGCAGACAACAGTTCACACTTGTGGCCGCGGAGTAGTCAACAGAACCACATATCATTCATCCAACAATCTATTGTTTGGCTACGTGCAAGAAAGCGGATAGTCATAAAATATAAATCGCTATTTAGTTTTTTTTGAAAGGGATTGGGAATAATTTAGCATATGAAACTTTGGGGGTGCCTGTTCAGGCTGAGATCATACCCTTTGAACTTGATACTGGATCATGCCAGCGGAAGAAATAAGTCATCTCAATACAATGCCAGTGGCATTGGTTGATCTTTTCCAGCATTTAAAGTTGGACTCTGAAGTTTTCAAACCTTAAAATTGAAAAAATGAAAGAGTCTATCAGTCATTGTTTTGAAACTTTAAAAGAGAAATCACCTTTAGTCCAAAGTATCACCAATTTTGTGGTCATGAACAATACAGCCAATGCTTTGCTGTCTTTGGGAGCTTCCCCGATCATGGCGCATGCCAAGTCTGAGGTGCTGGACATGGTAGGTATTGTGAATGCCTTGGTCATCAACATTGGGACTTTGGATGAATATTGGGTAGAAAGTATGCTTTTGGCAGCCCAAAGAGCCAATGATTTAGGCAAACCTTGGGTTTTGGATCCGGTGGGTGCTGGTGCTACTCCCTATAGAAATGAGACTATTGGCAAATTACTGGCATTGAAGCCAAGTGTCATCAGAGGCAATGCTTCAGAAATCCTTTCACTGGCACAGGTTAACATCAAAAGCAGGGGTGTGGATAGCATCCATGACTCTGGTGAAGCTGTACAGGCAGCAATTAACCTTTCCAAAGAGGTTGGTTGTATAGTTTGTGTCTCAGGTGCGAAGGACTTTATTGTTGGAGGAGAAAGAGTGGTTTCTTTGGACAATGGTCACCCTATGATGGCAAAGGTTACGGGGATGGGGTGTACAGCTTCAGCTATAGTTGGCGCATTTTCAGGGGTTGAGAAAGACCTTTTTTTGGCAACTACAGCAGCCATGGCTGTATTGGGGGTTGCTGGTGAAATAGCAGCCGAAAAATCAGATGGGCCTGGTACCTTACAGTTGCACCTGTATGATACCTTGTATAATTTGACCAGTGGGGAATTGATGAAAAGGATGAAGGTTGAATTCTGATGGAAACCGATTTTCCATATAGACTTTATTTGGTGACAGACGAACAAGCATGCCTTGGCAGGGATTTTTTTTGGGTAGTGGAAGAGGCGATCAAAGGTGGGGTAGACATTGTCCAGCTACGGGAAAAAGAACTGTCTTTGGATAGTTTTATCCAAAAGGCAGAAAAGTTGAAGACACTTTGTGACCGGTATAATGTTCCCCTGATAATCAATGATAATATCCTGGTGGCAGCAAAAGTACAGTCTTTTGGAGTTCACCTAGGGCAATCTGATGAACCGTTGGAGCGTGTTTGGGAGTTGCTGGGAACTAATTTTCCTATTGGGATTTCTGTAGAATCCATGGAGGATTTGGAAAAACCAAGTTCCAAAAAAGCATGGTATCTGGGTGTTAGCCCGATATTTTCCACACCTACCAAGGAAGATACGATTTCCGAATGGGGATTGGAAGGGCTTGCAAAACTGAGGTCTCTGACCAATAAAAAATTGGTGGCGATCGGAAACGTCAAGACTCAAAACGCAAAAGAGATTATTTCACACGGAGCAGATTGTTTGGCTGTGGTGTCGGGGATCTGTAGTGCGGTAAGTCCAGCGGTTGCAGCTGAATCATTCAGAAAAGAAATAGAACAAGGATTGAAGTTTAGATGAATATGAAAACATACGTACCGGTATTGAGTATAGCAGGATCTGATAGTAGTGGAGGAGCTGGGATCCAGGCTGATTTGAAGACCATTTCAGCGCTTGGATGCTATGGGATGACCGTGATTACTGCCACTACAGCCCAAAACACAAAAGGAGTGAATGCCATTCATAGCATACCGGCATCACATATCGGTGAGCAGTTGCGGGCTGTTATGGAAGATATCAAACCAAAAGCGATCAAGATAGGAATGCTTGATAGGCCTGGGGTGGTAGAAGTGTTGGTGGAGATTTTGAAAGGGTATCCCGAAATCCCGATCGTATTCGATCCTGTGATGGTTTCTACTTCTGGGCACAAGCTGATCCAAGATGAAACAGTAAAAGCCATTAAGGAAAAGCTTTTCCCTTTAGTTACATTGTTGACCCCGAATATGGATGAAACTTCGATTTTATTTGGAAAAGAAGTCAGTGATTTGGAATCTATGAAAGCTGCTGGGGAATCACTTTTGAATGAACTCCCCACAGCACTTTTGATTAAGGGGGGGCATATGGACCAATCAGTCATTTATGATCTTTTGTACTCAAAAAGCACTGGATTGAAAATTCTCAAAAGTGAAAAGATCAATTCCAAGAATGTCCATGGGACGGGGTGTTCACTTTCTTCGGCCATAGCAGTTGGTTTGGCTTTGGGAATGGATATGGAAACTGCGGTTGCTTTTGGAAGGGATTATGTCAATCAGGCAATTTATTATGGACAACAAATAAAAACAGGCAATGGAAGTGGGCCACTGAATCATTTTTACAATCCTCAAAAACAAATAACCAATGAAATGGACTGAAAAAGCATGGGATAGAATAGTCCCTATTTATGAACAGATAATCACCATGCCATTCAACCAGGAGCTACTTCAAGGTAGTTTGTCCAAAGAGAGATTTAAGTTTTATATGGCCCAAGATGCATATTATTTGGGGGAGTTTGGAAAGGCATTGAGTACGATATCTGGTAGATTAAGGGATTTGGATCAGGTATTGGCATTTTCCCAATTTGCTTCCGGTGCCATTGTGGTTGAAAGGGCTTTGCACGAAGGGTATTTCAAAACCTTGGGGATTCCCGATCAAATCAACCCATCACCAACTTGCCTTTTGTATACGAATTACCTTTTGTCCAAGTCAGCTTATTCAAATGTTGAGGTGGCTGTGGCGGCGGTTTTGCCTTGTTTTTGGATTTACAAGAAGGTAGGGGATCATATTTACTCCCAACAGGAGACGGTCAAAGATAATCCATATAAAAATTGGATAGACACCTACGCTGGTGAAGATTTTGCCAAATCTGTACAGCATGCTTTGGAAATAGCGGATCAATTGGCCAGTCAGTCAAGTGAAAAGCTTCAAGAAGAAATGCTGGAGGCATTTGAGATGGCAACAAGGTTGGAATGGATGTTCTGGGATTCTGCCTATAAAATGGAAAAGTGGTCGATTTAAAAATTTGATTCTTTTACTACAAACCTGAGTTCGACTATTCTCACTTTGTCAACCTGCCTGCAGGAACGGTTTTAAATGGTGAGAACTACGAAAAGAAGGTGCGTGAAGTAATATTGGCATATTGTGGATTGAAAAAGTGAAGTAGATTGCCGTTTAAAACCGAATAGTCAGCTCAGTCAATAAAAACACCCATTTACTGCGTTAAATTTTTGAGCGATAGCTTAGGCTATCCCTCAAAAATTTGCCTTGTAACTGGATATTTTTATTGATTTTGACTTTGTGATAACAATCGAACTCAGGTTATAAAGGTTTCGCATATCCACAACTCAAAATTAATTTTTAGTACATATATCAATTGTTTAAAACTATTTGTTATTTTCATGGCGAAAATTACCAGATGATCGATATTGGATTTTCCTACTTAAGGTTTTGAGATAATAAAGGTTACGTGTTGGTTTGTTCCTAAAACTATTAAAGGAGATTGCCTATAATTTTATATATACACCTTTATTATATCATAAAATACCAATGAAAATCAGGATTGATAGATTTCTTGTGGAGGATAATGTTTTGAGACTTTTAGCTATCCATTTTTTAATGTTATCAGTACTGTTTTTACAGATTCCAAGTTTGATTGCCCAGAATGATAACCGTGTCCCATTTCGGCATAAGGTTGGAAATCCAGCCCCGGCAGGAAACCTTTTTCGGATAAAAGGCGATTTTTCGATTATCGGGAATTCAAATCTTACATTGGTGAATTATACTGATACAACTGACAATTCAGCCAATAGTGTCAAATTTATTGATATTGATGGTGATTACCGGACATTCAATTCATCTGCGGCCACGCTTCAGTTTTCGGAAGAGAATAATGCAGATCCAAATTGTTCTGAGATTTTATATGCTGGATTGTATTGGTCAGGAAGGGTTGGGTTAGACAAAGGTTTAGACTTTGAACTGTCTCAAAACATTAAACCCGGAATCCCCAAGACAATAAATGGTGAAGAACAGATTATTGGTTATTTTGATGAAATCAATTATTTGGATCAATTTTTATCCATTTCTGAAAATTATGATAACCAGGGAGAAGGCTTTCCTGTATTTTCATTTTATTATTTGGATGATGGCATGGTTTTCCAATACCAAATCAAATTTACTTCCGAAATTGGCAATGAAGTCCAGTATTCCATCAATGACGGAGATTGGATTTCTGTTGAAAATCTATCCGTTGCGAAGACAGATACGGTCTACACAGCTACATTCAAACCAATAGTTTTTGAATTTGGTGGGGTAGAATTTTCTGTTGGCAAACTGAGTAGGTTGGAATTTAACCCTTCCAATTATGCACTTTCAGACCATTCATTTTTGCATATGGTCACAAATGGGGTGCATACGCCAATGTTAGAGCATACAGTCCATTTTGATAAAAGAAAGGTTAAACTCAAAGGGCCATCAGAGACTGAGTATACGGAAATCACTGCTGATGGAAATGCCATATTATACCCTCTTGATGAGCTTGCAAATATTTTTGTGGGGTATTCAGATGTGACAGACTATGTCAAGCGAAATGGGTTGGGGGAATATACTGTTGCGGATATTGCTTTGGAAGAAGGTCAAGGAGATAATGTGGGATTCTATGGCCATTGGGGGATAATCGTTGTTTACCAAAACTCCAAAATGGATTGGCGTGACGTGACAATTTTTGATGGTTATTCATTTGTACAATCGCTCAATGGCCAAGAACATGTTGGAGAAGTAGAAATTGAAGGTTTTGGGGCAGTCAAATCCGGACAGGTTGATCTCAAACTTGGGTTGATGGCGGGTGAAGGGGATAGGTCTATTGGTGGTGATTTTTTGGAAATAATCAATAAAGATGGCGAATGGGTAAGGCTGAGCCATCCGAAAAATACTCCCGAAAACTTCTTTAATTCGACCATTTATACACCTGTACGCAATTCACTGGGAAATGTGGTTCCAACACCCAGAAATCCAGAGTTTAGCAATAACATCGGCGTGGATATTGTGCAATGGGATATATCTAACCCAAGCAATTCTATCATTGCCAACGACCAGACTTCTACGAGATTTAGGTTTGGCACCCGACAGGATCTTTATACGATTTATGCTTTTGCATTTTCTGTATTGAGTTATGTTCCGGAGGTTCAGGTGCTCAATCAGGTAGAGGGTATAGATGGAATGCCATTGGGAGATGACCCGGTGATTGAGCCTGGTCAAGAAATAACTTTTTTGGCAGAAATAAGGAATAAAGGTTCAGAAGAGGTTTCAGATACAAAAATAGTGATCCCGATTCCATACACTGCAACTTTCGTCAGTGCTTCTACAATTCCCGCAAACTATGGGAATGTCACATTCGATCCAGATATGGGCATTGGCGGTTCCATTATTTGGGATTTGGGAGATTTGCCATTGTTGGCCGATGTGAATGAAGTACTTGCTTCACTGAAATATACGTTAAAGATAACTGAAGATTGCGCCATTTTGGCCAATACGAGTTGTGAAGCAAGTATTTCTATGACCGGAAATGTATCAGGTATTGGAAAGGTTTCCCAAAATGTTTTTACTGATTTGCCATTCGTAAGTGGGATAAGGGAAGGGGAGTGTGTGGGTGAAGAAATCTTTGAGCCTCTGAATATTCCAATTGTGGGAAGGGCGGAGTTTGCTTTGCAAAATTGTCCGGATTTTGAAGACTTTTCTAGCCTTAAGGGTATTGTTTTACCTGTTTTTTGTCACCGGGACACACCTGTTGGGTTGTCGGATTTTATAACTCCAACTAAGGAAGGGTACAGTATTTATTTTTTCAGCCAAGAGATTGGGGGAAATGCCCTTACTGAATATTTTGTCAACACATCTGTAGTAGGGACTGAAAAAATTTGGGTTTCGGAAGGGCCGGCCGATGCTTGTTTAGGTATTCGAACCCCCATAACATTGGAAGTGATTGCCAAATCACCGATGCCCGTCTCTTATGATATAACAGGATGTTTGGGAGGTGATCCTATCGCATATGCTGTAAGTTTCCATGAAGGATATGTTTTGAATTATTACCTTGATGATAATCCTATTTCCAAACCTCTAAATTCTGTTCCTTTTGTAAGCCCAAGTGAAGACGGTACTTTTTCTGTTTGGGTAAGTCAATTTAAAGAAGGGGAATGTGAAAGTAATAGAAAAAAAGTTGAAATCAGGGTGTTTGATTGTAGTTTGATATCTGATATTAAAGTGACAATAGTCCCAAGCATTGAAATTTATGATTATGAAGGACAGGTTGTTACTTATTTTGTCATAGTTGAAAATACGGGTGGTTTAGAATTGACAAATGTTTTTGTCACAGAGTATTTGAGAGGGAATGATTGGAGAATACCATACATGGCTCCTGGTGAAAAGTTGGAATATTCTTTTCAATATTCCATTTCAGAGGAAAATATGATAGTGGGGGCAGTTGAGGCGAATGCTTATGCATCTGGAGGTAGTCTGAACAATGGTTTTATAGATGATTCAGACAAAGCTACCATCTTTAAGTTACCCTTGGAGTTCATGGACTACATAGTTACAACAACCCCTGCTTCTTGTGTGGTAGGCAATGGGGAATCGGGGGCAATTTATGTTGAATTCCTCAAAGGACCTCAGGTAGGCTATTTCGAAATTAGGGATTTGCAAGACAATCAATTGATGAGACAGTTTTTTTATGATTCAAATGTTGTCAAAATTGATCTTCTACCTGGTGAGTATAAATTGATTTTAACGACTGCAATGGGTTTTGAAATTCAAGAATCTGAAGTGTTTACAGTGAAGGATAAAGAATCCGTCAATTTTTCAATCGATGAGGAAGTTTTTTCTTGTATAGATTATTCGTTTTATCCTAGTTCTAATGAAGAATTAGTCTATGAAGTAGTTGCATCCAATGGTTCAAGAATTCTTTTAAATTCAGACCAGATGTTTGTTTTTTCTAAATCTGATTCATATAAAATTGTAGGAAAAGATCCAGCTGGGATAAAATGTGCTGTAGAGAAGACAATGGATGTGGTTATTCAAGAACCCATCCAATTGAATCTTCAATTCTCCTCCTTCTGTCAAAATGATTTATTCACCAATGTAACGCTGCTCAATGATGTGGATGAAAATTCAGTGAAGTGGTACAAGGTTGATAATCTGTTGGTTGATCCATTGGTGGAATTTGATGGCAATTTGTCTTTAATGGTTGAGCAAGCTGGGGATTATATGGTGACACTTACCAATGCTGATGGTTGTGTTATTGGAAAACGGGAGTTTGAATTGAAGCGGACATTTTCTGACCCACCAAAGTTGGGTGCTGTTTATTCTATCTGTCCTACCAAGGAAGGAAGTCAAACCATCTCAATTGATAGACAATTTGTAGAAAACCACTGGTATTTGGACGGTCAAGAACTGAGCCAGGATCTTGTTTTATCACCTACAGAAGAAGGTTTGTACAGACTTGTAGCCAAAGATCAGTCTGGATGTGAGTTTATCATGGATTTTGAGGTAGAGATAAAATGCGAACCGACACTCCGGTATTCCAATGCCATCAGGCCTGGAGAAGCAGGACATGGGTTGATTATTTATCCGGACAATCTGATTGAAGAGATAGAGATACAGATCTTCAACAGATGGGGGGAATTGATATTTTTCTGTCAGGACAAAAATCTCAGATATAGGGAAAAATCGACGTGTTTCTGGGATGGTCTTATCAATGGCAAACCAGCGATTATTGGGAATTATTCTTTGGTGATCCAATACAAGGTGAAAGGAGAGGATTTTGTCAATGTGATGCATGATATGTTATTTATTTTGAACTGATGGCTTGAAAGTTCTAAAAACTTCTTAAAATAAGTGTATTATTTGATTAAATAATTTTGATAAATAGACCTAAAGTGTATATTTGACACTTGATAGGAATGAAACCGATTTCATTTTATTCTATTTGTATTATACCTTTACCCTATAACCTAAAACAACCTAACCGATGAATTCAAGAAGAAAATTTTTGCAAAAAAGCCTTCTGGCAACAGCAGGTATTTCGCTTTCCAATGTAGTATCAGCAGATCAGTTTTTCAGAAGCATAAAGAGTGTTGGCCCAAATGACCAGATCAATGTAGGACTGATAGGATGTAAAGGGATGGGCTGGTCAAATGTCAATTCCATGCTCAAGATGCCTCAGGTCAATTGTATTGCTTTGGCTGATATAGATAGCAATGTCTTGGATCAACGAGCCGAGGATGTGTTGAAGGCACGTGGCAAAAAACCAATATTGTACAAAGACTACAGAAAGATGCTCGAAAACAAAGACATCGATGTAGTTGTCATCGGCACGCCAGACCATTGGCATTGTCTGAACTTGGTGGACAGTCTTGAGGCTGGGAAGCATGTGTATGTTGAGAAGCCATTGGCCAATTCCATCGAAGAGTGTAGGGTCATGGTGGAGGCTACCAAGCGATATGGCAAATTGGTACAAGTAGGTCAATGGCAAAGAAGTGGATCCCAATATAGTGAAGCGATAGATTTTGTAAAATCCGGTCAATTGGGTAACATCCGATTGGTGAAGTGCTGGGCATACCAGGGGTGGATGAATCCTGTTCCCGTCAAGAATGATGGATCTATTCCCAATGGAGTGGATTATGATATGTGGTTGGGACCTGCCCCAAAAAGGTCCTTCAATGAAAATAGGTTCCATTTCAATTTCAGGTGGTTTTGGGATTACGCAGGAGGCTTGATGACGGATTGGGGAGTGCATGAGATTGATATTGCCCTTTTTGCGATGGGAGTGAGTGCCCCGAAATCGGTTATGGCTTCTGGAGGAAAACTAGCTTATCCTGATGATGCATCAGAAACTCCGGACACATTGCAAACCATCTATGAATATGAAGGGTTCAACATGCTCTGGGAACATGCTACCGGAATAGACGGAGGGAATTATGGATACACGGAAGGCATCGCATTTATTGGGAACAATGCCACACTTGTAGTGAATAGGGGGGGATGGGAGATCATCTCTGAGAAAGAGGGGGATAAACCAAAACTGGAAGCCATGTCAAAAGTAAAACCCCAAGGGAATGCCTTAGACTTGCATATGGTGAATTTTGTAGACTCGATTACCAAAAATGATGCATCATTATTGAATTGTGGTGTGGAAACGGGAAGTGTAGCTGCCATCAATGCACACATGGGGAATATAGCTTACAAGACTGGGGAAAAGATATATTGGAATGATGAAAAGGGGTTGTTTACAAGTTCAAAAGCCAATAAACTGATCAAAGCCCAATATCATAATGGTTGGAAATTGCCAAAAGTTTGATTTTCTGATGTGATATATCAGGGAAATCGCTTTTATCCAAAAAAACTTCGAGGGTTTGAACTTAATCACCTTGGTATGTGTCCCCACAGACCAAAAGAGATAATCTGAAATGGAAACTCCTCGTTATGATATTGTTAAAAGCAATTTCCCTGAATCAGGATCTTTTTTTTAAATGATTGGCGCGAAGATTTATTATCTTTGCGCCATGGAAAATATACCCCCTTGCCCTGCCTGCAATTCCCCTTATGGATATGAAACAGACAATGGACTGACTTGTCCAGAATGTGGATTTGAATGGAAAATCGAAGAGCCGATTGAAGAAGCTGGTTTGCTGGTGAAAGATTCAAATGGCGCCATTCTAGCAGATGGAGATTCTGTGGTAGTCATCAAAGACCTGCCAGTCAAAGGTGCTCCAAAGCCAATAAAGGCGGGTACAAAAGTAAAGAGCATACGCCTCGTTGAGGGGGATCACAACATTGATTGTAAGATTGATGGTTTTGGGTCCATGGCCTTGAAATCTGAATTTGTGAAAAAAGCTTAGTAAAGATCCTTCTGTTTAACCCTATCTGACTTTTTCAGCAGATCCTAATGTACATGCTTTAAATTCTGCTACTGTCGACTGTCAACCGTCGACGATTATCGACAACATTATAGTTTTGTTATTCCCTTACTGGCAAAGTAGCGGATAATCATTTTTTGTTTTTTCAAAACTTATACCATTACATTTTGTTAATTGGTTATTGGGTTTGTTTCATGGTGAAAATCATGAAGTTCCGCTATTGTAGAAATAATCAATAATGTAAATGAAAGGATCAGCAGAAAAACACAACATGGACGGCAATATCCATCCTTTGAGCGATTTTGAATCAGGCTTGTTGATCAAAGATGCCTTATTTGTTAGAAGCAAGGGCAATCTTGTCAAAGTTAAGTTTGAAGATATTCTTTGGATGAAGGGAGATGGTAATTATACGACCTTGGTCACAAGGTCGAGTGTGTATTCCCTCAGAAACATACTAAAAGACTTTGAGAATGTACTCCCTGAGTCTGACTTTATGCGGGTTCACAAAAGTTATATTGTAAGGTTGGAAGAGATAATTACCATCAACCCAAGAGAGTTGGGTGTAGGCAAGGACCTTGTGCCAGTAGGGAGGACATATTACCAAGATCTCACAAAAGGTATCATTCGACTAAGTTCCGGCAACTCGGATTAGTTTACTTGAAGCTTATTTTCCCCAAAGCAAGCTACTGTCGCCATAGCTCAGGAATCTATATTCCCTTTCCAATGCTTCTTGGTAGATGTTTTTCCATTTTTCTCCAACAAAGGCAGCTACCAGAAGTATCAAAGTAGATCCAGGTTGATGGAAATTCGTCACCAATCCATCACATACCCGGAAGGTGTATCCTGGCATGATGAAGATTTCAGTACTTCCAGTGATTTCTTCCAGGCCATTGTCTTTCATGTAATCCAGGATTCTTCCAAAACTCTCCTGACGGCTTGGTAGGCTCTCAAAATCTTGGTATGGGTAAAGCTTTGGGATCAGAAATTCTTGTGGATTTCCTATTGTCAACTGTACCCCAAACCAATATAGGCTTTCCAAAGAGCGCATGGAAGTAGTGCCTACAGGAATGATTTTATCAGTTTGGCGGGCTATTTTTTCCAAAATGGATTTCGATACCACCACTTGTTCACTGTGCATGTTGTGTTCCGCAATGTTTTCCGATTTGATGGGTTGGAATGTACCCGCGCCAACATGGAGGGTTAAGAAATCCTCATCAACGCCATTTTTTCTTAGCCTATCTAAAATTTCATCGGTGAAATGTAATCCTGCCGTTGGGGCGGCTACAGCACCTTCTTGCTTGGAATAGACCGTTTGGTATCGGGGGCGATCTTCATCGGTGGGCTTTCTGTTCAGATAGGGAGGTAGAGGGACTTCTCCAGATGCCTCTACGATGGACACAAATGGAATGGCTTCTTTCCATGTGAATTTCACGACTCTATTTTCTCTGTCAATCAGTGAGGCGTTGAGTTGGATTCGGTTCCCTTGATAGAGTACTTCTCCGCTGAGGATCTCGTCAGCCTTCCACTTTTTCAAGTTTCCGATCATGCATTCCCAAGATACAGAATCGGTATTGATCATGACCTCATTGATGACTGTAGTTGGCGCTATGGGTTTGAGGAGAAAAATTTCAATCTTTGCCCCACTAGCCCTTTGGAATAGCAGCCTTGCAGGAATCACTTTGGTGTTGTTGAACACCATCAGACTGCCAGAAGGGATCAGTTCTGCCAGGTTTTTGAATCTCAAATGCTCAATATTGCCATCTTTATAGTGGAGAAGTTTTGAATCATCCCTGTTTTCAAGTGGGAATTTTGCGATTTTCTCATAGGGTAAAGTATATTCGTAATCTGATAACTTCAGTTCGGCAGCAGAGATTGATAAATCCATAAAATCCAATTGGCTTGTTGTTTGATTTCGGATGCAAATATAAAGCATATTATTTCTCTGGATGATCGAACACTTGATTATTAACCATGTTGATACTAAAGAACGTCAATGCTCCTTACTCCAAATAAATACAAGCTTGGGGAATTGATGTAATCCCCAACAGAATTTAACCTTGTGTCAAAACAGCTTGTAACCACATTAAAAAACAGTAGCCTATTCTATGGACCAACTAGAGAATTTAGTCTTTTCATGCGAAAAATATGTGTTGGATTTTAAATTTGATGCCGGTACTTCTAGGGGAGTGCTCAGAAGAAAAGAAACATTTTTCCTCAAAGCATCCTCAAAGTATCACCCAAATATAGTTGGAATTGGAGAGGCTGGACCACTCCCGAAATTGAGTATTGATGATCTGCCTGATTTTGAAGGGCAATTAGTATCCCTTTGCAAGCAGTTGACCCAACTGAATTTTTCTATATATAAGGATGAAATCTTTGATTTTGTGAAGCAGTATATCCCCGAATCATTTCCCAGCATTAGGTTTGCTTTTGAAACAGCATTGCTTGATTTGACCAATGGAGGGAAGCGGTTGGTTTTTGATTCATCTTTTGTAAAAGAACGAAGAGCTATTCCAATCAACGGATTGATCTGGATGGGAGATAGGAACTTTATGTTGGAGCAGATTGACAAAAAGCTAAGGGAAGGTTACGATTGCATCAAAATGAAAATTGGGGCGATAGATTTTGACCAAGAGTGTGATTTGCTGGAGTATATCAGGAGTAAGTATGATAAAGGGAAAATTACTTTGAGGGTAGATGCAAATGGGGCGTTTTCAGCTGAAGAAGCGTTGGGGAAATTGGATCGCTTGGAAAAGTTTGATTTGCATAGCATCGAGCAGCCCATCAAGCAAGGTCAGGTTGAGGCAATGGGAAGGTTGTGTGGTGAATCTCCTGTGCCAATCGCGCTTGACGAAGAGCTTATAGGGATCCATACACTGGAAGATAGGCAAAGCTTGCTAAAAGCAATCAAGCCCCAGTACATTATTTTGAAGCCCACTCTTGTTGGTGGGTTTAGATCTTGTGATGAATGGATCAGGTTGGCAGAATCTATGGGGATAGGCTGGTGGATGACTTCAGCGCTTGAAAGCAATATAGGTTTGAATGCCATTTCCCAATACACTGCTACACTGCCTAACGATATGCCACAGGGGCTTGGCACCGGGCAGTTGTATTTGAATAATATTGATTCCCCTTTGCTGATAGAGTCAGGTACGCTGGTGTATGATCAGAATATTGCGTGGGGAGTTTGAAATCAAAGTGGTCGTAAAACTGTAAACTCTTGCTTTTAAGGCCAAGTTTTTATTAGATTGGATTGGAAAAATAAAAATTAATCGATGTATCAAGCATTCAAAAACAGCATCCAAGATCTTTATAGGGATTTGGTAGAGCTGACACCAGTTATTTTTGTATCTGTATTAGTTTTATTGGTTGGGTTGCTAGTCATCAGTAGTATCAAGAAACTAATCTTCAGAAAAGTCATCTCCAGGGCCAAAGACACTGTTGGGGCTCGATTTGTTGCAGATATTATCATATTTATATTTTATATCATTCTGATATTTTTCGTTTTTAGGACGCTTGGTCTCAGTGCGTTCACCCAGACAATTATAGGGGCGGCAGGTTTGACCACCTTCATTATCGGTTTTGCACTGAAGGATATAGGGGAGAATTTTTTGGCAGGTATCGTTATGATATTTGATAGACCATTTGAAATGGGTGATTTGGTCGAGATAGAGGGGAGGGTAGGCAGAGTGATCAGGATTTCCATTAGAGAAACTACGATCAAGACAGTAGATGGAAAAGATGTTTATATTCCAAATTCTGATATTGTCAAAAAGCATTTCATCAATTACACCATTGATGATCAACTACGGGAGAGTTTTGACATCAGTATAAACAACACAAACAATATCAGAGAGGTAATGGGGATGATTATGAAGGAATTATCCTCAGTCCCCAACCTGCTGCCCAATAAAACGCCTTCTGTATCGATCAAGAATTTTGACCAAGGTACTGTTCAGCTGAGCGTTTCTTTTTGGTATGGGCTTCTTGGTTCCCAAGCAAGAAATGCCAGGCTTAAAAACGAAGTCATGCTAAGGGTAATAGAAGCCCTCAAGAGTAATAAGGTTGAGTTCCCAAACCATATCCAGGATGTCAATATCCAAAAGGATGCTTAATGTTTTTTGGTTAAACGATGGATGGGTAGGCACAAAAAAAAAGCGGTCCAAACCTTCGTTTGAACCGCTTTTGAGGTTGTCAATGTTATATGTTAAGCTAACTTTACATTCACAGCGTTAAGACCTTTTCTTCCTTCTTTAAGGTCGAAAGTAACTTCGTCGTCTTCTCTAATTTCGTCAACTAATCCTGAGATGTGTACAAAATACTCTTTAGAAGATTCATCGTCTACGATAAAACCGAATCCCTTGGACTCATTAAAAAATTTAACTTTTCCTGTGTTCATGATATTGTAATTGTATTTTTATATAATATTCCAAAGGTACGCATACTTTTCACAATAAAAACTATTCGGTAAAATATTTTTCGGTTAATTTAATGTTACGCATTAATTTATATCAAATCAATCCCGCTTTTCTTACAATTTTCCATAACATCTTTTGGCCATATTCCTGACTGAACTTCCCCGATATGGATTTTTTTCAACAAATACATACACAGTCGGGATTGACCGATTCCACCACCCACACTTTCTGTAAGTTTTCCTTCCAAAAGGCTGCTATGGAAAAGCAGTTTCTTTCTGTCTTCAGCCTTGGCGATTTCCAATTGGCGTTCGAGGCTCTCCTGATCCACTCTGATACCCATTGAGCTGATTTCAAATGAATTTTCCAATGCAGGGTTCCAGACTAGGATATCTCCATTCAATCCAAAGTGACCATCTTCATTTGCACTGCTCCAGTCATCGTAATCAGGAGCTCTGCCATCATGTGGCTCACCATGTGATAGGACACCACCGATTCCAATCAAGAATACAGCTCCATATGTTTTGGCTGCTTGGTACTCTCTTTCTTTTGGAGTCATATCAGGGTATTGCTGAAGCAACTCCTCTGCGTGCATAAAGTGTATGTTTTCGGGAAGATTAGGGGTCAAGCCAGGAAATAGATTGAATAACCCAAGTTCCACAGACTTGATGGCTGCATAAATTTCCTGAACAGTTTCCTTCAAAAAAGTCAAGTTTCTATCCTTGGCCCCAATAGATTTTTCCCAGTCCCATTGATCCACATAGAGTGAATGGATTGGAGAATAGTCTTCATCGGGTCTGAGCGCCCGCATGTCTGTGACGATTCCTTCACCTATAGGAAATTCCAGTTCCGAAAGTGTCCACCTCTTCCATTTCGCAAGAGAATGTACAACTACTGCGCTTTGGTCATTCTGGTTCTTTATAGGGAAGCTTACAGGTCTTTCTATTCCATTGAGGTCATCATTGATACCTGTACCATCCATGATGGCAATGGGACAGCTTACTTTGAATAGGTTCAGTTTCTGACCCAATATTTTTGGGAACTCTGTCTTGATAAAATCAATGGCAGATTCTGTTTCCCGTCTTGATAAAATGGTTTGGTAGGTTGTTTTGGAGAATGTTGTCATAACTGTTTTTTGTGAATTCAAATGAATAGACCACAAAACTATAAAAATGATAATGATATTGAATTATTTTAGAGAAAAAGTGAAAAATATGGAAAAAATTTATCAAAATCCTATCTGATCGGAAGTACATATGAAGGCTTTTTGAATGCTACTTTCTGTACCTCTTCTTTGATCAAGCCTGATTTTTGGTCCATTTCAAATACAATAATCCCGTCAGAACCTTGGTGGGCTACTACCAGGAAGTTGCCGTCTGGACTGAAATCAAAATTTCTCGGTGTCTCCCCTTTGGTGGATGTTCTTTGGATAAGTATAAGCCTATCGTTCAGGTCTTTTTCATAGACTGAGATCTCATTGGCATCCCCTCTGTTGGAAGCATACACAAACTTACCATCCTTAGAGAACTTTATCTCTGCTGCACCAACTGATCCTTCAAAATGTGGATGGGTCAAAGGCAGCACTTCAAGATTGTGGATCACGCCGTTTTCATAGGAATAGACTCCCAGTTCTGCAGATAGTTCATGGATGAGATAAATCAGATCACCGGATTCATTGAGTAAAAGATGTCTCGGGCCAGAGCCTGCTTCTACTTCGAAATAGGCAGGTTTTGCATGTTGAAAAGGAACAGTTAAGTCAGGGTTGAAATCATATAAATGTATCTTGTCAGTCCCCAAATCAGCAACTAGCAGCTGCTTCCCATTTGGATGGAATACAGTACTGTGCACATGGGGTTTTTCCTGTCGTGAACCGACAATGCTTTTCCCTTCGTGTTGAATGGTCTGTACTTGGGTCAAGACACCAGCTTCGTTTTTGAATACAGAAAAATTGCCTCCCGAATAATTTCCTACAACAAGAAATTTCTCGCTTGGATCCATTGCAAGGTGACAAGGGTGGTTTCCTTCTGTGTCGACTGTACTCAATAGTTTCAATGACTTCTGATCAAGATCCAATTCAAATGATTTCACTTTTCCACCTTGGTCTCCAGCCGTTTCTTCCACGGCAAACAGAATAGTTTGGTCTTTGTTGGTCAATAAAAAAGAAGGATTCTTGATTCCATTTCCTATAATATCTACTGAAATATCATTACTGACAGGGTCAAATTTCAGAAGCCCAATACCATCAGTTTCATGTTCGGTATAGCCACCGATCAAAAATCTATAATGATCATTTACTTCCACAACATGTTCAGTTTGGTTTTTTTTACAAGCCATTGTCATCAAACTCAAGGCTGCAAAACAGAATAGTTTATAAATTGGTCTATGCATAAAATCCTTATATGTATATCTGATTTCTTACCAATAGCCAAACAAATTGATATGTTTTAAGTTAGTTGACACACTAATAACCAATCGACTAATAACCGATAACGATTATCCGTATGATTTTATTCGGAAATTCACCTACCGGTGTCATTACGGATAATCATAAATCCTTATTTGGCTTTTCCTCCGTCCTTGTTGTTCCTTAGCGATTTTTGGTCTTCACTGTGTAATTTATGGGTTTTTGAATCATATTGGCCTTCAAGTTCGTCAATTTTTGATTTATCCCACATTTTGACACCTGTGAAGTAAGAAGCCCTTCCGATCATATGTGCGCCAACAGGGGCAGTAAGCAGCATAAACACGATGATAGCCAATACCCGGGCTGTGATGGCACTGTCATTGAAATAAAATGCCGATGCGAGCAGGATCAAACCGATACCGAGCGTAGCTGCTTTTGTTGTGACAGAGATTCTCAAATACAAATCAGGCATTTTGACCACCCCAACGGCGGCCAAGAGGATAAAAATCGTACCCAGTGAACTCAATGCGATAATGATGATATCAGTCATTTTTTTCTCGTTTTTCTAAGTAATAAGCAAATGCCACTGTTCCCAAAAATGCGATCAATGCCAATATCATGGCAATGTCCAAAAAGGCTGGCTGGTTGGTATGGATACTGTACACGGCTATGATCCCTATACCTGTGGTCAGCAATAGATCCAATGCCACAACACGGTCTGACAATCTGGGTCCCATCAAAAACCGAATGAAGATGATCAGGATCGATATACTCAGTACCGGAAGAATAATGTAATATAAATAGTCGTAAACACTCATCTCATTATGTCTAATAATCTTTTTTCAAATCCATTTTTTATAGCGGCGATAAACTCCTTTTTGTCTTTCACGTACATCGCATGCACATACAGGACTTTCTTGTCATCTGAGACATCTAGGCTCAGAGTGCCCGGGGTGAGGGAGATCAAGTTTGCCAACAGCGTGATCTCTATATCAGATTCGGCATCCAGCGGTATCTTTACGATCCCTGGCTCCATATAATGCTTTGGAGTGATCACATCATAGGCGACCTCTATATTTGCCTTGATCAATTCGTAGAGAAAGAAAAAGATAAAGCCAATCAATTTTGGTCCCCTGTTGAAATATTTGTTTTCCCTTCTATCTGTGGAGATGATCCACAAGAGAAAGAAGCTGAGAAGAAAACCAAAGAAGAAGTTCTCAACCGTGAAATTACCGGTGATGGCAACCCAAATAAGTGAAAGCAATAAATTGCTTAGGAATCTAGTCTTGATCATGGCATTTCTGTTTTAGTTCCCAATACGGCTTCAATATATGCAGAAGGGTTCATCAGTTCACTGGAAATTTGCTTGCTCAATACGATAATATGCTCCGCCGCCAAGCCAATGTACAATGAAATTATCGTCAATATAACTATGGGGATAATCATTGCCCATTGTTTTAGAGGTTTCAGCTCTTTGAAATATTTTACATTGATCTTTTTTGGCAAATCTCCAGCTTCTTTCCAGAATACCTCTGACCATAGTTTTGCGATCACCCAGAGTGTCAGAAAACTTCCCAAAAGTATAAAGCCAACCAAAGTATATTGCCCTTCCAAATAACCTCCTTGGATAAGGAATAATTTTGCCCAAAATCCCGATAATGGAGGGATGCCCACCAAGGAGAACAGAGGGATGGCTATCAGCAGTGAATATTTGGGATATTTTTTGTAGATACCTCCGAGCTTTTCTATGTTCAATGTCCCTTTTAATTTGAATATCAGACCAGAAATGAGGAACAGGTTAGTCTTGACAATGATGTCATGGATCAGGTAGAAAATAGCACCGAGGATAGCCAGTTCGGTATAGATCCCCAAGCCTGCAATCATAAATCCAATGTGGCATACGATGAGGTAGGAGAATATTTTTCTCATATTGACCTGCAAAATTGCTCCCAAACCTCCGGATAGGATTGTCAATGCAGCCATCACGATCAACAGATTGCTGAGAAATTCGTCTGGAATAAATATCAAAGTAAATATCCTGATCAATGCATAAACCCCAACTTTGGTCAGCAGTCCACCAAATATAGCTGAAATGGCAGGCGGTGGAGTGTGGTAGGATGCCGGCAACCAGAAGTATAAGGGAAATATAGCCGACTTGATCCCAAACCCGACCAAGAATAATATCGCAACGACATTGACCAATCCGCGGTTTTCGATTTGCGCTACCTGTCCGGAAAGGTCAGCCATGTTCAGACTTCCAGCCATTCCATAAAGAATCGCAATGGCTGTCAGGAAGATGGCAGAGGCAAGTAGGTTCATCGTCACATACTTCATCGCTCCTTCAATCTGCGCTTTTTCACCACCAATTGTAATCAATACAAATGATGCGATGATGATGATCTCAAACCATACATAGAGGTTGAATATATCACCTGTCAAGAAAGCACCTTGCAAGCCCATCAAGAGGAAATTGAGGATAGGGAAAAAGCCGAATTTCAACCGGGCATTCCGGATACTTCCTGTAGAGAAAACTGCCACTGCCATCCCGGAAATCGCAGTCAACAGCACCATAGTGGCACTGAAAATATCCGCAACAAAGGTAATCCCGAATGGTGCCTGCCATTCCCCGGCCTGCATCGTGAGAATGCCTCGGTTATAGACTTCATTGAATAGCCAAATAGCTATTCCTACCGATACAAGGCTGCAAATGATCGTTATCAAGCGTTGGACATTGACCCGAAACCAGAAAAACATCAGCAGTACTGCCGTGAAAAGTTGGAAAATTACGGGTAAAACTATGTATGGATTATTCATATATTTCGTCAGTAGTATTCAATTCATCCAAATCGTCTGTAGCAGTGATTTTGTAAGCTCTCTTGACAAGAATGATTGCAAATGATTGTAAGCCAAAACTGATCACAATAGCCGTCAATATCAAAGCCTGAGGCACTGGATCTGCGTAGATTTCTGTGAGCATTTTTGATGCGGAGTCGATAATGGGTGGTTTTCCCTTTACGATTCTTCCCAAAAGGAATATCAGCATATTGGCGCCATTTCCCAATAGGATAAGCCCTATGATCAATTTTACCATACTCCTCCTCAGCATCATATAAATGCCCGCTGCGTAAAGGAGTCCTATAAGCATTACTAATAAAAGTTCCATATTTTAGAGTGTTTCGGAGATTGTGAATATGATGGTTAATGTAACCCCAATGACTACCAGATACACACCGGTGTCAAAAAACAATGCTGAACCTACCATCCCTATGACTGAGAATGGTTCCTCAAACCAAAGACCCGTCATGAAACTTTCACCAATAAATAATGGTGCCGCTCCGCTCATCAATGCAATAGCCAAACCGATTGGCATCAGGAATCCGGGGTGAAATTTGATGATGGATTTTGTCTGATCAATGCCATTGGCAAATGAATGGATTACAAATGCAATGGAAGCAATCAGCCCGCCTACAAATCCACCTCCCGGAAGGTAATGCCCCCTCAGCAAAATAAAGATCGAAAACAAGACCAACAGGGGAAGCAGGTAAGTTGATGCTGTTTTAAAAATAATTGTTTTCATGTGTTTATAATTTGTCTTTTAATGGTCACATGGAATCTTCGCATTGCCCCCGATAGATATCGGGGGCATCTCCCTATGTGACATTTTCGTCATGCCTGAGTCAGACAGGCTCGATTTCATATTACTCTTTCTCTATACTTTTTAGTCTCAATTTCAACAAGCTGAATACGCCGATGGCTGCGATCACCAATACCGTGATCTCTACAATGGTATCAAAACCCCTAAAGTCAACCAGGATTACATTGACCACATTTTTTCCCTTAGCCAATAGATAGGCACTTTCTGCATAGAAGATGGATGTTTCCCGATTCAATGGTTCTGACAAAACCTCTAATGTCAAGATCGCAATCAAGGTTCCAAACAAGATGGATAATATGCCATCCCTTACCCTGACTTTTACAGAAGAGAATGTCTTGTACTTGGGTAGGTTGTATATCACCAAGACAAACAGAATGACTGTCAAGGTATCGATCGAAAATTGGGTCATCGCCAAATCAGGCGCTGAATAAAACAGGAATATCAAACAGATGGCATATCCGATGACTCCCAAAGAAGCGACAGCCACCAGTCTTGATTTGGAAAATACCGTGAAGATGATCGATACCGCCATGATGATCACCACGATGACTTCGTAGATCGTCAATTCTGTCAATTTAGCGAAGTCAATATAAAGATTGACACCTTGGTAAAGCCTGTAACCCAACAGCAAGGTGAGAAATCCCAATATGGTAATGACATAATTTCTCAGGTAGCCATTTTGGAAAAATCCAGTCCAATACTGTGCAAGAATGATAAATACCCCCCTGAATTTTTCTGCCAAAGTTTTTGGGGAAATGATTTCGAACTTTAAAGTTCTATTGAACAGGGTCTCGGATGGTTTGAGTCTCCAATACAACATCGCACCAAGAGTCAAGGTCAACATACTCAAACCTAAGACGACATTGAACCCATGCCAGAGTTTGATATGGATGATAGTGTCATTATTCACCAAGCTTGTGAATACCGGTTGGATAAGACTCGTTTCAATCAATGTGGGGAACAACCCAAAAACCAATCCCAATCCTGCCAAAATCAAAGGTGGTACCCACATGGTAGGGTGGGGAAGGTGTACTTTTTCGAATTGCTTTGGAAGTGCGCCCACAAAAGGTTTGTACCCAGCCAATAGTCCTGCAAAAAGCAAGCAGACATTGGTAAGTATGGCAGCCCCAGTTAGCACATAAGCCCAATCACCTAAGTGGAGCGTTGCCTCATAGATCAGGTCTTTTCCTATAAAACCAAAGAATGGAGGGGCACCGGCATTGGACAATGCTGCAAGAAATGCTGCAACCGCTACTGGCATCATTACTTTTCCCAATCCTGAAAGGACACTGACATCCCTTGTTCCTGTCTCATGGTCTACGATTCCCGTCACAAGGAATAGTGTCGCTTTATATAAAGCGTGCACCAAAATAAATACCCCGGCAGCAAGTAGGGCCTGATCTGTACCCAGTCCGATCAAAAACACCAAGATCCCTAAGGCTGAGATTGTGGAATATGCCAAAATCCCCTTCATGTCTAGTCTAAACAAAGCATGGATGGCAGCATATGTCATCGTTACGGCACCCACAATGATCAATGTCGTATTCCATTCTGCCGTACCGCCCAATACAGGTGTGAATCTTGCCAAAAGGTAAATACCTGCCTTTACCATCGTGGCGGAATGTAGGTAAGTACTCACTGGGGTGGGAGCTTTCATAGCACCTGGCAACCAGAAATGGAAAGGAAACTGTGCTGACTTGGTGAAAGCGGCAATAAATATCAAAAATATAATCCAGCCATAATTCCCCGAACTTTTCAACATTTCTGATTGGGAAAGCAGCTCCTGGATAGAGTAGGATCCTCCTGTAGCACCCAAAAGTAATACTCCTGCCAGAAGGAATAATCCTCCCAACCCAGTTATGCTTAAGGCTAGCAAAGCTGATTTTCTTGAGCTTGGATCTTCGTTGTTGAAGCCGATGAGGAAAAACGAACTGATACTGGTCAATTCCCAAAAGATGAATAAGGTGATGATATTATCAGAAAGTACCAATCCCAACATGGATGCCATAAACATGCTGAGGTAGCCATAGAACCTATCCAGATATGGATGCCCTTTCAGATAACTGTAGGTATAAAAAAACACAAGCGCACCTATTCCTGTTATCAACAAAGCAAACAATAAAGAGAGTCCATCCAAATGGAAAGAAAGGTCGATTCCAAAACTGGGAACCCAAGAGTAGATTACATCTACAGGCTTTCCGTTGCTGACCTGGGGAATGAAACTGATAAAATATGCAAAGAGGGCCAAAGGAAGGAATGGTAATATAATAGATCCTTTGCCTTTGATTGATTTACTCAAAATAGGAATCAATGAAGCAACAATGAATCCTGACAGTATAGCTATGATCATGTATCTCGGAAATTTCTTTTTGGGGTTAAAAACCCTAAATTACAAAAAAATGGCAAAGGTGCTTTCACCATTTGCTTTAATCTGACTTTATTTCCCTTTCAATGAAAATCAATGAATATTGTGTTTTTTGATTGATTCAGTAAGGAAGCGGTGTTTTTGATGATAAAATGTCATAAAAAAGTCAGATTCTCTGAAAATAATATAAAATTTATGTAATTTCACGTCTCTCAAACCATTAAACCTAAAAATGTCAAAGAATAATTATCAAACCGAAGTAGCCAAAAGATTTACAATTTACAACAGTCTTTTTCTGGACTTGCCATTCAGCGATATCAACAGAACAGGGACTTTGTTGCCAATTCTTGCGACCAAGTGTGAAGAAGGATATCAAAAGGACAAGAAACCCAATGAAATAATCAGGGGATTTTTTGATGAATTGATGGCAAAACATTCTGAGGAAGAACGTCACAACCTATTGTTCAAGATGGTGCAATATGTGGAACGCCAAGTTGTATTGTTTGATTCGATAGAAGATGCTGCATTTGACAAAATCCATGATGCCAAAGGTAAGGGGACTGTGAATGCACTCATTACCAGAGTGGACAATGACAGGAAAAGGGAGGCTTTGATTGAAAAATTGAAGAATTTTTCTGTTAGGCTTACTTTGACTGCGCATCCTACGCAATTTTATCCAGGAAATGTACTTGGTATTATTACGGATTTGGAAACAGCGATCAAAAACAATGATCTGGGCAGTATCAACCTATTGCTACAGCAATTGGGGAAAACTGGATTTATCAATAAAGATAAACCGTCTCCATTGGATGAGGCTGTGAGTTTGATCTGGTTTTTGACCAATGTATTTTACAAAAGCATACCGGATATCCTCACCCGATTGCTCAACAGTCTTGAAATTCCGCTGCATGAGTGGGACAATCCTGGTCTACTCAAAGTAGGTTTTTGGCCAGGTGGTGATAGGGATGGGAATCCATTTGTGACACATGATATTACAGTGAAGGTAGCTGAGAGACTTCAAAAATGGATTCTTAGATGTTATTATAGAGATGTGAGGGTTATCAGGAGAAGATTGACATTCAAACATGTCGAGCCGATCATGTTAAAGGTGGAGAATGGCCTTTTCAATTCCCTCTTTGAAGAAAAAAGTTACTACAATGCCAAAGATGACTTGCTGAATGATCTGATGGAGGCTAGAAGATGCCTTGTCGAGTATCATGATGGGTTGTTCTTGGAGCAGTTGGATGAATTTATCCTTAAAGTGAAGATTTTCGGATTCCATTTTGCAAATATGGATGTGCGTCAGGATAGCAGAAAGCATGATGGACTTTGGGATGAAGTGATTGAATTGAAATTTGGAGCCGAACAACTGAAGGCATACCATCAAATGACAGACGATGAGAAAATCAGTTTCTTGTTTGATATTGATAAGCTTCCGGAAGGAACTAAGCTTCAGGATGATTTCCATAAGGAAATGCTGAAGAGTTTTGATGCAATCCAGACTGTGCAGAAAGAAAACGGGGAAGATGGATTACATCGTTATATCATATCCAATTGCCAATCTGCTTTGCATATCCTAGAGGTATTTCAATTGGCCAAATTGAATATTGATCACAAAGAGGGGGAATTGCCGTTGGATATTGTACCATTGTTTGAGACGATAGATGATCTTGCCCAAGCTCCAAAAATCATGGAGCAGCTCTATAAAAACAAAGCTTACGCCGAACACCTGAAGTTCAGGAAGCAGAAGCAGACGATTATGCTAGGCTTCTCGGACGGTACCAAAGATGGCGGCTATATCAGGGCCAATTGGTCTATACTTCAGGCAAAAGAAGAATTGACAAAAGCCTCAAGGATTCATGATGTTAGCGTTGTCTTTTTTGACGGAAGGGGTGGGCCTCCGGCAAGGGGTGGAGGAAATATGCATAACTTCTATGCTTCACTTGGTCCACAGGTTGAGAATGAAGAGATCCAGATCACCATACAGGGACAGACAATCTCTTCAAATTATGGCAAGCCGATTTCCTGTACCTACAATTTGGAGCAACTTCTTTGTGCAGGTGTAGAAAACGAACTTTATCCATCCTCAGAAAAAACGCTTACGGATGATCAAAGGGAATTGATCAATAAAATGGCCGATGTTTCCTATCAGTTTTATAAGGACTTCAAAAATCACCCACAGTTCTTGCCATACTTGGAGCATGTCACTCCTTTGAAATATTTTGGTAAGGTGAACATTGGTTCCAGACCATTGAAAAGGGGCAAGGATTCCGGTTTGAAGTTTGACGATTTGAGGGCGATCCCTTTTGTGGGATCTTGGGCTCAGATGAAGCAGAATATCCCTGGTTTCTTTGGGGTAGGTGCAGCATTGGAGGCTTTGGAAAAAGAAGGGAAGTTTGAGCAGACAAAAGCTTTGTACAATGATTCCCTATTCTTTAGGTCTCTTTTGGGGAATTCTATGCAATCACTTGCCAAATCCTTCTATAAGTCAACTGCATACTTGAAAGACAACCCTAAATATGCGGATTTGTGGAATTTGATGTTCAGTGAGTACCAGAGAACACTCCATTACATATTGGAAGTGTCTGGGATGGAGCATTTGCTACAGGATAACCCTACTTCCAAAGAGTCAATTGCCATCAGGGAGAAAATTGTGTTGCCGCTGATTACCATTCAGCAATATGCAATCCAAACGATGCTCGAAACGGGTGAAGATGATCCGGTTTTACAAAAACTGATACTCAGAACCATGTTTGGTATCATCAATGCAGCCCGAAACGCAGCTTGATCTTAATACGGAATACAATATTGTTTATAAAAAAACCCGCCGAAAGGTTGGGTTTTTTTATTGTTCCTCTTCCGTTTCAGGTTGAGGGATTTGTAACGTCAAGTAGACATTGGTTAGGCTTGTTTCATTTTCAGCCAGTACCAGTAGTTGATCGTTGGCCAAGATTTCGGTCGTCCCTTTCGGGGTGATAAATTCTCCCTCTCTTTTCAGCATGGCAATGATGGCGTTTTTTGGGAATCCCAAATCCAATATTTTTTTGCCAACAATATGGTGGTTGAGAGGGATGTCAATTTCAGCCATGGCTGTTTTTGGCGCTTCATTGGTAATGTAATCTATCGGTGATTTCGGTTTGAGTTTTTCAGGCAAAGCGACTTTCAGCCATTTTGCAACCACAGATAAAGTTGTTCCTTGTACCAAAACAGAGGTAAGGGATATGAAAAATACAATATTGAAGATTGTGGAAGCTTTGTCAATCCCCGCAATCAAGGGATAGGTAGCGAACACAATCGGCACTGCCCCTCTCAGGCCGACCCATGATACATACCACTTTCTTCGGTTTTTCATCTTGAAAGGCAATAAAGTCAAAAAGACACCAAATGGTCTGGAAACAAAAATCAGAAATGCCGAGGCAGCCAATCCCAGTCCCAACAATGGAATAATGTCCGTCGGGTTTACCAAAAGCCCCAAAGTCAAGAAAAGAACAATCTGCATCAACCAGGCAATCCCATCAAACATTTTCAGAATGGTATTCTTGTGGATCAATTCCTGGTTTCCCAAATACACAGCACAGAGGTAGACTGCCAAGAAGCCATTTCCTCCAACCAAGTCGGTGAATGAAAAAGTGATGAACATCAGGGAAATCACCAATACAGGATAAAGCCCCTCAAATCCAAGATTGATTTTATTGACAGCCATTTTACTTAGCCAACCAAAACCCAATCCCAGTGCAGCTCCAAGCAGCATTTGTTGAAAAAACAATACAATCAATGATCCGAACCCCATGTTTGGGTTGAGTACCAAGCCCAAACATGCAATGGTCATGACATAAGCCATCGGGTCATTACTGCCGCTTTCCAATTCCAGCGTGGATCTCAACCTATATTTCAAAGCCAAACTCTTCGATCTTAATATTGAAAATACTGCCGCTGCATCTGTGGATGATACGATAGCACCCAAAAGAAGCCCTTCATATATCGTAAAGTCTGAGATTGCCCATACAAAAATCCCCAATGAAGTGGCGGTCAAGAGTACCCCCACTGTAGATAATGCAATCCCTTGTCCCAGTACGGGTTTGATTGATTTCCAGTTGGTGTCCAAGCCACCGGAAAAGAGGATGAAATTCAAGGAAATGATACCTATAAACTGGGCATTTTCGGGATTGTTAAACTGTATGCCCAGACCGTCAGAACCTGCAAGCATCCCAATCAAAAGAAACAATACCAATGTAGGAACACCGAATTTATAGGAAGTCTTGCCGGCAAGAATGCTGAGAAATAGCAGGAGGGATCCTATGAAAAGGATGTTTTCAATGGTGAGGGTCATAACATGCAATTGGTTTAATTGATTGTAGAATAGGTGATTCTTAGATTGTAGTCTTATTTCATCTCAATAAATACTGAATAGATGAAGCAAATTTACACTAAATAAAAGTCTGATCTTTCTTACCATATAAGTAATTTGGATGATAATTATTTATATTTATCCAAAATCATGCAATTAAACCACAAATAAAAATATTGGAAAACATGAAGTTATTTGTCTTTATTGATTTTTCGGATTTTCAGGATACCCAAGTAAAAATCGCCAATGATTGGTGTGTTAATTTTGGGTTGAAGATGATTCTCGTACATAAAGTAGACTTGACGCTTCCTTCCTTGACAAATGCAGACGCAAGGCTTAAAATAGAATATAGTCTGAAAAGGGAAGTTTTTCAGAAAATGGAGAAATTGAAAAACGATTTTGTAAACCCGAGTGTGGATGTCAGTTATGAGATCATCGCAAGTCCACTTGTAACATATTTTAAAGATGAATCAAGGGTTGGGCAAGGTGATGTCTTTCTTTTGGGTTTGAAAGGTACGGGAAAATTGAAGCAGATTTTCATTGGTAGTACAGCAACCAGATTAATTGACGAATTCAATCAATTGACGATAACTGTTCCCCTGAAAACAAAGCATCATTTACCCAGAAAACTAATAGTTGGTGTGCACTATCTCACTCCAATCAATGAAGCTGAATTGGAGAGATTGCTGATTCTTACCAATCCGGTTGTGGATGAAGTCGAATTTGTGACGATTGTTCAAAGCCAATCAGAAATGAAGGATGCAGAATCTTATTTAGGCTTACTGAAATCAAAATTCGGCAAGTCGATCCCATGTATTGCCATGGTTTTCTCAGGCGAAAATGCCATGCAAAAGCTTAAGGATTTTTCTTCACCCCAAGAAACATCTTTTCTTGTATTGCAAAAAGGGTCTCGGGCTTTGGTTGATAGGGTGTTTAGAAAATTTATGATCAATGAGATGGTATATGATGCATCCATCCCACTAGTTATTTTACCGTCATGAGTTGGCTGGTTGACTTGGCGCAAAACCCATTTTATGAATTTGCAATTATCCTTACGCTGGCAGCAATATTAGGTGGTGTTGGGCAAGTTTTAAAGCAGCCATTGATCGTCATGTTTATTGCATTGGGGATATTGGTGGGGTCATCAGTTCTTGGTGTGGTTCAGAGTAAGGAAAATATTCAATTATTGGCTGAAGTTGGGATTGCAATATTACTTTTCATTGTAGGGCTTAAGCTGGATTTTCGATTGATCAAATCAATTGGGATTATAGCTTTGACCACTGGATTGGGACAAGTGGTATTTACTTCGTTGATTGGATACTTTATTGCTATTGCCTTGGGCTTTTCCAGCTTGCATAGTTTTTATATTGCAGTAGCATTGACTTTTTCCAGTACGATTATCATCGTGAAGCTTCTTTCGGACAAGAAGGAAATAGACTCGCTCCATGGTCAAATTGCCATCGGGTTTTTGATTGTCCAAGATATCGTAGTCATTATGGTGATGATCGTGCTATCAACGATCGGAAGGGGAGGAGAAGAATCCCAGCTGCTCATTGAGATTGGAAAGACATTATTGTATTCTATTCTTTTGTTGGCGATGACCGTCACCATGATGCGGTTTATTATTCCGAAACTTAGTTTTTTCCTTGCCAAGTCAGTTGAGTTGTTGACTCTGTTTGCCATAGTTTGGGCAGTTCTGTTTGCTTCGGTCAGTGAGTTGATTGGGTTTAGTGCGGAGGTAGGTGCATTTTTGGCTGGAGTGAGTTTGGCAGCATCCCCATTCAAAGAAGTAATCAGTGGTAGATTGGTCAGTTTGAGGGATTTCTTGCTCTTGTTTTTCTTTGTAAACCTTGGGGCAGGTTTGAATATGGCAGTGATTGGTGCACAGATACCTTCTGCATTTGTGTTTTCAATATTTGTTCTGATCGGCAATCCTATAATTGTGTTGATCATTATGGGGTTGATGGGATACAGGAAAAGGACTTCTTTTTTAGCTGGCTTGACAGTAGCCCAGATTTCTGAGTTTTCTTTGATATTTGCAGGTTTAGGGATGACTGTTGGCCATTTGAACGAAGAAATTGTTGGTCTGATAACCTTGGTTGGTTTGATTACAATTGCGCTTTCCACATATATGATATTATATTCAGACAAGATATATAGATTTTTAGCTTCAAGGTTGACAGTTTTTGAGAGGAAAAACCCCTTTCGTGAGTTGGAAATAAAAATGGAGGGTAAGAAGGATTTTGATATACTTCTATTGGGAATAGGTAGGTTTGGACAAAAAATCGCCGAGATACTGGACGAGAAGGGGCACGATTCTTATGTCGGAATAGATTTTGATCCACAGGTAGTGAAAAGATGGGTTGATCTCGGTAAACATGTTTTCTATGGGGATATGGAAGATCCTGAATTACTGGATCATTTTCCTGTGGAAAAAGTGAGATGTGTCATCAGCACAATCCCCGACTATCACCACAACTTGAAATTGGTGGATTCACTATCAAAATCCGATTTTAAAGGGCAGATATATCTGACTGCAATGAACATGGAAGAAAAATCCTATTTTGATCACCTGATCCATGTAAAGGTGTTGCTGCCTTTTGAGTTGGCCGCAAATAATTTCTTTACCTCACATTTACAACCAATCTTATAAAATAACCAAAATGGAGAATATGAATTCCATCATAAAAAAAATCAATAAATTTTGGGTGTCAGATGTGAGCTTTCCTGCCCTCTTGATTATGTTGATTTTTACTGTTTTTATTCTTCCGGTATATATTGAATATCAAAAGGACGCTACACTTTTTCTAAATATCATGTTGATATTATTGTTCTTTGTAGGGATTTTTTCTTCTCATGAAAAGCCATACCTGATTTTATCTTCAGTTCTTTTGCTGCTTCATATTTCCTTGCGATTGATAAGGTTTGGCGACAATCCGTATGATTTTTATTTGTTAGAAAGGGTAGTGGCAATACTCAATTTGATAGCGCTGGTGACTATCAATATCAGTTTGTTGTTTAGGAATGATGAGGTAAATATCCACCGGATAATTGGATCTATCAATGTATATCTTTTGGTCGCAATGATCGGGGCTTTTGGTTTTGAAGTCATGCATTTGATCACAGGGGAGTCTATTGAGGGAAATAAAGCTTTGGAAGGATTGGATGCTGATTTTGGTGAGTATATTTACTACAGCTTGTCTTGTATCAGCACACTAGGTTTGGGGGATGTCTTTCCTGTAAACCTTCCTGCCAAAATGCTCTCAGTACTGCTTTCGGCATCAGGGATACTTTATCCAGCTGTAGTGATTGCGAAGTTGGTTTCATATGCTTCCAAAGAAAAGTAATGGAGCAATGGGTTTTCCTTTTTGGATTTTATATACACTGACAGAATTTACGGGGTTTAAGAAAATAAAATATCAAAATGGTTATACACTTTCTTGCCAGTATTCAATTGAATTAATGTGCCCATTTTATTTGCAACTGCTGTTGACTACGCCACGGTCATAAGTTGTTGACGATTATCCGCTAAAATCCACGTACTTAAATGTATCAATCTGGGGGGTAATCCCTCGCTTTTAGGCTAAGACTTTAGTGTTTTTTCTTTGTGATCCTTGTGGTAAAAATTATAACCACAAAGATCACCAAGTTTTTCACAAAGAACACTAAGTCTCGGATGCACTTTAGTCGCCTTTAGGTGAAACCAAACCTAACGGTCTTTTACTGGCATAATTACGGATAATCATTTCAACAAATAACTTCTCCGCAGGGACGGATCTAATATCAATCAATATCCTTTATCTAATCTGATATCATCGGCGCCAATGTAGCAGTTGGTAATATTTCCTTTCATCCCAATTCTCCAAAGGTTTGTGTAAAATCAAGGTGCTGATAGGAATAATCATTTAATTTAGTGAAAAATAAATCCAATTATGATGATGAAAAAATATTTACTGGGTACATTTTTAATGGTTCTTTGTTTAAATGTAGCAAAAGCACAGGAGATTAGACAAATCGAGATCGAATCGGCAGAAGTTACTTCCCACGAGGTCACGATAAATGGCAAAAGGGTTCCCTACAAAGCTACTGCAGGTACAATGCCTGTATGGAATGATGAGGGCAAACCCATAGCCTCTCTGTTTTATACCTATTATGAAAGAACGGATGTTTCCGATAAGGCAAAAAGACCTTTGGTGGTTTCTTTTAATGGTGGACCTGGCTCTGCCTCGCTTTGGATGCATCTTGCTTATACCGGTCCCTACAAGTTGAACATTGATGATGAAGGTTATCCTTTGCAGCCGTATGGCTATAGTGAAAATCCACATTCAATTCTGGATGTAGCAGATATTGTCTTTGTAGATCCTGTCAATACAGGTTATTCAAGAATTGTAGACAAAGAAACTCCAAAATCCACTTTTTTTGGGATCAATTCCGATATCAAATATTTGGCTGATTGGGTCAATACATTTGTGACTAGACAGAATAGATGGGCTTCGCCAAAATATTTGATCGGGGAAAGTTATGGCACTACTCGGGTAGCGGGATTGGTTTCACAGCTACAGAATTCCCACTGGATGTATTTCAATGGCGTGGTGTTGGTGTCTCCAACTCCGATGGGGCTTGACAGGGAAGGGCCAGTGGCATCTGCAAATTATCTCCCTTACTATGCTGCGACCGCTTGGTATCACCAAGCTCTCCCTTCTGATCTGCAAGCAAGGGATCTGGACGATATTTTACCGGAAGTGGAAGCTTATACTATTGATGTGGTATTGCCTGCCATGGCAAAGGGTGGTTCTTTGGATCCTGCCAAAAGAAATGAAATTGCCAAGAAGATGGCATATTATTCTGGTTTAAGCGAAAAAGTGGTTTTGGAACATAATCTTGCCGTACCGACCAATTTCTTTTGGAAAGAATTGTTGCGGGATCAGGGGCTGACCATCGGGAGGTTGGATAGCCGGTATAAAGGAATTGATAAAGCTGGAACGGGTGCACGCCCTGATTTTGATCCAGCACTTACGGCATGGAACCATGCTTTTGCGCCAGCTTTCAACCTCTATGCTAGAAATGTGCTGAAGTATACCACCGATTTGACCTACAACTTGTTTGGACCTGTTCATCCATGGGATAGGAGTAATGAAAATACCGGTGAACAACTTGCAAATGCCATGCGTCAGAATCCTTACCTGCATGTGATGACCCAATCAGGGTATTTTGATGGGGGTACGGATTATTTCAACGCCAAATACAATTTGTGGCAGATGGATCAAGGTGGAAAGTTGAAAGATAGATTGTCGTTTAAAGCCTACAGAAGTGGACATATGATGTATTTGAGGGCGGAAGATCTCAAAACTTCAAACGATGATATCAGGGAATTCATCAAAAATAGCTTGCCTGGAAAAGATGTGCCTGCGAAGTATTAAATTTTGCCAAGAGTTAACAAAAATTGGTTAAGAGATTTAATCCCAATTCAATGCCGACTGGTTGAGAAACGGGGCCTGCTAGGTTTGAACCTTTTACTCTGGGGAGAAAGCCCTTGACTTTAGACTAATATTTTAGTTTAATGTTTTTGTGTCCTTTGTGTATTCAGAGTGTTCTCCTTTGTGGTTAAGTTTTTTCACCACCAAGTCCACCAAGCCCACATAGGTTTCACAAAGTCCGCAAAGTCCAGATTTTATCCCTAGTGTTTAAGATTGTTGTAGTTCCTGAAAAAGCTGAAAGTTTATTTGACTTCCAGCTTTTTTTTCGCATTTTCAAAATAGGCAAAAGAGAAATCACCAAGGTTTCTTATCGCTTCTTTATAGCCCAGCATTTTGCCCAATAGGAGAAATATATCCTCTTTTTTCATTCCTTTTTTACGTAAGTACTGAATGGAAGTAGCACCTGCTGACTTGGATAATTTTTCTTTTTTATTTCCCATAATCAGCTCATGATGATGAAATGTGGTGTCGGAAAATCTGTTTTCACCAAAGCGGGTGGCCAGGTAAGTCTGCGCTAGAGACGAGTCCCATAGGTCTTTGCCTCTCACAATCAAATCAACTCCATAATGTATGTCATCAACCACAGACTGTAATTGATATGCAGGGAGGCCATCTTTTTTTCTGATGACAAAATCCCTCAAAATCCCTGAGATTTTTCTGATAACCTCACCTTCAAAAGTATTTATCTTGATCTCTTGCTTAGCGGGAAGCTGAATGCGCAGATTGGTGCCAGGCATGGTCAGGGGAAGGTCTCTGTTGAGGCAATACCCAGTATAAAAACCGCGAGGGTGCATTTTTTCAATTTTATTTCTACTGCAATCACAGCTGAATACTATTTTCCTCTCGATCAATTCATCAATTTTCCCTTTGTATAAGTCCAAACGTTTGTGTACTGAAAAGTTTTTTTCAAAATCATTCAGGTTCTTCGGACCGATATCGTAATTGATGTCAAGGAAATCCAATGTATCGAATATATCTTGAATGTATTTGCTCTTTACTCTTTGTTTGTCAAGGTCATCTATTCGCAGGAGGATTTTGGAATTGTGTTTTTTAGCCAAACTTTGTGTGACCAAAAACGAATAGACATTGCCAATATGCAAAAAACCACTTGGGGTAGGGGCGATCCGTGTTAAATTGAATTTTTCCATCTTCAATTTTAAAGTTAATGTATTTGTGCACTTAAAGTTTTTTAACAGCCAAAATTTTTAACAACCATATTTGGGCTTTACCTTCGAACTGTGAAAACACTTTTCCTGATCTATATATTTTGTTTGGCATTTTGCTTTGGCTTGCGCTCACAAACCATCACCGGAAATGTGATTGATGGTTTTGATAAAGTCTATTTGGAAGATGCAATAGTCATTAATCTCGCAAATGGAGACAAAAGCACGACCAATTCACGTGGGTATTTTCGAGTCAAAGGGCATACCGGGGATTCGCTTTCCATTGTCAAGGAACATTACATTCAACACGGTTTTACGGTTGGAGAAGAGACACATTTGGTGGTGGAGATCCATATGAATGCGAGGCTTATGCCACGTTTTGACGTATATGGGGACAAGTATAGGATGACCATGTCTTTGGGGGAGTTTTCCAGTCCTACTGGCATGAAAGGTCTATCGGATAGAAAAGCCGGTCCTGGAAAAGTTTACCTTGGAATGGCTGACAATCCTGGTTTGGTTCCTGCACTTACCATAGATGGCCCAATCTCATACTTTATGAAAAGTGAGAGGCAAAAAAGACAATATGCAAGAAAATTGGCTTTTTTGGCACGCCAACAAGATTACCTGGAATTGATTCAGTCTGATTCAGTCATGACGGCACTGAAAGCCGAATACAACCTTTCGAATAAGGATTTGGATGATTTGATCATTGAGTTCAATCTTCAAAATAGAGACCACCAGTTTTTGGATATGAATTGGAAAATGGTGGAGCAGCGCCTCATTGATTTTTTTGACAGAAGAACTGGAAGGAAATGATAGGAGAAGTAGTATAGTTCTGACGTTGGTTTGAAATCCAAATGTCATTTTATTTTCTCTTAAATGACCAGGTGACAAAAAACCTCGCTACGATTTCACCTTGAGGATTGAAACCGGTGGAAACCATGGTCAGCTTGTCGCTTTCACCTGGTTGAAGCTGATCGATGATTCTTTCCAATTCAGCCCCTTGATCACATATGAAGGTGGTTTTTTGGTTGGCTTTTTTATGGAACTCGGCTTTGAAATCCACGACCAGCATGCTGTATTTTCCTTTTCCTGCCATCGAAAGCTGACAGAGTGCGCCAGTACTCAATTCCGCTGCTCCAGCAAGCGCTGCAAAGTAGATGGACTTGAATGGGTTTTGGCTTCTCCAAAAGTATGGGATAGTCACTTCACAAGATTCATTGTCAAGTTTCTTGATTTTCAATCTCCAAAACACAGCCGATGGAAGTTTGAATAACATCGCCCACCAAAAAACAATAGGGTTGTTCATTTTTTTCGAATAGTCACGTGCTTCTGGAGTCATTTTGATAGGGTTTATGAATAATAATCTTCAAATTAATCAAAAAATACAAATGGGCTTTTGAAATGGCATCTTTTTTGGGCAATTTCGCAAAAATATCAACACTGTTATGCTAAAGAAAATATCAATTTTGTTGCTCTTGGGAATAATTACCTATTCCTGTGCTAAGGTTCCTTTTAGCGGGCGAAACCAGCTTAGTCTGGTAAGTAATGCTGAGATACTTCCGATGTCATATGATCAATATGATGAAGTTCTGAAATCAAGTAAATTGGTGACCAATACTGCGGATGGCCAAAAAGTGGTGAATGTAGGGAAAAGAATAGCGGCAGCTGTTGAAAAATATATGAGGGAGAAGGGTTATGAAAAAGAATTGGATGGCTTCCAATGGGAATTCAACCTGATAGAAAGTGAGCAGGTAAATGCCTGGTGTATGCCAGGAGGGAAAGTAGCTTTTTACACTGGTATCATGCCGATTTGCAAAGATGAGGCAGGGATTGCAGTGGTAATGGGGCATGAAGTTGCCCATGCAGTGGCAAGTCATGCCCGTGAGAGGATGTCAAATGGCTTGGTGTTGAATGGATTGTTGGGAGGTGTACAAGTAGCGATGGGACAAAATCCAACTTTGACACAGGGGATCTTCTTGCAGGCGATAGGATATGGTGGCCAGTTGGGGATGCTGAAATTTTCGAGACGACATGAATTGGAAGCGGATCAGTTGGGACTTAATTTTATGGCGCTTGCAGGCTATGACCCTAGGGTAGCTCCGGCTTTTTGGGAAAGAATGAATGCCGGTGCTGAAGGAGCTAGGCCACCTGATTTCCTGTCAACCCACCCAGGTCCTGACAGAAGGATTCAAGAACTGAACAAGCAAATGCCGGAATCCTTGGCATACTATGAAAAAAGCAACAAACAGTAATATAAAAAAGCCGGATCTGAACGATCCGGCTTTTTTTGTACCAAGTACGAAGTACAATATACCAAGAGGTAGGAAGGTGGGGGCTTCTCATGCGTCAGCCAACTTTCCAACCTTGCAACCTTCCAACCTTGCAACCTTTGAACCTTCAAACCTTACATCCTTTGTACCAAGTACGAAGTACAATGTACCAAGAGGTGGGAAGTTAGGGTCTTCTTATGCGTCAGCCAACTTTCCAACCTTGCAACCTTCGAATCTTCAAACCATACATCTTTTGTACCAAGTACGAAGTACAATGTACCAAGAGGTAGGAAGATGGGAGCTTCTCATGCGTCAGCCAATTTTTCAATTTTATAATTTTCCAATTTCTTTGAAAAAGGAATTGCAAAGAAAGGTAATAGATCATGCGTCAACCAACCTTCCAACCTTCCAACCTTCCAACTTTCCAACCTTGCAACCTTTAAACGAACTCTCTAACCTCTATTAAAACTTCTCAACTTAACTTGGGTAAACTTCCTTTTGGTATCCAACGGGAAATCACCTTTCATCATCCAATCATAGTAGGAAGGTTCTTCTTTGAGTACTTGGGCAATGGTTTTTCCCTTGTGCTTGCCAAAATTAAAGCATTCTTCTCCTTCTCCGTTGAATATAAACCTACCTGCCAAATCAACCATTTTTTCGTTGAGGAGGGTGTGGATTTTCTTCATGTCATTTTCAAAGACACCTAGTTTGTTTCCCAGCAAATCGGCAGCTTCTTCACCATTGTACCGCTCAATTTGAGCCTTGAAAACCTCATAGGTAGCAATGGTATCGGCTTCAGCACTGTGGGCATTTTCAAGTGTTTTGCCACAATAGAATTTGTAGGCGGAGCTTAGGTTTCTTTTTTCCATCAGATGGAAAATTTTCTGTGCATCCAGCAAGTTTCTCTTTTCAATATCAAAATCAATCCCAGCTCGCAAAAACTCTTCTACCAACAGAGGAATATCATACTTTAGGACATTGAATCCAGCCAAGTCGGCACCAACAAAAAACTGATGAAGTTCCTGGGATGCTTCTTTGAAGGTAGGTGCATCCTTGATGTCTTTGTCATAGATGCCATGGATCAAGGAAGATTCCAAAGGGATTGGGATCGTCGGATTGATTTTCATGGTTTTTATTTCTTCTTTTCCTCCAGGATGTACTTTTACGATAGAAATTTCTACAATCCTATCGGTTGAAATATTGACGCCAGTAGCTTCCAAGTCAAAAAAGGCAATTGGCGTTTTTAGGTTTAAATTCATTTTATTGTTTTTGATTGATTTTATATTTTAACGTATCCAAGTCCATGTCGTCGTAGTTGCCAGAACTCATGAGGAGTAGGTTTGTATTGACATAGGTTTGGCTTTCAAGGTAAGCTTTCAAAAGGGAAATATCAGTAAAAAGCTTCAGGTCTTTTCTTTGGAATCCAGCTCTCAATGTTTCTTCATCCATCAATTCCAACTTTTTCAAAGATACAGCTTTTGGATTTAAATAGATAATCGCATCATCAGCCATGTCGATGGTATGGGCATAGTTGTCGACAAACTCCTTGTTCAACGAGCTATAGGTATGCAATTCCTGCACCGCTATCAGTCGCCGCTCCGGGAATTGGTTTTTTACAGCTTCCACTGTAGCTTTGAGTTTGGAAGGTGCATGTGCAAAGTCCCTGTACATAATCCCCGTTTCGGATTGTGCCAAGATTTCCTGTCTTTTTGCTGCTCCTTTGAAGCTTTGGATATGTTTATAAAATATGGAATCACTTACGCCTATGCTGTTGCAGATATACAATGCACCTTGTAGGTTTTGCAGATTGTGATCCCCAAAAATTTGAATAGGTATTTCTCCATTGTCGGTTAGCAGAAATGTATTCCCATCTTTGATTTTATTGGGGTGGGAACTGTACGGTTGGAGTTTCACTCCTTCTATTTTACAATTCTCTCCAATCTTTTTCACGATGGGGTCTTTGTCACAATAGATAAATACCCCATCGGAAGGAGTCATTCCGACCAACTTTTCAAACTGCTCGGTATAATTCCCAAAAGTTGGGAAAACATTGAAATGATCCCAAGCTATACCTGACATCAAGAGTATATCATGCTTGTAATGGAAGAATTTTGGCGTCCGATCCAGGGGCGAGGTCAAGTACTCATCTCCTTCAATGATGATGATTGGTGCATCAGACAGCTTTACCATCAAGTCAAAACCTTCAATCTGGGCTCCAATCAAATAGTCAAAATCAAGCCCTTCACTTTTCAACACATGCAAAATCATGGCTGTAATACTGGTTTTTCCATGGCTTCCAGAGATTACAATGCGTTTTTTTTCTGTGCTTTGCGCATAGATGAATTCTGGAAACGAAAATACAGGGACACCTAGTTCCTGTGCTCGGATCAATTCAGGATTATCTTGTCTTGCATGCATGCCGAGAATGATCCCATCAAGACTTTTTGAGATTTTTTCGGGAAACCATCCTTTTTCTTCTGGCAAAATCCCGGCTTCATACAACCTTGTTCTTGAAGGTTCGTAGATCTCATCGTCTGAGCCAGTCACGATATACCCTTTTTTGACCATGGAGAGTGCTAGGTTATGCATCACTGCACCTCCAATCGCTATAAAATGATACTTTTTAGACATTGTTTTTAATGGGTTAATTTAGAAGTCTTTTTACAATTTCAAGGGTAGTTACAGATCCAAGATTTAGTGTGGAATTACCATTGGGTTTTCCACTCTTGTGTATGGGACTGCGTACAGGAATCGACTGATGGCTTTTATCTTACTGGCCATTGGTTGGTGGGGATTTCCCTAAAGATAGGGTTCAGGGTTTTTCCAGAACTTTGATCATTTTGAAGGATTTCATTAGATGAAACAACCCGGGTAAAATCACAGTGCCCCCTATGATCAACATCCAGCCCAAGTTTGTAATGGTTGACTCGGGAGCAATGTTGTCAAGCAAACTGATTTCCTGATCAGCAGTGATGATAAAATACGGGAAATGGGTGACGATTGCTGCAAACAGAATAAGGATTACTTGAATTCCTGCCATATAGCGACTCGCAATCCGTCGTTGTTGCCTGATGAATTTCCATAAAGGAAGCAGTAGTATACCGGAAAGAACCACGCAGAGGATGGCTATTGGGTTTTCTATAAAGTCCCTGACAAATTTTATTTCATAGATATAGCCATAGGTCAGTAAAACAAATCCCAATACGACAAGCATGATTGTGAAAATTGCAGAACTTCTGCTAAAATGACTTTTTTCCATACCATCTGATTCACCGATCAAGAGTGTTGCTGCTAAGAAAGCACAGAGTGCGGCATAAAACAAGCCCACCAACAATCCAAATAAGTTAAACCATGGGTTTATAAAAAAGTCGTAAAAACTTGATCCTGCATATTCCTCCATGGTAATGATTTTTCCACCAATCAAAGCTGAAAAGGATAGACCCAAGAAAACCGGAGTGACAAAACTCCCAATTCTGAATAGCCAGTTGTACCAAAATTGGGATCGGTCGATAACAGCATCGTAATGCCTGAACACAAAAGCTACACCCCTGATCGTAATCCCCAATAGTACCAAAGTCAATGGGATGTGTAAATAGATCACCATGATGTTGAAATAAGCTGGGAATGCGACCCATAGGATTACCAGCATGATGATCAGCCAAATATGGTTGGCTTCCCAGACAGGACCTATTACCCTGTAGATGATATCTCTTGTGTGGGATCTGTTTTTCTTTGAAGCAAACAACTCTACAATTCCGGCTCCGAAATCAGCACCGCCAAGCATCACATATAGCAGCAAAGAAAAAAGGAGGAAAAACAGAACTACGTACAGCATGATTAGTTAGGGTTTTGGTTCAGGGATTTGATTTGACGGTGCATGAGCCAAGTTACTGTTATGGCCAAAAGCGTATACAAAAACAAATAGAAAAAGAAACTATACTTCATTCCCGGCATAGGGGTGACGGCATCTTTAGTGAGCATAATCTGATGGATTATCCAAGGTTGTCTTCCTACTTCAGTGACAACCCAGCCAGCTTCGATGGCAACAAAACCCAAAGGTGCCATGACAACAAAAAGCAACCAATAGTACTTGTTTTTCTGCCAGTTCTTCTTTTTTAGGCTAACAAGATATACGATGCCAGCCAGCATCAACGCAACACCCAAACCAACCATGATCTGAAAAGCATAATGCACAATAGCTACTGGTGGATGCTCTTCTTTTGGGAAATCATTCAACCCTTTTACTTCGGCATTGAAATCACCAAAAGCAAGGAAGGAAAGGGCTTTAGGAATTGCGATTTTATGCGTCACAGTCTGTTTTTCGACATCCACAATGCCCCCGATATAAAGTGGTGCGCCTTTTTTGGTTTCAAAGTGTGCTTCTAGGGCGGCAAGTTTGACAGGTTGTCTTACAGCTACATCTTTTGCCGAGATATCCCCACTGATCGGCTGTAAAAAAGCTGCAACCGTACCGATTATAATTGTTATCTTAAAAGCCTTGAGATGTAAATCGACGTTCCTGTTTTTATATATCTGATAAGCATGGATTCCTGCGACACCGAAGCTTGTCGCAACAAAAGCCGCTAGGGTCATATGCAGTGCTTGTGTAAACCAAGCAGGGTTCAAAAATGCTTTGACAGGATCAATATTCGTAAACTCCCCATTGATATAATCAAAGCCTGATGGCGCATTCATCCAACCATTTGCCGAGACAACAAGAATCCCGGATGCCACTCCTGAGATGCCAATGATCACCCCTGTGAACCAATGGAATTTCTCTGGCAATTTATCCCAACCATAGAGATAAAAACCCAAAGCAATGGCTTCAACAAAAAATGCAGCCCCTTCCAGTGAAAATGGCATTCCAATAATAGGGCCGGCATGCTTCATGAATTCCGGCCAAAGCATTCCCAATTCAAAAGATAATGCAGTTCCGGAGACGGCTCCAGTCACAAAAAAAATCGCTACACCTTTAAGCCATGATTTGGTAAGCTTTTTATAAACAGGGTTTCTGGTTTTGAGATATTTGTAATGGGAGACTACCATAAAAAATGGCATCACCATACCTATACATGCAAAAATTATATGAAAGCCCAGGGTGAAGGCCATTTGTAATCGAGCATAATCAAGATTTTCCATAAGCTTGGGTTTTCAGTCAATTTTCCAATCCCGATAAAGTCCGGGCAGGCTCTTCAAACAACCCTTCAAAAGTAATAACTAAAACCAAGACGTGACATAGTACGGGAAATTTGTTTTAAATTAATTTAAAGAAAAATGCACTATAGGATTGATCCTCCGTTAATTATAGTGCTGTTGATAATATCGTGCATAACTTGTGTAAAACCTTATTGATAAACAGAGTACATTTGTCTATATGGCAGATAATAAAATACAAGGAAAAGATAGGTTGTCGGGTAGAAGGAAACCGGATCTTGCGGGGATTTCCGGTGTAGGGAAATTGCCACCACAAGCAGTGGAATTGGAAGAAGCAGTTTTAGGTGCATTGATGCTCGAAAAAGACGCATTGACCCAGGTTGTTGATATCTTGAGACCGGAGAGCTTTTACAAGGAAGCACACAAGGAAATCTACAATGCCATTATCGATCTTTTTACAGAAAGTCAGCCTATAGACTTGCTGACCGTTACCAATCAACTCCGTAAGAAGGGAAAATTGGAAATGGCAGGAGGGGCATTTTTTATTACCGAATTGACTTCCAAGGTTTCTTCTGCGGCCAACCTTGAATTTCACTCCAGGATTATCACGGAGCAGGCAATGAAACGGGATATGATCCGCATTGCTTCCGAAATCCAAAAAGAAGCATTTGAGGATACTACGGATGTTTTTGAGTTGTTGGATAAAATGGAGCAATCACTTTTTGAGATTTCTGAAAAGAACATTAGGAAGAATTATTCTGATATGCGCTCTATCATGAAAGCAGCCATCATGGAATTGGAAGCGAGAAAAGGTCAGAAAGATGGGCTTACAGGGGTTCCAAGTGGTTTCACTGCCCTGGATAGGGTGACCTCGGGTTGGCAAAAATCCGATTTGGTGATCATTGCGGCTCGACCTGCGATGGGTAAGACGGCATTTGTACTGTCTGTGTTGCGGAATGCTGCTGTGGATCACGAAAGACCGGTAGCTATTTTCTCATTAGAGATGTCCTCTGTTCAGTTGGTGAACAGGTTGATCTCCTCTGAAGCAGAGTTGGATTCTGAGAAGATCAAAAAAGGAAACCTTGCGGATTATGAATGGGAGCAGCTAGTACATAAAACTGCGAAGCTCTCAAAATCACCTCTCTTTGTCGATGATACACCTGCATTGTCCATCTTGGAGTTGAGGGCAAAATGTAGGAAACTAAAGGCTCAACATGACATTCAAATGATTGTAATTGATTATTTGCAGCTCATGTCCGGAGACTCCAAATCCAGTGGGGGAGGTAACCGTGAACAGGAGATCGCAAGTATCTCCCGATCATTGAAGATGATTGCAAAAGAATTGGAAGTTCCGGTGATCGCCCTTTCCCAGCTTTCAAGGGCTGTGGAGACAAGGGGTGGTGACAAAAGGCCTCAGCTTTCGGATTTGAGGGAATCAGGAGCTATCGAGCAAGATGCCGATATGGTTATGTTCCTCTATCGACCGGAATACTATGGTATCAATGAAGATGAAGATGGTAATTCTACCATGGGTGTAGGGGAAGTGATCATTGCCAAACACAGAAATGGTTCTCTGGAAACAGTGAAACTAAGGTTTATCGGTAAATACACAAGGTTTACTGATTTGGAGATGAATGTTCCCTACAAGCCGCAAGACGCACTTTATGGAAGCAAATTCCCAAGCAGTGCCGGAGGCCAGGACTTTGAGGCTGGAAATACCATCCGACTCCAATCAAAAGCCAATGGAGGGGATAACGATGCACCATTCCCGGGAGGATTTGGCAGTGATGAACCAGCTCCTTTTTAGAAGCGAGAGGCGAGAAAAAAGAGACGAGAGGCGAGAAGCAAGATATAAGAAACAAGACAGAGAGAAGTAAGTGTTTCGGAGAGTGCAAAGTTGCAGAGATACGCTGGGGATAGTAGAAACGATAGACGAAAAAGGTGAGTGATAGAATCATATCGATCATAGGGAGATATCCCCCCGCAATTCGGGACAGGCTCCTCGCGGTCAATATGACATAAAGGCTTGCTTAATCCTAATAACTAATCAACCAATAACTTATTAACTTCATAATGAATTACCCATCCAACAACCTTTCAACCTTACAACTTTTATAACCTTTTCAAAATAATGAAATCAATAGTTCTAAATACTGCCCTGGAAGATAAAATAGCAATTACTGAGCTTGATGTTCCTACTTTGGAGGCTGATGAGGTTTTGGTAAAAATCCATGCTGCCGCTCTAAACCATAGAGACGAATGGTGTAGACAGGGCTTGTACCCTGGGTTGAAAGATGGTGTTGTGCTGGGATCGGATGGTGCTGGGGTTATTTCCAAAGTTGGGAAGGATGTCGATGAATCAAATATTGGGAAAGAAGTGATCATCAATCCTGCGATGAACTGGGGTGATAACCAAGCGGTCCAATCGAAGGACTTTACCATATTGGGAATGCCCGAAAATGGCACTTTGGCAGAATTTGTCAAAGTGAAGTTCGACAGAATCCACCCCAAGCCTACAAGTTTAACTTGGGAGGAGGCAGCCGCATTGCCTTTGGGGGGATTGACAGCTTACAGGGCAGTGATGGTTCAAGGCAAGCTTCAAAATGGAGAAAAAGTATTGGTAACAGGTTTTGGGGGAGGAGTGGCACAGTTTGCGGCACAATATGCATTGGCTACTGGAGCAACAGTCTATGTGAGTAGCAGCTCGGAGGAGAAGTTGGGCGCAGCACGAAAATTGGGAGCTAAAGGTGGATTCAATTATAAAAAAGAAGATTGGTTCAAGGAAGCATTGGAACTGACAGGGGGCTTTGACTTGGTCATTGACAGTGCGATGGGGGATACTTTGGGCAATTTGATCAAAGTCACTAAACCTGGAGGGAGAATTGTATTCTATGGAGCAACAAAAGGGAATCCACCTGAGTTGGATGCCAGAAAGGTGTTTTGGAGCCAAATTCACCTTATAGGAAGTACCATGGGGTCTGACAAGGACTTTGGGAAAATGTTGGAGTTTGTAGAGGAAAATAGGATAAGACCGGTAATAGATCAGGTTTTCAATGCCGACGACGCCGTAGCGGCATTTGATCGGATGAAATCTGGACAACAGTTGGGGAAAATAGTCATCAGCTTTAACCGATAGTAGTTTATCTATTAGGTGAAGAAGAGATTGACCATCACATGGGATTAATCATTTTCGAACAAGAAGTTTTGGTAGGAGTTTTGAAGTTCTCTCAAAGCGTGCAAATCTTGCTGTTCTTTGGCTAGCGATATGCCATCTTCATATATCTTTTTTGCGTCCTCTATCAAGTTTAATTCAGAGCATAAAGAAGCTGCATGGTAATAAGTAGGCAAGTATGTCCTGTGGTTGGTTAAAAGTTGCTTGAAATATAGGAGTGCTTGGTGTGGATCATCATTTCTAAACTCCAAAGCAAGGGCGTACCAATTGAAGGGATTATCAGGTTCCTGATCAGCATAACTTTTGAGTGTTTCGATTCGGGACAAATTGCTCATGAATTCTTTTTTTAATTAAAGGCTTAATCACTAAATTCACGCAATTTAAATAAATTAAATAACCTAAATATACATAATGAAAATTCTTGTTTGTATAACACACGTACCGGATACTACTTCGAAAATTCAGTTTACTGACAATAACACGAAGTTTGACAAAAATGGTGTCCAGTTTATTATAGGGCCATATGATGATTATGCCCTCGCAAGAGCTGTAGAGTTGAAGGAGCAGTTAAGCGCTACTTTGACAGTTTTGAACGTGGGTGAAGCTGAGACAGAGCCTACTTTGAGAAAAGCTTTGGCGATAGGTGCTGATGATGCGATCAGGGTAAATTCATTTCCAAAAGACTCATTGTTTGTAGCAAAGCAAATTGCTGCTATCGCAAAGGAAAATAGTTATGATCTCATTTTGATGGGAAGGGAATCCATAGATTTCAATGGGGGCATGGTTCATGGCATGGTGGGAGAGCTTTTGGGGATTCCGTCTATATCACCAGTTATGAAGTTGGAAGTAGAGGGGAATACAGTGAAAATGGCTCGTGAAATAGAAGGTGGAAAAGAGTACTTGGAAGCAAGCTTGCCACTGATTGCGGGCTGTCAGGAGCCTATAGCGGAATGGAAAATCCCAAATATGAGGGGGATTATGTCTGCAAGGACAAAACCTTTGAATGTGGTAGAGCCTTCTGATGACAGCACTGCTACCGAAGTATCAGAATTCCAATTGCCGGCACCAAAAGGTGCAGTGAAATTAGTAGATAAAGATAATGTTGAAGAATTGGTCAGATTGTTGAAAAACGATGCGAAAGTACTTTAATCAATCTTTTTAAAAAACAGTAAATCAAGAAAATATGTCAATTTTAGTATATATAGAGCACGCCGAAGGTGCAATAAAGAAAACAAGCTTGGAAGCAGTTTCCTATGCAAAAGCATTGGCAGGCAAGACTGGTGAAGGTGAAGTGGTAGCAGTGGCTTTGGGGGCTATAGAAGAGGCTGAGTTGAAAAAGGCTGGCTCAGCTGGTGCCAGCAAAGTGATACATGATGGCAATGAAAAACTTTCTGCCGGGGTCATCCAGGCGCATGCCGATGCAGTGGCGCAGGTTTATGGCCAGGTGGGGGCAAAGACACTTGTGTTGGCAAAATCGTCTTTGGGGGATGCTGTTGCTGCAAGACTAGCGATCAAACTTGATGCTGGCTTGGTTTCCAACGTGATAGAGCTTCCCGACACCAGCAATGGTTACAAAGTGAAAAGGAGTATTTATACTGGAAAGGCATTTGCTGACACGTCCATCAAAACGGAGAATAAAATTTTGGCTGTAAAGAAAAACGCAGTTGATTTATTGACCGATGGTGCCGAAGCTTCTGTAGAGACAGTAAGTCTTACCATTGGGGAAGGTAATTTCGCTACCAGCATTACATCGACAGACAAAGCAACCGGAGAAGTGTTGCTTCCTGAAGCTGATATAGTTGTATCTGGAGGTAGGGGAATGAAAGGCGCAGAAAATTGGGGGATGCTGGAAGATTTGGCGAAAGAGCTGGGAGCCGCAACCGGTTGTTCTAAGCCTGTATCTGACATTGGATGGAGACCTCATCATGAGCATGTGGGCCAAACAGGTGTAAAAGTTGCCCCAACTTTGTATATAGCAGTTGGAATTTCGGGTGCGATTCAACATCTTGCAGGTGTAAATTCTTCAAAATATATAGTCGTTATCAACAAAGACCCTGAGGCTCCATTCTTTAAAGCCGCAGATTATGGTATTGTCGGTGATGCATTTGAAGTGATTCCCAAACTAACTGAAGCTATCAAAGCGATAAAATAAATCTTGTGGACAATACTATTGAATTAGAAATTCTTGGGCTTACCTCTAACAATTCCCAATCGGGGTCATTTACACTCGTTTTGGGGGAAGTGGAAGGACGAAGGAGACTTCCAATCGTCATTGGTATGTTTGAAGCACAAGCAATTGCTATAGAGATAGAAAAGATCATTCCCAACAGGCCAATGACCCATGATCTGTTCAAATCTTTTTCTAGCAGCTTTAACTTTTCCATTGAACAAATACTGATATCCGAAATGCAAGAGGGGGTGTTTTATGCAAAAATAATGTGTAAAAATGCTTCTAAAGTCGTAGAGATAGACGCACGGCCTTCGGATGCCATTGCAATTGCCGTTAGATTTGAAGCGCCTATTTACAGCACTTCCAAAGTAATGTCAGAAGCAGCCATCGAGGTGAACGAGGAGGATGGAAAGATTACGCAACAGAAATCTTCCAAAACCGCCAAAAGCAATCCTTCTTCGGCTTCCAAAACATCTAGTTCTGATTCTTACAAGGATTTCAGTCTGGATAAGCTAAACCAGCTCTTGGAAAAGGCGATTGATAGTGAAGATTATGAAAAAGCAGCAAGAATAAGGGATGAGATCAACAAGAGGAACTAAAAAAAGAAAGTCTGGTCAATGCCAGACTTTTCTTTTTTAGATTATTGTTTCAAATCAAGTATATTTATCGCGTATTTATTCAAAAAGTTAATTTAGCCAAAATTCATTCGGATGGATTATTTCAGAGGTTTACTGGGGATAGTAGTCTTGCTACTTGTAGCATTTATTTTTTCTTCAAACAAAAAGGCAGTCGATTGGAGGCTTGTTGGTATTGGAGTTTTATTACAGGCTATATTCGGGTATTTGATTACAAAAGTGGAGGTTGTCGCATCTGTTTTCGCTGCAGTCAGTAGGGGATTTGTTAAGTTTTTGAGCTTTTCTGAAGCTGGGGCGACATTTATTTTCGGGGATTTGGCTACAAATTCATTTGGGTTTATTTTCGCCTTTCAAGTACTTCCCACGATCATTTTCTTTTCAACGGTATCTGCTGGATTGTATTATCTGGGGGTATTGCAAAAAATCGTATTTGGAATTGCTTGGGTCATGTCAAGAACCATGAGGCTTTCTGGGGCAGAAAGCTTGTCCGCAGCAGGTAATATTTTCTTGGGACAGACCGAAGCACCTTTATTGGTAAGGCCGTTTATCCCTACCATGTCCAAATCCGAGTTGATGTGTCTGATGACAGGAGGGATGGCCACCATTGCAGGAGGAGTCTTGGCTGGTTACGTGGCATTTTTGGGAGGGGAAAGTCTAGAAGAGCAAAGCAGGTTTGCCGCTTATCTTTTGGGGGCAAGTATCATGAATGCCCCTGCTGCCATTGTGATGTCAAAGATCATGATCCCCGAAACCCAAAAAGAAAAAGTGAATGACAAGCTGGAGGTGAACCAGGAGAATATGGGGGTGAACCTTATTGATGCAATGTCTATAGGTGCTTCCGAAGGCCTCAAGCTGGCCTTGAATGTGGGAGGGATGTTGTTGGCATTTATTGCCGTGATTGCAGCCCTGAACTATATCCTTTCAGGTATGATTGGTGAATGGACCGGATTGAATGCTTTTGTTATTTCTTCGACGGATGGTCAGTTTTCAGGGTTTTCTTTGGAATACATATTAGGGCAGGTCTTTAGGTTGTTCGCTTGGGTGATAGGCGTAGAATGGAGCCAAACCCTCCAGGTAGGATCTTTGCTTGGACAGAAAACAGTCATCAATGAATTTGTGGCTTATTTGAGTTTGGCTGATATGAAAGAAGCGGGTGGTCTTTCCCCAAAATCGATCGTGATTGCAACTTATGCACTTTGTGGTTTTTCGAACTTTAGCTCTATAGCGATCCAAGTAGGAGGGATAGGAAGTATTGCTCCGAATCAACAGGGAAACCTTTCCAAATTGGGAATGCAGGCATTGTTTGCAGCTACCCTTGCTTGCATGATGACAGCTACCATCGCGGGTGCATTATTTGCATAATTCGGGGTGAAAAAAATGTGAGGATAAAAAAAAGACCTGAAATTCGATTCAGGTCTTTTTTCCTTTTTGATTTACCCTAGTAAATAGTATTGATCACCAGAAGCTATTTTTTGAAATAAAATGATTGCAACCAATGCAATAGCTTGTCTAAACCTATTCAGTCTCGTTGATGACGATTTTGTCAATTGAGTCACCAGCCCTGATCTCATCGATAATGTCCAGCCCTTCCACTACTTTGCCAAAACAGGTGTGGTTTCTGTCCAAGTGACTGGTGTTGGTACGGCTATGGCATATAAAGAATTGAGACCCTCCTGTGTTTCTTCCAGCATGTGCCATGGATAATACACCTCTGTCATGATATTGATTGTCTCCAGTCAATTCACAGTCAATTTTGTAACCTGGTCCACCAGTCCCGTTGCCATTTGGACACCCACCTTGAATCACAAAATTTGGAATTACCCTGTGGAAAGTTAGGCCATCATAGAATCCTTTTTTTGAAAGCGTAATAAAGTTTTCAACTGCCTTAGGAGCATCTTTTTCATAAAACTCTACTTTCATCACTCCTTTTTGGGTATGTATTTCTGCTGTCTTCATGTATTTGATTTGTTTTCCCCAAAAATAATAAATCTTTGGCGCTATCTTATAACCTGAGTTCGACTATTCTCACTTTGTCAAAACGGTTTTAAATGGTGAGAACTACGAAAAGAAGGTGCGTGAAGTAATATTGGCATATTGTAGATTGAAAAAGTGAAGTAGATTGCCGTTTAAAGCCGAATAGTCGGCTCAGTCAATAAAAACACCCATTTACTGCGTTAAATTTCTGAGCGATAGCTTAGGCTATCCCTCAAAAATTTGCCTTGTAACTGGATATTTTTATTGATTTTGACTTTGTGATAACAATCGAACTCAGGTTTATAGGAAAAAAAGAAAAGGAGTGTAAAAACACTCCTTTGTTTGGGTCTACTTCTTCAAGGGTTAGCTAGATTTATAGGTTTGGGGATCCTGCAAGGATATCATCCGTTGCAAAGTCTTTGTATTTCTCGAAATTTTGGATAAATGCAGCTCCGAGTTCCCTCGCTTTTTTGTCATAAGCATCTTTATCATCCCAGGTAGCTCGGGGACTCAAAACTTCAGCAGGTACATTTGGGCAAGATTGGGGTATTTCTACTCCAAAAACACTGTGTTTTTTGTAGGATACATCATCCAGATTTCCTTCTAATGCAGCAGTGATCATTGCCCTGGTGTATTTTAGTTTCATTCTTGAACCAATCCCATATGGACCACCAGTCCAACCTGTGTTGATCAACCATACGTTTACCTGGTGCTTCTCCATCTTTTCACCAAACAGCTCGGCATATTTGGTTGGATGAAGAGGTAGGAATGCTGCCCCAAAGCATGCGGAAAATGTTGTCTTTGGTTCAGTGACTCCCACTTCAGTGCCGGCTACTTTGGCTGTGTACCCAGATATGAAATGGTACATCGCCTGGCTCTTGTTGAGTTTGGATATTGGTGGGATGACGCCAAATGCATCTGCTGTCAAAAAGAATATATTTTTTGGAATTCCGGAAATGGATGGTTCTATTGCATTTTTGATATAATTGATTGGATATGCTGTTCTTGTGTTTTCAGTTACACTGTTGTTGCTGTAGTCCACCGTTCTGGTGCCTTCATGAAACCTCGTGTTTTCCACAATCGAACCAAATTTGATGGCGTCCCATATCTCCGGCTCTTTTTCGCGGGAGAGATCGATCACCTTTGCATAGCAGCCACCCTCAAAATTGAAAATTGTATCTTCCGTCCATCCATGTTCATCGTCACCAATCAATCCTCTGTTGGGATCTGCCGAGAGTGTGGTCTTTCCTGTTCCTGAAAGTCCAAAGAAGATTGCTGTATCACCATCGGCGCCGGAATTGGCAGAACAATGCATGGAAAGTACTCCTTTTTCATACGGAAGAAGGTAGTTCAGTACTGAAAAAATCCCTTTTTTCATTTCCCCTGCATAAGCCGTACCGCCTATCAAGATGATTCTTTTTGTCAAATTGATGATCGCAAAGTTTTTTTGTCTGGTGCCATCAATTTCCGGGTCAGCTTCGAATTCTGGAGCACAGATTATAGTGAAATCCGACTCAAATACCTCAAGTTCTGAGACCGTTGGTCTCAGAAACATGTTGTAGCAGAAGAGATTTTGCCAAGCAAGGGTATTGACTACGGTAAGATTGAGTCTGTGGTCTTTATCTGCACCAGCATAAGCTTCACGGATGTAAAGTTTTTTGTCGGTCAAAAAATCAAGCATTTTGGTATGTAGCCTATCAAAGCCCCCTTCATCAAAAGCGATATTGACATCACCCCACCAGACACTCTCAGCGGTGTTGGAATCTTTGACAATAAACCGATCCTTAGGAGATCTTCCGGTAAATGCACCAGTGTCAGCCATCAAGGCACCATTGTCTGTAAGTACTGCCTCTTTGTTGAAAAGTGCCTGCTCGACCAACTCTGCCGGTGTAAGGTTCCACATTACACTTGCATTTGTACGAATACCTAGTCCAGACAAGCTTTTATTGGCGGGCTTGAGCTCTAGTTCTTGCATAATTATATAGTTTTATTTGGGTTATTTTCAATGCCCAAAGATATGTAATAATGTTATGAGATTTTACTTAAAAATCCCTTTTTTTTACTTTTCAATCGATTACGCTGACCGTAAAGGGCTGTTTTTGTTTTGGGGGGAGTGTCAAATAAAAAATGCTGAATTTGTATAGGGTTTAGAAATCAGGTGATAAGTGCAATAATTCAAAGTGCCTTTAGTAAGAGTAAAAAAATTCTCTTATAATTGCATTTGTTAAAAATAAATTCCTTTCACGTAATTTCATAAAATTGGAAAAAATCCCAAATGATTCATTAAAATCTCTTGGTCAAGATATAATAGAAGGACCCACCATTTTCGGGCATCCCAAAGGCCTTATGACGCTTTTCTTCACGGAGATGTGGGAGAGGTTTAGTTATTATGGCATGCGTGCTTTGTTGATACTTTTTATGACAACCCCCATTATCGGTGGTGGCTTAGGGTTCGATGATCGTACCAGCACGGCAATCTATGGACTTTATACCATGGGGGTTTATTTATTGGCTTTGCCTGGTGGATGGTTTGCAGATAGGTTGTTTGGATTGAAAAAGTCCGTGTGGTATGGAGGGATCATTATTACAATAGGTCACTTTACAATGGCAGTACCCGGTATGGTTTATTTTTTCTCTGACCATACTTCCGAAATCACAGAATTGTCAAGTTTGGATATTAATTCTTTCTTTATAGGTTTGATTTTGATAGTAGTTGGTACAGGGTTGTTGAAGCCAAATATCAGTTCTATTGTAGGTCAGCTCTATCCCGCTGGAAGCAGTAAAAGAGATGCTGGTTTTTCGATTTTTTATATGGGGATCAATTTAGGTGCTTTTATTGCACCAATAGCATGTTCCACGCTAGCAGTTTACAACTGGCATTTGGGATTCGGTTTGGCTGGATTGGGGATGTTCATCGGATTAATTCAATATAAGCTAACTGGAAAGTATCTTGATGGAAAAGGGGAAGATGTCAAGGCAAGTTCTCCAACGGAATTAGAATCAAGGGCAAGAATGATCAAGTACTCCACGCTTGCCATGATGATTTCTATTGTAGTGGTAATCTTGATGTTTATGGGAGTGATTCCTATTGATGCTTTTGCAATATCAAAGTTGGCATACAATATTATTGGTATAATTACAGTCTTGTATTTTGGATATATATTTTTGTTTGGGGGATTGAACAAAGACGAGTTTAAGAAGACTTGGGCTATAGTAATTGTAATCATATTTTCCGCATTGTTTTGGTCTGGCTTTGAACAGGCAGGATCTTCATTGAATTTGTTTGCAGAAAGATTCACAGACAGGAGTTTTATGGGTTGGGAGATTCCTACGGGCTATTTTCAGTCAATCAATTCCATGTTTATTATTTTGTTTGCACCATTTTTTGGAGCAATGTGGGTTTGGTTGGGAAGGAAAAATTTAGAGCCAAGTTCCCCTTTGAAGTTTGCCTTTGGTTTATTGCTTTTAGGAGTTGGGTTCTTGGTTATGTTTTTTGCGGCCAAAATCGCTGCTTCAGGAGATTTGGCAGCACCAACTTGGTTAATCTTCACCTACCTATTACATACATTTGGGGAATTGAGTTTGAGTCCTGTAGGCCTTAGCTTGACTACCAAGTTGGCTCCAGAAAAGTACCAAGGACAGATGATGGGAATGTGGTTTATTTCTGTGGCTTTAGGGAATCTTATTGCTGGTAGAATTGCAGGAGAAGTAAGTGGTGGTTCTGAGGAAGCATTGCAAGCGATGCCAAGTCAATATATGATGATTGTGGCTACGGTTGTTGGAGCTGGCGTTTTATTGCTTCTCCTTAGCAGACCGATAAAAAAATTGATGGGAAATGTCCATTAATCAAAAAAGGCTCCAATTGGAGCCTTTTTTTTATCATTATCCGAAGTTTGATCAATGCTTTTCTTCCGATTTTTTCTTGAATAATGTGCTTCTAACATCTACAGCTGAGATACCAGCCCCAAGTCCAATTAAAATACAAACGATTAAAAGAAATAGTTGGGCTCCTGGTGCGATAGGCGAGTTGAATATTTGTAATAGCATAGTATATTAATTTGAGAAGTTTCCGTGAAATTTTGTGCAAGATAGCACACAGAACCATTTCAGCAAAATATGGATAAAAAAAAGCAGAACCCAAATTGGATTCTGCTTTTATTGGGGACGGTCAATCTATTTCATCGTCCAAATCCTCGAAGCCATCATCAAAGTCGTCATCTTCGAAGTCGTCATCATCATCGAAGTCTAAAAGGCTGTCTTCGATTAATTCACTGTCTTCATCAAGGTCGTATACTTCGTCTTGAAATTCTTCAGTAAACTCATCATCCTCATCTTCGAAATCGTCAAAATCCTCAAATTCGTCGTCTAAATCGTCCATTTTCAGAATTAATTTGTTGCTTAATTGATTGAATGTTTTTGGTGGATACTAAATACAGTAAAATTTTCATTTAAGCCAATACCCCAGCTTTATTATTTTTTTGGTATGTAATGATCTAATTGATAATCAGGTTGATATTTTGCAGATATACTTACTGTGCAAGTGGGATTTTTACACAATGATCCAAATTAGGAAATCACACCCCCCCATACATATGTGCATGGTGTGATGCGCCATCCTGGATCCAAAATATTGGAATTATGTGGGTTTAAAAAAATATATTAAGTAAGAGGAAAACCAGAGTGCATTTAATTGAATATTGTTTTGATATACTTTTTGACTAATGGTTTTGAGAGGTATTGCTTCACAAGTGAATATTTGCTTGCTTTGGTGATATCCCTCTCATCCACAGAGCTACTTAGTATATACACCTCTGGTTTGTAATCTGACGGTTCGAATTCTTCGAGGAAATCCCATCCAGTCATCTCAGGCATATTCAAGTCCAAAAACAAGTAATTTGGATGGATACTCGATATATCCTTCAATGCATCACTTGCACTCTGGAATTTAAATATCCTGAAAGGGACTTTAATGTTTTTGGAAATAAGTTTTTCAGTCACAAAAGTGCTGATAGGGTCGTCATCTATAAGTACTATCTTAAGCATTAAAGTGCATAATAGTGGTTTTGAAATACATTAAAATTTATACAAAAATACATTATTCAGCTTATAAAACAATATTCTTGAGATATAAAAATTTAATGTTGACAAATTAATTGGCTTTCACATGCTCTTTATAGGTTTGTACTACTTTTTCGGCAGACTTAATCAGTTTTTTGCTCTTTGTTTTGGCACTACTTGCTTCACTGACCGCAGTGATGGTCATCAGCATTTTATCCTGTTTTGGGTCTATATAGTCCACTATGAGTTGGAGCAACTCATAGTTTTTGGTTGAGACCATATTTTGTCTCCCCATAAATCTGGGGTCAAACATCCATGGATCCCAAACCCTCATTCCCCACATCGGATATTGGTTGTTGTATACTTCTTTTTGGCGTGGATCTTCATTCGAACTGTATCTGATGACCAAATCAGGGGAGTCTCTGTCGTAAACCAAACCGAGTTCTTTCATTTTGATCTCCAATTCATTGGAGACTTTTGCATCAATCAGTTCATCCTTGAAGCTCCTTGAGCCAATTTCCTTGTTGACTATTACAAATGAAGTATACTCTTTGTAAGGCCGTATTTCAGTTCTTTCCTTGAATATTTCGATAGAACTGCAAGAGGATAGAAAACCAATTAGCAGTAAAAAAGATGTGACGTTTTTTCTTGACATAATATTGAACCTTTAATGAATCCTTTCAATGTAAATATAAACGACAAGCTAATAGAATAGATGTCCTTATTGGAATAATATGCTATGCCGTATAGAAAAGACCTGGCTGTTTTTTTAAATAAGTACAGGTTCCTTTTTTGACAAAAAAGGGCATTGAAAGATTTCCATCTGGCAAGCCTCATTTCTTAACTAAACGGGATAGAATATAATATTCAATTCGTTTTTGTAATACGGTATTTGAGATAGTTCAATAGCTGCTGCTATTTTTACATCGTAAAAGACAAACTATGCCCAAATTAATTTTATTCTTTATAATAAATCATCATTTTTGTTTCAATTTTAACTTTAATTTTCTTGTAATGAAAAATTTATTTACTATTCTGATTAGTTTAATCTTTCTAAATCAAGCGTTTTCCCAAGATTTAGACACTTTAGACACCGTTGATTCGCTGGCACAATTGATCGAGAAGGACACAACATATTGGACAAATGAGTTCAGTGTAGGCCTGAACTTCAACCAAGCGGCATTCAGTGGTAATTGGAAAGCAGGAGGTGTAAACTCCATCGCATTCGGTTCCATTGCGGCTGGTAAAGCAAACTATGCCAAAGGAAAGCTAAGCTGGGACAACCAACTTGAATTGATGTACGGAATTGTCAAAAATGAAGGACAACAGGTCAGGAAATCAAATGACAGGATTTTCTTCGATTCCAAAGTGGGCTATTCCGCAGGTGGGAACTGGTCTTATTTTGGGTCTTTGAACTTTATGACACAGTTTACTGATGGTTTTGAATATGGTCCAGATGATCAAAGAACCTTAATATCTGGATTCTTTGCCCCTGCATTCCTGACTTCGGGTATTGGTATGGAATACAAGCCAAACAAAGATTTTGCTTTAAGGATTGCACCGTTTTCACCAAGATTCACTTTCGTAACCGACCCCACAATTATCCAGAATGTCCCTACCAATTATGGTGTTCCAGAAGGTCAGACTGTCAGAACCGAATGGTTGGCTTTGCAGCTATATGCCACCTATGATAAGGAAATTACTGAGAATTTAACCATCAAATCCAGGTATCAAATGTTTGCCAATTATGAAACTTTGGCATTCAAAACCATTGACCATAGATTGGATGTGACTTTGATTGCAAAAATAACCCGATTTGTGGATGTTACCTTCACAAGTATCAATGTCTACGATTTTGATATGGATCCAGGTATTCAGTACTCGCAAGCCTTGGCTCTAGGTATTTTGTATAAGGTGAGCAACAAAAAGTAGGTCTTACTACACTTTTTTTGTGAAAAATTTTGTTTATTATTTTTTAATACTATTTTTGTTCTAATTGTGGTAGTTAAATAATAGTTGGTTTAGTTTTCATATAAAGAGCAGGAGAAATTCTCCTGCTTTTTTATTTTCATTCCAAAGTCCAATTTGGGATTACCCACTATCTTAACAGAATCCAGTCAAAATAATGCCTCCGGATTGTTTGGAGAGGCAGCTGACTAGGTCACACCTGTCAATCTATGGTAACAGGACAAGTGTGATCCGTTGACGATGATCCGCATGAATTCAAGTTTTGGATTTACAAACAGATGTAGCTGAGGGTATCCGAAAAGCGTGTCTTTTTTGGGGATGAAACCACAGGATGGTTTTGTTTTATCTTATGTCTATTTTTAAAAACCTGATATTACTAAAGTCTGTCTTGATTTTGTCGAATGTTTGGAATGTTTAGGATAATCAAGCTATTTTGGAAAATCAATCAGTAAACTTAATTCCAACCTATATAACCTACGTATGAAAATTTATTTGTTGTCTATTGTTTTACTTTCAGCCCTTTGTTTCCAGGCTCAAAGTCAAACCCGGGAAATTCAAGCATTGAAAGATTGGAGATTTTATAATGGCGATGCCGAATTGGCGAGCCAAAGTGGATTTGATGACTCGTCTTGGGAGAAGGTAACTGTTCCCCATGATTGGGCTATCAAAGGACCTTTTGACAAAGATATAGATAAGCAGGTCGTCAGGATTGAGCAAAACAATGAAACAGTAGCAACCGAAAAAACAGGTAGGACAGGAGCATTGCCATTCATTGGTGTGGGTTGGTACAGGACAAATGTCTCTGTGGCAGAAGTAAATTCCGGTAAGCAAATCATCTTGGCATTTGATGGTGCCATGTCAAATGCAGAAGTGTTTGTCAATGGAAAGAAAGTGGGAAATAGACCTTACGGTTATAGTTATTTTTATTTTGATATCACAGATGAACTGCAAGCAGGAAAAGAAAATGTGATAGCTGTCAGACTTGAAAACCAAGCCTTTTCTTCAAGGTGGTATCCGGGTGCAGGGATCTACAGAAAAGTCAACTTGATCATCAAAGATGCGGTGAGTTTCAAGCACTGGGGCCATTATATCACAACTCCCTACATTGGAAATGGGCTTGCCAAAATCAATATCAAGTCCCAGGTTCAAGGTGACAATGTGGTGATAAAAACAACCTTGAGAGATGCAAATGGAAAAGTGGTAGCTGAGAATATGGTATCGCAGAGATTTGGGGATGAAATTGAGCAAAACATTTCTTTGGACAACCCAGAGATTTGGGGTACTGACTCTCCTTATTTATATACAGCAACTTTAGAACTCCATCAGGGTGGGGTATTGAAAGACACTGAAGAGATCAGGTTTGGGGTGCGTGACATTAAATACAGCCGAGAGAATGGCTTTGAGTTGAATGGTGAAGTAGTAAAGTTCAAAGGTGTCTGCTTGCACCATGATTTGGGTCCTTTGGGTATAGCGATCAATAGGGCTGCTTTGAAACGACAATTGACAATATTGAAGGATTTGGGAGTGAATGCCATCAGATCATCCCATAACATGCCTTCGATAGAGCAGTTGGAGTTGTGTGATGAAATGGGCTTTATGTTTTTGGCAGAAAGTTTTGACGAATGGAAAAAGCCTAAAGTAAAGAATGGATACAATCTATATTTCGATGAATGGGCTGAAAAGGATATCGTAGATTTGGTCCATGCGACAAGAAACCATCCAAGTATCGTGATGTGGAGTGCTGGGAATGAAGTACCTGACCAGCATGGAAGTGCAGGTGTGAAACGTGCAAAGTGGATCCAGGATATCTTCCATAGGGAAGACCCAACCCGTCCGGTGACAGTGGGTATGGATCAGGTCCAAAATGCGATGGCTAATGGATTTGGTGCCATTTTGGATGTCCCTGGGTTGAACTACAGATTGCCACTGTATGAAGAAGCATATGAATTGTTTCCACAAGGGTTTATCTTAGGTTCAGAAACTGCCTCTACCGTGAGTTCAAGAGGGGTGTATAAGTTTCCGGTAGAGAAAGGTCCGAACAAAACCTATGATGACTATCAGAGTTCTTCATATGATTTGGAATATTGCAGCTGGTCCAATATCCCTGAAGATGATTTTGTATGGCAGGATGACAAACCTTGGGTGATTGGTGAATTTGTATGGACTGGATTCGATTACTTGGGAGAACCTACTCCTTATGATGATTATTGGCCTTCCAGAAGTTCTTATTTTGGGATTTTGGATTTGGCTGGCATTCCCAAAGACAGGTACTATCTCTACAGAAGTCGTTGGAATACGGAAGATGAGACATTGCATATGCTCCCGCATTGGAATTGGGAAGGAAGGGAAGGGGAGAAGACTCCTGTATTCGTATACACAAACTATAGCAGTGCGGAACTTTTTGTAAATGGAAAAAGTCAAGGTATCCAGAAGAAGGACAGTACTTCGAACCTACATCGCTATAGGTTGATGTGGATGGATGTTGTGTATGAGCCAGGAGAAATCCGTGTAGTTGCTTTTGATGATTCAGGAAATGAAGTTGCCGAAAAGTCCATTAAGACTGCTGGTAAACCGCATCGTATTTTGCTTGAAGCTGATAGGGAGACGATCAGTGCAGATGGTGAGGATTTAAGTTTTGTGACTGCCACTATTGTTGACAAAGATGGGATCCCTGTACCCCATGCAATGAACAGATTGGATTTTGAAGTTACCGGAAATGGTTCATTCAAGGCTGTTTGTAATGGAGATGCGACCTCATTGGAAATGTTCCACCTGCCTACCATGAAAGTATTCAATGGCAAACTGGTTGTGATCGTTCAGGCATCTGAAAAAGCAGGTGACATCAAGCTTAAAGTCAAAGGAAAAGGATTGAAGGCAAGTGAACTCAAATTGAGTTCACAGAACTAAGCCAAATGAAATAATCAGTAAAAAAATAAGCCATCTAAAGTTATTTAGATGGCTTTTGTGCGCTCGGAAGGATTCGAACCCTTATATTAAATATTTGATTATCAATTAATTGAGTTGGTTGTTTCAACAGACTCCACGGATGACGATTTGTTGTTTTGAACTGTTAGTTTAAAGTTAATTAATATCCATAATGAAAACAAAATAAAAGCATAATTTGTGCTTGATAAATAAGTAGGGGGGGACATTTCAATAAATTTTTAGAACTACTATCTGCATATTCAATACAATCAATTTAATTGTCGGACTGTTTTTAAATACTATTTTTGTGTACTTCAAACAAACTGAACCTCACTTCCCAGCCTTGGATGATAGGAGGGACTGTAGATAATGATGTTTTTGTTGACCAAATCTTTTATGCATTTGTGATAGGTACTCAATGATTTGACCTGCGAGTTTTGCATAATCATTTTTCTGGTGATCCGAAAACTTCCCATTCCCTGGTTTTTGAGAAATTCACCGATAAGAGCCATGCAAATAGCCATGTGGGAAAGTTGAATTGAGTCATCCAATTGCAACTTTTTGAAAATATCCAGAATCTTTCGTTGGGTAGGGTTTGTATTCTCAATAGCCATAATTTATTGTTTGAATAGGTTTTCGACTTCCTTAGTCTGATAGTAGTATGTCCCCCCGATTTTCTTGGGGTTCAAAAGCCCCCGAATCCTTAGGTTCTGTAAAGATCCTGGAGATATTTTAAGCATTCGCCGGACTTCATCACTCTTTACCCAGTCCTTATGCTCTTTTTCCTTGGGCTTCATTAATTTTTGGAGATCATCCAACAGTTGCCGTCTCAATTCTTCCAGATCCTGCCTGGTGATCATTTCTATTTTTGTCATGTTTGGAGTTTTATGATATTGGAGTAATTTAGATAGGAAAAGTAGATGGAATTCACACTACGATGACACTTGGGGTGTGGTTTTTCTGATTTAAAAAAGGTAATCTGTTAATGGAATTAGAATGGAAAATCAGTTTTTTTACTGGTGAAAACTGTTTTGATTTAAAACTTTGGATATCTATGCTTTTCAAATTCTTTAGGTTGAAACATAGTACAGGTTGACCCCAACTTTTAACCATTAAAAGTAACCGCTTTTCAAACACTAGTACCAGAGGCCGAATGGCCTTGGACTGCGGCTTTCCCGCAGTCAGCAAGATGTAGGATTGTCTACGACATTCCTTCTTTGACTTTTGTTCCGAAGTCACAGTCCATGGGTTTACTCGGAACTCGTAAGTCTTTTTTTACTTCGTTATTGAATCTTTATTTTAGAAAGGAATATACTAAAAATATGAAAGATGAATATAGATCAAGAAATGGGAACCTAGGAAGTAATGTATTTTAAGTTTAAGATAAAAATGCTGCGAAAATTATACTCAATCTGAACGTAGAAGCGATAGAGAGATAAAATATTATTCGAATGATAATGTGCTCGATAGAAGTAAGGTAGCAACTTTTGAACTTGATGCCTAGTAGACTGTCCAAATATGAATTAATTAACAAAAAGCCTATTTCAAACAGTTTCATCAAGTAGAAATCAAGTTTTAAGTCACATTTTTGCGCTTTCTATCGAATGATTTCTGAACTGGCAGATAGTGAAAAAAACAAACTGGAGTTGAATATGAACATGTGATTTTTTGCTTTAGCTTTTCAAGTGCTGGTCTTAAAATTTTGATGAAACTGGGACTTCTTAGTTTTGTTTACATTGTATTCATGTCAACATGATCATACAAAAGACATATTTCTGTTGGGGAAGTTTGACAATCCACTTGATGTTACCTTTGGTGATCCTTACATTCTGGACGATGGAAAAGGATTATACTATATGTATGGAACTCAACCCCGATGATATAAATCATTAAACTTTCAAAGCTGAAAGAGACACATTGATGATATCATTAAATGTATTGTGATTAGTATCAAATTTGACAGTAACCCTAAGTCCATTGAGAGCATTAAAAACAAATTTTGCCAAGGCTCTTGCAGAAAATTTTTTTGTGTAAATACCTATTTGTTGTCCTTTTTTTATAGCCTTGTATAGTGCTTCTTCAGTATCAATCATGATGGCATTCGCAATTTCTGCTATTTCCGGATCAACAGGAGCTAATTCGACGGCTGAATTCACCAAAAAACAGCCAATAGAATTTGGTTCTCCAAATTGCTCTTTTCTTATGAATTCGAAAAAATCATTGACATAGTTTTCAATGTATGGTGTAGTATCCACAGCTTTCAAAACAGGATCTATACGATCAGTCCTGTATTTTTTGAGGGCTTTTACAAATAAGCTATGTTTGTCTCCATAAGTGTCATACATGCTTGATCTGCTTATACCAAGGTTGTCAACCAAATCCTGGGCGGAAGTTGCATTATATCCTTTTTGCCAAAATAGATACATAGCCTTTTCCAAGACTACTTCCTCATCAAATACTTTTGTCCTTGCCATAATAAGAATCTTTGTAAAGTAGCGTACTACTTTACAAAGATAATGTTTTAGGAACGAATGTTCCAAATTTAGGCAAATTTTTAAAGCCTTACTGCGTTTACAGAAGCACCACTATCGATCGTATATTCAGAACCTGATATAAACGAAGCATCATCAGAGGCTAGAAAGGATATAAGCTTTGCAATTTCTTCAGGTTTTGCAAATCGCTTGAAAGGCATAAATTTGGATTTTAGGAAATTATGAACCTCTTCATTACCTAGTGCTCCCCTGTTGATCATGTCTGTTTCAGTCATGGAAGGGGCTACAGTATTCACTCGGATTTTCCTGTGGGCTAATTCTACCGCAGCAGATTTACTGTATGCTGTCAGCGCTGCCTTACTTGCAGAATAAATACTGGTGCCTGTTGCATAGGTATAAGCACTAACAGAAGTAAGGTGGATTATTGAAGCTCCATCATTAAGGATAGGGATGAATTTTTCAGTCGTAAATACAGCCCCTTTGAAATTTATGTCTGAAATAGTATCAAAAATTTCCTCGGTAAGCTCACCTATGGGTTCCTGGTAAGACACGCCTGCATTTACCAACAATACATCCAACTTGCCAAATTCTGAACTTACAATGGAAACAAGGTTTTCAATTTCGCGAATATTAGAGACATCTGCCTGAAATCCTGTAGCGTTGCTTCCTAAAAGATTTATGGCATTGTCAATTTTTTGCTGGTCACGACCAGTAATAATTACCTTCGCACCTAGTGCAATAAAATCTTTGGCAGCAGCCAATCCAATACCTGTATTACCGCCTGTAACTACTGCAACTTTGTTTTTTAATTTACTCATTTTTTCTTTGTTTTATTTTAAACGGAACAATCATTCCGTAAAGGTAATTATAACGGAATGTTTATTCCAAATAAATTTTATGATTTTGATTTTTAGAAAAAAATGGATGGATATGATGCTTCGATTATTCGATTATTTGGAAGTTTCATATTTTCCCAAAACTTAAAATCAGATATTTGATTTTGCATGAATGAATAGTAGATTGTGGGTGTATTTCAACTATTTTTGCAATAGACTTTTTTGATTAATTTTTATCGTCATTTGTCGACGTTTTTTTGTTTTTTTTGAAATAAGTTTGTTTTGGAAATTAATAATAACACCAGAAAGTAATCCCAATCCAAATACCACATTAGAGATTAATCCAGTTTTACCTCTTGGTTTTCAGGTCTATAGTATTTTGTAATTAGAAGTTGCAAAACGCTAAAAGTAGAATTCTCGAGTCACCACTAAAACTGGCTGTAATTTGACGCAAGTTGAAGGCCTTTCCTATTTTCAGGGTTGGGCGATGCCACTTCAATTAAATCTTTTGACCAGAGGCTGATTTTATTTGTCAGGGTCAAATGAAATTGTTTTCAGATTATATGTTAGGGATGTTTCAATTTATATGAAAAAATAGTAATGGTTGAATTAAATATTAAAAGTTTAGTCTTAGATAATTTGCCGTATGAAATAGTATGGTTAGATTCTAGTGGAAATGTTGTGTATGCCAATGAAGCATTTTGTAAAATATTAGGTTACAGTAAGAAAGAGGCTACTCAACTTACAATCACAGATATCAATGTTGCGGTAACACCTGAAAGCTGGCAAAACCATTGGAAGGAAGTTGTAGAAAAAAGAGTTGTTAATTTTCCAGCAATACACAAGACAAAAATGGGCAAATTCTATAATGTTGGTGTATTTGCACAATACTTTTCATACAATGGAATGGAGTTTTTATGCGGGATTGGCCATGAAATAACTGAATCTAATTTTTACAAGAATTTAGTTGATAATACAAAAGATATAGGTAGTGTCGGCGGCTGGGAGCTAAACTTGCAGAGCGGATCACTTTTGGCTACTACCTGCGCTTTAGAAATATTCAATACCGTAAATTCTGACGATTTAACCCCTTCGAAAATCATACACAAATTTAAAAATGGCAAGAGGCTTGAATCTTTGTTTGGACAGTTAATCAAAAAAGCAGCCGATTTTGATGAAATATTTGAAACTACTGATTTTCCTCCCAGGTATATCAGAGCTATAGCAAAACCAAGCCTGAAAGGAGATGAAATTTACAAAGTTTCAGGAGTTTATCAAGATGTTACTGAAATAATACAAAGGGATAATGATTTGGAACTCTATAAAACCATTATCGATAATGCCCAAGATCTTATTTATGTATACAATGATAAAGCAGACCTGCTGCATTACAGTGAGTCATTGATCGATAAATTAGGTTATTCAAAATCAGAGCTTGACAATTCTAATATGTTTGTGTTGGATCCATTTATAACACAGGAGTTTTGGGAGTTTCATTTCGATGAGCTTAGGAAAAAGGGGATTCATCGATTTGAATGGCTGACTTCCAGAAAGGATGGGACAAAATTCCCGGTTGATATAACAGCAAGTCATTTAAGGTACAATGGTGTTGATTACAGTTGTGCTGTAGTAAGGGATATTACTGTAAAGAAGAATCGAGATTTGGAATTGTGCGAAGCATTGGAAGAAATCAAGTCCTTGAAAGATCGGCTTGAAAATGAAAACGAGTATTTACAGGAAGAAATCAGTAGAAAAATCAATTTCAACAATATTATTTACACCAGTGATTCTTATAAAAAGGTACTGACCAAGATAGATCAGGTAGCTTATACTGACACCACTGTACTCATTACAGGTGAATCTGGAACAGGAAAGGAATTGCTGGCAAGTGCAATACACAGTAACAGCAGAAGAAAAGATCGTCCTTTGATAAAAATAAACTGTGCTACATTACCCAAGGAACTTATTGAGAGCGAATTGTTTGGACATAAAAAAGGTGCTTTTACCGGAGCTGTGACCAATAAAATGGGTAAATTTACACTTGCAGATGGGGGGACAATTTTTTTGGATGAAATAGGCGAGATGCCAAT
>NZ_JBHUHR010000031.1:159102-199444 GCF_042682445.1 Belliella marina
GCGCAAAGGCTTGTTTAGGGAAGATCTGTATTACCGATTGAATGTTTTTCCAATCTATAATATCCCTCTGAGGGAAAGAAAAGATGATATACCCTTACTCGCCCAATATTTCTTGGAAAAGTATTCTGCCAAAGCCGGGAAAGCTTTCAGGCGTATTTCAGCAAAAACAATTGAATGTTTGATGAATTACAACTTTCCGGGTAATATCAGAGAGCTGGAAAATTTGATAGAACGCGCCGTAATAGTAGAGAATGGGACAACACTGGGGCCTGGAAGTTGGATACCTGAGAAGGATAACTTAGACCTCAACAATGAGTTTCAGTCCTTTGAAGACAAACAAAAAGAATACATCATAAAGGTACTCGAACATACAAATTGGCGAATTAGCGGCCCCAATGGAGCTGCGGCAATTTTAAAGATGAAGGACAAAACCCTTTTTGCAAAGATAAAGAGGTTGGGAATTGAAAAGTTGGTTAGTTTGAAGGGATGAAGTGAATATTTAGGTCTCCAAAAAAAATCGGGATTAGACTTTTGGAGGCCTAACAATAAACTGTCAATAGAAAATAACATTGTGGATACTCTTAATATTTTTTATGAATATCCGCTTTCACAGCAGTATCCACATTTAATTAGGTACATACATTGAATTTCAGCTGCTGTCGACAGTCGACGATTATCCACATGATTTCATGCGAAATATTCACCTACTGGTGTTATTGCGGATACTCATAATATTTTTTTCTTTTATTATTTCCTATCCTTTCTTTCTGTCCCTTTTAAGAAAAAAAATCTTACAATTTTTGATTTTTTACTGGTTTACAAGAGACTTGGGGTTATTATTGAATTTTATTCAAGTGTAAATAGAAAATTTCTTATATATGAGAATTTTATTATAAAATAGAATTATTTAAATCTTTAATTGGGTGTTAAAATACTGGAGATCAAACAATTATGATTGTGGCACAATAATCGTAAATGGAAGTCTATAATTACACACTAAATAAAAAATTATCATGAACAAAACTCCAAAGATTGGTCTTCAGGGCCTACTTCGACCCGAAGACAGTATAGTAGTATTGATCGATCACCAACCGTATCAGTTTACTAATTTGAACAGCCATGAACCTACCCTAATTATCAACAACGTAATTGCCCTAGCGAGAACGGCAAAAGTTTTTGATATACCCACTATTCTTACTACTGTAATTGAAGAGCGTGGAGGTTTTATCATTAAAGGCCTTCAGGATGTATTTCCTGAACAAAAGCCAATCAATAGGACATTTATCAATACTTGGCAAGATCCAAACGTCACTGATCTTGTTAAAAAAAGCGGACGTAAACAACTGGTCCTTGCAGGTTTATTTACTGAAATATGCGTTGCAATGCCTGCTATTCAGGCTTTAGAAGATGGATATGATGTTTTTGTTGTCACTGATGCATGCGGCGGAGTAAGTTCAGAAGCACATGACATGGCTGTACGTCGTATGGTTCAAGCAGGGGTTGTTCCGATTACTTGGATGGCAGTTTTAGGTGAGTGGCAACGCGATTGGGCTCGAACTGACACCGCAGCCAAACTATCTGCTTCTATCCTAGAACACGGTGGAGCAAGTGGTGTTGCATTGGCTTGGGAACTGCAGCTCTTGGCGACCCATGGCGAAAGTGGCAACTAACACTTCTATACTATAAGTTGGATCAAGCTAAAGGTTGTGCAATATTTTTTGCATAGTCTTTAGTTGACTCCTGAGCTGTTTCTCAATAACAAAATAAATTTATGAAAAAGGATAATATGAATATTGATTTAGCACTCCTAATGGAAGAAAACCTGGCTCAAGTATGGAGCCAAAGGGACGCTTTAGCCAGAATGCAAGCCATAGAGAATATCTACGCTGTTGATAGCAGTTTGTATCATGTAGGACATCAGACAACGGGGCTTGAGGCTATCAATCAAAGTGTAAACAATGTGTTGGCAAATATGCCTAAAACATTTTCTTTTTTTAAGCTTAAACCTGTGGTAATCAACAATGATATCGGTAGGCTAATCTGGGGAGTGGGTCCTGATATAGATTCACTGGTAGCCACAGGGATGGATGTTGCTGTCTTTGAGGATGGGAGGATAAAATCTTTATATGTATTTCTTGACTAATTAAAATTGAGGTATGAAAAAGAAAACCAGTTTTTCAACAAAAGGACAAAGAGCTGACATCGGAGACTTGACAATTTATCGGTTGTTGGCCAATAGGTATACAGATGCAGTTGGTCCATTTGTATTCTTAGACCATATTGTTCCTAAAATACATTCATCACCTTTAAATGGTGGGACTGGAGGACATCCACACCGAGGCATAGCTACTTTAAGCTATATTATAGAAGGGGAAGATGAGCATTTTGACAGTGCAGGGAATTATGCTAAAGTATATTCAGGTGGGATTCAGTGGATGAAAGCCGGAAATGGCATTATCCATGATGAAACATTGAATGTAGATTCTCGAACAGGAAGCAACCGTACGCATGCCTTCCAATTTTGGATCAATCTTCCTGCAAAAAACAAAGCCGAAAAACCGGAGTATCTAGCGATCCAAAGTGATGAAGTGCCCCAAAAATCGCTTCCAGATAATAGTGGTTGGATAAAAGTTATCGCAGGAGACTTTGAGGATCTACATTCTGTGATCCCCAATTACTCAGCTCAGTTTTTATATCATATCCATGTTGAAGCGAACAAGACCTTCTCTATTTCCATAGAAGAAAACGTAGAAGTGGCTGCGTTCCTTCCAAATAAAAACACAATCCTTAATGATGTGGAATTTTTAGCAGGAGAATTTATAGAATTCGATAGGGCTGCAGGTGAGATAACGATTGTAAACAAATTACAGGAAGCTACCGATGTCATTTTATTTGGAGGTGAAGACTATACGGAGCCAATCGTGGCAGAAGGTCCATTTGTAATGAATAGTAGAGCTGAAATAGGAGATGCCTATCGCGACTTCTATTCAGGGAAATATGGCAAAATCAAGCAATAATAAACATGCTCCTCTTATTGGTAATTCTAGTGAATATTAACTGTAGTGCAATAATTATGACTACTGAAAAAAAGCAACTCACTTTTGGTGAGCATAATTTTTTTACCCATCCCCAATATCAGCCATATCAAAAACAGTAAGCATATAAGCAACAATGTCTCGTCATCGGTTTTGGTTAAAAGTTGAAATGAAGACCAAAGAGGTAAAAAAATAACACAATATGACTTGTAAAAACCAGAAATACAGTAACAGTTTATTAAACAAATAAATATTTATAAACATGAAAAGACAAGCAACAGCCGTATGGAACGGCACAATTAAAGAAGGCAAAGGAATCCTTACTTCTCAAAGTGGAGTTTTAAAACAAACACCTTACACTTTTGTATCCCGATTTGAAAGCGGTTCTGGAACCAACCCCGAAGAACTGATAGCGGCTGCCCATGCCGGTTGTTTCACAATGAAACTAAGTGCGGATCTATCCACCGCAGGATACAATCCTGAGGAACTGACAACAACATCAACAATCACATTGGATAATGGTGTTATCACAAAATCAGACTTGGTTTTGACTGCAAAAATAGCAGGGATTACAGAATCAGAGTTTCAAAAAATAGCAAAATCCGCTGAAGAAACTTGTCCTGTTAGTAGTGTCCTCAACCTAGCTATTACTTTAAATGCAACCTTACTTTAATATAAGAATGAAATGGAAGCGATGAAAAAAGTATTTATGACTTCAGCACTAACTATGGCTGCTAGTCTTGTTGTTGCACAGAGCAATGATGTTTCTTCCTTTGGAAGAGAAGAATTCATCACAGTGGAAAAAAACGTCAAATTACACGTAACGGATCTGGGTGAAGGAACACCCGTGGTCTTAATCCACGGGTGGCCATTGAGCGATGCAATGTATGAGTATCAATACCAATTTTTGGTTGATAAAGGGTATAGAATTATTGGAATTACGCTACGTGGTTTTGGAAAGTCGGATAAACCATATGGCCCTTATAACTATGATGTATATGCGAAAGACATTCACCATATATTGGAAAAATTGGATGTCCAAGATGCATTGCTTGGTGGTTTTTCAATGGGTGGTGCTATTGCGATTTATTATGTGGCCAAATACAATAGTGCCAGGGTAAGCAAGCTAGCCTTATTCGGTGCAGCGGCACCAGTCTGGACCAAGAGAGTTGATTACAACTACGGCTTCTCGATAGAAGCTGTTGATGAACTGATCGCACTAAGCAAGGTAAATAGACCGCAGCTGCTGGAGAATTTTGGAAAAATATTTGGAGCTAGTGAGACGTCTTTGCCTTCAGGTATTGGGAATTGGCTTGGAGGTATCAATCTGGAAGCTTCTCCCTATGCCACTACTCAGAGCTTGATTGCCTTGAGGGATACTGATCTAAGAAGTGATCTTGCTAAAATAAAAATTCCAACAGCTATTTTCCACGGGACACAGGACAAGATATGTGAATTTGCTCTTGCCGAAAAAATGAATCAAGGGATAGAAAATTCATATATCGTAAAATTTGAAAAAAGCGGACACGGGTTGTTTTTTGAAGAATTGGAGAAGTTTAATGCTGAATTGCTCACTTTTCTACAAAAGTAAGATGTAGTGTTAATGGACGAAAGCTCCAAGTTTTGCTTTGTTTAAAAATAGTGCAATAATCATTATAATATCCCCCTAGTTCCAAAACAGGAAGCAATCCTTTCATTGATATAGTCCAAAATCACATTGAAATGTCTTCTTTCTATCCAAAAACAGACAAAAAAATAAAAACATATTATACAACAATGGAAAAGAAAACCATTAATACAGTAGCTATAACAGGCGCAGGAAGTGGTCTTGGACTTGATTTGGCAATCGGCTATGCAAAAAAAGGCTACAAGGTTTTCGGTACAGCAATCTCTCCTCAAGAAATCGAATCAATCAAAAAAAACCTGGGTAGTTTAGACATAACATTAACTGTGACTGATATTACCAAAGAACAGGATGTCAAGAATTGGAGAGAAATCGTTTCTTCAAAATTGAGAGATCAGGGTTTGGATATTCTAGTTAACAACGCCGGAGTACTAACTCCTGGCCCAATGGAAGTGCTAGAACTCGAGGCAATCAGGAAAGAATTCGAAGTGAATGTGTTGGGCAGTATTTCTACAATCAAGGCCTTTTTGCCATCACTTAGAAAGACCAAAGGTCGAATTGTGCAGATAGGTTCATTGACCGGACTGTTTTCTCTTCCTTTCAGTGGGCCATCAAGTGCTTCAAAAGCCACAATGGAATCTTTTGCAGACGTCTATCGAATTGAATTAAAGCCCCAAGGAATTGATTTTATAATGGTTCAACCCGGAAACATGCGTACAGGCGGCCCAGCGAAGACAGCCGCTCAATTGCAACAGATTTCGGATGCTATGTCGCAAGAACAAAGGCAACTTTATGGCGATCAATTTGAGAAATTTAGTTCAGCGCTTAATGCTATGCAAACCAATGGTTTAGATGCTGATATTGCAGCTACCAAGATAATAGAAATTTCGAAACAGATACCTGCTCCTATACGTGTAGCCGTCGGTCAGGATGCAGAAGAATTGCTTCTAATGGTAAAGCAAAAAACAGATGCAGAACTAGATGAGTTCAAAATGGAAGTTTTGGGACTCGGTGTTTTAAAACAATAAAGTTCTGCATTATACATAATTCTCAAATGCTGAAAATTTAGTATGTGTATTTCTCCAAACATTACTTGAAATACTTTTACAAGATCTAAAGAGCATGATGATTAAGTCAATGATAGCCTTATAGCCATCTACAATTTAACTAACCATTCTTATTTCAAGCCTTATGAAAACGAATAAAATCAAGATCATTATAATTCTTCTCTTAATTTTTAGCAGCTTTTCTTATGCTCAGCAAAACCCCTTCATGGACTATGTGCTTAGCTGGGATGGTGAATCTTCTATATTGGAGGTTGAACTCACATATTCTGTCTCTCAAAAAGACAGTACTGTCTTTATTTTCGGAGACCCAGATTTTGGAGGACAGAATGATATATTCAATACGATCAAAAATATTCGTGTTTCTAAACCTGAAGAGCTCAGGCTAGACGAAGCGAACAGGCGAATCACCGTATTTCATAACGGGGCAAAAAAAAATAAGATCAGCTATGAAATTGACGGTTCATTTAATGTTGACAAACCGACTGTAGCATCACAAACAGAATTATTCAGACCTGTAATCACCAAAGGAATGTTGACGATGGTAAATATACATTTTACCATGAAAATAACTGATGAAAGTAATCCTTTGGTGTCTTTTAGTTGGCATAAGTATCCTGAAAATTTCACTTATTTCAATTCCGTCCAACCATCTCAGAAAAATCCATCAATGAGATTTACAGACAATTATGACAAACTTTCGCATATACTTTATTTCGTAATGGGGGATAATATTGACGTGAAGGAATACAACGTCATGGGTGTCCCTTACTATTGCGTCACCACAATTGAAGATAGGTATGGCAATGATCTTCAAGGGAATTTCATTCCTTTTTTTGAAAGCTATTTCCCTAGTATCCATAGGTTTTGGAATGATACCGATTTCCCTTTCTATTCTTTAACCGTCACGGCCCTACAAAACAACCAAAAAGAAATTGGCGCTGGCGGTTTTGGAATCAAAAACGGCTTTGTAATGAAGCTGGGGAAAAAGTTTGATACAAGGGAAAAGTATGTTACGGCACATGAAACTTCTCACAGTTGGATAGGAATAAAGATGATGTTAGGCCATGATAGCTTCGATAATCAATGGTTCGGTGAAGGGTTTAACGATTATATCACAATCATTAATTTGGCTAACAGCAAAATTTTTGAGAAAGAGGACTTTCTAAATTACATGAATGAAGACAACTTCAAAAAGCACTACAAGAGTGAGATCAAAGGTGTGCACAATGACTCAATTGCTGCAAAGTACTGGACGGATTATGCCAATTATGGAGTTCTTCCATACAAACGTGGGCTTATCTACGCTTTTTACCTAGATAATCAAATCAGGTTAGCGTCGAATGGGAAATTCACCCTCAGGAATATGTTGCTTGACCTGCATGCACTTAGAAGAACCAAAAAGCATGATGAGATTTTAACAGTAGATGATTTTATTGATGTAGGTGCTGCATATTTAGACAAAAAAGAGCTTGCAGAGCAGATTGCTCAGCATATGATAGAAGGGCAGCCCATTGATTTTACCAACATAAAGCTTATTGATGAATTTGACATTGAAATCAACGACGGTGTACCGAAGCTAAGCTTAACAGGGAACTCCGACCTGTTAAAAATATATCGATGGTAAACAAATGTGTATATGGTTGCATGGAAGAAGGTTTCCGGAGCTACCGTAACCCATGTGGAAGATCATGAGAATGGAATTATCTATAGCAACGCAACCTTACCTGATGGCGGTTTTTACACTATGAAAGGTACAATAAAGTCTTTCTAGGATTTTGGGATAAAAATGAAATGTGATTGATAAAATTAAAAAATAATAAAAATGGAATTAGTAGAAATGTTACAATGGCGATATGCTACAAAGAAATATATCGGCAAAAAAGTGTCTAGTGAAAAATTGGAAAGGATCATCACAGCAATCAATCTTTCTGCATCCTCAGTAGGAATCCAACCCTATAAGGTTTTGGTAATTGAAGATCTGGATGTAAGGAAAAAATTGAGTGCCTATTCATTCAATCCCCAAATTATGGACTCCTCTCACTTACTGGTTTTTGCCGCATTCGATTCGATAAATGCAGATATAATCGAGGATTATGTAAAGTTGATTGCCAAGGAGCGAGAAATTCCTGTTGAAAGATTGGCCGTATTCAAAGAAAAAGCACTTAATGGACTGCTAAAGAAAACTGACGAAGAAAATTTTATTTGGGCGACAAAGCAGGCTTATATCGCTTTAGGCACTGGATTGATAGCAGCAGCTTCAGAAAAGGTTGATGCAACACCTATGGAAGGGTTTAATGCTGAGAGTTTTGATGAATTGCTGGGGTTAAAAGAAAAAGGTTTGAAAAGTGTGGTCTTGATGTCATTGGGTTATAGAGATGAGAAGGAGGATACTTTTTCAAAGCTAAAGAAAGTAAGATGGCCAAAGGAAGATTTTGTAATAACTATATGATAAACAATAAAGATTCCATAACATTTTAAAGTGAATTTGAATATGAAGTCAAGCAAAATAATATCTAATCCTATTCGAATTGGTTATAGTCTTTCACTTTTTGGACCTGTAGCAGAGAATACAAAAGCAGTAATGCTCGCACACAGTATTTGGGAAGAAGACATCAACAACAAAGGGGGGCTTCTTGGCCGAAAAGTAGAATTGGTCTGTTACAATGACAATGGGGATCCTTTACAGGTAGCCGATTGCTATGAGAAGCTTTTGGATGAGGATAAGGTGGATTTGGTAATTGGAGGTTATGGTACCAATACTATTGCAGCTTCGATGCCTGTAATTATGGAGCGAAGACGATTCTTGGTTGGGCTGATGGGGTTAGGGGTCAATCTTAACCTGAAATATCCCAATTATTTTTCGATGATTCCCACTGGTCCAAAGCCAAATTCCTCCCTTACAGAAGGCTTTTTTGCACTTGCAGCTTCCCAAAACCCTAAACCTCTTACTGTTGCCATTCTTTCTGCCGATGCAGAATTTTCGAAAAATCCTGTAATAGGTGCCAGAGAAAATGCAGAGAAATATGGGTTTCAGATTGTCTACGAGAATATATATTCTCTTTCGACAAAAGATTTCACATCTTTCATTGATCAGGTACAATCTACCAATGCCGATTTATTATTCATATGTTCTTATTTGAATGATTCTATAGGATTGATTCGGACAATTCATAAAAATGGCTATCGTCCAAAGATGGTTGGAGGAGCAATGATCGGTCCGCAGAGTGCTTCTGTAAAAACAGAACTTGGTCCCCTGTTAAACGGCTTTGTCAATTATGAATATTGGATGCCCGTACCAAAGATGGACTTTCAAGGTGTTGCTGATATGCTGGTCAAGTATCAAGAAAAGGCAGTAAAAGCAAATTTAGATGCTCTGGGGTATTATATGGCTCCTTTGGCTTATGCTCAATTGCAAGTTCTTGAACAGGCAGTAGTGGCAACTGAAAGTTTGGATGATGAGACTCTTTCAGAATATTGCCGAAAGAATGATTTTGAGACTGTCATCGGTAATGTGCGGTTTGATGAAGGTGGTGAATGGACTAAACCAAGGGTGCTACAAGTGCAATTTCAAAACATTGATAACCATGACATAGAGACATTTAGAGATAATCGTGTGCAAGTGGTTGTAGAGCCTTCTGCCTACGCATCTGGATCGTTAATATACCCATACTCGCCCTGATATCTGATTTGAAAAGGAAATGCTATGACTATTCAAGAATACTTATAAAAATAATTTGAGGATCATACCGGTTAGTCCGTTAGTTATTGTCCAATTCAAACCATACCCAGAGGAATATTCAAATTTCTTGCTAAAATTAGGTATAAATTAACTATTTATTTATGAAGTATCAATTAGAAAACCCAATAAAAGGAAAGTTAGGATCTCAAAATTACAAAACTTCCATTCTGTGGAGAAACGGTGAGTTGATATCGGATGAGCCTGAAAAACTGGGAGGTCAAGATTTGGGTCCGGATCCTTTTACGCTCTTACTTTCATCTTTGGTCTCATGTACAATAGCGACACTCAAGATGTATATTGACCAAAAAGGTATAAACCTCCCTAATCTAGAAATTGAGGCAAACATGTTTTACAAAATAGAAAACAGGGAAAGGGTAGCATATATAGAAAGGAACATTCATTTTGGAGAAAAGCTTGATGAGGAGCTGAAAGATAAACTGTTATTGATTGCGGAAAATTGTCCTGTATCGAAAACTTTGAAAGGAAATATCCATGTGTTAACCGAGGCAATTAGTTGAAGTCAAAGTGTGCTTTTGGGTCGATGATATAAATGAAGAAACTCTTTGTACACTAAAAAAAGAATAACCGAAAATAACGGTCTAAGTAATTTAATTATAGCCACATAAATTTTGAAAAGAGTTATGAAAAGATTAGAAAACAAAGTAGCAATCATTACTGGTGGAGCAGGAGGGGTGGGGGCAGCAGAAGCGGTCCTATTTGCCGGCGAGGGTGCTAAAGTGTTAATAACTGATATTAAGGAAAATGGTCTAAAAGACGTCTCAAATCAAATAACAGCTAGTGGCGGAACTGTTCATTATATGATACACGATGTCACCTCTGAGCAGGATTGGAATGAGGTTGTAGAAAAAGCTATCAAGCTCCATGGTAAGATCGATATCCTTGTGAATAATGCCGGGATTACTGGGAATATTACGCGAGGCTTAGAAGAAACATCCCTAGACGAGTTTAAAAAGGTTGTAGAGATTAACCTTTTCAGTCAATTTATAGGAATCAAGGCTGTAGTACCTCATATGAGAAAAAACAATGGTGGATCAATCATCAATATATCTTCTATTGCAGGATTAGATCGGCTAAGGCCACAGCATACACAGCCTCTAAAGGTGCCGTAAGACTTTTTACAAAAGGTGCTGCCGAATTTGCCATGGATAACATTCGAGTTAATTCTGTACATCCGGGTTACGTAGATACACCTATGACCAAGGGTCTGGAAAATGCAGATGAATTCAAAAAAATGGCTATTGGTATAACTCCAATGGGGCTTGAAGCAGTTGTGGATGAAATTGCCTATGGCGTACTTTATTTGGCATCTGATGAATCGTCCTATACCACAGGTTCAGAAATGGTAATAGATGGTGGTAATACAGCGTTTTAATATAAAATTTTAAAATAAGAATATGATTAAGCGCGATATTCAAAAGAAGTGGTCGGTGTCACCCCAAATTGACACACCCATACATAAGCAAAATCTGGTTCTTCCCGGTAATCAATGGGAGGCTTTTGATCCGTTTCTGATTATGGCCGAAGACAATATGAAAAAGGGAGCCTTTGACCATCATTCCCACAGAGGAATTGAAACAGTAACTTATATGATAGATGGTGTGCTCAAACATAAGGATAATCTGGGAAATGCAGGAGAGTTGAGAAAAGGCGATGTGCAATGGATGACAGCAGGTAAAGGCATCCTGCATATTGAAGAAGCTCAGGAAGATGGCTTTGCACACTTACTTCAGTTATGGGTTAATTTGCCTGCAGAGCATAAGATGGTTGAACCCAGGTATCAGGAAATCCCCCACATAGAGGCATCCGTACGCAAAGAAAATGGCGCCGAAATAAAAGTGATCTCAGGATCTTCTGCTGGAGTTATTTCACATACAAAAAACTTTGCCGCTGTGACCATGGTGGAAATTAGCTTACAGGCGAATCATTCCGTTGTTCAGGATTTTCAGGCTGATTTCAATGGCTTTATCTACATCATAGAAGGTGCTGGTGTTTTTGGAGCAAATAAAGTGGCGGGCAAAAAGAACGATGTTCTTTGGCTGACACCGTCCGTTGACAACCCCAGTGAAGTTGAATTACATGCTACTGAACCACTGTTGTGTGTTGTGATAGCGGGAAAACCTCTAAGAGAGCCAGTTGAGGCAAAGGGTCCTTTTGTGATGAATACTGAAGAGCAAATTAAGCAAGCATTTAAGGATTTCAGGGAAGGAAGGTTTGGGGATTGGCCTCAAAACTAAATAAGATACGCTGCTCGCAACTCAGTTTTGCTAAAATGGTGAAGCCGCATTGCTGATTAGCAAAACTGTCAAAGACTGATGATGGAACCTATATCTGCTGTTACCAAAGATTTTGAAAAGAGTTTAATTATTAATTAATTTATTATTATGCTAGATATTGTTATAAAAGCCAGAGAGGCTAAAATTTCCTCAGATTTTGGAGTTAAGCGTATTCTTCCCTATCAACTTCGCAGAATGGTTGGGCCTTTTATTTTTATGGATCATGGAGGTCCAATAAACTTGCCGAAAGGTTCCGTAAGCAGCCTTGATGTATTGCCACATCCACATATTGGTTTATCTACAGTAAGTTATTTGTTCAGTGGCAATGTGACACATAGAGATAGTCTTGGAATAGAGCAAGTAATAACTCCAGGTGAAGTGAACTGGATGACCGCGGGAAAAGGAATTACGCATAGTGAAAGATTTGAAGATCCTGCAATGCTGGCTGGAGGAGAGCTGGAAATGATTCAAACATGGGTAGCGTTGCCCGAGAAAGATGAAGAGAGCGATCCTTCTTTTGAAAACTACAAACAGGAACAATTGCCTGTCTTTACGGATACAGGAGTTTGGATGCGGTTGATTGCAGGAGATGCCTATGGTTTGAAAAGTAATGTAAAGACACATTCTCCCTTGTTCTATGTACATGTCGTATTGGAGGAGGGAATCCATTTTGGCTTGCCTACTGAGCATAGCGAGCGGGGAGCTTACATTGTCAGGGGAAGCGTAGATGTAAATGGAACCACCTATACTTCAGGTAATCTTATGGTATTCACCAAAGGAGTTGATCCTTTGATTATAGCAAGAGAAAAAACCACTTTGATGATGCTCGGCGGGGAACATCTAGGTGATCGGTATATTTGGTGGAATTTTGTGTCCAGTAGAAGGGAAAGAATTGAACAAGCTAAGGAGGATTGGAAACAGGGACGAATTATTTTACCTCCAATGGACAGCGATGAATTTGTTCCATTACCTGAAGATAAAAGCAGACCGGCTGGAGGTCCTCCTCCAAATGCCCTTTCCTAAGCTGATTTTAATTTCAGAAAATAACATCAAACCACCATCAACAAGCTCAAAATGAAATTGGATTCAAATGATAAAGAGGGGGATTCGAGGTCAATTTAAAAATAACTTGAATTTGTACCAACTGTATTTAAAAAAGAAAAATGGAAATAGGAATAGATAGTTTTGCTTCTGCAATGTATGGCAGTGAGGCTCTTAGTAGCGTAGATGCTATGGAGCAGTTACTCGATAGGATCCAAAAAGCGGATGAATCGGGGCTTGATGTATTTGGTATAGGTGAACACCATAAAAAGGAATTTCTGGATTCTGCCCCGGAAGTAATTCTGGCGGCAGCGGCTGCGAGAACAAGTCGAATTACCTTGGGCAGTGCTGTCAAAGTTTTGAGCACTGATGACCCTGTAAGAGTATATCAAAGTTTTGCGACTCTCGATCTCATTTCTAAAGGTCGGGCAGAACTGGTCGTGGGACGGGGATCTGCGATAGAAGCTTTCCCACTTTTTGGCTATAACCTAAAGGATTATGATGCTCTTTTCAAGGAAAAATTGGAACTATTGCTTGAGATTCGAGATAAAGAATTCGTTACCTGGAAAGGGAAGTTCAGACCAGCGCTTGAAAACTTACCTGTATATCCAAGGGCCAAACAAAAAAAACTCCCTATTTGGTTGGGTGTAGGCGGAACTCCTGAATCATTCATGAGAGCAGGATCATTGGGATTGCCCCTAATGGTTGCTGTAATTGGTGGGGAAACAGAAAGGTTTCGACCGCTTGTTGATCTGTATCGTGAAGCTGGCCGAATAGCAGGCTACTCACCAGACCAGCTGAAAGTTGGGCTTCATTCACCTGGCTACGTTGCCGAATCCAGTGAGAAGGCGATTGCAGATTACTTCCCGGGGTATGCCGAGCTATGGACCAAACTAGGCAGAGAGCGTGGATGGCCACCGGTAACTAGGATGCAATTCAATGCATTGGTTGCACCTAAAGGAGTATTGGTAGTTGGAGGTCCAGAACAGGTCGCTGAAAAGTTGATAAGGCATAGCAAAGCACTAGGGGGAATCGACCGTTTTACTTTTCAAATGGATAATGCGGGTTTATCTCACCAACAATTGCTACAATCCATTGAATTGATCGGAACCAAGGTTATTCCACTTATTAAGGAATCTATATAAAAGTAATGTACAAAAGATTTGGAGAATAATTCTCTTAACCCCGATTAGAAGAGATAGATTAGAGTCAAGAATCTAGATGCAAGATGAAAGACTTGAAACTCACGAAAGAGAACCGAGAAACAAGAAGGACGCGACAGTCTGAGACAAGAGTGTGAGGTGTGAGTGAAACGAGAGGCAAGAACCGAGAACATGCCCTGAAAAGCCTGTCCTAGGGGCACTTGAATAAGGATAACATCTGTCCTAAAATATCATCTGAGCATAGGGTCAAAAACCCTATGCTCAGATGATAAGATATCCATTGTTGTAAAAACTTTTTAGAGCGAGTGGCAACGTTCCGTAAATGCATATACAATTATTAACAGCATATATAACCCAAATATTAATCCCGTATTCAGAATTTCTGCTTACGGGATTTTTCTTTGTTGGCAATTAAGACAGTCGATAAATTTTCCTAAATATTAGAAAAATGAAATATTTAGGAAAATATAAATCAATAAATATATTTTAAATTACTGAAAATCAATTTATTAAATATTGGCATGCAATTGGTAATTGGGGCATTGCTTCACAGTCGAAAATTTAGATTTCCATTTTGGTTGAGCATAAAGAAAAGAGGCTATTCTTTATGTTATCAAAACCTCCACTAAGGATTATCATCTAAAATTGAAAGAAAAACACACAATAATCTCCTATCGAAAATTTTAAGAATGTCACAATACAAAATGAACATATGAAACCAATATTTGAAGATATCCCTCTTATAAAAAATACAGCCAAAAAAAGATTTGAAATAGAAGTAAATGGAAAATACGCATTTATAAATTATGGTGAATTCCGGAATCAGATCGCTTTGGTCCATACGGAAGTCGAACCTGAGTTAGAAGGGTCAGGAGCTGCAAGCGCAGTGGTTGAAAAGACCTTACATTATATCGAAGACAACAACCTAAAGTTATTGCCATTTTGTCCTTATGTGTTTGCTTATATAAAAAGATTTCCAGAATGGAAACGTATTGTAAGTGAGAAATTTAAAGGGTATGACAAGCTATAATCAATATAAATAAAAATGAAATCATACGACAATTTGATCGAAGCTTTAACCGACCTAAATATGGAAGGATATTTGGAAGATTTTAACCTTAAGCAAAACTGCATTGAATGTAGAAATGGCGAATACAGGATATTTCATGATGAATTTATTATTGATAAGTTCTTTAGGTTCGAGGATGAAGACTCCAGTCCAGATAACTCCTCTATTTTGTTCGCAATTTCATCGGCAAAATATAAGCTAAAAGGAATTTTGATTAATTCTTTTGGTATTTATTCGAATGACATAACGGATGAAATGTTGAACAAACTTAAATTTAATAACTAATTGATTTATAGATGTATATGGATGTTCGGTCGTTTCTGTAAACTTTATGGAGCTCTAGATTTATGCTAAGGAAAAATGTAGATTTTAAAAAATGCAAAATTTGGTTTGGCTTATGTAGCTGTTTTAATGGGACCTAATGTGGGTTTGTTTCAACAGTGTCAACATCTATAGAAAATCAACTGTTTTGTGTCTCGGTTGTGAATCAAAGAATCAGAACAGTTAAAGCAACCAAGCATGCAAAAATACTCTTGATATTGACAGATAGTCTTAGTTAGAATTAATTTATAACCAAATGAAAACACCACTTAAATATATTAACAAAATAGGTATTTTGATTTTCTTTATTACGGCAATATTTGTCCAAAGCCATGCGCAATCCACAAAAGATTTTCACCCCATTATAGTAAAGAAGGGTTTTTTTAGCACAAAGTATTTCTATGATGACCAAACTATTGAAAGCCCATATGGATTGCAAATTCCCTTGATGCAATTGGATGACCCTAAAGTTACTAAGGATTACAATGTTTTTAAGAAAGCAGCGAAAACAGCAAAAATAGTTAATTTAATTTCTTCAGGATTTTCATTATATGTATTTTTCAATAGGGATAGAATGCCTGGAGGAACTTACTGGTCTGCTTTGGGTACAGCGGGGGCTGTTTCGGCATTCTTTAATATTAGATCAGGGATTTTCTTGGACAAAGCGGTAAAGAAGTATAACAACACGATATCAGGTCCGGAGTTTGGTTTTCAATATGACAAGCCTCACTTGGGAAATGGTATTTTAAAACTAGGAATTTCACAAAAATTTTAAGCGATTTAAGTAGGGACAAAGGGTTCCATTTATGAAACATGAAAAAATGAAAAAGCTCTCAATGATTGATCAGACTATTGGTCCTATAGTGCTAAAGGAAGTGGTTGAGTGGATTGATCTCCAATTGAAATAAAATATGCTCATGAAATCGTTTCGAAATTACTTAAACAGGTACGTTTCAAAGTTAGTATCAGATGAAGAGTTTGATACGATAATTAGCCATTTTACTTATAAAAAAATAGGTAGAAGGGATTATTTATTAGAGCAAGGAGAAATATCCAAACACCTGGCTTTCATACTGAAAGGTGCAATGCGTAAATATTATATTGACAACAAAGGCAAAGAGTATGTTGTAGACCTTTATATTGAGAATTGGTGGCCAGAAGATAGGGAGAGCTATGTGTTGGAGACACCTAGTGTATATAATATTGAAGCTTGGGAAAACTGTGAATTGCTTCTCATTACAAAAGAAGATACTGTTCAATTAAGCAAAAAGTGTCCGGTGTTTACTGAAATGCTCTTAAGGCTTGACGAGAGAAATAAAATCGCAACACAAAAAAGAATAACATCTACAATCAGTTCAGCTGCCAAAGATCGATATGATGATTTTGTGAAGTCTTATCCTGAGTTTTTGCAGCGATTTCCCCAACATATTATAGCCTCTTATCTAGGGATTACAAAAGACACATTAAGTAGGGTTCGCAAACAAGCTTTTAAAGGCTAAGCTTTTTATGTTTGACAGTTTTGTGGTTTGAAATTATAAAAAATGAAGACTTAACAGATTTACCTTTGTTTTAAGACTAAAAAACAGGGACGTGAGTAAAAAAAAACTAAATTTGGATTATCTTAACATTGTTAAATCACCGTTCCAATGAATTACTTCAAAATCATCGAAGAAGCGGAAGCTTGGGTAAGGGAATATTCAAAAACTCATCAAGATAAAGGATATTGTTTTCACGATATTACACATACAATGCAGGTGGTTAATGCCACAGAAGAGATAGCCAAGCATTATAAGCTTGAAAATGAGTCGTATTTTACTGTGATTATTGCTGCGTATTTTCATGATCTTGGATATTATACTGGTGGATCAGTTGATCACGAATTGCGTAGTGCAGCGATAGCACAAAAGTATTTGGAAGGAAAAAAAGTAGATTTATACACGATAAATGCTATCAAAAAGTGCATTTTATCCACCAAATTCCCACAATCCCCCTCAAACTTATTGGAAGAAATTGTTTGTGATGCAGACCTTTTCCATTTAGGTAATGATAATTTTTTGGAACGTGACCAATTAATGAAAATGGAAAAAGATGCAACTTGTGGTGGAAGCGACCCTACAGACGATTGGGCAAACAGTCTGATTGGATTAATGCAAAGCCATAGTTACCATACAGATTATGTACGTCAGCTTTTGGATGACTCCAAGCAAAGAAATATTGAATTACTAAAAAAAATGCAATCAAATAGCCTTGCTCAAGATTCCTCCGAGATAACTGGAAAAAAAGAGTCATTAGAAATCCAGCCTAAAAAAAAGAAAAAAAATAAAGAGAGACCCGATAGAGGCATAGAAACCATGTTCAGGGTTACAGCCACTAATAATCAAAGGTTGAGCGACATGGCTGACAACAAAGCCAACATTCTCCTCACCGTTAATTCGATCATCCTATCTGTCATTATTGCACTTCTTTTGCGCAAGCTTGACGAAAACGTAAACCTTACTATTCCAACAATTATCCTGCTTTTTGTCAGCTTATCAACGATGGTTGTTGCCATCTTAGCAACCCGACCTATTATTCCAAATGGTGAATTCACAGAAAAAGAGGTGGTAGATAAAAGTGTAAACCTCCTCTTCTTTGGTAATTTTTACAAAATGGATTTCAGCAAATACACCGAAAGTATGAAAATGGTAATGGAGGATAGGGACTTTCTTTATGGAACACTTACCAAAGATATCTATTCTCAAGGTGTGGCATTGGGAAGAAAGTATAAGCTATTGAGACTGGGCTACAATATTTTCATGTTTGGTTTGATTCTATCGGTCATAGCATTTACCATAGCTATCACGATTTCAAATTAAAAGCCATTGTGCATGGAAGCCCAAATCAAAATAAAGTACTTCTTCTTCCGGATAGATACGAAAATTATCTTGTCCGCTGCTTTCTTTTTTTTATTCTTTAAGACCCATGCACAAAATGAAATCATATCACGGGTTATTTTTATTGGGGATGCGGGTGAGATAAATCACCAACAGGAGACTATAATACCACAGGCTGCAAACATGGTTATTCCTGATAAAACGACAGTCATGTTTCTCGGTGACAATATCTACCCAAGAGGTATGGGATTGCCAGGAAGTGTGGAGGAAGCCGAAACAGTTAAAATTCTCGATTCCCAATTTAAACCCATGAGGGAAAAGGGTGCAACAGTCTACTTTATCCCCGGCAACCATGATTGGGATAGGATGGGAAGAAATGGTCTGGCTAAAATAAGAGCTCAAAGCAACTATCTTGAAAGCCAAAATGACCTATTGCTTCAGATGCTTCCCGGCAATGGCTGCCCAGATCCAGTTGATATGGTTCTTTCTGAAAATTTGGTCTTGATAGCATACGACAGTGAGTGGTGGCTATTTCCAAATGAAAAAAGCAGTGATGATTTGGAATGTGAGTGCTACACAGAAAAACAAGTCCTTGAAAGGCTTGAAGAGTTGGCTTATAACCATTCGGACAAAACAATTCTTCTTGCTGGCCATCATCCTTTTCGATCTTATGGTGTGCATGGCGGGTATTTTTCGCTGAAAGACCACCTTTTTCCACTTGCCTTGATAAATAAAGACCTCCATATTCCATTGCCGGGACTGGGGTCTCTCTATCCATTGCTACGAAAGACAGTCTTTCTGAATCCAGAAGACCTTCGACATCCCCAATACCAGAAAATGATTTCCAAGATAAGTTCAATTTTTGAAGAATACCCTAATGTCATCCACGTTTCGGGTCATGATCATGGACTCCAATTCATCAAGGAAGGCGATTTTATCCAGGTGGTGAGTGGTTCTGGATCAAAAAGAGAGCATATCAAGCAAGGTGAAAATGCTTTGTATTTGCACAAAGGACAAGGCTTTGTGGTAATCGACCAATTGGAAGATAAGAATATCCACGTAGCATATTATACTTATGAAGCAGATACAGTTAGCTTGGCTTATGAATACATTGTAAAGCACAGATCGATTCCACTGGATCCAAATGAACTGTATTCTGAAAATTCTAAAGTAGATAGCCTCCTGGTAATTGCCAATGGAGCATATGATCAGGTAGGGAGATTTCACCGCAAGCTTTTTGGAGAAAACTATCGCAAGGAGTGGGCTTCTGAGACAAAATTGCCAACGATCCAAGTATCGAAAATCCAAGGAGGCCTGAGACCCATCAAGCGGGGAGGAGGGATGCAGACTACTTCCCTGAGAATGGAAGACCCAACTGGTAAACAATGGGTTTTGAGAAGTGTAAACAAAAATTCAGATGCTTTATTGCCAGAGGAATTGCAAAATACTTTTGCTAGGTATTTTCTGGATGATGCCAACAGTGCACAGCACCCATACTCGGCCTTGATGGTTCCACCACTTGCTAATGCAGCTGGGGTCCCGCATACAAATCCTATTATTGGAATAGTGATGACAGATAGCCTATTGGGAGCATACAATGTCCAATTTGCAAATACACTCTGTCTTTTGGAAGAAAGAGAGCCTATGGGAAATTCCGACAATACCATAAAGATGCTCAGGAAGGTGAATCAGGATAATGATGAAGATATAAAAGCGAAAACATTTATACGGGCGAGGATGCTTGACCTCTTGATCAATGACTGGGATCGCCATGAAGACCAATGGAGATGGCGAGACATGAACGAAGAGCTTGAAAAGTCAGATAGAGATTATCTTCCTGTGCCCAGAGACAGAGATCAGGCGTTGAGGGTGATGCAAGGGTTTTTGCCTTATATGATGACTCGACCTGCATTTTTGCCTACCATCCAAAGCTTTGACCCAGAGATAGAAAGTGTCAAATACTCTTTGCTCAAATCTAGTTTCCTCAATTCCCATCCCAAATTCCAATTGTCCTATGAAGAGTGGATGGATTTGGTGAATGGCTTTGTAGAGTCTTTAAGTGATAGTGTTCTACTTGAAAGTGTTTCGAGATTACCCAAAACTTCACAAGAAATTCGGGGTGAACGGTTGTTTGAAATCTTACAAAAAAGGAGGGATTCACTACCGGTGGTCATGGAAGAATATTATAGATTTATCAACAGTATTGTAGATATTAAATTAAGTGATAAAAATGAACTTGTCTCAGTTGAAGAATTGGATGGAGGGGCATTGAATGTAAGTGTCAGAAAAATAAACAAACATGGAGAGGTAAGCCGGAAGCTGATGGAGAAAATCCATTATCCCGAACTGACAGATGAAGTTAGGATATATTTGGGATCTGGTAATGACAGCTTATATTATAAAGCAACAACTTCTCCAATCAAAGTAAAAATCATCGGTGAATCAGGGGAGAAGTATTATGACATCAAAGCAAATGCAGGAAAGGTACATGTCTATGACAAAGGGAGGCAGTCTTCATTTTCGGAATTATCAACAGGTTTCAGGAAGCATATATCAAATGACAGTAGCCATTTGAAATTTGAGCCTGTCAACCTATACAACACATGGCAACCATTGATCTCAGCAGATATAAATCCTGATGATGGCCTTTTGCTCGGATTCGGATTTAAATATACCCATCAAAGGGGCTTCAGAACCAAGCCATTTAACTATACCCAGCAATTTGTGGTCGCTAGAGCTTTCAATACTAATGCAACCAGAATAAAGTACCAAGGAATGTGGAAAGAAGCGGTAGGAAAAGCCGATGCGATCATCAATGCAAGACTTTTTATTCCCAATGCCCAAAACTATTTTGGACTTGGCAATGCATCATTGTATGACAGGAATACCAACCCCATGTTTTTTTATCGTGTGAGGTATAGTCTATATGAACTTGATCCAGCTTTGCACTGGCAGACTGGAAAGACGAGTTCGTTTAGACTGGGACCCGCTTTGCAATGGTACAGATATGATGAAGGTGAAAATGAAAACAGACGTGTAGCCCAACCTGGATCGATCAGTACCTATGATAGTTTGACATTGAATGACAACAAAGGGTTTGGAGGGATGAAAGTCAGTTTTCAAAAAGACAACAGAAACCATCATTTATTCCCAACCAGCGGAGGTTATTTTAGAAGTGAAGCAAAAGCATTTACCGGTTTGAATTCCAAATCCAGAAGTTTTGCACAGCTCAACGCAGAACTTGGCTTTTACATTCCGCTTGTAAACAGGGCTATCATTCTAGCAAATAGGATGGGGGGTGGCTTTACCTTGGGACAAACTACATTTTACCAATCACAGTTTTTGGGTAGCCATGATAATCTCAGGGGATTCCGCCAATTCCGATATGCCGGAGATCATTTGTTATACAATAATCTTGAACTCAGAATCAAAGCGAGGGATATCCGAGGATATATCCTTCCTGGCCAAATTGGAATGATTGCATTTTATGATGCAGGAAAAGTATGGGCAGATGTTGCCCAAAGCAACCGCATCCATCAGGGAGTGGGCGCAGGATTATATTATGCCCCTGCAAGAATGGCTGTATTGCAACTTATTGCCGGCTATTCCCGTGAAGGATGGTACCCCCATTTTAAGATGGGATTTTGGTTCTAAAGCTGGAGAATCCATAATTATCGATTTCCCAAAATTCAATCTAGATTTCAATAAGATGCAAACAAAAATACTTGATTTAGTTGACAAACATCAAATGGACTTTGATGGATTGGACAACAGGCTTTCTTTGGAAAAATTCATGGATTATCTGATTCTGTTGGGAAAGAACAAGAAAGCCAACAAGTATGGAGTATTTGGACACTTGTTGAACAAAATCAAGGATACAGAAACCAATTATGGACAGATAAACGAGCAAAACATAGAACATTACAGTGAGGTGCTCTACTTTATTTACAATCTATTAGTCCCCTTTCTTTTGAAGGAAGAGTCAACCATGTGGGGTTTGGCATCACCGGTATGTGGGAGGGTTTTTTATGGAACAGATGCATTTTATGGATTGGTCGAAAATAAAACCGACCATGATATAAAAACCCTCAATGATATTGACGGCTTTAGGCTTCAAATCCTTTACCAGCTTATTTTGGATCAACTGTACGGAATACCATCATACAAAGAATCCGAAACTTCGGCGTTTTCTGTATTGGATAATGAGACGGGATTGACAAAATACATTGGTATATCCATAGATAATTCCTATGTAAAGGTGATGCCAAAGGGGCCATTGCCTAAACTTGATCTGGATGCAATTATTGAGAACAATGCATTTGAAGTCGATTGGAAAATATTTCTTTCAATCCTACCTCTCGAGAATTTTAAATTTGAAGGGTTTTCTATAATCAGGCTAACGGATACCACATTATTACATGTAACTGAACGGCTCAACAATATTGCAATTGAGCGGGTGAATCTTGGGTTTCAGGTATTCAATGAAGAGTTGGAGAACCATCTAAAAACATTGACTGAGAATCCCAAATTAAAAGCCAACCTTATTCCTGCCCTAAAACTGAATGGGACACCGGTATTGGATTATTTGCTTGAACAGGAAAATAGTGTTTTTGGAAGGCTCCTTAGAGAATTTGGTTCTGATAAAGAATTAAAGCCGGCACTTATAGGATATTTTAATAATCCAAAAACAATCGTATACAATATGCCTGCAGTTTTTTCGAATTCAAAATCACCCTTTATAGAGAAAATTGCCGAATTGGGGGTGGGAAGCTTTTCGTGTGTACCTTTAACTCATCAAGGAAACATTGTTGGAGTTTTGGAGCTGTTTACAGAAAATTCAATTCTTGTCAGGGCGAGTGATATTTCCAAGCTGAAAAGCATAACGACCATTTTATCCCGTTTGGCGCATGATTGGAAAATTGATTTTGAAAACCAACTTGAAATCATCATAAAAGACAAGTTTACTCCTATACAGCCTTCAGTAGAGTGGAAGTTCTATGAAGTTGCTTGGAGCATTCTTCGAAATGGAAAGGTTAGTGACAATAAATTAGAGGATTTGAGGTTTAAGAATGTCCATCCATTTTATGGGTCTATAGATATTCGGGACAGTACAGTGTGGCGTAATAATGCTAATGTGGAAGATCACAAAATACTCTTGGATGTGCTGACACAAACGATTGATGATCTTTTGGAAATCCAGCCTTTAGATTTAGGTTTGATGGATTTAAAGAAAATTACACTTTCTTGGAAATCTTTGATTTCAACAGACAACATTGACTCTGTACAGGCAGAAATAGAAGAGTTTTTATTGAAAGATGTAAATCCATTGTTTGAAAAACTGCAAATGCAGAAAGGGGAATTGAGTGGTATAATAGGTTATTATAAAAAAGAAATGCTCCCTTATGGTAATTGTTACACCCATAGAAATGACTTTGAGAATGCAGTCAGAATAGTGAATAATACAATCCTTTCTGAACTTGAAGTTTTAAACAGGGATACCCAGGAGTACTACCCTTGCTATTTTGAAAAATTCAGATCTGACGGTGTAGAATATGACATATACATAGGTCAGACGATCACACCGAAAAGAAAACTTAGAAAAGAGTATATTGAACAAATTCAGTATTTGCAGCTAAAATCAATGGCCACAATAGTAAGGTCTCTTGAATCCATAAAAAAAGAACTTCCAATAGCGATACAAACAACCCAACTGCTTTTTTTGGGCAATACGAATATCGATATCAGTTATAGGATGGATGAAAGAAGATTTGATGTAGAAGGAACCTATAATACCAGATACCATATCATCAAAAAACGGATTGATAAGGTTCTTGTGAAAAATACGTCACAAAGACTAACGCAACCTGGAAAAATCGTGTTGGTATATATCCATGAAACTACCAGGGTTATCTATATGAACTATATTTCCAAGCTTCAAAAAGAAGGTGTTTTAAATGACGAGGTTGAGGTTTTGGAACTTCAAAAGCTTCAAGGGGTCTCGGGATTGAAAGCTCTGAGGGTGGGGGTTGTTTTGCCATAAAATATAAAGTTTTCTGTTGTATTATATGAATTTGATAAGGTAACTTCAGAAATCATTGATTCCATTTACCTTGAAAATGGCTATATCCGAATGCAAGTAGACGGATTTAGTCGTTAACTTTGATTTCAGCCAAACAAATTTTATGTGTTTGGCTTTTTTATTTAATATTTGACTCCAAAAGAAAGGTTGTTCTCAGACCATTGCCGCTTATTACTAATCATAACTTTTTTCAGATGCTATCCTAGGGATTGTCTTTGTTCAACATACGTTCAAAAGCCTCAATTTCATGGCCGTTGATGGTATACAGAACTGCTTGACAAAGATCCCAGTGTTTCTGGTTTTGTTGTATAATGAAATTTCTGCTTTATGTCGGACTCACTGAGTACCTTGGCATGCATGCTGAAATACATGCCAGCTTCAAACATGTCGTTCAAATCTTTTAAAAACATTTACTTTTCAAAAATAGCTTTTTCGAGTTTTGAAATAAAATAATGTGATTATCCGCTTTCTTACCAGCAACCATTTATAATATTTTATGAAGTACATTTCAATCAGCTGTGTGTAGACTGTTGACGAATTTCACATAAATATATATGAAATATTCACCTACTGGTGTCATTGCGGATAATCATATAGAATAATTCTTAAATATTAGAAATGTATAATTAATAAGAAAAAAGAATTCAATAAAAATGACTATAAGTAATTGGTTGTCAGTTGTATAAAAGAGTGGCACGCAATTAGTATTTCAAACAATCACTGAGGTTCAAAATTAGAGTAGATTATATAGAGTAGTCTTTAATAGATGCTCAATCATTCATAGTAGTTAAAGAAATACCGCAGTGATTGGATTTAATAATTCTCTTTAAGATAAAAATATTAGAATAAAATATCACCAATTATTTTCAAAAGAAATCACAATAAAATGAACACAATACTTCACAAAGCAGACACAAGGGGAGAGGCTAACTTTGGATGGCTGCACTCAAGACATTCATTCAGTTTTGCCAATTACTATAATCCGGAACGGCTGAATTTTGGGGTACTGCTTGTATTAAATGATGATTCAGTCTCAGGCAATATGGGTTTTGGTACACATCCACATAGTGATATGGAGATTATATCCATACCGCTTGAGGGTGATTTGAAACACAAAGATAATATGGGCAATGAAACAGTAATTAAATCAGGTGATATCCAGGTTATGAGTGCTGGAACTGGGGTGATGCATTCTGAGTACAATAACAACCCAGACCGCGTGGTCAAGTTTCTTCAGATATGGGTATTGCCCAATAAGAAAAAAGTAAAGCCCCGCTATCAGCAAATTACATTGAATGAAAATGATCGCAGAAACAAATTACAACAAATTGTTTCACCAAATCCCAACGATCCAGGAGTATGGATCCATCAAAATGCCTGGTTTAACATGGCAACTCTTGAAAGTGGAAAAGAGCTTTCATACCAGTTAAATGATCCGGGCAGCAATGGCGTGTATGTTTTTATACTCAAGGGGGGAATAACAATAAATGGAGAAGCCTTAACGAATAGGGATGGCTATGGTGTTTGGAACATAGATCAATTAATCATTAAGTCAGATTCTGAAACGGAACTGCTGTTGATTGAAGTTCCCATGAATTAAGCAGCAGGAAAGTATCAAACAACTATTTATAACAGTCTGAAAAGACATAAATCAATTTTAATGAAAAAATCCATTTTATTTATCGCACTGGGTTTGTTGAGCGTAACAATATTTGCCCAAAAGCCGAGTCCGGAATTATTGAGTCCAACCAACCATGCTTTGGTTATGATTGACCATGAAGGCCAAATGGCATTTGCAACAAACAGCATCTCAATGGAAGAATTGAGAAACAATGTAGCACTGGTGGTGGGAGCTTCCAACATATTCAACATACCGACTGTAATCACCACTGTGGCAGAAGAATCATTTAGCGGTCCTGTGTTTCCGGAGATTTTGGAAGCCTACCCGGATAAGTCGACCTATATAGACCGTACCACAATGAATACATGGGAAGATGTCAACGCCCACAAGGCCATCACAGGTAAAGGCAAAAAGAAATTGGTTATGGGTGGACTCTGGACCAGTGTATGTATCGTAGGTCCGGTATTGTCGGCAATCGATGAAGGATATGAAGTTTATGTAATTACCGATGCATCAGGCGATATTTCAAAGGAAGCACATGACCAGTCGGTTACCCGCATGGTTCAGGCAGGAGCGAAGCCTATTACATCTTTGCAATATCTTCTCGAATTACAAAGAGATTGGGCAAGACAAGAGACTTATAAGGATGTAAATGATTTGGTTGTAAAAAATGGCGGTGCATACGGATTAGGTGTTCAATATGCAAGGGAAATGTTGAAGCATTAGTATTCACACCCTCTGCTCCAATCGGGGGCAAGGTTATTATTCAAAGCAATGATGAAACAATCTATATTGACTTTAGCTATTTTTATGGCAATTGTTTCGTCTGCCGAGAATGAAGAAAGGAACGGCAATTTTAATGATCTGATTGTCCATTACGAAAAAACTGAATTAATGGACAATATTGGAAAAGTTTCAGAAGCCATCCCATCAAAAATAGAAAAGGTAAGTGGAACAGAGGTCTTTGCACCTATTTTTAAGGTGAAAAATGGAATTGCGATTAGCTTTAATGTATACAGTAGAAATTTAAATTCCTGTCTGAATGATACCAATCTTCATTTGGTAAGTTGGAATTCTTTTATGAATAAAGAAAGAATCTGGTAGTTCAGTTGATAATCAACCTTTAATAGCAGCAAGATGATGTCTTGACTTCAAATGAAATATTTGCCGGATAAAAGTTGTGTAACGTTATTATCTGTGTGAATCTTAAGTGTCGTTCAAAAATGGCCTGTTGAAAGTAATCCAAAAATGATACTGAGAAAGTTAGCTAAGTAAAACATGGATGTTGCAAAAAAAATTAGAAAAAATGGTAAAACGTGAAATTAACCCTTGGACCTGGCAAAACGAACGCAGTTATAATCAAGCAGTCGAAGTAAAAAATGTTACAGGTACACTTTATGTTTCTGGTCAGACAGCTATAAACGATGAAGGCATATCCAGTACTGCCGATATGAAAACTCAATTAGAACTGGCCATTGGCAATTTAGAACGGGTAGTAACAGAAGCTGGTTATGATTGTACAAATATTGTACGTCTCAATATTTATACAACTTCCACTGAAGATCTTTGGCCACATTTCAACATACTACAAAGCTGGGTGGAAAAACACAAAATGAAACAAGCCTTAACATTTCTAGAAGTGGTAAGGCTATTCGAAACCTTAACTGTTGAACTAGAAGCTACAGTGGTAAAATAAATAGCATCTTCTATTGGCCAATTCAATGTTGAACCCATTTGTATGGCCCTTGCTATACCAAATTCTTTCTTGGGGGTGATTTCCATTTGGTACAACCAAAAGAGTTAACGCTGGATTCAGCTGTTTAAAGCAGTAGGAAAAATGTATATTCGAAAGGAATTCAAGGAAGGGATTAATTACAAGTTTTACAAATATCAAATCTGATTATGGTGAAAATAGGAATTGCTGCGGACCATGCTGGTTTTCTTCAAAAGGAGATTCTAAAAAAAAGACTGGAAAAGGAAAACTTCCAAATAGTAGACTTTGGAGCTTATGAAGAGAATCCCGAAGATGATTATCCCGATGTTGTGTTTCCTCTGTCAAAAGAACTTTCGGAAGGGAGGATTCAGAAGGCGATTGCAATCTGTGGAAGCGGAGTAGGTGTATCAATAGCTGCCAACAAAATCAGAGGGGTTCGTGCTGCTTTAATTACAGAAACATACTCAGCACATCAAGGAGTGGAACATGACGATATGAACATGCTATGTATGGGAGCAAGGGTGATTGGTAGCGAACTGATTTGGGATATTACCTTAACCTTTCTGAAAGCTGAATTTATAGAAGAGGAACGCTTTCAAAGAAGGTTGAATAAAACAATTGCTTTAGAAAATATATAAAATAAATCTAGTTATGTCAAATTATGAATTTGGGATTGTTGGTCTAGGTGTAATGGGAAGGAATCTTCTGCTTAATATGGCAGATCATCATTTTAGTGTTGTAGGACTAGACTTGGATGCTGAAAAGGCATCAACCTTAGAGAAGGAAGCTTCAAGTGGACATTTGATTAAAGGTACCACGTCGCCAGAAGAATTCGTTACGCTCTTAAAAAAGCCAAGGGCAATAATGCTATTGGTGCCTGCCGGAAAACCTGTGGATTTGGTGATTGAATCAATAATGCCACTTTTGGAAGAAGGGGATATTATTGTTGATGGTGGGAATTCCTTTTTCACAGATACTGACAGAAGGGTGGCAGAACTTACAGAAAAAAACATTCATTATTTTGGAATGGGAATCTCAGGAGGTGAAAAGGGAGCTCGTTTTGGTCCCAGTATGATGCCAGGAGGACATCGTGAATCGTACGAGCGACTAAGACCAATATTTGAAGCAGTATCCGCTAAGGTCAATGGCGAACCCTGTGTCGCGTATCTTGGAAGGGGTTCAGCAGGAAATTATGTCAAAATGGTCCATAACGGTATTGAGTATGCAATCATGGCATTGATTTCCGAAACCTACGACCTTCTCCATAGAGGCTTTGGGTTTAAGGATGACAAGCTTCAGGAGGTTTTTGAATCTTGGAATAATTCGGACTTGCAATCTTTCCTAATGGAAATAACTTCCGAAATTTTCAAAAAAGAGGATAAGACAACCGGTCGACGATTGATTAACCTGATATCAGATGTAGCAAGGGCCAAGGGCACAGGGAAATGGACAGCACAAAACGCCATGAACATTCAGGTACCAGTACCATCCATTGATGCTGCAGTAACTATGCGGGATATTTCAAAGTACAAAATGGAAAGAATGGCAGCTTCCAAAGCCCTAATATGGAAGGACAACACTGAAAATGTTGGTGAGACTGAAATTGTCTCTATTCTAAAAGATGCCTTTTATTTCGCAATGTTGACTGTATATGCACAAGGTATGTCCCAGTTGTTTGTCGCATCAAAAGAGTATGATTATGGGCTAAATCTTGAAGAAGTAGTGAAAATATGGAGAGGTGGATGTATAATCCGCGCAGCTTGTTTGGATGACTTTATGCATGCCTACAGAAGAACTCCTAATTCATCGAATCTATTGTTAGATAAGCAGATAGCTTCCATTATGCAGAAGAATCAATCGGCAATACGTTCTACCATAAAAATAGCGGTAGACAAAGGTATACCGCTGGCCGTATTTATGTCCTCACTTAGTTATTTTGATGCTTTAAGGAGCGAAACTTTACCAACCAATTTAATCCAAGCCCAAAGAGATTATTTCGGTGCACATTTATATGAACGCATAGATATGGAGGGCTTTTTTCACACGAATTGGGATGAATAATCAGTCTGAGATAATAATATGAAAACGAAAACTGAAAAGAAAACAGAGCCTACCATCATTATAGTTTTTGGCGGTACTGGAGATTTGTCAAAAAGAAAACTGATACCTGCATTTTACAATTTGTTTTTGGATGGTTGGATGCCAGATAAATTAGCTATTTATGGCTTGGGTAGATCAGAAATGGATAATGAAAGTTTTCAGATAAAATTGTTTGATGGCTTATCCGAATTTTCACGAAGTGGAGTACCAGAACCTGAATCTTGGGAGAAATTTAAAAAAAACTTGAATTACCTACCTTCCAATATCAATGATCAAAAATCTTATAAAGAACTGTTGAATGAAATAGAGGAATTGGAAGAAGAATGGGGGCAGAGGGCAAACCGTCTTTATTATCTTTCTGTTGCACCCAAATTTATCGAAACTGTCTGCAGAAACCTAAAATCCTTTAAACTGGTTGATGATCAAAACAAAGACAGGATAATCATAGAAAAACCTTTTGGGTATGACAAAGATTCTGCAATCTCATTGAACAAAATGCTTCAGGAACTTTTCGATGAAGACCAGATATTTAGGATTGATCATTATTTAGGCAAAGAAACCGTCCAAAACATTTTGGCATTTCGATTTGCAAATACCTTATTCGAACCTCTGTGGAACCGTAATTATATAGATTATATACAGATCACAGTAGCTGAGGATGTAGGTATCGGGGATCGTGGAGGTTATTATGAGGGTGCTGGGGCTCTGAGGGATATGATTCAGAATCACCTACTTCAGATTCTTTGTATGATTGCTATGGAACCACCAGTGACTTTTGAAGCTGAAGAAATAAGAAATCGCAAGGTGGACGTTTTGAAAGCTATTCGCAGAATTCCTATCGAAGAAGTTCACAACTATGCAGTGAGAGGCCAATATGCTTCTGGATGGATAAAAGGCAAAGAAGTTTTGGGCTACAGGGACGAGAATGATACCAATAGGCATTCACAAACCGAAACATTTGCCGCCATTAAATTTTACATAGATAATTGGAGATGGCAAGATGTACCAGTATATCTAAGAACAGGCAAAAGAATGCAGGAAAAAACTTCATCTATAAATATCCAGTTTAGGCCAGTACCCCATATGACTTTCCCTACAAGCCATAGCGACAACCTTACACCTAACAGGCTGACAATAAACATTCAGCCACATATGGACATTAAGTTACGCTTCATGACAAAGAAAACGGGATTGGAGATGAATCTTAATTCCTCGGAGATGATTTTTAATTACGATAGTTGTTCTACCCAAAGCCCTGAGGCATATGAAACACTACTTCTAGATGCAATGCTAGGTGACACTACGCTGTTTATGAGGTCAGATCAAGTTGAAGAAGCTTGGGATGTGTTAAGTACAATTCAGCAGGCTTGGGAAAAAGGTGGTGAAGATTTCCCTAATTATGTAGCTGGTAGCTGGGGACCTGAAAAAGCCGAAGCTTTGATTGCAAGGCAGGGACATTTCTGGACTATGGATATAAAAAAGAATGATAAACAAAAATGAGGGATGCTTGAAAAATTTAATACCATAATCGAATTGAATGAACATGTAGCTGAACTGTTTATGCAGCTTGCTAACAAGTCAATAGCTGAAAAAAACCGTTTCACAATAGCTTTAACAGGAGGATCTTCTCCAAAAGAGCTTTACAAACTACTCACAACAGATAAATACAGGGATAAAATTGACTGGTCGAAGGTATTTGTCTTTTGGGGAGACGAAAGATGGGTTCCATTAGAAAGTAACCTAAGCAATGCAGGTGAGGCTTACAGGGATTTATTAAATCAAATCTCCATTCCAAATGACCAAATATTTCCCATGTATAAAGAAGGAGTAACCCCTGAAGAATATGCTAATACCTATGAATTGCTACTTAATGAACATTTGGAAGGAGGGAAGCATTTTGATTTAATACTATTGGGAATGGGGGAGGATGGCCATACCGCATCTTTGTTTCCGGGAGAAGCTGTTCTCGAAGTTAAGAATAAAAAAGTGGATGCGTACTTTTTGAAGTCCCAGCAAATGTATAGGATTACTTTGACAGCTCCACTCATCAATGAAGCCAAAAACATTATCTTCTTGGTCTTTGGGGAGAAAAAAATTGATGCTCTGTATCAGGTTTTGGAAGGGACAGGAAACTATCAAAAGTATCCATCAAAATTGATAAATCCCAAATCAGGAAATGTTTATTGGATGGTAGATGAATTGGTCGCATCAAAAATTGAAAGGTTTTAGCTTTTTGATTACAAAAGTTTTAAGAACCTTTTTTTATTAATTAACCAGTATAAAAAACTTAAATACTCGAAAATGAAAAAGATAAAATATAAAACCCTTGAAGTAAATGGTTTAAATATTGCCTTTCGTGAAGCTGGGGACACCAATAAGCCAACCATTGTGTTATTGCATGGTTACCCGTCATCTTCACATCAATATAGAAAAGTATTGAACCAGCTATCGGATGATTATCATCTCATTGCACCTGATTATCCTGGTTATGGAAATAGCGATTTCCCTTCTCCCGATGTGTATGAATATACTTTTGACAACATTGCGAATACTATGGATGCATTCTTAGAAAAGAAGAAAATAACATCTTATGCTTTAATGATTCAGGATTATGGCTCCCCAATTGGATTCAGAATAGCGACTAAGCATCCTGAAAGAGTAACCGCAATAATCAATCAAAATGGAAATGCATATGAAGAAGGGCTTGGAGCAGCCTGGGATTCAATTAGGGCATTTTGGGCAGACAGAAATGAAAATACTGAAGAAGCTTTGTTACCAGCTTTTACAATAGACGGTTTAAAATGGCAGTATACTCACGGAACAAGAGACCCTGAAAATGTAAATCCTGATACTTGGCATTTAGATTATCTAAGGATGTCCAGACCGAATGCCCATAAAGTTGTGGTATGATTACCAGAATAATCTGAAATTATACCCTCATTGGCATCAATATTTGAGAAAACATCAACCTCCGATGTTAATTGTATGGGGAAAAAATGATGAATACTTCCCCGAAAGCGGCGCAGAAGCTTTTAAGAAAGATGTCAAGAATATTGATTATAATATCTATGATACTGGACATTTTGCTTTGGAAGAAGATGGGGATGAAATCATAGAGAAAATCAGAGGCTTTATGGCTAAAGTTGGGAGTGTAAAGTGAACTGCAACAGTTGTAGTAGTTAGCTTGTTGATTGGTATGCTTTAGATTTGATTTAGCAGGTTATCCATACGTTAATATGATTGATATTTCTTTGCTTACCGATTTATGGTTTACCTTTCCCTTTGAATGCCCAGCCTTGCCATTTTAGCCTCTAAAGTAGTTGGTTTTACATCCAGCAATTCAGCTGCCCCACCTTTTCCACGGATACGGAAATTTGAGATTTTCAAAGCTTGTATGATATTATCCTTTTCAGCCTTGATATGGGGCTTTACAATTTGTGGGGAAGGGCTTTCACTCGCAGGCTGATCAGAAGTTGACGAAGACACAGGTATCAATGGCTCTACAAGTGAAATTTCTGGTGAGGTAGCCATAATTGCTGCGCGCTCAAGCAAATGTTCCAATTCACGTATGTTTCCAGGCCAGTGATAGTTAAGCATCTGCTGTTTCGAAGAGTCAGAAATTCCTGTTAAGTTTTTCCCAAGTTTCTTTGAGACCTTTTTCAGAAAATGTATAGCTAGTGGCATCAAGTCTTCGCTTCTTTCCCGTAAAGCAGGTATTTTAATAGGGAATACATTGAGCCTGTAGAACAAATCCGATCGGAATCGGCCGGCAGATATTTCTGCATGTAGGTTACGGTTGGTAGCAGCAATAATCCTTACATCTAAAGAAATCGGACCTTTGCCACCAACACGCTCAATTTCTCTTTCCTGCAATACTCTAAGCAATTTAGGCTGAAGTTCCAGTGGCAACTCACCAATTTCATCCAGAAAGATCGTCCCCCCATGTGCCAATTCAAACTTTCCTATACGTTTTTCAGTGGCTCCGGTAAAACTACCCTTCTCATGACCGAATAATTCGCTTTCAATAAGCTGAGGTGGCAAGGCTGCACAATTTACTTTAATCAACGCTTTGCCTTTACGGGAAGAACGGTTATGTACTGCCCTGGCAATTAGCTCTTTTCCTGTACCTGTTTCTCCCAGGATTAGCACTGTATAATCTGTGGGAGCCACTTGGCTGATACTTTTAAACACATTCACCAATGCAGAGCTTTCTCCGATTATCTCTTCAAAATTGGCGCTTGTTTTTACTTCCTCAAGTAGATATTTGTTTTCCTGATCCAACTGCTCACTCAGTCGCTGAATTTGGTCAAATGCCATCAATCGATCTACAGTCAATGTAAGAGAAGGCCTTAATCGTTCAAGTAAATGAAGATGTTCTTTCAGGTAGATATTAGGTTGGCGGCTGAAAAAACAAAGAAAGAAAGTGCCGTTTGTTGCTGTATTATGAGGCATAACCAAGTTAGATTGCAAGCTGAAAGTTTCGGCAATCAACTTTTTGAGAGGGTCACGGTGACATACTTCCTCAAACTCATCTCCATTGAGAATAACTTCTGTCGAATCAGGTATCTTTTCCCGCAATGCCTGGTACTTTTCTGTCGTTAGACCGGTCATCTGTAGAAAATTTTCTGTCCAGATAGTCTGATACTCATCTTTACCTAGACGGAAGAAACTGCAGGAGCGATAGGCATCAACAAACTGGTCTTTTTCCAAGCCGATAATAAAATAATCAAATGGAATGTAGGGCTGGAAAAGCCTGGCCACCTTCAACAATCGTTGCTCCCAAGGGGCATTTCCAGAAAGTGCATCCGTCAAAGCAATTTGAAGCGCTTGTTCTTGCCTTATTCGTACTTCAATACTATGTGCATGCCGGTAATGTGCAATTTCCAAAGCAACCAGTACATCTTTTTCCCGGAAAGGCTTTATGATAAATCCATATGGTTGGGTGGTCTTGACTTCTTCGAGAATACTTGAATTTGTATTGGCAGACACATAGACGAACGGAATATTATCTTCTCCCAGTATCTTGGCTAGGTCAATACCTGTTTGCTCACCCTTGAGGAGAATATCAAGTAACACCAGATCTGGCTTTTGCTGATTTTTGAGTTCAATGGCTTTTGCTACCGTAAATGCAATGCCGCTAACCCGGTAGCCAGCTTTCTCGAGAATCTGCCTTAAGTCATTGGCAACCGCAAATTCGTCTTCCACTATTAAGATGGTTTGTTGTGAAAGCTGTATCTGGTTTGTGGTGTTAATTGACATAACCTACTTTATTTTTAATGTAATCTATTTTCTCTTCAATAAATATTAGACGTATCTTCATCCCCGGCCCACTTTTTATATTTAACTCTGCACCAAGTTGGTCACTAAAACCATGGATTAGTGTCATTCCCAATGATCTGCTTTTGGAAGGATCATACCCTTTAGGTAAACCTACTCCATCATCTTCAACCTTTAATTCATAGCTTGTGTCAGTTTTTTGAAGCAAACTTATATGTACCTCACCGGAGCGTTCTGCAGGAAAAGCATACTTGAATGCATTCGTAATGGCTTCATTGATTATTAAACCTAATGGAACAGCCATATTTACATCCAATTCTATGTGTCCGATAGACAGCTTGAAACTTACCTTCTGGGAAAGATCATAGGAGTCTCGGAGGTAAGCCACTAATTCTTCGATATAGGTTTTCATTGGGATGCGGGCGACTCCTTCTGCCTGATATAGCTTTTGATGTATTAGTGCCATAGCATGTACCCTGTTCTGGCTATCCTGGATTGCAGACAGTGCAACTTTATCTTGCAAGGATGCTACTTGGGAATTGAGTAGACTCATGACAATCTGCAAATTGTTTTTCACCCGATGGTGGATCTCTTTAAGTAATCGTTCTTTCTCCACCAAAAGCTGTTTTAGTGCCTGATTCTTTTCCTGAATCTGCTGCTGTTGCTCCTGAAGTGTGGCCTGCTGGGCTTGTAGCAGTTTATTGCTTTGTTGTTTTAGCCTGTAACGGTTGTAAATTACTCCCAGCAATAAAAGCAGCAGAATAGCCCCCCCGATGATTCCATTTCGTATGAGTCTCTCTTTTTTTATTTGCTCTTGTTGAAGTTGCTTTTCCTGTGTTAGGGTAGTAATGTTTTGTTCTTTGAGTTTTAAATCCTGCTCCTTCTTTTCGGTTTCGTACAACACCTCCAGGCTGGCGACCTGGCGGTTTTTGGTTTCATTCATTAGTGAATCTTGCAGAAGCTTATATTGTTGATAATGACGTATTGCCGAAGGATAGTTGGCCTGCATGGAATCGAGCTTGAACCTGTAAAATTGAACATCGACTTGCCCTCGCAGATAATTTGTAACTCTGCAGAATTCTTCAAATTCAACAGCGTATTTTTGAGCGAGTTCGTACTGTTTACTCTCCACAAGAAAACGCAGTATATTATGGTGCTTAATCTTCTGAATACTCTCATACTTGCCCAATCTCTCAGAAAGATTGAGTAACTGCTTGTAATATGGTTGGGCAAGATTGTATTGTTTTAGTCGGGTGTAACTTTCTAATAAGCGGGAAGCTGTTTCTATACTGTCATTCTTGTTTTGGGGTGGATACTGCTTGATTGTACTGAGGAGTAATTGTGCAGATACTTCTGGTTGGCCAAGTTTGACGAGGATATTCGCTATGTTGTATGTCACAATCATGATAGAAGGCTGGTAATCGTGATTTTGGGCAACACGCAACGATTTTTCAAAATAAATGTGTGCTTTTTGGAATTGATTTAAGTAAAAATAAGTCAATCCAACTCGGTTGTAAATGGTACACAACTGCAGCGAAGTATCATTCACCAATTCAGCCGTCTCGACCGCCAGCAGTCCATATTTAAGCGCTTCTTGATAATCGCTTAAATCACAAGAAACGGTTCCTAATAAATCATATACACCCTGTAGAGGCTGATGGTTAATAGATTGGTACAAGGAAAGTGCCTTTTTGAGTTCGAGCAAGGCCTGAGCTGAGCTTCCTTGTAAATAGTACAAATCACCTAAGTCCTTTCCTAGGTCGGCTTGACTTTTAGTAATGCTCGCTTGGCCATAAGCTTGTTTTGCTAATTGAAAATACTTGATTTTCTCTTTTAGTTCCTCACCGTAGTTAGCGTAGGATTTGCCCATCTCCAGATAAGCGTCAGCTGCTTGTTGAAAGTGTCCATTGTTTACAGAAAGTTCAATACTCTTTTGCCCTTGCTTTCTGGCATCTTCTAGGTCACCTTTCTGCCTAAAAACATTGGCTAGCAACATAGAACTGGTTGCTTCTGCTTGGGTGTCTCCATGTTTATAGCTTAGGTCTATGGCTTTCTGCTGGTAATCAATAGCTAAATTGAAATTTTTTAATTCCAAATAGATAGAGCCAAAAAGGTTGAGGCTTTGGGTTTCCAATTGATAATTGTCTAATTTATTACTCAATGCCTGAGCCTGCTTGGCAAAATTGAGAGCAGAATCCAGATCCTCTTTAAACTCACCTGGTTTGTAAAGCTGGTACTCCCCAAGACTTAGCAAAATTTTCACCTTATTGGTATCAGGTTTATTTTGAGAAAGAGATCTCAAAAGACTATCTGATTCACTTTGTGTAATCTGCATTGAATACAGACTATATGGAAATAGCAAAAACATGCATAAATGCAAAAGAATGCGGTGGCTTTGACTCATATCAAGAATATTTAGCAATCAGGAGACCAAAAGCAAAAAAACAATAAGCATGTCTGAAAATTCCGGAAGAATGAAAACACATATGGGTAAATTTAATCTACCCTAATTCCTCTTGGCTTTAATGATGCCCTGTTCATACAATCTATTTTTTAACATAGCATTAAACATCTGGTCAATGTTTATCAATGAAATATCATTTACCTTTCAGTAGAAATTTGATTATTCTTTTACTTTGGAATCTGGTGTTTTGTAAAGATAAAAATCTACGGTCATTTTTTTCTAAAACATTTGCTTAAATTTCACAGGCAACTGTTTCATAGCCATTTTCTTACAGATATCCATTTGAATGGGGTTTTCTCCAAAAAACTCTAAAATAATGGAGTCAAAGAGAACTGATTCTAAATATGAAAACAAATTGACGTTAGATAATACATTTGTTATGAAGTTGTTAAAAGTATCATCCTATGATATGTCGATTTTCTGGTAGTTTGGCACTTTTTTTTATAAGCCTATATAGACAGAGATGATGTTGGTTTCAATTGAGCCTGTTTTAGTCTTCAAAGAAAAGGCATTTGGTATTTCATTATTTTACATCTAAAGAAAAGTTTATGTCTCAAAAATTTTGGTTATTCGGAACTCAATTGCATATCCTTGCCGACGAGCATCATACAGATTCAGCTTACGACCTGATAGAAGGACAATTTCCTGCAAACATAGAAACTCCTTTGCACATGCATACAAAATATACAGAACAGATTTATGTGTTGGAAGGGGAATTTACCATCTATCTGAACAAGGAAGAAATTACGCTCACCCCAGGTGAACATCTTTTTATCCTCCCCAATACACCCCATGTTGTAGGGGCTTCTGGAAAAAAAGTAAACAGAGCTCTCACCATTGCCACTCCAAGTGGATTTGCCAAATTGATCAAGGCGGTAGGGATACCTGGTTCAGATCCAACCCAAAAACCATCAAAACCAAACGACATGGGCTTGTTTATAGAACTTTCCAAGGAAACTGGTGATGTGATTTTAGGTTCTCCCGGAGCTAGACCTTAGTGAGCTTTATTCAATCATTGAACTTCAAATTGATTCGGAACTCTATAGGACAAATTGTTCCTATTGAAAAGTTTTTATATAGGTTTTCACTTACTCACAAATAGAACATCAAAATCCAGAAGAATTCATTGACCTAAGATTGTTCCCGCGTCACCAACCTCCAACTCCATAGAGGTTAATGTTAAAAATCTCCATGCCTTTGGAGTCTATGCAAACTAGGAAAAAACCTGATCTCAATTTGGATTTTTTGAAAACTGCCTTCAAAGTGTTTAAATGGGGTTTTTAAGGCTTTATAAATTGTTTTTCAATGTTGGTACAACACTTGGAAAAGATTAATTGACAAACCGCTTTCAAAAAAATGCACATGATTATGGAAGGATTTAGAGATTTAAAGGAATTGGTTATTGATAAATTGCCATTTGAAGTGTTATGGTTAAACTCCAAAGGTAAAGTTGTTTTTGCCAATGAAATGTTTTGTCAAGCAATGGGATATACAAAGAAAGAAGTATCAAAACTTTCGATCTCAGATATTAATGTTACGGTGACTCCAGAAAGCTGGAAAAACCATTGGGAGGAAGTTGTCACAAAAGGCACCATTAATTTTCCGGTTACCCACAAAACAAAAAATGGAAAATTTTATAATCTAGAAGTTTATGCCCAATGTTTCTCATTTAATGGAATGAAGATTATATGTGCTATTCTTAAGGAGACCTCTGAGTCTAATTTCTATAAAAACTTAATTGATTATACAAGGGTAATAGGCAGTATGGGAGGCTGGGAGCTAAACTTACAAGATGGGTCCATTTTTGCTACGGATTGCACTTTAAATATTTTCAATACCAAAAATAAAGAAGATTTAATCCCTCAAAAAATTGCACATATATTTCAAAATGTAAGTAGGTTCAAATCCTTGATTGATCAATTGATAAAAGAAGGGGTTGCTTTTGATGAAATATTTGAAACCAGGGATTCACCGACAAGATATATCAGAGCTATTACAAAGCCTATTCTTAAAGGGGGTAAGATTTTTAAAGTATCGGGAGTCTATCAGGATGTTACAGAGGTAAAAGAAAGGGATAATAACTTAACACTTTATAAAACCATTATCGATAATGCCCAAGATCTTATTTATGTATACAATGATAAAGCAGACCTGCTGCATTACAGTGAGTCATTGATCGATAAATTAGGTTATTCAAAATCAGAGCTTGACAATTCTAATATGTTTGTGTTGGATCCATTTATAACACAGGAGTTTTGGGAGTTTCATTTCGATGAGCTTAGGAAAAAGGGGATTCATCGATTTGAATGGCTGACTTCCAGAAAGGATGGGACAAAATTCCCGGTTGATATAACAGCAAGTCATTTAAGGTACAACGGTGTCGATTACAGTTGTGCTGTAGTAAGGGATATTTCAGTGAAGAAAAAACGTGATTTGGAATTGCGCGAAGCATTGGAAGAAATCAAGTCCTTGAAAGATCGGCTGGAAGTCGAAAATGAGTATTTACAGGAAGAAATCAGTGGAAAAATCAACTTCAACAACATTATTTACACCAGTGATTCTTATAAAAAGGTACTGACCAAGATAGATCAGGTAGCTTATACTGACACCACTGTACTCATTACAGGTGAATCTGGGACAGGTAAGGAATTGCTGGCGAGTGCCATACACAGTAATAGTAAAAGAAAAAATCGCCCTTTGATTAAAATAAACTGTGCTACATTACCCAAGGAACTTATTGAGAGCGAATTGTTTGGGCATAAAAAAGGTGCTTTTACCGGAGCTGTGACCAATAAAATGGGTAAATTTACACTTGCAGATGGGGGGACAATTTTTTTGGATGAAATAGGCGAGATGCCAAT